>CAZADS010000043.1:0-42362 GCA_964483985.1 uncultured Thalassobaculaceae bacterium
AGCGACAGGTGGACAAATCCACGCACATGTTGCTCGGATAAAGAAGGAAGATTTCGATAAACATCATACGACTGGCCTGCACCGTCATCACTGTGATTTTCAATTCAACTATTGCCTAAAGGGATGGATTAGCTTTGTCTATGAAGGACAAGAAGGTGAATTTACATTTAAAGCAGGCGACTCTTGGATGCAACCAGCCGGAATAATTCATGACGAAATTTCATGCTCGGATGATCTCGAAGTTTTGGAAATTTACTCGCCAGCTATTCACGAAACAGAACGTCTAAACAAAATGCCCGATGCAGCAGAGTAAATACCTATTTCCCTCTACAAGACGACATGCAAATCCGCTTAAAAACGTGCCTAAATCCTAAGTCGGGGCATTACGCCCCGATTTTCCTCAAATATCGTCTAGTATGGTTTCCAGAGATACCTATTCAGATAGGTGCAATTCGTATGTAAACCTGACACTATTACTTTTAGCTTTATGAAAATCACATAATTTATGTGTCATAAAAATATTAACTGAAATGCAATTTGGAGAGCTTACGATGGCTAAAGCAATGTTCGGCGCAGGGTGTTTTTGGAGTATCGAAGACGCTTTTCGATCGGTTCCTGGTGTCATGGACGTAGCGGTCGGTTACAGTGGAGGAGCAAAAGATAATCCAACCTACGAAGAAGTTTGCACAGGCGTGACAGGCCATGCTGAAGTAGTTGAGATCGAGTATGATGAAACTAAGGTAAATTATGAGTCCTTACTATCAACATTTTGGAACTGTCATGACCCTACACAACTAAATTATCAGGGGCCAGACATCGGGACACAGTATCGAACGGCAATATTTACGATGGATGAAAACCAGGCGGAAACGGCTATGGCATCAAAGAAAAAAGAGCAAGATAGCGGTCGTCATCAACGTGACATTGTTACTGAGATAAGCCCTGCTAAAACATTTTGGCGCGCGGAAGAATACCATCAGCAATACATCACCAAAAACCGTAGTCGGTTCGGTTGGCGCTTTGGCTAAAAAAGGTTTTTCTTCTCAAAATTGCTTGATTATGTACCTCTGCCTCGCCTATTGGGGACTCAAGTTGCTAATCAAACAAGTGATTTTTACGCCGGATAATTCCCTCACACGTCAGAGCTTAAACGACCACATGTTAGAGCGTTTACAGGAACGTACACCAGTCGAGAAAATTGTCATCCCTTTCATCATACGAACTCGCTATCTATGCATAATGATGAAATAGGCAGCTATATGGATTTTCAGCGCAAAATCGAGCCGTTTATCCCGAACAAATGCTACAATGCGCAACGTGGTGTTACAGATAACGAAGCCTTCTTCCTACTTGCCTTTAACCATGGTTTTCTATCCAATCCATTATTAGCCATTGCTCATGCCGTAGAAGATGCAAAAACAGATATGTGGCGTAACAATGTCAGCGACCCGATTCGCCTGACAACCGCCTACACAGGCGCCAAACAATCAGTTTCCGTTCGATATTCTACCAATGATCAATCTCCAATTCTTTTCTTGAAAACAGGAAGCGAATTGGATGTTTTAAATGGTATGGTCGGTATGAAAAAGGAACCGAACCTGCAATTGTCTTATGTGAGCCACTTGATGTAGAGACACTTACCTGACGTGAGGGTCCAGCAAGCCATATTTTAATTACAAATATAGAAAACACTATGATTTCGAGGTTCTCACCACCTAATTAAAGCAGAACCGAGTTAAATTGGAGTTCTGAAATGCAAATCCAATTGACCCCACAAAAACTAAAACAGGTCCAAAACTTCCAAACAGAGGTTCTATTAATTCAACAAGATCTATTATTATCAACCCCAACCTTCTATTAAATGATTTGGAAAAAATACAACCAAATTACCTAAATCAAAAAAGAAAATTAAAGAAATAACGTAGGAGAAAGCTAATGGACGTTCGTCTGGATGGAAAAGTTGCATTGATAACCGGTGGTAGCCTTGGTCTTGGCCGAGCTATGGCCTTACGCTTTGCCGAAGCAGGCGCCTCTATTGCTATTACTGCTAGAGGAGAAGAATCGTTACAACAAACTCGACTTGAAGTACAAAAGATAGGGGGTGGCAATAAAGTTGCTGCCCTTCCATGCGATGTTTCTGATCCTGACCAGTGTAAAAAAATGCATGCTGCAGCTGTTGAACAATTAGGATCCATTGACATTCTTATTAATAATGCGGGGACATCTCAAAGAGGACCATTTTTGGAAGTTACGGATGAGCTTTGGCAAAATGACCTTGACCTTAAATTATTCGCAGCAATTCGTCTCATTCGTCTAACACTTCCCAGTATGCAGGAACGAAAATGGGGACGAATTATTAATGTCCTAAATACGGGAGCTAAAGCACCACCCGCAGAAGGAGCGCCAACCGCAGTCAGCCGCGCTGCCGGGATGGCTTTAACAAAAGTCATAGCCGGAGAAACCGCCAAACACAACGTTCTAGTAAACGCCCTGTTAGTAGGCCTCATCGACAGCAACCAACACATCTTAAGACATCAGAGTTCAGGGAGCAAAAAATCCTATGATGAATTTTTACAGGAGATGGCCATATCACAAAATATACCACTGGGAAGAATTGGGCGATCGGAAGAATTTGCTGATATCGCTTGTTTTCTTGCATCTGACCGAGCGAGCTATCTCACTGGGACTGCATTAAATGTCGACGGTGGACGCACTCCCGTGGTTTGAGATTCTTCAACCAGCCAATAGGACAGGTATTTCTCCGTGGGTTATCTAGCTGCCTCGTCTCTCACCGCGATGATTTTAGGGCAAGTTGCGGTAGCAATGGCAATAATGACAGTTCCTGTACTGGCTCCACAAATAGCACGTGATCTAAATCTTGAGTCAAGTTACATCGGTCTTTATTCTGCTGTTGCTTTCACTGGGGCAATCGTCGCTACCTCGCTAAGCGGGTCGGTAATAAAACGATATGGCTCCCTACGAACCACACAAATTGCTTTAATCCTTGGATCATTGGGTTTAGCTTTCGCATTAACGAATATGGTCCCATTTTTTCTCGTAGGCGCATTCAGTGCGGGAATGGGGTACGGTTTAGCCACACCAGCAGCTAGTCACTTGCTGTCTCAAACCGTACCATTAAAAAACCGAGGTTTAATTTTTTCGATAAAACAATCTGGAGTTCCAATAGGCGGTTTTCTGATTGGTTTAATATGTCCAGTAGTGGCGATCAAATTCGGATGGAATATAAGTATTATCACCATAATCTTTATGCTCTTATTCGTAGTTTCCTTACTGCAGATCGTACGCGCGAAATTCGATCAGGACCGTGACCCGTTTCAGAGAATCATGCCGTCGGAAACCTTAAGTGCTATCCGGATGGTATTTGGTGATCGCCGATTGAGTCCTCTAGCAATTGCTTCATTTATTTACGCTATGACGCAACTTTCTCTTTTTTCTTTCTACGTTGTAGTTTTGGTTGAAAATGGTGGGCTCAACCCGATCAAAGCTGGCTTAACATTCTCGATAATGCATATTGGTGGCATGATAGGGCGGCCTTTGTTAGGATGGGTTAACGATCGGATATTATCTGCTCGGCATCTCCTATCTCTTGTCGGTGTTGGTATTTTTTGTTCCGGATTAGTCTTGATGACTTTAGACGAAACCTGGTCTCAAGCCTTACTTTGGTCTTCGTCGTTTTTCATTGGAGTAATTGTCGCAGGTTGGAATGGTGTTTACATAAGTGAAATTGCTCGGATTATGCCTATCAATCTTGTAGGCAGGGCAACAGGAGGCGTTTCTGCATTTACATTTCTTGGTGTGGTTATAGGGCCGGCTTTGTTCACGATTATAGTTTGGTTATTTGAAAGTTATGCTATGGCTTTTGTTGTTTTAAGCACGCTCGCATTAATTCCTGCTATAATGCTAATTCATTCCTGCTTTAGATCAAATCAAACTTCGAAAGACAAAGATATTTAAACAAACTGCATAGGCCAGGGAATTTGCAAGATGAAGATAATTGTGATGGGTGCTGGAGGTGTCGGAGGATATTTCGGAGCGCGTTTCGCCGCCTCTGGAAACGACGTTAGTTTTATAGCCCGAGGACAACATTTAAATGTTATTCGTCGTGACGGGCTAAAAGTCCGCAGCGAGCTTGGCGATATCACAATTGATCCTGCCGTTGCGAGCGACAATCCAGCTGATTTTGATATGGCAGATTTTGTTTTATTCTGCGTCAAGGCCTATGACACTGAGGAGGCAGCTAAACTTATTCGCCCGATTGTGGGGCCAGACACCGGAGTTATCCCTCTCCTGAATGGCGTAGGACATATTAAAATTTTGGAACGCATACTAAAACCAAAAAATATCATGGGAGGTGTAGCCAATATAAGTGCCTTGATCGAGAAACCCGGAGTGATTCGCCATTACGCCACGATTCAAATTCTTAGGGTAGGAGAAATGGACGATTCTAACACTCCTCGTATCCGAATCTTTCGCCAAACGTGCGAAAAAGCAGGAATAGAAGCGCCGACACCCAATAATATAGAACGCGAGCTTTGGCAGAAAATGATCATGATTTGTACTCTTGCTGGTGTCAACTGTTTGACTCGATTACCTTTAGGAGCCTGTAGAAGTAATACAGCCACACGAGACTTGATGAAAACTTTGGCAAAAGAAGCCGTAACCGTAGCCCGTGCTTTAGACGTCTCATTACCTAAAGACCAAGTTGAAAAAACCATGGAGGTTTTAGATATGCTTCCCGTGAATATGAAGGCATCCATACTAGCAGCTCTCGAGCGAGGCGAAAGACTGGAAGCCTCAGCATTAAATGGAGCATTGGATAGACTAGGAAAAACCAAAGGGGTCGATACTCCCATGAATCGCGCAGTATATGCCTCATTGGCTCCCCATGAACTCGGCAGCCAAAAATCTTCAACATCTTCATAAATGCAGAGAGAGATTTTTATGTTTCCAAATCGTCAACAATTGATTATTCAATTTTCACACATTGCCTATCAATTTGAATCCCAATTTTCCCTACGAAAAACTGGGATTGCACACTATTCAACGTGGACCCCTGAAGAGACAGAACAGCGAATTTCAGAGGCAGATATTATTGTAGCTACGGGATTTTGGCGGAATGAATATTTAGAAACAGCTAAGCGACTCAAACTTATTCAAGTTGCGGGCGCAGGATACGACCAATTTGATACAGCTGCAATCCGAGAAAAAGGAATTCGTATGTCCAATGGACGGGGGGTTAATACGAACGCCGTCGCGGAGCATGCTTTAGCTCTTTTATTAGGCCTCTCACGACAGACTCACCTTACTCGAGACGCTCAACAGCAAAAGATTTGGCGCGGGATGAATCCAGATATCCAAACCCGAGAAGAGGAATTAACTGGAAAAACTATGCTTATTATCGGTGCTGGCCAGATTGGAGCACGTATAGCGACTTTAGGAAAAGCATTTGGAATGCGATCTATAGGCATCAAACGTGACATAGCAAATGCAGATCCAAGTTTTGATGGTATAGCCTCCGTTACAGACAAACTCAGTCAACTAGCATCGGCCGACGTTGTGGTTCTTTGCTGCCCCCTTACATCCGAAACAAAAGGCATTATCGACGCGGAGGCCCTAGCAGTAATGAAGCCTTCTGCTTATCTTATTAATGTTGCCCGGGGAGGTTGCGTTATTGAAACAGATTTGGTTAACGAATTAAATAGCGGAGGGATTTTAGCCGCAGGAATTGACGTTACTGATCCAGAGCCCTTGGTTGAAACTTCTGCTCTCTGGACTATGGAAAATGTTTTACTCACCCCACACACTGGCGGAGAAACTCGACGTTACGAAGACAATGTTTTGGATATTTTGATTGAAAATATCGAGAGACTGGAACGTGGCGAAGCAAATTTGAAAAATCAGATTATCTAATCAATTTCTAACCAGATAAATTAATAACCAGTCGTAACTTCCACCAATATATCGTCCGGGTCTCTCATGTAAATTGATCCCCCGGTTTCATCCCCATGAATATCGTGTGCAATCCTCAGACGTTGAACATTTTTTACTACATCAAAGTACTGTTCAGTTGTACCTTTTAAAGCTATATGGTGCATACTCCCAGTACCGCGTCGCGTTTTAGATGAACCATGTTTGGGAAAATCAAAAAATGCCAATAGGTTTCCTCCGCCCATATCAAGAAAAATGTGAGTGGAACTTGGTTCGTCCCGGTTTGGAATAACTTTCACTAATTTCATTCCAAGAACATTTACATAAAAGTCAATGGTCTTATCCAAATTTGAACTTATTAGTGCAAGGTGATCTAGGCCATTTGTACCGACCGGTTTCTTTGCAGATACATTATTTTGAATAATATATTTTTCAATTAAATATTCACGTTTAGATGTATATCGGTTTTCCTGTAGGTTGCTCATATCCGCCTCCATTAATAAAAAACAGCCGGATGATCACCTAACATCACCTGTCCTACCGCCTCAAAGTGAGCGTCTCTCGATTGAATTTGCTGACTTAGCGTGTGTATATCTCTGAACCGACGTTCAAAGGGGCCAGACCCGGAAAATATAGCAGATACTCCGGCTGCTTTGTGAATGCGGTCCGCTACTCCAACAGATCCTACAATTGCATGGGTGGTTGCTAACCGGACACGAGCACGGTCAGGAATACCCATAACGCCATGTTCATCCGCTGCCGCATAGAGTTCCGCTAGAACATCTAACAAATAAGCTTTTGCTGCCCCCAAGACAGCCTCTGACTGCGCTACTAACGCTCTAACAGACGCTTGGTCAGCCAATCTTGCTTGTCCGCGTGGCGTTTTCTTTATGGTTAATTCTTTATAAGCTTTTAACATAGCATGGGCGGTTCCCAACGCCACCCCAGCCACCCCCACGGCGTAAAGTCCCTGTTGAGTAAACCAATAGAGTGGCCCTGGAACTTGTCTAGTTTCAGGTTTTTCCCTAGAACCAGTGAAAGATTCAGTAACTAATAGATCACGCACCTCGTAACTGTCTGAAGCGGTCCCCCGTAATCCGATCGTGTCCCAAGTATCAAGTAACGATACGTCTTTGACGGGAAACAAAAAACTAATGATAGAAGGATTACCCGCAGTATTCAGCCTTATGGTGCCGTCGCTCTCTTCAACCATACAATGAGCACCCATCCAGGTTGCTTGGCGGCACCCACTGGCAAAATGCCATTTGCCACTAACGATGTAACCACCATCGACGACTTTTGCCTTTTGAGAATCGGGCGGACCCCAAGACATCACGGCACACGGATCCTCATAGATCTTGTGAGCCACGGCAGGAGTAAGGAATGGTGTAATAAGGGCAGAACTGTTAGCAACAAAAAGATTCCAACCCACTGAGGCATCATGCCGCGATATTTCTTCTAAAGCACAAAGATATTGCCCGGGTTCAATCTCATCTCCTCCGTATACAATGGGTAACAGCATCCGGGCCATTCGAGCTTTATGAATTTTAGAAAGCAGCAATTTTGGAATCCGTTTAGTCCGCTCTATCTCGTCGGCCGCTTTGGCTAAATCAGGTCCCAACTCGCGCGCTCTAGCGATGGGGTCTTGCGAAATTAGTTGATCCATACGATATAACTCCCAGCATCAATTATTATGTCTACTAACCTCAATAAAACTGTCAATGATAAGCTTCATTTCACTTGTGCTGGATTGCTAAAAAGAAAACTTAATGGAATAGCCACAGCGGCGGCTAACCCAAACAATTGAAACGCATTAAGATATCCTATCATCTGGGCTTGTCGCTTAATTTCGCCGCTAATGGCCAAAAGGTCTGCCGAATTTTCAAACGACCAGATTCCTACTACATCAGGGTATCGAAGCAACTCATTGAAAGGAGTTACCCAATTTGTCATATCAGAATAATTCAAAGCAGTACTTTGAACTAATATCATAACGCTTATAGAAATAAAAACGCTGCTACCATAATGCCTAATTAAGTTGAATACTCCTGATCCTTCGACCATCAATTTAGTAGACAAGGTTGAGAATGCTAAAGTAGCCATTGGTGTGTAAGCCAATCCAAATCCAAAACCTTGAAGAAGATTAGTCCAGAATACATCAAAGCCGGTTAAATTTATATCCAACTGGCTCATTTCCCATCCAGCAATTGCCTGACATGCTAAACCTACAGCTAACGCTAAACGAGGTGCTTTTCGAGTAAACTGCACTACAATGAAAAAACTTAACCAATTTCCAAACCCTCGAGCCGCGATAAGATACCCAACGATAGAATCAGGAAAACCCCGCAATTCTTGCAATAATGGAGGAAAGAGTACCATCGGGGTATAACTGAGCCATCCCATTGCAAAAGCCGTGATACAACCTAACGCAAAATTTTTATCAAGAAACAATTTTGGATTTAAAAATGGGTTTTTACTAGTGAAAATGTGAACCAAAAATATATAAAACCCTGCAATTGCTAAAAACGCTTCAATTATTATTTCAGGGGATTCAAACCAATCAAGTCGTTGGCCTCTATCCAACATCAACTGAACAGAAGCTATCGCCAACGCCAGCGCTATAAATCCTGTGAAGTCAAACTTCTTTGCCGTGCCTTTTTCTTCATCCCCCACCGAAACTGCCGCGACACCAATACACATCACGCCCAAGGGCACGATCATAAAAAAGACCCAGCGCCAATCAAGCGTCTCAGCTACTAAGCCTCCCATAATAGGTCCTAAAACAGGTCCTAAAACACCCCCCACTCCCCATATCATCATTGCCATAGCATGCAATCGTCGCGGGAAAGTCGCCAAAATCATACCCTGCCCTAAAGGCATAAGCGGCGCACCACACGCTCCTTGTCCAACTCGAAATAGGACCAATGCCTCAAGAGAGGTGGCGAAGCCACAAAGTCCCGAAAAAATAGTAAAACTTACCAAACTAAAGATTAGTAACTTTCTCCACCCAAATGTTCCAGCCAGCCAACCTGTTAACGGTGTGGCAACAGCGGTAGCGACAAGATTAAAAGTTACAACCCAAGCAATTTGGTCCGGAGTGGCAGCCATAGCACCTTTGAGCTGAGGCAAAACTACATTTGCTGCAGTTATCGTCATTCCAAACGTTAACGTTGTGATTTGCACGGTTGCTAATATCAACCAATGACGCAACCCGACAGGTTCGGTCTCTGTTCGAGATTGAACAGTCATTCACGTCCCTACCGATCGGCCCGATAAAATGGACCTAAACATTATTATTTCCCAATTTTCGTTGTCCATCTGGAAAAAATTTATCTTCCAACCATTTCTAATATTATTTTAGCTATTAATAGATTTCTTTCCAAAAACCTATTTCAGCAGTATATATCAACCAACGTCTCAAACTAATATATAAGCAAAACTAAATTAGCATTTTCATAGCTAGATTGCGGGATAGAACATATTATGAGTGAACGTTTAATAAGTGACTTAGGTGGCCGTTCTGCAGGTCCTATAAATACCTGCGAACATCAACCCACAATGACTGAACGTCGTATCGATGCAATGATGATGTTACTCCGATCTAATCCCCGCTCTTTTTGGTTAACTGATGAAAATCGCCGCGCAATCGAAAGTTTAACACCCAAAACCTATAAAGAATCTCATTATTATGAGCGATGGGTTCTAGCAATGCGTGCTTTACTGGTAGAAAAAAGAATATTGACGGACGTTCAAATTGAAGAAAGACTTGGGGAGATAAAATTACGTTATTCAAAGAGACAAAAGTGACAAACGTATATGTAATAGGCTCAAAAGTACGCGTGGCCAACGGCACTCCACCAGGGCATATTCGGACTCCACTATTTTTGCGCGGTAAGATAGGCGTTATTTTTAAACACTTCGGAGCGTTTGCCAATCCTGAAAGACTTGCTTATGGACTTTCCGGGCTACCCAAAATTCATCTTTACCAAGTGTTATTCACTATGGATGAGGCCTGGCAAGGCAAAGGTAAGTATGGCAGCCGTGATACGATTACGGCAGATATTTATGAAACGTGGTTGGACCCAGCATGAAATCCAAAAACATTGAAGGGCACAATCACGATCGAAATTCTTTTCAATCAGACATGAGAGAACCAGAACAAGACTGGGAATTCCTGGAAATAGCTTTACGTGAATTGCTAATAGAAAAAAATATTCTTTCTGCTAAAGAAATTCAAGATACTATTCAAGCATGGGAACAAACAACACCCGCAAACGGTGCAAAGATGGTTGCAAAAGCGTGGACAGATGAACAATTTCGCCACCGTCTTTTAAGTGACGGAAATGCAGCCGCTGCAGAATTAGGCTTCAAAATTGAAGCCTTACAATTAGTAGCACTCCAAAACACAGAGAAACTGCATCATCTGGTAGTATGCACGCTATGCTCGTGTTACCCAAGAGCAATATTGGGTATTCCCCCACTTTGGTACAAGTCACGGGAATATCGAGCTCGAGCTGTACGTGAACCAAGAGCCGTCTTAAAAGAATTTGGTACTGTTCTTCCAGAGTCTACCGAGATCCGAGTCGTGGATTCTACCGCTGACTGCCGTTATCTTGTCATTCCAAGACGTCCGCTAGGATCAGAAGGTTTTCGTGAAGAAGAATTACAAGCGCTTGTTGGCAGAGATTCCATGATCGGAACAGCTGAAGCATTCCTAACGAATTTCGAAAAAAAAGTTTAGTTGTTTTTTAATAATCAAAACCCGGAGCGGAATCTTTCCTCCGGCGCGCATGAGCAAGACCTTCAATTCCATTTACTAAATCTTCGGCCGTCCATCCTAGTTTACCGTGCCGCAGAATCCCATGTCGCACAATGGCCTCATCAGAAAACACTCTAATATTATCGATATTAAACCAAATTCGCATTAGCAACCGCGTACTCTCTTCAGACCGCGCTGGTACATGAGATGAACGGCCATGTAGAGTGACATAATTATTAGCGAATTGGACATCACCAGGAGCGAATTCAAATTCAAACCGATTTTCTTGAGCAATTTCGTCGAAAAGATCAAAAAGAGCGCAGTCTTCCGGTGATATATTTTCAGCTTTACGTTCGAAGGCTTTTGTAATCCAATTTCGATTATATCTGCATGAAACAACGCCACCTTTTTGACTGAACGTGGGAACACGGTATTCCGTCGTAGGGGACTCTTTTGTTCCATGTTCATTTTGCCTATCCCAAAAATATCCGTCATACAATCGTTCTAACACGCTCGAATTTCGCTTCAGCAACGTATTATGAATCGTCAAAGAACTAGAAAGCGCGCTCTTGGGAGAGTCTTCAGCCTGGCGCACACAAAGCAATGTTACACAATCAGCAAGGTCAACATGAAGCGATACCTTTCCTGGATTACCAACGCCTCTAGTACCTTGATTGGGCCGCAACCGACCTTCGGTAACATAGTGTATCAAGCCAGCGTCGCTGTTTTGAGTCACACCTACTCCTAGATGCGAGCAAAAACCCCAATACATTTTAGAAATATGGTCAGGTTCCTGACCAATAACGGGAAAGCCATGTAAGAGCGCGAAACCTTTTCCAATTTTTAATTCTTCTTTTATCCGCTGGATCACTTTTTCTGAGTTGGGAAGGGAAAAATTATCCTTGTTGATTTTTTCTAATGGCAGCTCGGCTTTTAAAATTTGTTCCAGAGCTCTGTATAAATCGTCAATATTAGCCGTAGTTAGTTCTAATTCCCAGCTTCCGCTGGATTGGAGGTCAGCAGGTCGCCACGCTGCAGGATCCTTCAGCTCCGAACGATATGCAAGACCAGATTTAATGTTATTCATTAACTACCTCCCCCCGGATACGGTAAAGGAGTTAAATTTAAAATTAACCAACTTACCATTAATGACTTACCTCAAAATAGCTTGACGTGTTAATTCCTACTGAATTTGCTGCTTCTTTAATCCCATTCCAAACACCCTCACTGATTTCAACCCCTCTTATCAACCCTTTTTGACCTAATTCTGTCTCTTTTTGCCCAGGCATAATGACCTTTTCCACACCATCTAAGGGCGTCGAATCACGAACTTCAGCAATAAAAACTTCTGACGCCTTTTGGTATTCTGATAAAGTTCGGAATGCATCAACACGAATCAAAATCATAAGCCAATTGTATTCTAATGATTGCCCCAACATCGCATCACCCATAAGTTCCGCGATAATACCCATTCCACTCCCTTTTGGACCTGCTGCGGGCAATAGGGCGCCTCCATCGTAGAAGTCTTCAGGGTTGCTTGAAGGTTTACCATATTTGTTAATTATCACATCTGGAGGGAGCGTATCACCATTAGCTCGAGCCACAGCTACTTTCCCAGCCGGCCAAGTTGATATTGCAAAATCACAGACTACTGGGTCATCCACCAGACCCGGTAGCGCCAGCGTATATGGGTTAGTGCTCATTACCGGGTCTTTACCACCATGGGGCACGACATTACCCCATAAACGTCTACCTCCACCGCCCAAACTTAGAGAAAAAAAACCAGCATTAGCCGCTTGTTCCCCATAGGCTCCCATTCGTCCCGTATGACCACAATTTATGACACCCACTGCAGCAATTCCATTATTACTAGCCACGTCTATCGCGGCATCAGTCGCAGCGGACATGGCTACTATCCCAATTCCGCGTTGACCGTTCACACTTAATAGACTTTCCCTAACTGTCGAAATAGTCGGTTCAGCTGTTGGATCAATTACGCCACGATCAACTTCATTTATATATAATCCCAATCGGTTAACACCGTGGCTAACCACTCCTTTCATTTCAGCATCAATCAGATGCTCGGCAATAATTTGAGCATTTTTGCTAGAAAAACCCCCCGCAATAAGGACGTCTGTTAAAAATATCAATAACGCATTCAGTGGAATAGATAGATCAGGCATTTACCAAGTTCCGAATACACTCGTCATTTCTAATTTAATTGTAAATCACTCTGTCCTATTTTATCAAACCTTGTATACATATTGGAACTGTTATCCGATTTAAAACCTGATCAATTTAGTTGGATAACCATCAAATTAGCTTGAATTAAATCGCCGACTGGATGTACTAGAAATGCAGGCAGAATTACCACACTGGATAGCTCTAACCGCAACCGAACAATTACCTATTATTGCGGAACCCGTTTTGGCCGCGTCGGAAGGCGTGGCCGCAGTAAGAACAATAGCACTACCTTATAAAACTTTATCTCAAACAGAAGAGTTTTATTGGGGGCAACAACTCGCCGGGGCCAAGGGAATTTTACTAAGATCCGGTTTTATCACGCGATCTCTTTTAGCTCATATGCCAAATCTTAAAGTAGTAGCTGTTCACGGTGCAGGAGTGGACCCAGTAGACGTAAGTGCTTGTACGGAGCGTCAAATTGTCGTTACCAATACGCCAGGTGCAAACGCCGATGCCGTTTCAGAACTGACGATAGGGCTAATGCTTTGCTTAATACGAAAAATACCTGAAGCATCGCAAAAAGTTACAACGCATCAAGCTTGGGATGAAGCACGACATCTGGGCGGTGAACTGCGTAATCGAACACTTGGTCTCTTGGGTTTTGGCCAAGTAGGCCGTCGGGTCGCTAAAATTTGTAAAAACTTTGGCATGCATGTCCTGGTTTATGATCCAATAATCTCTAAGACAGATATAACCCGAACTGGATCCGAATCAGTAAATTTAAATCGGTTATTACTGACATCTGATATCATCTCGATTCATGCTCCCTCTATACCCGAAACCAAAAATATCATCAACGAGCGAACTCTTACATTAATGAAGACAGGCTCACTACTTATAAATTGCGCCCGCGGGAGTCTGGTGGACGAACACGCTTTAACTCGGGCTCTAAAAAATGGCCATCTGGGAGGAGCAGCCCTAGATGTCCTTGATCGAGAACCCCCCAATCCAAACAGCCCGATTTTTAGCGCCCCTAACCTTATAATCACGCCTCATATGGCTGGATCCACTCAAGAATGTCTTCAAACCATCGCAACAATCGCTGGCCAAGACATTGTTCGAGTGTTGACTGGAAAAAAAGCCTTATATCCAGTCAACAATTTTGACTAAACAAAATTATCACTTTATTCAAGATACCCGAGAGCAATTAAATGACTCGAAATTGATTTCTCCGTTTAAGTTAAATTTTTATACCATTCCTAGGAGGCCAAACCTTAAACTCGATGTGACTCCAATCCACTCCAATCTAAATTTATCCCGTGCCCGGGACGATCACTCGCCGTGGCAAAGCCATCCACTACTTCAAGCGGGTGTTCAATAAACCGTTCTAATCCAAAGCCATGGACCTCTAGATATGAAGCATTTGGAATAGCCCCAAGAAGATGAACATGGATATCGTGAACCCCATGAGAAGTAACCGGTAAATTTCGTGCTTCGGCTAAACGTGCTACTTTCATCCAAGTGGTAATCCCTCCGCAATTCGCTACATCCGGTTCTATATAACTAACGCCATTCGCCGCGAACATGTGTTGAAAGTCGTACAATGTATGAAGGTTTTCCCCTGCCGAAATTGGAATGCCGCCCTCTGAAAGTATACGGGCATGGCCCGCAAAATCCTCGGGAATCGTCGGTTCTTCCAACCAGATTAGATCAAATCCCCGTAAAGCACGAGCACCACGGATGGCCTCATCTACCGTCCATCTCATGTTCGCATCGACCATGAGAGGAAAATTAGAGCCAAGATGATCACGAAGTGCTTTCACGCGGTCTACGTCTTCATAAATATCATCGCGACCCACTTTCATTTTGATAGCTCGAAAACCCTTAGATAAATTATCGTCAGTTTGAGCCAACAGCTGGTCTAAGGTGAACATCAGATCAATACCGCCCGCATAAGCCTTAACTTGTTGATTAGCACCCCCCAATAGGCGCCATAAAGGCATGTTCGTGCTATTTCCCATTAGATCCCAAAGGGCTATATCGACCGCGGAAAGAGCATGCATAACCAATCCGCCACGACCCGCAAAATGGAGGTTCCACCAAATGTCTTTCCATATTGCCTCAATGCGGTCCGGGGACCGTCCGATGAGCATAGAAGTTATATCAGAGGTAATTACAGAATGTATCGCTTTCGCCCCCGCGCCAAGTGTGTATGTATAACCCAGGCCTTCATGACCGTCAGAATCAGTAATTTTCACCGTCATAAGCTCAAAGCTCGACATATCACCGTGGGTACTATCTGAAAGCACAACCGGAAGTGGTATACTGTAATGGTCGGCCAGCACGTTTTCTATGACCATATTCAACTCCATAGTTATTTTTCCGAACAATTTCTCAAGAAACGATCCCGCCATCTAATCTACGATTGCAATTGATCTAACAGATCTAGAGAATAATTTAGAATAATTTTTAAAGGTTTAGGAAGCGCAATGCCTAGAATATCATACGCAAAAAAAGAAAACATCCCTAACGACCTGCATCATTTGTTTGATGAAATGTCGTCTTACGGCCCGTTCGGAAATCTTGTGGCTGCCATGGCACACCGTCCGCCCATTTTTAAGCACGTGTTTGGCATGCTCACGGCCTTAAGACATGAAGGAATATTACCTCGGAGATATTTGGAACTCGCTGTTGTTACCGTGTCTAAACTAAATGGGTGCGAGTACTGCTCTGCTCACCATTCTCCATTTCTTATCGTGGAAGGCATTACACCGGCAGGAGTCCAAAATATCCTCGATTATGAAGATCATCCAGAATTCAGCGAGAAAGACAAATTGGTTATTGAATACGCGAAACAAGTTACAAATGATTTCAATCGCGTCCGTGAATCAATGTTTGCCCGTTTACGTAAATTCTTCACTGAACCTCAAATTGTGGAGCTTACTTGGCGCATAGCGCTTACCGGTGCATTTAACAGGTTTAATGACGTTTTACATCTTGAAATTGAAGAACAGGAATTAGAAAAAATCAATCAATAGTATCCATCATATAGGAAGTTATTATGTCACAAAACTCTGCGGCCAAAGTTACTTTATCTATCGCCGAAGCTCAATCTCTAACAGAAACAGCTTTAATTGCCAGTAACACAAGTAAGGCGAACGCACTATCAGTAGCTGACTCGGTCGTTGCGGCCGAACTCGATGGAATACATAGCCATGGCTTAGCCAGGTTACCTACTTATTGTGAACATGCCCGCTGCGGCAAAATTGATGGCTATGCTAGCGCTACGTTGGAGCAAGTAGCTCCTGCAGCATTGAGAGTTGATGCTTGCGATGGTTTTGCACATCCGGCGATTGATAAAGGTTTCGAGAAATTTTTTAATCTTGCATTAAAAAAGGGAATAGCAGGATTGTCCATTACCAATTCCTATAATTGTGGTGTTTTAGGATACCATGTGGAGAAGATAGCCTCATCGGGTTTAATTGGCCTAGGATATACTAATGCCCCTTCCTCTATTGCTCCATATGGTGGGAATAAACCTGTTTTTGGGACCAATCCGGTGGCTTGTGCGGCACCCGACAATAGAGGAGGAGCCATATTTGTCATTGATCAATCTTCCAGTGTAATTGCTCGGAGCGAAATAATGTTACATGCGGCCAATAATGAAATAATTCCGGAAGGATGGGCATATGATGCTGAAGGGGAACCGACGACAGATCCCGAAGCTGCTTTAAAAGGTAGCATGGTACCTGCGGGTGGTTATAAAGGCGCAGGTATTGCGTTGATGGTAGAATTAATGGCAGCAGTTTTATCAGGCGCAACCTTGAGCTCTCGCGCAACCTCTTTCGGAGGAAACGAAGGTGGTTCACCCCGGACAGGACAATTTTTTATTGCAATATCTCCACGTGCCTTTTCTGGCGACATGTATGAGAGTAAAATGAAAGATCTGGTTTTCCAGATAACTGGACAGGAAGCAGCTCGACTACCCGGAGCGAGGCGGAATCAATCGAGAACCCTTATAAAAAAGACCGGTATAACATTCGCCAAATCTTTGCATGAAAAACTTCTAACGTATTGCGTTTGATCTCCAAATTTACAATAACAATAGATTAAAATTCTAAGAACTCGCTAGACGCAACCTTAATTGCAGTTTTATTCAACCAGTTGCACAGTCAACACATGTAGTTGATGCAGGATCAAATTCCAAACGTCTGATAGGGATTAGTTCATCGCAACTCATGCAATAGCCATAATCATCAGATTCAATTCTTCGCAGCGCATTCTCAACTTTTCGGTATTCTATTATGCGCCGTCGCACAGTTTCTTTAGCCATGGCCTGATCCTGCAACGCATCCATCCGGGACAATCTACCAACACGAGTTTGATCGAGTTCAACAGGCTTAGCTCTCTCGTTAGCCAAAGCTATCAAATAATCGAGTTCCGAAAGACGAACTTCTAGAAGACGCCGAAAACGGTCTAAATCTAAATCCGTTTCCATTTCACTCCCGTAATAATCATGTCACTTTAACCAAAATCAAAATGCTTCTCGGAGACAGTCCTTTAATCTGCTATTCTAGCTGATACAAGAGTAGACCTTTCACCTGCAATAGTCGTACGATGCATTACCCTTCTAAATTTTTCGTCGGCCCACGATTTCCCTCTATGTAAAACGGATCTATTATCCCACATTACCACGTCTTTTTGTCGCCATTTATGTTCATAAACAAATTCAGGCTTTGTTATCCAAGAGTTTAATTCGTTGATTAGTGCCCGGCTCTTGGGATAATCCCAACCTTCGATATGCTGACAATGGCTCCCAACATAAAAAATTTTTCTCCCTGTAACGGGATGTGTCCTTATTAGTGCCTGCCTAACGGGCTTTAGTCGCTCTTTATCTTCTTCGGTGAATATGTCGCCCACTATTAATTTTCGGGAAAAAACAATCCAATGCTGTGAAATTAAATCTTCCAATTCCTCCTTATTGATTCCATTAAAAGACCCTGGCCATTTATCATAGGCCGTCCTGGCGTCTGCAAATTGTGTTTCGCCACCGCTAGGAGGGACTTCTCGTCCAGATAATATTGAGGCATTGGCTGGGATTAGTTTGAACGAAGAGTCTGTATGCCAAAGGTTGTTACCTCTATGATAACGGGATTTCTCGTGGTCATGGGATCGAATTCTATTATCTTCCCCCACATTGGCTATTCGCGAAATTTCAGGCCTAGTTACACCTTCTAATTGATCAAATTCAAGTGATTTTTCTAAAGTACCAAACTTTTCCGAAAAAACTATCTGTTGCTCATCATTTATATCTTGATCACGAAAAACGAGTACCGCAAAATTGAAAAAAGCTTCCCGAAGCTTCTCAAAGTCATTATCTTTTATTGGCTCTCTTAAATTCACGCCAGATACTTCAGCAGCAAAACTAAGATCAGGCTTAATTACCCTAAACTTCAATTCCATTGCTCCCCCATTTTATTGATAACTAATAAATAGTTACACCGCTATCAACGGAAAGTATTTGACCCGTCGTGATTTCTGATTCCTGTGATGCCAAATAGACTGCCATATTTGCAATATGAATTGGTTGGCCAAACCCCAACAAATGCTGCTCAGACAGTTTTTGAATTTGAGGGTCTTGCTTCAGAAAGTTTTTTACTCTATCCGAAAGAGTTACAGATGGGGCGATCGCGTTCACTCGTATTTTATTCGGCGCGTATTCCACCGCCATTGAACGTGTCATTGACGCTATACCACCTTTCGCAGCAGTATAACAATCACGACCCGGCATAGCCATTAATGCAACATTCGATGCCATATTAATTACCGACCCGCCTCCAGCATTTATAATGGCAGGGATCCCGTGCTTGGAGCAAACGAAAGTACCAAAAAGATCTAACTTAATAACGCGCCAAAATTCTTCGTCTGGGGCTTCAGTCACAGGTCCATCCTGCATGGTAGAACCACCAGCATTATTGTGTAATACATTTAGTTTTCCAAAGCGATCAATTGTTCCAGAAACTGCCAATTTCACACTTTCGTGGTTTGTTACATCCATTTCTGTGAAAATCGCGTCCCCTCCGGTATTTCCAGCCGCTTCCTTGGCAAGTTTGGCTGATTCTAAACCTCTCGTTTTATCTATATCCCCAACAACTACACACGCCCCCTCTTCCGCAAAACGTATAGCTGTAGCTCTTCCAATTCCTCCACCACCGCCTGTAATTAAAGCCACTTTTCCTGAAAGTCTGCCCATTGTTTTCTCCAAAACACCTATGAATGTGAAATTGACCTTATACTATATGCTTATATTAAAGATTGAGTGAAGTCGTGGACCTCGACACGATAAATTTGATATTTGAAGTGGATGCAATACCTTTAGATAAGTGTCAATGTGCAAAAATCACTGGTATTTGGGCTCGGTCTAAAATAGCCCTGGTTGCCCCACCAAAAATCATTTGAGTTAAGCGGCTCTGAGTGAAAGCTCCTTTTACCAAAAAATCAATCCCCAGAGCTCCAGCAACCTCTAATGCCCGATCTCCAGGGTTACCGCCCGAAGCACTTTTTTTTAACTGCGCATCAACCCCATTTCCCAGCAAATAATTTTGAAGCGCGGCACCATCTGGTCCCGCATGCACCCAACCGTCTATCTCAATGATAAACACTTTTTTAGCCTGAGCTATAAGAGGCATGCTTAATGCTACCACCCTAGCAGTTTCAGTGCTACGATTCCAAGCAATTCCAATAGTTTCCCCAAAATGTCCGGACCAATTCTGTGGCACTACAATCACAGGTCTACCGCCTTCGAATAATGCCATTTCAAATAAAGTCTGCCAATGAGGGTTTTCCCGAGACCGACCAACAATCGACACATCATACACACGGCAGATTTCACCAACCTGCCGCCAATTAGACAGGCCCGACATATTAAGAATAATTTGATCTTCAGGAAGCTCTGGGGCAAGCGACTGGGCTCGCGCTCTAATCAATTTCCCCGCGTTAAGCTTTTGCGATTCAATTTCATCGTCTAAACCATCATATGAAACCACACCGCCGCTCATTGGGTCCACAATTACCGGGTCTGGCAGTCGTGGATAGAACATTGCTGTAATCTGCCCACCGAGGCTTTTTGCCAAGGCTGCCGCCAGTTCAATTGGGGCATCTTTCGCTGTATCAGACCCAAAAGGAAGTAGTATCTGCTTCAATTTCACCTCCTTATTGCAATAAACTCTATATTAGCCACCTTTTCTAACTAAAATTATAGCATCAAAAACCTAACATGAAGAAGTTATACTATATGATTAGTTTTTAAGGCTAGCCCCCGTACCATCGTTCAAAGACCAGTCGAATTGATATTTAATTGTTTCAACACTCTGTAATTTTTTCACTAAATCCGGCGTACCGTATGCGCTAACGTGCGAGAATGTTTTTCGTTTTAGCCCGCCGAAATCATTTGCGTACCAATCATATAACGAGGAAAGAATTAGCTGATTTTCTTCAAATCGTACTCCACGTGGATGGTTCACATAATCCAGGGCCGCCCCGTCAAGCATTCTATCAACCCTATCTCCGGTAAAAGCGCGACTTTGTAGGTTTGGTGACCCTATAGCTCCATCACATAGTGCATAATGTAACCTAGGATCATTAAATGTAGGTCGAAGAATAAAATTTCTAATATCCAATAAACTAATTCTTTGCCCATCAATTGTAATTAATTTCTGGATAAATGGCCCCGGACCAACCCAGCTAAATCCAGTCGGTATATCCCGAATCGACAAAATTAAATAATGTCGAACAATCAGTCTAACCACTAATGCGTTATAAAGATTCAACCAATACGCATACTGTTCTTTTCTATCCAGCAAATTGATGGCTGTATTAGCTAAAGAAGCTATGTACCAATCTAAACGTTGCTTATCGGTTGATGAAAAATCTCCATATGAAACAAGATGCACATCATCTGATCTTTGGGAAATGTATCGTTCCAATAAAAACGCCCATGGTCTATGATCGACAAATCTCTGGGACCCTGGGGTAAATTGGTTCCATTTTTCCCTTACAGAAAATAAAGGCTGGTCTAATCTATCAGAAAACTTGGAACAGGCTGAAATAGCTGTGGTCAGCATTAGTGAAAGAGCGTGGCGCTTGTTAAAGTTCATCAGGAAGTTTCTCGCAAACCCGAACCAAAAATAGGTGTTTTTAAAAATTTAAACTATGGAAACCTCCACCGAACCCAAACCCTCAATAGTGTAAATGGCTTGGTCTCCCGATTTAGCAAATTTAGTTGCAAGAGTTGACCCGCTCATCACAATTTGCCCAGCTTTTAGAGAACGACCTTGATGGGAAAGCAGGCTAGCCAGCCATGCTAACGAATTCAGCGGACTACCCATCGCTGCACCAGTTTTAGACGTCTCTATTTCACCATTGTAAGACAATATAACGGGAGTGGTTGCTAGGTCCATTGCCTTCCAAAGGGTTGAAGCCGACCCTAACACGATCCCCCCACACCATGCATTATCTGCAATCAAACTATTAGCATTTAAATTCCCATAATCTGCGCCGCGATCTTCTATTAGCTCAAAAGCCGGCATTACCGAATCAATATATTTGCAAATTGAAACGCCATCATAGTTTTGGTCACTCGGAACGTCCATTCCAATTCTAAAAGCTAGTTCAAATTCCAATCCTAACCGTAGAAAGCTTTCAATTTGAATCTCGGCCGGAGAACTATGGATCGTTGAATCAAAAATTCCCGCGACACAGGGTTGGTCAACGCCGACCAAATCTTGAATCGCCTTAGACGTTAATGCTATTTTATATCCTGCTATTGTTCCTCTACCGTTGGTTTTCCAAAGGCAAATTAACTCTTTTTGAACAGCATAAGCTTGGTCAATCGATTCAAGCTTTAACTCTCCATCCAAATTCTCAAACTTCCGATGTTCAGCATGGGCTAGAAATAAATGATTTGCTATATGTTTAATACGTTCATCGTCAGTCATGGCTCACTCCAGATCTTTTATTAAATAGCAACATAGAACATATGTATTAATAAACACCTTTTTAAGATACTTAGGATTGTTGTAAACCCTAGTTGATAAGTAAAAAAGAAAGGTTAGATGATGATAAAGGGGCTCCACCATAATGCATACCGATGTCGTGACTCGGAAGAAACCAGAGTGTTTTATGAAGATTTTTTAGGACTTAAACTCGCTGAGGCGTTTGAGATTAAAGCAAGTCAAACAGGAAGGGAAATTACTGTTCTCCATTCTTTTTACGAAATGGACGATGGTTCATTCCTAGCCTTTTTTGAAGCACCAGAGCAGCCATTCGATTTTAAGGAGCAGCACGATTTTGACTTGCATATTGCCCTTGAAGTTAATCTCTTAGAATTAGAAACAATGTTCAAAAAAGGTCAAGAACAAGGCATCGAGACGCGGGGAATAACCGATCACGGTTTTATTAAGTCTATTTATTTTAGAGATCCAAATGGCTATGTAATTGAACTGGCCGCCAAGAAGAAAAACACGCAACCCGAACCACTGATCAAAATAAATCCGCATACCGTATTAGCAAGATGGCAATCAGAAAAACGTTAACTGGGAGGTTTTAGATTCGTTATTTAGAACGCATTGAATCTTCTGCTGTATCGTTATTAAAAGTTTCCAGGTTAGCTTCGTATTCATTTCTAGCTAAATCATGGTTTTCCGCTGCAAGTTTATAAATTTGTCTTGTCTTATCAAGTTGACTAAATAGGTTAATTTCTATCATTCTACGTGTCCCATACAATAAAGCGAGACCGAAAAGCGCAACTGCAATACCCCACCATCCCACAGCCCAAATCGCCAATACAGTTCCAAGGACCATTAATACAGATGATAATTCCTCTGATAGAAGAAAATCACGTATTGTCCACCTTTTCAAATCAGCGTCAACCAGCCCGTAATCCTCTAACTTCGGTGGCGAAGGGAATTTTGTCATCGACTCTTTTTCAATATTTTTTTCATTCATTGAGTTTGCCAAGAAATGGAGCGTATTTCACCCAATTCACGCTCTAGTTGCACCCAACTGTAACCTCCATCCTGCGAACGATACAATTGCCCTAAATTAGTGCCCACAAACAACAAAGAAGGATCTGAGGGATGACTCGCTATGCACCATGGAGTGCTGTTGAGTTTACCTGGCAGTACGGCATCTTCCCAAGTCTTGCCGTTATCTGTTGAGCGAAGAAGTTTACCAGTTGATCCAGGCGGGCCGTTTCCATTGGATAAGTACAATGTTTTGTTATCTGCCATAACTCGGATCGTTCTAGTATACTGCCAAGGTGAAAGAAGGGATTGTTGATTCCAAGTCCTCCCTTCATTTTCGCTTATATTTAAGCCTTTATTCGTTGTAACAAATATTCTCTCTGAACCATTAATTCCGACGGCTAAACCATGGATATCCCAGCTGTTTAATCCTTCTACTAAACGCTCCCATGTTTCACCACCATCCTCGGAACGGTAGACACCATCTATTTCAACGCCACACCAAATTATATCATCTGATCTTGGGTCAAACA
The DNA here is from genome assembly GCA_964483985.1 of uncultured Thalassobaculaceae bacterium. Lineage (GTDB taxonomy): Bacteria > Pseudomonadota > Alphaproteobacteria > Thalassobaculales > Thalassobaculaceae > CAZADS01. The sequence continues at coordinate 23,448 of CAZADS010000043.1, forward strand.
TCACATCGGTAACGCGAGGTTTACCTATATAAATGCAAGACTCTGCAAATTTAACCGATAACTTTCGCCAACTTTTTCCATCATTATCTGATCTAAATAAACCGGCGGGATGTGTGCCCGCAACAATCGTAGCAGGAGAGTTTGAGGGTCTTGCCAAAGACCATATGCACATTCCATCCATTGGTGATGGAATGTGGGTCCATTGCTGGTCAATGTCATTCCACCTGTGTAGTCCAAAATCAGTTCCAGCAATGACTTCTCCCGGTCTTGCCACGTGCGTCGAAAGGGCCCAAACCCGAGCTTCTAAATAAAGACCAGATTCCGTGTAGGGCCGGTCCCAAGTTTCTCCCAAGTCCCTACTAAACCACACGGACATTCCAGAAGTACCGACGCAAAGTTGAACAGTCATTGGCCACCTCCTTGGTATCAAACGATCATTTTCGCAAATTTCACTATATTGCTAAAACGTTTCTAGAAATTACATACTCCGACAAATTATCCCAATTTGCTTCAAAACCTAAACCAGGGGCGTCACCTAGTTGAAGTGTAGGTGACGCGGAATCAAACAACGCATGTGGTTTAACTGCAAATTTAATGAACGCTGTTTCTACTAATGTTGGCTCGGGGCGGGATGCTGCTAAATGCGCCGTAGCATGGTAACCTGGGCCCCAATAAAAACAATGGGGCACAACCCGTACAGCATAAGCTTGACTGAGCGCAAAAACACGACGCATTCCCGAGACACCGCCACATTTGGTAACACTAGGCTGAACATTATCAATTGCACCCGCCTCAAATGCCGATTTAAAATCGTGTAACGTTGTCATGTTTTCGCCCGCCGAAATGGGGACCCCCTCAGCCCTTACTTCCGACATAGCTTCATAATCCTCCGGTGGCCATATCGGTTCTTCCAGCCAATGAAAGTCATCGTACAGAATTTCTTGTGCGATAGCTTTTGCCTCTGCCACTGTCCAAGGGCAGTTTACATCGAGACAAATATTATCTTCTGTATTTACTGCTGATCGAGCAGCTCGGAATGCTGGTACAGTCGTCTCATGTAATTTTATTGTCGTAAACCCATATTCTCTAGCCCTAGAAACGTTTTCAGCAACATCATCCAGGTTGCCTCCATATCGCATAAGGCTGGCATATTTTGTAAGTTCGGCATCATCTCCACCCAGCAAACGAAAGAGCGGCATTCCCGCCCGTTTTCCCGCTAAATCCCAAAGTGCAATATCAATAGCTGACAACGCATACATCATTGGACCGGAACGACCCAAACCATGCAAAGGTCGCTCTAGTTCCGCGATTAACTTTGAAATTGATTTAGAGTCCTTTCCTAGTAGTAGAGGAATAGCAATAGAATTAATAACGCTTTCTGTACCCGTAGCCATAACATGCCCAAAAGCTTCACCCCACCCAGAAAGCCCATCCGATGTCACGATTTTGATCATGACCGATTCCATTTTTAACCAATCACCCAATCCTGGGCGCATACCTTGTCTTGATCCACCCGTATCAAAAGGAAGTGCAACACGAATTGTTTCCACTTCTACGATTTTACTCATGTTGCGAGCTCCAAGAAAAATGGCGATCCCGACAGGATTCGAACCTGTGACCCTCAGATTCATCCCACCACAGCTTTCGCTGCCACCCAACTAGGGTGTTTGTAGTCTGGACTTTCTCTTCATCATACCAACACGAAGTTGGCTTAGATGCGCACCGTCAAGTCTCTACACCTTCCCAGAATTCTAGGCTTGGCTCGGGATTGCCATTTTAAAGGTTTCCCCGAATTTGATGCGTTTTCATTCAGCAGTTTCCTCACCGAAGACCCAATAACAAATTAGGAATCTGATGCTCTATCCAACTGAGCTACGGGACCATTGATTTAGTTTACCTTACCGATGTTAATTGATCAAAATTTTAAATAACCTATCATAATGTTTTTTGTGACTTTGCAACCTAACAGAACCTATGTCTTAGTAGCACAAAATAACTGGAAGTTAGCTAATTGATTTGTTGGGTACGTCTGTTGAAAATAAAGACCATGGTTAGAAAACACAACAAAAGATCAGATCTAGCCGAAATGGAGAAGCCTTTCCAACGACTGAAAGTAGATGAACTGATCTTACCATTTATGAATGGTGAATTGCTCGACGATAGGCCAACCCAATACGCAAGCGCTACAGTTATTAAGGATAAAATAGGAAACATGTCATACCAAGTCGAGCTTTTGGAAAACTCGACTTGGGAGGATATTTTCAGTGCTATAGACAACCTATTGATCAGATCGGGAGAAACGGTCCGCGTTGACTTGGTTGGGTTAGTATTGGTTGAAAACGTATTAAAACCAATTTGGGCTTAAAAAACATTACAAATTTTGTATTTAGAAATCAACAAAACAACTTTCATAAGGTCATTCAATCAAAACCAATTTAAACAATATTTAGCACTCAACATTTATAGGAACGCACTTGCTCGATCACTTACCCTGGAGTACCAACGCCGCGCATTTTCAGCATTCTCGGGCAAGATGATTTTGACCCATTTAGCAAAATCCAAAACCACTAGAAGATCAATATCTGCTACAGAAAAAGCATCCCCTGCAACAAACGTCTTTTCCCCTATGATTTCTTCAACCCCCTCTAAGAAACGTTTAAGTCGAATTCTCCCTCTATCAGCAAGAGCTGGAATTTGCTCGTAATTATATGATCCTGTAAGGGCCCTGTTTTTCATACTGGGAGCCGAATTTCGCAGCGCTTCAGCAACCGCCATTAGACCCTCCATCTCAATTCTCCACTGCAGATCAGCTATTGTGCCCTGTTCATCCGCCGTACGGCCCATTAGACACGGGTTTGGGCTAATCGCTTCGATATAATTTCTTATCCCAGCTGTGCTAGTAAATCGCAAACCGTCCTCTGTAACTAGCACTGGCACGGTACAATTGGGATTTATCTCTTTGAATTCGGGCCCAAATTGTTCTCCACTCTTCAAATCTATTTCTATCGTTTCAACATTTAATTTTTTTTCCGCAATGAACATTCTCACGCGACGAGGAGATGGAGCCGTTTTACAATCATAAAATTTTATCATAAGTATTTCGCCACTTGTAAGTGATTAAACCAACTTTTATGAAAGCTTAATAGCTATTAATAGCCGCACTTAAATCTGGTTTGCATGCATTTTCCAAGAAATCAAAACATTTGATAGATATAAAAGGGTCTGTTGCAATCAGATTAAATCTGGTCCAGAAATTTTCGAAATTTACATAACAATCCCAAACCCCTGTTTCAAAGCCGCATCTTTAATAAACCAGAGACCCATTAATACAGGATAGACAAATATAATTCTGTTGCGCACGACCGGTTGGCCCATTCATACCATATTCCGTTCTGTTTACAATCGTATTCACGTGTTCTATTTAAAAGGACTAAGTAAGCAAACCGGAAGGTTATTCAACGCAACCGTTTGAGCTGTCATTCTCCACCCCACTGCCATACCAAAGGCATATATTTTTAAGTTCAAAATTCACCCCGTTTTATTGATCTTATTAATAAGGGTTTAAAGCGAAGCTTTTAGTTTTGATTGATTTATTAAAGGATAAGTTTACCTATAAAGCGCAAGCGCGGTATATTTTAAGATAATCTTAAAACGAAAATTGTTAAAAAATGGGAATCCAAAAATTAAACACCGGAGATATTGAAATCGCCTATCGATGGGATGGGGTTACCCACGGTCCGGTTGTGATGATGGCACATGCCATGGGCACTAGTCACCGGATTTGGGATCAGCAAATCGATCCGTTAGTAGAACATTACCGACTTCTGCGCTATGACTGGCGAGGTCACGGACACACTGACGCGCCCGCGGGTCCTTACACACTGACCCAATTCGTTGAGGACGCCGTCAAAACCATGGATGCCTTGAAATTAGAAAGCGTACATTGGGTGGGTATCTCTACCGGAGGAATGATTGGTCAAGGTATAGCCATTAATCATCCAGAACGATTACGCTCATTAATACTTTGCAACACAACTTCACAATCTAATCCTTGGTACCGAGGATGGGTAGCTGAACGCCAAAAAACTTTAAGGGAAAAGGGGATGGAAGCCGTCTGGGATATGACTAAACACCTATGGTTCACCGATAATTTTGTAGATACCAACGGTATAGATTACAATACTGTAAGGCAAATTTTTATCCGAACTCCAAAATTCGGATATTTAGGGGGTACTTCCGCCGTAGCAGATCTTAATTACAAAGATCTTTTAACTCAAATCAAAATACCAACTCGGATAATAGCAGCTAGCGACGACCCCGTTACGCCAGTAGCGCGTTCCGAGGAAATTCGAGACAATATAGAAAACGCTGTTATGTTCGTAATTGAAGGACAACGCCATTTTTCAAATGTCGAAGCGCCCGAGCAATTTAATAAATTGCTTAAAGCTTGTTTAGACGAAGTAAGCTAGTTTTATCGGATTTCCGCCCAGGTATCATCTAATGACCGACCCAATCGGTCAGACATCTCCTCGAGTTCGCCTTCTGTAATTATCAATGGAGGAGCAAAAACCAACCTGTCTCCAACTGCGCGGGGAATTAAACCATTTTTAAGGGCATTTTCCTGAAATCTTCCCGCCACATTCAACTCTGATTCGAAAGGAACTCTAGCCATGCCATCTCGCATTAATTCGATGCCACAAATGAGTCCACAACCCCGAATGTCGCCAATCAATGGGTGATCAATGTGTTGTTCCAACGCAGACATAAACGCGGGGGAGATCGATTTAACCTGATTTACGATATCCATCTCTTCATAAATTTTTATAACTTCCAACGCGACAGCACAAGCAACTGGATGCCCGGCGTACGTAAACCCGTGAGCAAAAGATCCAAGTTTATCACTCTGTTTAATCATTGCCTGATAGATCTTATCATTGATCATTAATGCAGATATTGGCTGCATGGCCGCAGACAACGCTTTAGCAGAGCTGATCATATCAGGCTTCAATCCAAAAGTCTGTGAACCCCACATCTCTCCGGTTCTACCAAAGCCACAAATAACCTCATCGGCTACAAACAGAATATCATATTTTTGAAGAACTTCCTGTATTTTTTGAAAGTATGTTGCTGGTGGAAGTACTGCTCCACCAGCACCCATAACCGGTTCCGCAAAGAATGCGGCCACCGTATCGGGACCTTCTTCCAAAATCAGCGTTTCAAGCGATAATGCCATGCGAGTTGAAAAAGCCTCTTCACTTTCGTCCTCTTCATGACGTCGATAATAATGAGGAAATTCCGTGTGAAGAAACGGGGTAAAAGGCAAGCCAAAATCTGCATGCATATCTGGCTTTCCCGACAGGCTCACGGCTGCCGCGGTACTTCCATGGTAACCCATTTGCCGAGCAATAATTTTCCTCTTTTCTGGTTTTCCAATCGCGTTATGATAATACCAAATCAATTTGATTGCCGTGTCATTAGCTTCTGAACCAGAACACTGAAACAATATTTTAGACATCGGAACTGGTGCGATAGCGAGTAATTTTTCAGCTAAATCGACGCTTGGTTCGGTCGAGCGATGACGAAACGAATGATAATAACCAAGCGAACACATTTGATTATAAGCGACTTTTGCAAGACGCTCCATTCCAAATCCCAGAGAAGCGCACCATAAACCCGCCACGCTTTCAATATAGTCCTTCCCATTGTCATCGTAAATTCTTGAACCTTTACCATGGGTAACGACCATTGGCCCGATTTTCTCGTGCAGGGAAAGGTTAGTCTGCGGATGTATGATGCTCGCGATATCACGGGCGTGAACCGAATTTGGAATTACCTTCATTATTGGCCTCCGGCTATAAAATAAATTGGATCACTGGGGGTTCTTAATTTCTGATACACAGGACAATATCGCATCTCTTTACTTCTACAGCCAATTGTTTAAGAATCATAAAGTTCCGAATAATTTAATCTAACAGGTGCTTGGAATTGGGAGTTTTCAAAATTCGATTATCAATCGCCTAGATTATCCGTTCTTGCGCGATTGCCAAGATAACCGCCGTGATGGCGTAACCCATATTCCTCACGAGTAATTCCTTTATCCTCCATTAAAACTAACGCCAGAGCATCTCCTACCGCTGACATTACTGCCATACTTGCGGTTGGAGTGAGTCCTAACGGACAAGGTTCGGCAATAACTCCCATATCGACGATCACGTCCGAAAGATCCCGAAGACCGGAATCCCTATGGGATGTTATACCAATGACGGAGCCAACATTCATTTGTCGACTCAATTGAATAAATTCCAAGACTTCGCGAGTTTTACCACTGGTCGAAAATGCGACAATACAATCTCCATTAGCAAGCATTCCTAGGTCTCCATGAGCCGCCTCTGCCGGGTGGATGAATACAGCAGGCGTTGCCGTAGAACTAAGTATCGCTGCAAATTTTCGGCCTACAAATCCCGCTTTACCCATGCCAGTAGCGATAATTTTCCCAGAACATTCTTTTAACAGATCAACCGCTTTAGCATATGAATCATCGACAACGACCGCGCTAATAGCTTCAGCTTCAGTATCAAGCACTCTTCTTATTCGGGCAGCTGTGGAAGCCTTAGAAGAAGTATTATGAATCGATGCAATTTCACCCATGATATCAAACCTTATCCACGAATCTTCATGGAAACCAGACCAAACAATGATTTAACAAACAAAATATTTAACTGCCTACTCGAAATAGAAATTAGCATTTTGTTTTTTAGTTAATATTGCCCTAAACGATGTACTCACTTATTTTTCAATCAAACCTTTTTCAATGATTGGAATATACCATGCCCGAACCCGTTGTACTCTTAAATCTTGATCGCCGTGGAGTGGCAACAATCACCATTAACCGCCCAAAAGTAAATAATGCATATAACGGCGAAGTCATTCAATCAATGATAGATGCAGTAGAAAAATTTGGACAGGACAAAAACGTCCGCGTAATAGTCATTCGTGGTAATGGTCCCCATTTCCAAGCGGGAGCCGATTTAAAATGGTTGATAGAAATTGGCCGGCTTTCCCCAGAAGAAAATGTCGCCGTCTCATTACGGACAGCTAAAGCCATACGCGGTTTAACTGAAACCCTTAAACCAACTATCGCATTAATTCACGGTGGGTGTTTTGGTGGTGGCACAGGAATCGCGGCAGCATGTGATATTGTCATTGCAAGCGAGGATTCCCTATTTTCAATCACAGAAGCGCGCTGGGGTGTTATTGCCACTATCATTATCCCCCAATTAAACACCAGCATGGGGCCTCGAAACACTAGACGATATGCACTTACCTGTGAAAGATTTAACGCTTACATCGCAAAAGAGTTGGGACTAGTGCACGAAATATGCCCGTCAGGATCGTTGGATATGGCAGTTGCTCCCATAATTGAGAATTTACTGCTTGCAGCCCCCGGGGCTGCTGCAGAAACCAAAAAAGCAATTCTAAAGGATGCCGGTCTACTGTTGGAAAATGACTATTTTGAGGAGCTAGTAGCTTCCCATGCAGCCAAACGCCAAACGGATGAAGCGTTGGAGGGCCTCACCAGCTTTGCAGAGAAACGAAGACCGTCTTGGTACCCAGAGATCTAACCAAAGCAATATCACAGAACTCGCGAAACACATAAGATTGGAAACTTCGTTGTCTCACGACTATCTCCCTAATTGGTTTTGCAGATGGTTTGAGATGAAAGGGTGGGCGCCCTACAGACACCAACTCAATATACTCAATGTTGCCAGGGAAAAGAAATCCGCTTTACTTATTGCACCGACGGGCGGAGGTAAAACTCTGGCTGGATTCATGCCTAGTCTCATGGATCTCGCCAATAACCCAACCGTTGGTCTGCACACTCTTTATATCTCACCCCTTAAAGCTTTGACTAATGATGTCCACCGAAATCTATTGTTACCTATAAAAGAAATGAATTTAGATATAACGGCTGAAACACGTACTGGAGATACTCCCCAATCCAAGCGACAACGGCAGCATAAATCCCCGCCCAATATTCTTCTCACAACACCCGAAAGTTTTGCTCTTTTATTGTCCTATTCTAAATGCCGTGAAATATTTCGTTGTTTAAAATATGTTGTAATCGATGAGATGCACGCCCTTGTCCCCAACAAACGCGGAGAATTACTCTCACTCGGTTTAACCCGTCTCAACCGAATCACCCCCGATCTTCTTCGAATTGGATTGTCCGCCACGGTCGCATTCCCCGACGATATGAAATCCTTCCTTTCATCCTACGGTCGAAGTAAAGATAGAAATGTAGTAACCGTAATGGGGCTTCAACAAACTAAACCGGCAGTAAAAATCCTGATAGGGAATGGCCGATTGCCCTGGTCGGGATATATGGGTCTTTACGCTACCAAAGAGATTTATCAGGAGATAAAAAAACATCAAGCAACACTAGTATTCGTCAATACTCGCGCTCAATCAGAATTGTTATTTCAAAGCTTATGGAGATTAAACGATGACAATTTGCCGATTGCACTTCATCATGGTTCCCTAGCCGTTGAACAGCGCCGTAAAATAGAAACTGCCATGTCTAAGGGGGGGCTAAAGGCTGTAGTGGCTACTTCTTCACTTGACTTAGGAGTGGATTGGAGTGGCATCGACTTAGTCATACAGGTGGGCGCCCCAAAGGGGGTTTCCCGACTACTACAACGCATAGGTAGGGCAAATCATCGTCTGGACTCACCGAGCAAAGCTATCTTAATACCAACCAATCGATTCGAAGTTTTGGAATGTCAAGCTGCCATAAACGCTTTGGATAACTTAAATCTTGATGGAGATCGTCCGACTGTTGGAGGATTGGAAGTTTTAGCCCAGCATATTCTAGGGATGGCTTGCTCCGAACCCTTTAAGCCTAATGATCTATACAAGGAAATATCCTGCGCAGCACCCTACCGAAATCTTTCACGAGATGACTTTGATTCAGTATTACAATACGTTCAAGATGGTGGTTATGCCTTACGTGCATACGAACATTACAAAAGGTTAACACCGTTGGACGATGGCAGTTTATTTGTAACAAATAATTCAATCAGACGTAGCTATCGCCTGAACATAGGAACGATCGTTGAAGCCGTTACCCTTAAAGTGAGGATCAACAAGAAGAGAATTTTAGGTGAAGTGGAGGAATATTTCGTCCAAGGATTGAGACCTGGGGATACATTCATCTTTTCCGGTTTATTACTTCAATTCGATAAGTTATGGGAAACGTTCGTAGAGGTCTCTATAGGCCACGGTAATGATCCTAAAGTCCCAGCCTACATTGGTGGACGCTTTCCACTCAGCACGCACCTCGCCGAAGGAGTGAGATACATTCTAGAAAATGAACAATATTGGATTAATTTACCACCGCAGGTTCAAGAGTGGTTACAGATTCAGCAATGGAAGTCTGCTCTTCCAAATAGAAAACAACTTCTAATCGAAATTTTTCCTAGGTCAGGTCGATTTTATATGGTGGCGTACTGCCTAGAGGGTAGGAATGCGCATCAAACTTTGGGAATGTTGTTAACAAAACGAATGGAGAGGTTGGGTTTAGATCCTCTAGGTTTCGTAGCGACCGATTACGTAGTTGCTGTTTGGAGTCTGCAATCCCCTTATAATATCGATAATTTATTCGATCCGGACATGCTTGGGGATGATCTAGAAGCCTGGATGGCGGAATCTACCCTGCTTAAGCGCACTTTCAGAAATGTTTCAATCATTGCTGGATTGATAGATCGCCGACATCCTGGAAAGACAAAAACGGGCCGCCAAGTAACCTTCAGTTCAGACCTAATTTATGATGTTTTAAAAAAACACGAGCCAAATCATATATTACTGCGCGCCACGCGCGCTGACGCTGCACGGGGATTAACAGACATTCATAGGCTAAGTGAATTTTTAGTTCGAATAAAGGGGCGTACTAACATACGCCGACTGGATAAGGTATCCCCTTTAGCTGTGCCAATTCTATTAGAAATAGGAAAAGAAAACGTGTATGGCAATGCTCTTGAAACTTTGTTAACAGAATCCGAAGAAGAGTTAATTATTGAAGCTATGGATGACCCCGTTGAATCACATTTAGTGATTTAATTTTTAATTTTAATATAGCCAAGTATTACACGTTCAAAGTATTCCTTTAGCTCCACTTTCATAGAAAATTAGCTAAAATAATAATTATGCTGATATAAATGAAATCCAAATTATACTTAATATTTAATTCATGTTTAAATTTTTGGTTAATAAAGTTTCTTTAGAAGCTGATGCGTCTGGCGCAATATTCTGGCGCGACCGCAGGGTGCTAGTCGTTTCTGATTTGCACCTAGAAAAAGCTTCATTTTTTGCGGAAAAGGGAACACCTTTACCGCCATATGACACCGTGGAAACCCTTGATCGGTTAGAGATACTTCTTCAAATTTATCGACCTGAGTTAGTAATAAGTTTAGGCGATAGCTTCCACGACAATCGAGCCAGCGAACGTATCGTTAGAGAACATGTTTTACGCATTTGCACTTTAACCAAAAAATATAAATGGATTTGGATTACTGGGAATCACGACTCCAAAATCGGATCAATTGGGGGTGGGATTTCAATGCCATGTTTTATCTGCGGTCCGTTAACATTCCGCCATCAAGCGGCAGTGGAAAGTCAAAACGGAGAGATCAGTGGACACTTTCATCCAAGAGCACAAATACAACTTAGAAGACGCAGGGTCGTGGGCCGTTGTTTCATTACCGACAGTCGCCGATTAATTTTACCCGCCTTCGGGGCTTTTACAGGCGGACTTGACGTCAGCCATATGGACATCCGAGGATTATTCGGTAACCAATTTGATGTTTTATTTCTGGGGCCTAGCAAAGTGCATAAATTTTCTAATTCCTCACTTGTTCAATCACGGTTTAAAAAGTTTTGACCTAACAAACTACTATTTTCGTATATAATTTATGGACAATCTCCCTATTATTTTTTGGTTCAGGCGCCATTTACGTCTTTCCGATAAACCAGCCTTACACCCTGCCCATAACACACAGCAGCCGATTATTGCGATTTATATATTTGAGGAAGTTTATTCAGATTCCTGAAAGACAGGAGCAAATACTCCGTGTGGCTATCTAAAACGCTGGCTCACGGAGCAAAACATCTGCACAACCAATTCTTCACGAATCGTGGTCAGCATTAGGAGATATTCTAGACTTTGCCAAGATCGGGCTAGGACAAAACTATTCTTATCCTATAATTGACCATAAGTTTGCTCGAGAAAGAGCCCTGAAGGATTTCCGTTTTCTAAACTAAAAACGCTAATCCCGTTACTCAAAAACGTTTTATAATAATGGGTCTTGGCTTACCCCTTGAATTTCTTTAATGATAACTATCATGATTTATGGAGAGTTTGTTATGACTGCGGCGCCCAACACTACGCAAAATCGGCTTCCCGTCTCAATCCTAACCGGCTTTCTTGGAAGCGGAAAAACGACACTGCTGTCTAACCTCATCCGCCATAAGGCTATGGACAAGGTTGCAGTAATTATCAACGAATTTGGAGAGATTGGGATTGATGACGCTTTGGTGGTTGAATCAAATGAAGATACGGTTCTTTTAAATAGCGGATGTCTATGTTGTACGGTCCGAGGAGATCTAGTAGAGACCATGCAGCGATTATTCGCTGAACGCAGTGACGGAAAAATTCCGAAGTTCCAACGATTGGTCGTAGAGACCACTGGTCTAGCAGATCCCGCGCCTATCCTGCACACCATGATGGCCGATCCTTTTTTAGTTACTCGCTATCGCCTCGATGGTGTTATTACCGTTGTTGATGCACATCATGCCATGGAGCAATTTGATAAACAATTTGAATCAGTCAAACAGGCAGCAGTAGCCGATAGGATAGTATTGAGTAAAATTGATGTCACGGATGTTGAAACTGTAGATAATGTGAAACAACGGCTAGGGACGCTTAATCCTGCAGCTCCTATTATTGAAGTTTCGCACGGACAGGCCGATCCGGATGCCCTATTTAATGCTGGTCTTTACAACCCCCTCACAAAATCCACTGATGTTTCCAAGTGGTTAAAAGAGGAGGCTTATCGAGACACCGAAGGCCACGTGTATCACAGACACGACGACCATGCGCACGAAGATAGCCATAGACGCGATGGTAAACATAAACACGACATCACCCGACACGACGACCATATACGAAGTTTTGCCATATATTTCGACCAACCGTTAAAATGGGGGAAAATAGCTGGCTCTCTGGACATGCTATCTCAAACTCATGGAGCCAACATTTTACGAATTAAAGGTCTTCTTAACGTAGTAGAAATTGATGACCAACCTGTCGTTGTCCATGCCGTTCAACATATGTTTCACCCCCCCGCCAAAATTGATGCTTGGCCGAATGACGACCGTCGGTCAAGGCTGGTATTCATCGTTAAGGATCTTGACGAAGATACTATTCGAAATGTGCTCGATTCCTATTTAGCATTGGATTTTTAAAAAATCGTTCATTTCCAATGCAGAAAGTCTACACTCCCTATATTAGTTAATGTTATGCGTAGAAGTTTAATTGGGGTGTTAACGCTTAAGCTATTCAATGTTTTAAAACTCGGCGAGCCAAGAAAACGGATTCATTTACAATCCTTTTAATTCTTGTATCCCCCCATGGTCCATCGATTGAAGGTCAACAGTCTATCAAATAAGAGATCGTAATCTACCAAGCCACAGCGAGTATAATGCTGTTTGCTTGGATCTTCATGTGCCATGTTTGCTTCTAGCAGAAGACCTAGTGATGACGAATAAAGATAACCCACTCAACGCTGAGCATTACAGTGAATTCGTTGGTTGGAATGTAAGTCAAATTTAAAAAATAGCAATGAATGAAACATCAATTCACTCACTAAACGGCAAAGATGTAAGGCCAGTGCCTAGCTTGATTGGTAAATGCTCCCACCTGTTAAGCCATCACAGATTAAAGGAAAAACAGTGCATCTCTAGCACAAATTTTACGAAGCATAGAAACGCCATTTTGTAGCGAAGACAAGAGAATTGGGCTAGTTTTATTCACGCGATAGTTATTCATGTCAGCGAGAAACTATCAAAATGGTTCAGCTTACGGAACTCATATTAAAAAGTTTACAAATCAGGAGGTATTTCAACTCCAGTCTGACTTGTTATTATTTCGTAGTGCTCGATTCTACGGTGTCTAGCAAAATTAAATATCGTTTGTTTCGGCATATTGCACACATCTAAGTCCGCTGCGAAGGTAACAAGCTCATCATCAAGCGAAACTGACTGGGCAGCTATTTCACCAGATGGTTGAACAATGCATGTACCTCCAATTAGCATACAACCATCTTCGAGGCCAGCCTTTGCCACTCCAACCACCCAGCAAGCATTCATGTAAGCATTACTTTGCATGGTGAGATGATTATGAAACATCCGCAGATGGTTCTGTTCATCACCAGAAGTATTCAGATCCGGTGTATTGTATCCAAGGACAATTAATTCAGCACCTTGCATACTCATAGCTCTATAGGTCTCTGGCCAGCGCCGGTCATTACAAATTGCCATTCCAATTATACCACCATGCTGGCGCCACACACCAAAACCCAGGTTTCCAGGCTCAAAATAACGTTTCTCTAAATGTTGAAATGGCCGTTGTGGTTCATATTCATAATGCCCAGGAAGATGCACTTTCCGATATTTTCCCTGTATACGACCTGATTCATCAACGAGGATGGCCGTATTAAAGCGATGGCCATCCGGGGTTAATTCAGCGTAACCAAGATAAAATCCTATTTGAGCGTCTTTAGCAGCTTCAAAGAGTGGTCGGGTCACTTTGTTAGGCATCTCTTTCTCAAACCAGTGATCCATCCTGCTAATATCCTCTTCATAATATCGAGGGAAAAAAGTCGTCAATGATAATTCTGGGAAAACAACAAAATTGCATCCTCGCGACTGAGCCTGACGAATAAGTTCAATCATACGGGCAATACAACTCTCCCGGCTTTCGTCTGGCGCTATTGGTCCCATCTGAGCGGCGCCTAAATTGATAATTCGACTCATAGTTTGGCCTTCCCTTTATCTGAATATTTTATGCCTTACATCGACGAGCGAGATGTTATCCTTATCAACACCTTACTGAATTAGGCACATATAGGAGCAAAATAATCTCAAAAGTGTTATTCATTCGTTTCCAATGATACTGGATCAAAAGGGGTCGGCAGCACTCCCCTTGGCTTTATAAAATCATAAGGCTCTCGGGGAAGAAACTTACCCCAACCTGGTTCACAATAGACATCACCTTCGTTCCAAACAATTTTTCCCCTACTAATTGTTATCGCGGGCCATCCCACAACCTCTAGTCCTTCATAAGGCGTGTAATCCGTTTCGTGATGAAGAATTTCCTGTGTTATCGTGACTTCCCGATTAGGGTCCCAAATACAAATATCTGCATCCGCCCCTACTGATATGGTGCCTTTCTTAGGATAAAGGCCGAATAACCGTGCAGCGTTGGTGGAAGTAAGAGCGACAAATTTTTGAATATCTATTCGCCCTTTCGATACTCCTTCCGAAAACGTAATAGGCATGCGAGTTTCAAGACCAGGAACACCATTCGCTATCTGACTAAATGGTGCGTTGTCCCCAGCCCAGAATTTTCCTTCTAGCTCATCAATATTGTAAGGAGCATGATCGGAGGTAACATTCCCGATCGTTCCTATACGAACGTGATCCCACACCGCTTCTTGATCACCTTCAGTACGGGGCGCTGGGGAACATACAAATTTTGCGCCCTCCCGTTGATCTCTATCAAGATCCCTTGCAGTTAAAACAAAGTATTGTGGGCAAGTTTCGGAAAAAATCTTTAAACCACGTCGCTGTGCCCGTCTAATTTCATCGGCCGCTTCCTCACAACTAACATGAAAAATCTGAATGGGTACATCGATTAATTCTGCCAGCATAATGACACGGTGTACCGCTTCCCGCTCTACTAACGGCGGCTTAGCCCAAGCATGATGTTTTGTACTATTTCTTTCGGCGGCTAATAATTTTTCAGTCATATACATTATGGCATCATGGTTTTCCGCATGTACGCAGACAAGTGCGCCCTTTCTTTTAGCCACTTCGAGAATTTTTAATATCTCTGCATCAGTTACGCGATTGCGTGGATAAGTCATGAATAATTTGAGTGATCGGTGTCCCTCATCAATTAAAGTTGGGACTTCATCGTTGATAACACTCTCAATTGGGTCACTAATAATGAGATGGAACGTATAATCGATACAGGATTGCTTCGCCCGTTCGTGATAATCCCTCACAATCGGCATTAACAATTCACCTTTTTCTTGGGCGGCAAAACAGATAATGGTTGTCGTGCCTCCACAAGCCGCAGAACGGGTCCCACTTTCAAAACTTTCCGAATTGCGGCCTCCAGTACTAGACTGCTGGTCAATATGGCAATGACTGTCTATTCCACCAGGCATTATATAACGCCCTTTCGCCTCAATAATTTGTTTGCCACCCTCAAGATGTTCCCCTAGCGAAACTATCCGGCCGTCATGAATTCCAACATCACAATTCGAAATTTCTGATGCATTTACAACAGTTCCTCCGCGTATCACCAAATCGTAATCGATCACTTTTGATCCTCCCCTGCTAACCTAATTATAATTAATCTTAAGAACTCAATTTTACCACAATTGGCAAATCGGATACGTCAATCTCAATCACGCACAAAGCGATATCGTATTGCCTGAAATTTAGCTTAGAATAACATCTGATTAAATAAACTATCCATAAACCTCAATTCAAGATCATGATTTTGAACTATTATCACGCCACCCGAAATCTAAATCTAAGGTTTCCCTCAATTGTCGGCCCTCATGAAACCGATGTTTGTGTCATCGGCGGTGCGTAAACCGGCATATCTACCGCAATAAATCTAGCCGAAAGAGGAAACTCAGTTATCGTCGTTGAAGGGCATGAAATTGGCTATGGCGCTTCAAGCCGAAATGGGGGGCAAGTGGTAAATGGCTATAGTTGTGAGATGGATAAAATCCGCCAGATCGTTGGTCTCGACATTTCAAAAAAGTTATGGGACTTAGGTCTAGAGGCCATCGCCGATTTAGATTTCCGTATCGATAAACATAGAATTTCCTGTGACCGCCGGTCGGGATATCTGTTTGCAGCCAAGAAATCCCGCCAATTTAAAATTTTGAAACACACAGGTGCTGACTGGCAGAAGCTTTATGGTTACAATAAAATAAGATTAATCGACCGAGATGAAATACCCAACTTTGTGAGGACAAAATCATACACGGGAGGTCTTTTAGACGCAGGTAGTGGCCAAATTCACCCATTAAATTATCTTGAAGGTCTTACACTAGCAGCCACCGATGCGGGAGTTGCTATTTTTGAACATAGTCCAGTTTTTAAAATCAAATTGAACACAAGCCCACAAATTGAAACCCCTAACGGGAAAGTAAAAGCTCGAGTGATTGTTTTAGCTGGAAATGCATATCATTTTGGACTGGTTCCAGAATTAGACACAAGAACGGCACGGCTTAATAGTTTTGTCGGAACCACCAAAATACTAACGCCGTCTGATATGGGGGATCTCATCCCTGCTAATATAGCTATCGCTGATTGTGACACGGCTTTGGACTATTATCGAATAACAGAAGACGGTCGTCTACTATTCGGAACAGGAGCCAACATATCATTGAGAGAACCTAAATCGCTGGAAAAAATCCTATGTAAGCGAATCCAACAACTATTCCCCCACTTTAATAACATATCTATAGAATATGCCTGGAGCGGAAGAATCAGCATTACACGAAATAGAATGCCTGATATCGGCCATCTCAAATCAAATATTTATTATGCACAGGGTTTTTCAGGACACGGGATCGCCTTAAGTGGTTTAGTGGGGAAATTAATCGCCGAGGCCATTAGTGGAGAAACGGGGCGTTTCGAACTATTTTCAGCCACGCAACACAAACTATTTCCTAATAAATTGCTACGAGGCCCAATTCTTTCCGTCTTAATGTCGTTCCGAAAATTAATAGACCAAATTTAGTAGCTCGCTACCCCCCTCTTGTTTAATTCATTCTACCCATTGAAGATTCTTTAACTTAGCGCTATACACACCGTTATGTTTCATGATGCACAACGAAGTTTTGGATAAATTCAATGCTAGATCCTTTTGGCCGCCATGTTGATTATCTAAGAGTATCAGTAACAGATCGCTGTGATTTTCGTTGTGTATATTGTATGGCCGAAGACATGACCTTTTTACCAAAAAAAGATCTGCTAACTCTGGAAGAACTTGAACGCCTATGTGGTGTATTTATTAAACTTGGCGTTAAGAAACTTCGCTTAACAGGCGGTGAACCCCTCGTACGTAAAAATTTAATGACATTAATTGGTGGCCTCTCGACGCATCTAAAAACGGGGGCTTTGGAAGAATTAACTCTAACGACCAACGGTAGCCAGTTGGCGCGCTACGCGCATGAACTAGCGCGTTGCGGAGTGAAACGCGTCAACGTCTCGATAGACACCTTGGATCCAATAAAATTCTCGCAGATAACACGTTGGGGTAAATTGGATCAGGTCTTAGGAGGGTTAGATGCGGCCGACGATGCCGGATTGAAAGTGAAACTGAATACAGTAGCTTTAAAAGGTGTGAATGAGGGCGAACTTCCAGACATGCTGAAGTGGGCTGGTGATAAGAATTACGACATGACAATTATAGAAGTCATGCCTATGGGAGATATTGGTGGGGAATTACGACTCGATCAATATCTACCCCTCTCTATGGTAAGAGCTAACCTATCTAAACACTTCACCCTTAAAGATATCGATTACAAAACTGGCGGGCCAGCGCGCTATGTAAGAGTCGAAGAAACAGGAAATAGGCTAGGCTTTATTACTCCATTAACTCACAACTTTTGCGAAACCTGCAATCGTGTACGATTGACATGCACCGGTGTACTATACATGTGTCTTGGACAAGACGATGCGGCCGATTTGCGAGAACCTCTTCGAAGTTCCCGGGGAGATGATGCTGTCGCTGAAGCCATTCACGAGGCTATATTAAGGAAACCGAAAGGTCATGATTTTATAATCAATCGCCAAAACAACTCACCTGCGGTAGAACGCCACATGAGTGTGACAGGCGGTTAAATTGCGCATTGATATTCTTCAATACGCTGGGGCTTATGACATTAGGCAATCATGGCGAAGAGGAATCAAGGGCGAAAAATCTCGAGCGGCATAATATTCGGGACGCTCAAAACTTTCCCCGCGGTTATCGATAGCACTCACGTTGATATACAATAACATACGCCTTAACGGTGAAATATTAACGCTTGAACCATGCACCACCGCCATATTCATAAAGAGGACAGATCCAGCTAGACCCTCGATGGCTTCTATACCTCGTTTCTCAACCAAACGCTTCATTGTTGGAAGTGTTATGTCATATCTAAACTTGGCTGCGCCCCCGTGGTCTGAAACGTCCTTATCTATCACAGCCTCAGAAATAATACCTTCTTTATGCGATCCAGGAACTGCTAAAACCGGCGCATTACATGCGTCCACATTATCAAGAAATATTCCAATCATAATTCCTCGCGCGTCTGGAATTCCATCCACGCGATGATAAGTACCGAAATCTAGATGCCATTCAACAATTGACCCGTTTTGTTGTTTAATATTAATTCTGGATTGATGGACATAGACTTGATTGCCCAAAAGTTGCTCGACGGGACGAAGAATATTGGGATGACGTGGAAGAATTGCCAAGCGATAATCAAACATGTGCATCCCCCAACAAACATGAGGTGAGCCATCGATCTCCCTAGCTACCTCCGGGCCCTCACGTTTAAGGAC
>CAZADS010000044.1:0-7147 GCA_964483985.1 uncultured Thalassobaculaceae bacterium
AAAAAAACGTCCAATCAAATTAGTTCGTGAAATAAAAATTACCCGTAATCCTAAGACTCGGAGGCTTGCATGACCATTAATTTCTCTACACCCCACGATCAAATCGAAATGAGACCTAGAATTACTGTAGTAGGCGTAGGCCTAGATAAGCGATTCAAAGGGAAATATCTACGACTTCTCTCTCGTTTTATCCCATTCTGATTCAATGAGCTTCATTACCGCTTCAACTAAAAGTTGATTAGGATCGAGTCCACAATACGCCAGCGTGGCAAACCATAGCACTTCACGATCTACAAGCACTTCAGGAGGAGGGCGTTTTAACTGTTTAGTTGACACGCTGGAATTTACTTCTTTTATAAAATTCTGCACCCAAAGAATTATATCCTGTTTTGCCGAAGGGTGATGCTGCCATGATAGAACATCAAAGCACGCTGTAGCTCCAATTCCTGTTGTAAGGGACGATTCAGTATCCGATCCTAATGCAGTGGTGGGAGCAGATGAAACCCAAAAAACTAAATAAATTATGGGAATTAATATCCTCATTTCATAAGTTTGACAGAATAATTATTGGTAGGCAAAGCCTAACCAGCCGGTATACCATTTAAAGCCTTTGATATTGGATACTTAACCCGAGTTTCGTTTGCTAGCTGAGCATTGACCGAATGTGTATTGAAGGCGAAGGTGCATAATAGGTTGGGGTAAATTCCTTATGAAACTAATTCCGGCAAAAGACTTAATTGGGGGTGAAATTTTGGATGTTGATCTATCAAAACCCGTTTCGCCCAGTACCTTTAAAAATTTGAGAGAATTTTTTTATCAAAGAAGTGTGATTACTATTCGCAATCAGTCAATGGATGCGAAAGATTTTATAGCATTCGCTGCAGGATTTGGCCGTCCTGACCAACACTTTCTTAAACATTATGCTCACCCAGAGCACCACGACATATTGATATTATCAAACATTCGAAAAAACGGAAAACTTCAAGGATTTGCGGACGCCGGACGGGTTTGGCATAGCGATGGCTCTTATATGCAGGAACCTATTGGAGTAACGATGCTGTATGCTCTTGAAGTACCTATTGAAGATGGTCGACCTCTAGGCGATACGCAATTCTCATCTGCTTGGGCAGCTTATGCGGATCTGCCTGCAACTACTAAAGACCAGATTGAAGCCTTGCAGGCTGTTCATCAGGTAGGAGGCCGTCGTAAAAAGATAGGAACTGGCGAAAAAGGAGATCGTATTCAGGAAAACGCCCAACCAGAGGCCTTGCATCCTGTTGTCCGGGTACATCCTATTACCGGAAGAAAATATATCTTCGTCTCTAAAGGTGAATGCAGCCGAATAGTTGGAATGCAAAACGAATTGGCGCTTCAACTAATAGATGAATTAGCAGATGCGGTTCAAAATACTAGGTATCGGCATGTCCATCGTTGGAAAGTTGGCGATGTATTACTTTGGGATAATCAGGCTGTTCAACATATTGCAAATCATGATTACGAATGGCCGAAGCATCGAAGGTTAATGTACAGAATTACGGTTCCAGAAATCAATATGCGGGTTTGATTGTTGTTGACTATGAAATTTCTAACTGTTGTTCCAATTATGTTAAACAGATTAAAAATACTCATAATTGTAAAAATCGAATCGTACGCCCATCTGACGATACAATTGATGGATGATACACGACCAACGTATCGGTAGTGGATGGGAATTCAATCTCTTCAACAATAGGAATTTTTGTATCATGAACAATGGCGAAAATAGCGTCCGTATCCCTTTCCTCGATGTTGAGGAGGCCAAAAACCGCGGAAAGAAATAAGGCCTACCTTCCTCGATGGCGCATCTCAACGTTTTCCGAGTCATGTTAAACCATCCGGAGTTGGCAGGCGCGATGGGAAATCTCTTAGCAACCTTGTTATATAAGGCGAATAAACTAGATTTGCGATTACGTGAGTTAATTATCATGCGTCTCGCCTGGCAGACAGGTTCGTTATACGAATGGACTAAGCATTGGCGTCTCGCCGAACGTCTCGATATCCCTCCGGAGTCGATTTTGGCCGTTCGGGAATGGGAAAACGCCGATTGTTTGAATGATGCAGACAAAACGATTCTGTTGGCGACGGACGAAACACTAGAAAACGGACGCATATCCCAAGCAACGTGGCTCGAGTGTTGTAAACACCTAACGACCGATGCAGAAAGAATTGAACTTGTTCTTGCAATTTCTAGCTGGCGTTTATTCTCTGAAATGTTCCAAAGCCTGAAAATACCCCTGGAAGAAGGTGTAAAGCATTGGCCACCGGACGGGCTGCCGTCACCCACTGCTGAATAAGGTGGTTACAAGATATGTGGCTCTAAGGTCAATATGACTTTCTGCAGTTAGATCTCCCAAAAGGACTCGAAAACCAAAATTGAGAAGCGTTGAGTTGTGTTCTGTTTAAAGCTTAAGCTGACCCCGTATTAGCTTGCATGAAATATCATGCAAACACCTTACTCAGCGATTTCATTCCATGATTACAACAAAATGTTATACAATATCTTTTCGGCCCCAATTTTTTTGATCGGGTTAAGAACTTACACGCGAGAAAGAAATTGTAAAAAGTTTGAATCAATTGGATTTTTTTATGTGGCGTAGTTCAAAAAGCCGAGGATGAAAACTAACATTTCTCTAAGAAGGTAATCTCCGGTGGTGATGTTATGACGCTTGCCTGTATGGCCTGTCTTTCTGGCGAAGTGAAAAATTTAAAAAATATTTCTCTCGAAGGTGCGGTGCCAATTACGTAGCTAGTTTCAGGATGTTCTGCGTTACGGTAGGCGTTGAACTTGATTTCAGCCTGTTGGCGTTGGTGCTCAAGGTCGTCAAACATGGATTTCCATTCTTCAAAATCCCTAACCTTCGCTTTAATGAATACTGTAACTGTCATCATATTCTCCATGGATTTCCTGACGGTTGTACGGGTATAATTTAAGAAGATTAAAAGGAGATTCAACATATGCCTAAATTCATAAGTACTGTCCGGTTTGTTACAAAAGATGGTTGCGCGGATGAATTTATTCGTAAACACCACGAAACTGATTTTAAAAATATTGCTGTAAGCCAGCAGTTAATAAGGACCAGTGATAAGGGAATTTGTTGGATCGGAGTTTTTGAATCCAAGGAGTCATTGGTTGCCGCTCGGCCGGAACTAATTAATCAACTGGATCAGGTGAGGCACTTGTTAGAAGAGATATCCCCAGAATTAGGCGTCACTAACCCAGTTTCTGGGCCAGTTGTCTGGGAAATTTAAACTAACTCTTCACTTAGCATTTTTGATGGGTAATAGGAGAAGGACATGTTTCAGCTTGATGGTTTTATTGACGATTGTAAGACAATGATACAAAAGGATGCCAGCCATGTGGGAATAAAGGATATTGTTGAGCGCGCAGTTTCGGACCCGAAGAGTTTGATGAAAGCCATTGGCGATCCGCAAAAAGCCGGCGCTACAGCAATTTACAATTCAGGCTTGCTAACGATTATCAACGTAGTTTGGGCACCTTGGATGACAGTGTTTCCTCACAACCACAATATGTGGGCAGTTATTGGTATTTATTCTGGGCGGGAGGACAATATCTTTTGGCGGCGTATAGACGATAGTTCAGAAGGGTTGATAGAGGCGGCGGGAGCAAAATCTCTATGCACGGGCGACGTTACGCCATTAGGCCATGATATTATTCACTCCGTTACAAACCCGATCCCTCGATGCTCTGGCGCTATCCACGTTTATGGGGGTGATTTTTTTGAAACGGGGTCTCGTAGTGAATGGGATGCCGAAAACTTAACGGAACAAAAATACGATACCCAAAAAGTCATGGCTCTATTTGAAAATTTTTCAGCAACAAGATAGACTCGTTATTATTGGTAAATAACCTGCTGATGTTGTCGTTTCTAATATCTAATTGGCTAATTTGCTTAGTTAAATACCTCTCGGGCCTAAAAAGCCTGGATAGCACATGCGCCAGAGTTTTTTCGCACGCGGGATTTAACCTAAAAACATTATATATCAATGCTGATTTAGCGGCCTAATCTTTGGTCCATGGGGAACAATCAACCTCTACTGGGAGCGAAGTATATATCCAACATCGTCTAACCTGTCCGTCCCTCAGTTGCCAAACTGAAGTATCCGCTTGCGCCGATATTGCGCCGCTAGATGCGCGGTTATTTGCCGTGATGGGCTTGTTATAGATAAAAGCAGTAACGAGAATGGTGGCTGCAATTACAAAAGCTGTGGGCCAGTTTAGTTGGTTCATAACATCCTCCATTGTCTCACCATCGGTGTAAAAATTTATCAAATTGCCAGTGAGGCTTATATGACTTTTTGGAATTGGCTTAAATCGTTTATAAAAGGACATCCGTATCTTTGTGTGGTGGAAGCATTAAAAGGCGGCATCATTATTGGACTGTTGATCGGTTATTTTCTTTGGTATTAGTTAATGGTTTTTGTATATTCATAGGTCACTCCAAAAAAACTGAAGCAGATTAGAAGATATGTGCTTCCAATAGTGATACCCCTCATTTGATCTTATTTCGTTTGCCTTGACTTATGGTTGATTCCTAATGCCTAAAGGTTAAACGCTATCCAAAAATCGAATTCTCCAAGTATTTTACTTATGGCACTGCAAATTTCTGATGACCGACGCTACATCTGTAATTGAACAACACCAAAGGGCTATTAACGAGCGCAATCTTGATGATTATCTTAAAACCGTAGTCTTCCCGTTTACTTATCAAAACTTCAATGGAACCGCGATCACTGTAGAGAAACTATGCCAGTATCGAGAACTATTTCCAGCTCCTTGGGAAATAGTTTTAAAGATAGAACCAAACTGGTTGCGTACGGATATTGACGAGATCCAGGAGCTTGCGGTGGCACCTACGTCGGCTGCTTATAAAGTAACTCTTCGATGGATAACTTCCAAAGAATCTAATTCAGAACAACTTCAAGCAATATGGATAGCGGTTTTTAAGAATTCTGCATGGGGTATTCAGTTCCGACATAACATGGGTATTATTGGTATCGAGTAGAAATTAATAATCACAAAGGCACAAACTTGATGCGAACCGATTATAGGAGAGGAGTAAGAAATGGCAAAAGGGTATTGGGTAAGCGCACACAAAAAACTGCCAGATCCCGAGAAATATGCGGCATATAGACCGTTGGCTGCTGCCGCCGTAGAAAAAGCCGGTGGACGATTTATAGTGAGGGGTATCACAAAGACTGCTGTGGAAAATGGTTTAACTGGTGTCAACACAGTCGTTATTGAATTTGATTCTTATGAGCAAGCCGTGGCGGCATATCATAGTGATGCCTATCAGGCAGCCGTGAGGGAACTAGATGGAACTCAAGACAGAGATTTTAGAATCATGGAAGGAACGGAGTAGGAGAAATAAACCAAGTGGACTGGATTTTGACGCAATAAGAAAGTAATTTGGACCGTTCATAAGGGGTATTAAATATTTTTATCCAAATAGGCGGGATCTAGTTTCTCTCGATCAAATTTTAAAAATTTGATCGAGTTGGGGTATCACAGAAAGTCCTGAATTTTCTAGTGAAAGATATCTCTATTTACCGGATTAACCATCATTGAACGAAAGACGAACAGTTTCACCAGTTGCTCCATGAAGTTCTCAAATTTAAATAACTCGGGTTCATTTGGTTCTTCATACTTATTGCGACCATTAACAACCAATTTTGGGTTGGTTGGGTCGACCCATAAATGGAAAAACGCACTATTTACATGGCGTCGTTTGGAGATATTATTCAATTTTGTTTATTCTAAAGTTTTTTAACTCAATAATAACAAAAATTAATTTTTAATATTGAGACGAAACCAAATATAGTGGAAATTTCTGCTAATTATTTCAGATCTATCTGGATTTTCGATAGCGTTGCTGGAATATAAATCTTTGTCCCTGACAATTATTTGGAAAAAACGTTTGGCCTTCTTAAAAAAAAACAAATTAAGCTAAGTTTTTTCTCGAATGGAACCATTGGTTCGCTTTAAAGATAGGGATTACTTCCTTAATTAAATGTTGGCCATTAGTGATATTGCGTTCGCGCAAACTTCTATAGCACTCTCTTATGCTTCCCGCTCTCAGAAAATCCCTTATATTGTAGCTATACGATTTTTTTAGTGGTTGACTTATGTATCGTATATCGACAAACCGACAATAACGATGACGTTTTGTCAAAAACAACCGGTCAATTTAGTTTGTTTATGGTTTAATCCGGAGTAATGGTATTTGAATGTTGCCGTCATTAATATTTCTTTCCAGCTCTATTTATTTGGGATGTGGCTGGACTAATACGGGCTTTTGAAAACGACGGGGGATTCGATGAATGAGGTAAGGTCGGTAATTAAACGGAATACAAAGGCGATCAACGAGCGTAATCTCGATGATTATTTAAAAACGCTGATCTTCCCATTTACCTATCAAAACTTTAATGGAATGGCCTTTACGGTAGAGGAACCTCAACAATATGGCGACCTATTTGCACCCCCATGGGAAATAGTGTTAGGTATCGAACCTAAGTGGTTGCGCACGGATATTGAGGGAATGCAAGAGATTGCGGTGATGCCGACGTCTGCTGCTTTTAAATTAACCCTTCGATGGATAACGTCAAAAGAAACTTCCTTCAAACCGATTACGGCCATATGGATCGCCGTTTATAAAAACGGTGCGTGGGGGTTGCAGTTTATCCACAATATGGGAACTACAGAGATTTAGAATCCGGTGGCTTCTGTGCAGCCTTGGGTTTTTTTGATCAAAGGAAGGTGCTTTATACCAAAGGCGGAATAAAGACAGAAGGGTCGATAGGATACTAATTCTGGGACTGAAGAACCAGTTATTTAAGAACTCATTTGCTCACGTGCCGGGAGCGGGATTTCATATTTGTTCAGGAGAAATGAAATGGTAATTGGAGTAGGTTTAATCGGTGCAGGTATGATCAGCGATGTGCATTTGAAAGGCTTGACCCGGGATCAGCGTGTCAAGGTGATGTGTATTGCAGACACGGATAAAGCCGCTGCTTCTCGGCAAGCGAAAAAATTTGGTGTTCAGCATACCGTGGGTGATTATCGTGAAATGCTGGATGACCCGTCAATCGA
>CAZADS010000045.1:0-27589 GCA_964483985.1 uncultured Thalassobaculaceae bacterium
CTATCGAATTGCATTCCTTCGACTACGTCAAGCTCCGTATCAAGCGATTTTGCTTCTTCGACTGTAATTACGCCTTCACTACCTACTTTTTCCATTGCGTCGGCGATCATCTTACCTATCTCAATTTCACCGTTCGCTGAAATAGTGCCAACTTGGGCGATTTCTCCGGATGTTTTGAATTTTTTCGATTGCTTGCTCACGTTGGTCGCTATGGCTTCCGCTGCTTGATCAATGCCTCGCTTTAGGTCCATCGGGTTCATTCCAGCGGCGACAGCCTTGATTCCACCTTTAACAATGGCTTGGGCTAGTACCGTTGCGGTTGTAGTGCCATCTCCCGCCACGTCTGACGTTTTTGAGGCTACTTCACGCAGCATTTGTGCACCCATATTTTCGAATTTGTCCGAAAGCTCGATTTCCTTGGCTACGGAAACACCATCTTTGGTTATTCGAGGTGCACCAAAAGATTTATCTAAAACGACATTTCGACCTTTTGGTCCCAGAGTCACTCTAACTGCTTCTGCTAGTGTATCGACACCACGCATCATTTTGTTTCGAGCGTCCACTTCAAATTTTACTTCCTTGGCTGCCATCGCCAAATCTCCTTTCTAAAGCCTGCTCGGTTTAAATGCTCGAGACAGGTATTGTTCTCTGAATGGCTAGTGTTGCTGTAAGTCAATTATTCGAGAATACCCATGACATCAGACTCTCTCATAATCAGCATGTCTTTACCGTTAATCTTTACCTCTGTACCAGACCATTTTCCATATAGGACAACATCACCTTTTTTTAAATCCAATGGGACTAATTGACCTTCATTATCTCGATTTCCGGGTCCAATAGATATAACTTTTCCCTGCATAGGTTTTTCTTTAGCAGTATCAGGAATTATTATTCCACCAGAGGTCTTTGATTCATTATCGAGGGCCTGAACTACAACTCGATCGTGCAATGGTCTGAAAGCCATGAAATGCTCCTAGTTTGTTTTGGCTTGTCTACGTTTGGGTGTGTTAGCACTGTCTCTGCCAGAGTGCCAGAAAATTTATTAATTAGCATATTTATCTTAAATGTCTTGTGATTTCATGTTTTGTTTTTAAGTGGGATGAAATTTGCTTGATTAAATTGTCCTTCGAAAAAAAACGATCTTTGAACCGGTCCGCCATATCCGGTGAAAGTTGAACAGATATCTTTATTAAATCACCCTTTATTTCTTGTTTAGATACGTTTCCATTTTCATAAAGCCATGCAATGGCAGCCCCTTTTTGAGGCGCTATTTCGTAAATAATGTTTAAGTCATCTAGTCCTAACAATAAATCCAATTGTTTCACAAATTTGTTGCAGCCAACCCCAGTCGTTGCAGATATGGCAATTGTTGTTAAATCGTTTCTTGTCACAAGCGACTGCTTAGAGTTTTCATCTAATAAATCTATTTTATTTAGGACTTCTAAAAATTTCCCTTTCATCATATTTGCGTTTAGACCGAGCGTATTCAAGACATTCTCTACGTCATGTTTCTGAGCATTTGCATTTTTGTGGCTGGCATCTCGCACGTGTACTATAATGTCTGCTTCGGATAATTCTTCAAGCGTAGCCTTAAAAGCAGCTATCAGATGAGTCGGAAGATCTGAAATAAAACCCACGGTATCAGACAAAATAATATCTCGTCCAGATGGCAGCGTCATTAATCTCATAGTTGGGTCTAGTGTGGCGAAGAGCATGTCTTTAACTAAAACTTGAGATCTAGTTAGCCGGTTAAAAAGAGTTGATTTTCCAGCATTAGTATAACCCACTAATGCTATCACAGGATACGGTTTCTGATGGCGAGTTTTTCTTTGGAGTTTCCTTGTTCGCACAACGGCGGTTAATTGTTGCTTAAGTCTTGTTATACGGTCGTCAATCAGGCGTCTATCTAGTTCTATCTGACTTTCCCCCGGCCCCCCTAGAAATCCAGCACCGCCACGTTGACGTTCAAGGTGTGTCCATGACCTAACTAATCTACTTCTTTGGAAAGTAAGAGCCGCTAAATCAACTTGTAAATGACCCTCATGAGAACGTGCCCGTGCTCCAAATATTTCTATAATTAAAGCGGTTCTATCGATGACTTTACAATTCCAACTTAATTCAAGATTCCGTTGTTGTATTGGGGAAAGTGAACAATCAATAATCGCAATTTGAATTTTTAACGTTTTAATCAATTTTCCTAAGCGTTTCATGGTGCCAATGCCAAAATACGCCGAAGCTTTTGGCTTCATAATTCGTATAATTTCAGAAAACAAAATTTTTAAATTTATTGCTTCGGCTAAACCGATTGCTTCAGAGAGACGGTCTATTGCTGTCCTGTTCCCATCATAAATTATATTCCGATGAGAGGAATTTTTGATATCTGGATATATTGCTATCGCATTATGATATTGGTCTTTTATATTTGACATTGTAAGGCGTTCATTCGAGCAGTTAAGCACGTTACTCCTCTTCTGTTTGATTTTGATCCAGATATATAGGCTGTAGCGGCATAATCGTGGATATTGCGTGTTTGTAGACGAGTTGAGCGTGGGAATCTCTTTTCAGGAGGATAGAAAAATTATCAAACCAGGTAATTAAGCCCTGCAATTTTACCCCATTAACTAAAAATATGGTTACTGGAGTCTTATCTTTACGGACGGTGTTTAAGAATATCTCTTGTACATTATTTTGCTTTTCTCCAGCCATTGCTGTTTCCTTTGTGTTAATAAAATTATTGGAGAAAGTGGGTTGGCATGATTGGCTAATATGAAGCGAAATTATAAATTGCTTTAACAAATTTTCAATTTTTTTGGCAAGCTAAGAACATTTGTTTAACGGCCAAGCATGATGAAAAAGTATATTTCGGCGGCCACATTAATAACTCTCTTTGCGTTATATCTCCCCCAGATATTAATAAAGGCAAGCAGCCTGCTGTATGAGCGCACTTAAGATCAATTATAGAATCTCCTATAAACCAAATGTTTTCGTTTACTAAAATCCCAGTTTCGCTTAGTGCTAAATGTACTGGATGCACCGATGGTTTATCATATGTGGCATCAGAAGCCCCTATTGTTTTGTGGAAAAACTTTTCCCATCCTAGATGACTGACCTCGGCACGAAGAAAATCCCCTGTTTTGTTAGAAACTATGGAAACTGGTGTGTTGTGTTTAAATATTATTTCAAGTAAAGCTTCAGCATCAGGGAGCGGTTGGATTTTTTTTAAATGTAGGTCTTGAAAATTTTGATAAAATAATTCCAAAGCCTGTTTCCAATAAACACCGAAAATATTGGGGAAAGTATCTCGAGCTGAGCCTTTTGCATTTTTCCGAACTTGCATCATTGTCCACGGTTTGTGCCCAAAATTTACAAGTGTCGCATTAAGTGCTGATCGGATTGTACCCCAGTTATCAACAAGTGTACTGTCCCAGTCAAAGATAATGGCTTGAGGCCGAACAAGATTACTTGGTTTCGGTACGCTACGCATATGAACTTTATAATTGGATATATATGGATATATAAATATTAAACTGAACCTATTTTAAAAAAAATCTAATCTGACAGCAAACAGTTTTTCAACTTTTTTTATTGACGAATAAGTCGAAAAAAGGACCACTCGATCATGCACATTAATGATTGTGTCACCTCTCGGTACTATAACCTCTCCCTCGCGTAATACAGCACCAATAATCACACCACTTGGCAACTGAGCTTCTCGGATTGATTTGCCGACTAGAGAAGAAGTATCAAGTGCCTCGGCCTCAATAACTTCGCCGAAATCATCTCTAACTGAATAAATTCCTTTAATACGTCCTCTTCTCACGTGCTGCAAAATGGAAGAAACGGTTATCATTCTAGGGTCGACTACAGCGTCAATACCGAGTGTCGTAATCAGCTGAGCATAAGTGTGTTTGTTAATCAACGCGATAGTTCGAGCCACACCAGCCCTTTTTGCCAGTAGCGAACTAATAATATTTACTTCATCATCATTTGAAACCGCAACAAACGTCTCGGTTTGGGATACGTTTGCCTCATCCAATATTTCAGGATCCAATACATTGCCGTTCAGAACCATAGTGCTATTTAGCCCTTGGGCGACATAATTCGCGCGATCTTGATCAAATTCAATTACTTTTGCTCGGACTCCGGCATGATCAACTTCTATTTCTTCGGCAAGCGTCAATCCGATGTTTCCGCCACCCCCAATTATAACGCTTCGCCCCTCCTCTTCTTCATGGCCAAATGCTGCCATTGCCCTTTCCAAATGTTTGGAATCGCAGATAAAATAGACATCGTCTCCCGGGAGTAATTGATCATTAGAACGGGGAACAATTCCCATATCATTTCGTATAATACCGACTATAACTAAATTAAGATCGGGAAATAACAGAGTTAGTTGACGTATAGGAGTGTTAATAATCGGGCAATCATCATCGCACCTCACACCGACTAAACGGACTAAACCATCAGCCATGGGGACGACATCAAATGCTCCCGGAACATGAAGACGTCGGCCAATAGCCCGAGCCACCTCTCGCTCAGGAGAAATGATTACATCAATTGGCATGTTGTCGCGGCTAAATAAATTTCCCCAAATTGGTTTCATATAATCTTGCTGGCGAATACGGGCTATTTTTGTAGGGATGTTGAAAAGTGAGTGTCCTACCTGGCAGGCTACCATATTTACCTCATCAGAAATGGTAACGGCGATTAACATATCGGAATCCGCTGCGCCAGCTTGTTCCAATATATTAGGTTGAGAGGCTTGTCCTTCTATGCTCCGGACATCTAGGGTTTCACTTAGCTTTCGTACCAATGTAGGGTCATGATCTATCACCGTTACATCATTGTTTTCACTGGCTAAATGCTGTGCGATACTAGTGCCAACTAGTCCAGCACCACATATAACGACTTTCATTTGTTCTTTTCAGCCAAATTTATTTGGCCGCTCCTCTTGTGTAACGCCCAAGGATTTTAGTTTGCGATGTAGGGCTGATCGTTCCATTCCGATGAAACTCGCAGTACGGGAAATATTCCCGCCAAACCGATTAACTTGAGCCAGTAAATATTCTTTTTCAAACTTTTCTCTCGCATCCCGTAATGGCATACCCATGATTTCCATTCCTTTTTCTAACTTGGCAGAAGGTGGAGTCACTGAAGCAATTTCTGGAGGCAACATTTCTGCACGAATGGGATCTTGCGAGGGATCTGGGCTCATTATCAGCACCCAATCTATGACGTTACGTAATTGTCTCACGTTACCTGGCCAATCATAAGTCTCAAGAGCTGCAAGTGCCTCATTCGAAATTTCTCTCATTGGCGTGCCGGAGACCTGAGTAGATTGCCATACAAAATGCTTGCACAGTTGAGGAATATCCTCGCGGCGACTGCTTAAAGGAGGTACTTCTATCGGCACAACATTTAATCGGTAATAAAGGTCCTCTCTAAAGCGCCCCGCAGCTATCGTTTGTTTTAAGTCTCGATTGGTGGAGGCTATCACCCTAACATCAACTTCTACTTCTATGTCTCCACCTACTCTTCTAAATCGTTGCTCTTGAAGAACGCGAACAATTTTCCCTTGAGTTTCTATCGGCATATCAGCTATTTCATCTAGGAAAAGCGTACCCTTATGCGCGCGTTCAAATACACCAACTGAATGACCGTTGGGGTGGTCCAAATTTTCCTTTTCCGCACCAAATAATTCTGTTTCCAAGTGTGCAGGATTTAGGGTTGCACAGTTTAAGACAACCAAAGGGCCATGGATTCTTCCCGATTTTGCGTGAATCATGTTGGCCACAATTTCTTTTCCTGATCCAGCTGGTCCAGTAATCATTACGCGACTATTAGTCGGCGCTATTTTTTCTATTGAGGTCCGCAAATGGTTTACAGGGGAAGAATTTCCAATTAATTCTTCATTCGGGCCTACTCTCCTTCTTAGTTCCCTATTCTCTTGTTTGAGTTGGGCGGTTTCGATCGCTCGTCTAACAAGAAGTATTAATCGGTCTGACTTAAAAGGTTTCTCTATAAACTCGTAGGCCCCCAATTTAATAGCGTTTACCGCCGTTTCTATGCTGCCATGTCCACTAATCATTAAAACAGGTAGACCTGGATACGTTTGCTGGACAAAATTTAGGATTTCCATTCCGTCTAGCACACTATTTTTGAGCCAGATATCTAATATGATCAAGTTTGGAAGACGAGATTTGATTTCCTCTAGGGCGGCATTTGAATTAGATGCTTGACGTGTGTCATACCCCTCGTCCTCTAACACATCTGCTATTAAGGAACGGATATCCGTCTCATCATCCACGATTAGGATGTCATTTGCCATTTAATGTAACCTCTATCTTTTAAAAAGATCTGCTGCAGCAATTGCTAAATAGCAAGATTACTTGACACCAGTGGAATTTGCATTGTGACCTCTGCTCCTTCAATTTTACCATCGCGAAGACGAAGTTTGCCGCCATGGTCTTCCATAATTTTTGTTACTATAGCGAGTCCTAAACCAGTGCCTTTAGCCCGTGTTGTTACATAGGGTTCTGTTAATCGATCGCGATCTTCAATTGGTAAACCTCGCCCATTATCTGCTATGTTGATGGTTAAATGACCATTATCTGAAGTGATATTAATTCGAATACTACCTTTAAATCCAGTATTTACTTGTTTTTTTGCGTCAATGGAATCTGCCGCGTTTTGTAATAGATTAGTTACAGCTTGGCGCATTTGGCGCCCATCACAGCAAAGCCAAAGCTTCTGCCGAAAGGGGCTAAATGTATATTGAATTAAAGGATGTGCTGCTTCTTGAAGCGATATTTGTTCTATTAATAGGTTTCCAATATCAACGTCTTTAAAAACTGCTGTTGGCATCCTAGCAAACGAAGAGAATTCATCAACCATACCCCCTATATCACCTACCTGCCGGATAATCGTATCGGTTAACGAATCAAACGTATCCGTTTCCGTTTTTATCTGAGCTCTATATTTGCGTTTGAGACGCTCCGCTGATAATTGAATCGGTGTCAAAGGGTTTTTCATTTCGTGTGCAATTCGACGAGCTACATCTGCCCAAGCGGCCATACGCTGAGCCGACTGCAATTCACTGACATCATCGAATGTTAGGACAAAACCCGTTATCAAACCATCTGATGTTTCGGCTGAAATCCTTGATAACAATGTGATTGTCTTGTCCTCTCTGGAGATGCTCACTTGAGCTTCCGCTCGCTCCATTGGATTGGTTCGACACTCGGTCAAAAGATCGCTCATCTCAGGTAAAATCTCTGATAATTTTTGGTCTGTAAGTTCAGAAAGTTCCATATTAAGCAAATGAGCCGCTGATCTGTTGGGAAGGTGGATTTTTCCGTCTTGGTCTAAACCAATTACTCCAGCGGAAACGCCACCTAGAACTGCTTCAGTAAATTGACGACGAGCGTTTTGCTCTTTGTGAGAGCGTATTAAATCTCCCCGTTGAGCTGCTACTTGTCTGGCCATACGATTGAATGCGCGGGTCAATGTCGAAAGTTCAGTAGATTTTCCATCTCCAGCAACGCGGGCTGACAGATCACCCTCGCTTACTTTTTCAGCTGCAGTAACTAGTTCACTGATAGGTCTAGCTAAACGTGTAGCGAGATTTAATCCAACCCATATAGCAGCGAAAAGAAGAAGCAGAGCGACTACAGCAAAAATAAGAGCAAAGGTTAACTGTATATCGAATCTCTCACCCTCTAGTTTCCTGTATTGTGCCGATGCTTTTTTAGTAGTGTCAATGTAGGCTAAAATATCTGGTTCCACAAAACGCCCAGCATATAGATAGGCATCAACAAACCGATCCAACCTAACAATTGCCCGAATCCGGTCCGCATCACCTGTTATTGTAGCTACTTCTCCTGCTCGTGCACTTTGGAAAGATTCTTCCGGAAATGGATCGAAATCAAATGTGAGGCTTAGACCTGTTCGAGCAAGTACTTTTCCCGAACCTTCGAAAACCACAACTTCGGATAAATTACGTATTGCTGCTTGTGCTCGTATTACTTTATTTAGGTGGTTTGGGTTAGATAGTAAGATAGAAACATCGCGGTTTAAATCGTTTGCCATAGCCAATACATCTCCGCGAATATTTTCCCGATGTTCTGCTAAATATGCTTCAGCAACCGCATGTGATGCATCTACTGCTGAACCAATACGTTCACTGAACCAAGATCGGATGCCAAAATCAAACAGAAGGACTGAAAACACTACTACGACGATTGTGGGAGTGACGGCAACCACGCTAAAAAGCATAACTAGGCGAATATGTAATTGCGATCCAGCTAAACCTTTTCGTCTTTGAAACCAAAGCGCCACAAGGCGTTGAGCGACTAACGCACCTAAAATTAATAAAAGGCCTAAATTTAAATATAATAACCCTAAAACGACTTTTGGATCAGGACCGGTGGGACCTGCGTTAGCCAATGTCGCGTAGGTGCCAATCCCAGATGCCGTAGCTAATAGGGTTAATATAAGGGCTGCCTTTCGAACAACCCCTACACGATGCAACCAAGCTTTAAATCTTCGGCGCAACTGTTTGGAGTTAGATTGGAAAAGCTTTTTGAAAGATGTTTTTATAGACGACTTTATGTTCATCACGTCGGGACCATGATGATGGGTGTTGTTCCGCTTTCCTGAATGGACAGAGTCGGCCATATGGCCTCCGGTCAATTTAATAATTCGTGTTATAAGTATTATACACAAATTTTGATAGGGAGGTTATTTTAGGCTGCGTACAATCGGGATGTCCAATTCTCTAATTTTTTTTCTCAAAGTGTTCCTATTTAATCCTAAAAGTTGGGCTGTCTTTAATTGATTGCCCTTTGCAACTTCAAGAGATATAGCTATTAGTGGTCGCTCCAATTCCCGAATTATACGGGCATAAAGCCCAGATGCTGGCAAAGTACCCTGATGCGCCTCAAAATAAGCTCTCAGGTGCCTTTCTATCGACTCAGCCAAATTTTCATTAGCATAGCTTTCTTCAATTAAAGAAGCTCGTGTCTGGTTCGTCAATTCAGATCTTATGATTTCAGGTCCGATGACTTCTTGTGAATATAAAGCCGAGAACCCTTTCACAAGATTCTTTAGTTCTCTAACGTTTCCAGGCCAAGAGTAACCCATTAGCTCTCTCATTCCGTCTGAGTTAACGCTTTTTACAGGTAGTCCGTCTAAATTGGCTTTTTGACAGAAGTGGTGAATAAGATCAGGGATATCCTCTTTTCGTTCTCGAAGTGGTGGAATCCTCATTTGGACAACGTTGAGTCGATAAAATAAATCTTCGCGAAATAGTCCTTGTCGAATTAAATGCCGAAGATCCCGATGTGTAGATGCAATGATGCGAACATTTATCCGTGAAGGATCTCGTCCCTCAGAATCTTTGAACGAGCCGTCTTGAAGGAGTCGAAGAAGCCGCGTTTGGGAGTCTGGAGGCATGTCGCCAATTTCATCTAAAAATAACGTCCCATTTTGAGCCTGATAAAGTTTGCTAACATAGTCATTTATACCTACTTTGTTTTCGAGGCCAAAAATTTCATCATTTACCAAATCCTTTGGTATTGTGGACAAACTTACCGTTATAAATGGGCCGTGTTTTCGATTACTGTAATCGTGAAGGGCTCGGGCTATTAACTCTTTCCCTGTGCCTAATTCTCCTGTAATCATGACAGTCAAGTCGGTCCCCATCAAACGAGTCATAATGCGATAGATTTCTTGCATTGGGGCCGATCGACCTATAAAGGGCATAATTTCGTCGTCTTGTTCTCCATATCGGCCAATAATATCTTCATTAGGTATTTTATTGCCCGATAGAGCTTTTCTGACCGTTTCGATTAATTTATTTAAGTCAAAGGGTTTGGCCAAATAATCGAAGGCTCCCCTTTCGCTCGCCTTTACAGCCGTAGGAAGTGTGTTTCGTGCACTCATTATAATTACACGCATTTCTGGTCTTATTTTGCGAATTTTGGGTAGAAGATCGAGCCCGTTTCCATCAGGCATCACGACATCGGTTATGACTAAATCTCCCTCTCCTGCTTCTATCCATCTCCATAAGTTAGCTGCTGTTCCTGTAGATCTAACTTCAAAACCTTGTTGTGAAAGCGCTTGTGACAAAACAGTTCTTATTGCCTGATCGTCATCCGCTATAAGGATAGAAGCCAAATTCATTATTAACGACTCGTTTTTGTGGTCATTGTATCTACTGGCACTTTAAGCTTGGCATCAATTTCTAATTGAGATGTGGAAATAGGAAGTGAAACACTGAATGTAGTTCGTTTGGGAACTGATTCAACTTCAATGACTCCTCCATGGTCAGCTACTGCCTTTGCGACGAATGCCAATCCTAGGCCTGGGCCTGACAACTTGGAAGTAACAAAAGGTTCAAACAAATTGGAACGCAAATCTTCACTAATTCCTGGACCATTATCTTGGATTGAAACGAGGAGTGGTAAATGCATCCGTTCAACTGAACCTCCCACAGAGATCCGCATCCCATGTCTATATGATGTTATCAACTGAACTTCACCTCCGTTTGAGGTAACAGCTTCACAAGCATTTTCTAGCAGATTTAAAAATAATGGAATTAGGATGGCTTTGTTTCCTAGTGCAGGAGGCAGAGACGGATCATATCGCTCAAGAAAGGACACATGCTTACCAAATTTCCTAACCGCAACTTGTCTACAATGATCAAGTACTTCGTGTATATTTATAGAGGTTTTTCGGATTGGTCGTTCGTCCGCAAAAATTTCCATTTTATCTACTAACGCACAAATACGATCGGTCTGGTTGCAGATAAGTTGTGTTAAATTTGTTTCTTTACCTCCTGTTGCGTGTTCTAGTAATTGAGCTGCACCTCTTATTCCTGCTAGGGGGTTTTTAACTTCATGAGCTAACATTTCTGCTAGCGTAGACACGGATCGAGCCGCTCCCCGAAAAAGTAGTTGATGGCGGAGACGATAGGCTATTGAACGTTCAAACAAGGTGATTGCAAGCTCGCCGGCATTTTCAGAGACAGGAGAAACTTGAATATTTACTAATTTTAATCCAAGACGAGGACTTTCGAGAAGGATGTCATAATCAGCAAAACTGCTCCCCGTGTTTCGAGACATGTCCATTAAGCTGAATAATGGACTATCTGTTGGGACCAGCGAGGAAAGTTTAGTTCCGCTAAGAATACTTATACTCGTGTCAAAAAACGTTTCGGCAGCTGGATTCAGAAACTTAAATTCATCATTAGAATTTATTGTGAATACGGGATGAGCCAAGGCATTTATTACTAATGCTAAATCCAATGAAGCGGGTGACTTTTCCAAATGTACTTTCAATTTTTAGAGTCCAATTACATTGCCAATATTTCAGATGCAGAATCATAAATACGTTCTATGTTCGGGACTATAGTTTCGATTTCACTGGAACAGTAAAGTTGTTGCTTAAACTTCACGGATGATGGCAAACCCCGCATATACCATCCTATATGTTTTCGTGCGACCCTTACGCCGATGAAATTTCCATAATAGCTCAACATTGAGTCCAAATGTTCCAATAAAATATTTTTTTGGTCAGATAAGCTTGGATCTGGCGTGCGAGAGCCAGTTTTAATAAAATCAATTATTTGGCGTGGAAACCATGGTTTTCCATATACGGCACGGCCAATCATAACTCCATCAGCTCCCGATAATTTTAAACATTGGATAGCTTCCTCGGAGCTGGTTATGTCTCCGTTTGCTATAACGGGTATTTTAACGTTGTTTTTTACTCGAGATATGAATTTCCAATCGGCGGTTCCCTTATACATTTGACATCGAGTTCTTCCATGAATGGAAACCATTTTAATACCTACGTCTTCAGCAATTCTAGCTAAATTCGGGGCATTAAGGGTTGTGCCATCCCAACCTGTGCGCATTTTTAATGTGACTGGTACAGAAACGGATTTGACCACAGCCTGCATTATCTTATGTGCCAGACTTTCATCTTTCATTAGAGCCGCACCAGCCAGCTTGTTTACAACCTTTTTGGCAGGACATCCCATATTTATATCAATAATTGCTGCGCCACGATCAACATTAAGTTTTGCAGCTTCTGCCATTATATAAGGATCCCAGCCTGCCAATTGAACAGATAAAGGGTATTCAGCCCAACAATTATTAGATAATTTTTTAATCTCTGATTTTATTGCATGTAACATTGCGCCACTGGCTATCATTTCAGAAACTACAAGACCAGTGCCAAATCTTTTTACTATTCTGCGAAATGGTTCATCCGTGACGCCGGACATAGGGGCTAGGATTACCGGTGCGGTTAGCTCAATTGAGTCGATTAAAATGCCCATATTTTCAGCATGTTTTAAATTTGCCTATCAAATAATCAATTTACACCTATTGCGCACTAAAACAAGAACCAAAATAGAAAAGATCATAAAATGAATTCAGTTATGAATTTTACTCCAGGATACGCTAAAGTAAGCAATAAATACGCGGCTAAAATTAATCTTGCAGCCGAAGGGCCCCTTGTCCCAGTTTTTAAATGCGTAAAAATAAGGCCTAAGAGGATTAAAAAACCCATAATGGCTAAAATGCTCTTGTGGTTGAAAATAAAAAATAACCCCGATTGAAAAAATAGAAGAACTGTGCCCGAGGCCAAGCCAATACCTAAAACTACAGCAGATAATTTAAGTAGTTTGAGTTGCAAAACGTCCATTTCCAGGATCGCTGGCAAAAGTTTGGCGAATTCATTATTTGTTTTCTTTTTTAAAACTCTTTGTTTAAGGGTAACTGATACCCCAGCAATGGCTGCCAAGGTAACTAAACTGTATGTGATAACTGAAATAATAACATGAGGAATAAACCACATTTTATTGGTTTCTAATACTATCTTAGGGTTTGTGGATGGTTCAAATAAAATGGCTAAAATACCCAACAACATTAAATAAGGAAAAAGAATTACTGTTAGCTTTAACGCTGGGGAAAAACGCAAACATATAATAAAAAATATTATCAAGCAGGTGGATATAGAAATCCATAAGGTCGTTGAAAAATCGGTATGCCAGTGGTTAATAACTGAAATAAAAGACTTTAAAGAGACTACTAATGTAGCAAGTATCAATAAAATCCATTGGATAAAGCTTTTTCCGTTCGAATTGCGGAACGCCAATAAAGAGGCTGGTATAAGAGCGAATAAAGCTGTCAGGCTAAAGATCAAAGACAGAGACATAAAATACTTATATCATGCTTATTTGTCTTTAACCCTACGAAAAAACTAAGAAATATTACAGAAAAATGATAGCAAAAAATAAGGCCTGTTTTGGTTTGATAATGGCGGCTGGGGCGGGCTCGAGAATAGGTGGTCAAATACCAAAGCAATATCTTAGTTTATCTGAAGAGACTATAATTACATATTCAATTAAGTCTTTATTAGCACATCCTCTCGTTTCGGATGTTGTGGTAGTGATAGCATCTGATCACGAAAAATGGTTTACCGAATGTTGCTCTAATCTGCCAATTTTAAAAACAGTCATTGGAGGTCAGAGTCGCCAAGAATCCGTTTTAAAAGGCTTAACAGCTCTCCAACAACATCAACCTGATTATGTTTTAATTCACGATGCCGCTCGCCCATTTTTATCTTTTGATGTCATTGGAAGAGTATTAGAAGGTCTAAAACATTACCCAGCAGTACTTCCGGTTTTACCGGTTTTTGATACGTTGAAAGAAATAGATTCGGGTTTAGTAAAAGGTACATTGGATCGAACGAAATTCGCCTTTGCACAAACCCCCCAAGGGTTTGAATTTTCAAGTATTTTAGAAGCACATCAAAAAGGTATAGCTGAGCAATTAACCGACGACGTTGCAGCCATGGAACTACTAGATCTTCCTATCGGTACTGTTGCTGGGGAAGAATCACTGTTCAAAATTACCTCTTTATCAGATTTGGAAAAGGCGGAAAATTATATGAGCATGAAATGTGAATACAGAACCGGCATTGGATTTGACGTGCACTCTTTTGGGCCGGGGAATTTTGTTACAATTTGTGGTGTTCCAATTCCTCATAACAGATCTTTGATCGGTCATTCAGATGCCGATGTGGGAATGCATGCATTAACAGATGCTATTCTTGGAGCTATAGCATGCGGCGATATCGGCTTGCATTTTCCGCCATCGGATGATTCGTGGAAGAAAGCTGATTCTCAAATATTTTTGCGTCACGCTTGTGATCTCTTGAAACAAAGGAAAGGGAAAATCATAAATGCGGACCTAATTATTACTTGCGAGCAGCCAAAAATTAGCCCCTTTCGAACCCGTATGTGTCAAGAAATTTCCGAAATAATTGGAATTACTTATAATAGAATAAATGTAAAGGCCACCACAACAGAGGGTTTGGGATTCTTGGGCCGTAGAGAAGGTATTGCGGCGCAAGCCAACGTATCTATACGCCTCCCTATTAGTGATGAAATTTATCGAATTTAGATTAATTGATATTCAGGCATTACTTGCTACGCTTGGCGGAATTGGGTTTTTACCAAAAGCTCCAGGCAGCTGGGCGTCGTTGTTAGGTGTTATTTTGGGATGGTTTATCACTGACTTAGGTGGCTTACCGGTATTATTATGTTTTATAATAGTTACTTTTATTATTGGGATGTGGGCGTCAAGCGGCTATTCTTGCAAAATTGATAATCCTGACCCAGGCTCCTGTGTAATAGATGAATTGGTAGGGCAATGGGTAGTTCTTTTGGTGATACCGCTTGATTTTTTTTATTATGTTGTTGCCTTTATAACATTTCGGGTTTTTGACATAGTAAAAATTTGGCCTGCAAGTTGGGCTGACCGAAATATCAAAGGTGGTTTTGGAATAATGTTGGATGATATAATTTCCGGAATCCAAAGCGCAATATTAATCCTAGTTACGTCATGGTTTTTGCAGTTAAATTATTAAATTAAAATTAAACTCTAGCGGTACTAGCAATTATTGGACGATATTATTAATTGAGATATATGATATGGGGCTGTTCTCTCCGACTTTGATTGATCTCGCTAGACGTTTAATAGACGTTAGTCTTAAAACAAATTCTAAGATTGTTACCTCGGAAAGTTGCACCGGCGGTTTAATAGCTGCTTGCTTGACAGAAATTTCAGGATCGTCTCAAGTCTTCGATAGGAGTTTTATAGCCTATTCCAATGAAGCGAAGACCGAGATGCTTGGTGTCCCAAGTAAAGTCCTGACAAGACACGGCGCAGTGAGCGAACAGGTTGCTATGGCGATGGCTAGCGGGGCCCTCGCCCGATCTCATGCAACGATCTCTATAGCTGTTACTGGAATAGCTGGCCCCAGAGGTGGATCGCTTAATAAACCCGTAGGTTTAGTTCATATTTATTATGTTGATAGGAGTTTAAACACCGCACACCTTGAAAAGGTTATTTGTGGAAATCGGCAGGCAGTGAGAATGGAAACAGTTCATTTAGCTCTTAATCTCTGCCACGAACAAATTAGTATTAATTAATGTATTATTTAATACGTTTATCATCAGGAACTATGCTTAGCGAAATGGTTTTATCCAGTATTTCATAGTCATGGTAACCAATAGTATTATAAATATTTTTACGGGTCATGAGGTTATCCAAGTAATCCTTTTGCCCACCTTTCATAGCTAAATGGGAATAGAGTTTCCTGACAGCTTCCGCCTCGCATCTAAGCGATGAAACAGGCCAAATAACCAATTTAAACCCTAATTCCTCAAATTCAATGTGCGTTAAATAAGGAGTCTTTCCAAACTCTGTCATATTGACTAATGTTGGTGCTTTAACGGATTTGTTAAAGATTTTCATATCTTCGATTGAAGTTATTGCTTCCGGAAAAATGACATCTGCACCGGCTTCAATATATAAATTTGCTCTACGTATGGTTGATGAAAGACCTTCCGAAGCCATAGCATCAGTCCTTGCAATTATCCGCAAATGATTCCGAGTCGTTCGGGCTGCAGCTATTTTTGCTGCCATAGATTCTGGGTCATTTAAAAGCTTATCTGATAGATGCCCGCATTTTTTTGGCAAAATTTGGTCCTCTAGTTGAACGGCTGCTGCCCCAGCAATTTCTAAATCTTGTACAAGCCGCATAACGTTTAATGCTTCTCCATAGCCCGTGTCACCATCTACAATTAAAGGTAATTGAGTGGATCGCGTAATTGCTCGAACAAAAACTAAAAGTTCGTCGGGTGTGATCATTCCCAAGTCAGGTAACCCTAAACTCGCGGATAATGCTCCTCCGGATAGATACAGAGCTTGAAACCCTTCCTTTTTAGCCAGCAGTCCAGCCAAAGCATTATGAGCTCCTGGGACTGGCAGAATCCCAGGTTGCAGCCAAAGGTTTTCAAGACAATCACCAGGAAGTTCCTTACTTTGGGAAGTATTGAACCATGTCATAGTTCGAGTATCCTTTTTTTTCAGATTCTTGCTATAAGTTTAAACTAGTACACTGAGGGTTGGCCAAAAAGGCTAAATATGTGATCAAAAAGTACTGCTGATATCAGTGAATTAATGTTAAGTCGTCTTTATCTAAGAAAATTGTGTAAAAGGAGCATAGGGCTGATGTTTAATGTCGTCGGATTGGGCGGCAGTCTAATAGCGTTCTGGCTGCTAATGTCAGGGCACTACGGGCTATTGCTATTAACACTAGGGGGCGCGTCTATTTTGTTAGTCCTTTATATAACGCACCGGATGGACCAGATTGATAACGATACGTTTCCTTTCAATTTTAAACCGGGTATTTTTAAATATTGGGCATGGTTGGGAAAGGAGATATTTAAGGCAAACTTAGATGTCGCAAAAGTTGTCCTTTCTCCAAAAATGGCCTTGTCGCCAAGCCTCATACGCATTAAAGCTTCGCAAAAAACCGATCTTGGCGTAGTGATTTTTGCTAACTCAATCACGTTGACACCGGGCACTGTATCAATAGATCTTGAGGGGAACGAAATAATCGTCCACGCCCTTACACGAAATTTAGCAGAAGATTTGCAAAAAGGTATCATGGATAAGCGAGTAACAGCCTTGGAAGAAGTTTGATTTATGTTTATTGGTGCTACTGCAGCTCTGATACTGGCAATGGCGTTAGCCTTATTTCGATCATTCGCTGGCCCCAGCCTCTTTGATAGAATTTTGGCAGTTAACAGTTTTGGTACAAAGATCGTTTTATTAATTGGATTATTGGGTTTCTTGACGGAAAGACCAGAATTTCTTGATATTGCTCTGTTATACGCACTCGTGAATTTTATTGGGACTATAGCAGTCTTAAAGTTTTTTCGTTATCGAAATTTAGGGCTTTCAAGTGAAGAAATAGCGAGCAGGGAGCAGGATAAATGATTGACCAAATT
Organism: uncultured Thalassobaculaceae bacterium; assembly: GCA_964483985.1. Classification (GTDB taxonomy): domain Bacteria; phylum Pseudomonadota; class Alphaproteobacteria; order Thalassobaculales; family Thalassobaculaceae; genus CAZADS01. The sequence continues at coordinate 17,372 of CAZADS010000045.1, forward strand.
ATCAATCTAGCCTCCATGATATTGCTCGGGCTTGGCGCTGTTTTTGTTCTAATCGGTTCGATTGGTCTCGTTCGGTTACCGGATTTTTATACACGAATGCATGCCGCCGGCATTACTGATACGCTAGGAGCCGAATTTATGCTATTTGGAATGATGCTGCAAGCAGGACTAAGCCTTGTGACAGTTAAACTTATTTTTATTTCGTTATTTATATTTTTTACCAGTCCTACGTCAACGCATGCTGTGGCCAATGCCGCAAGAGTAATGGGATTAGTCCCCGTTTTAATCCCCGAAAGCGATTTAGAAATTAATAAAAATAAAGATGAAGAATAAATAAGATGACTATGGATATGATAACGATTGTTGATATCGTACTCCTAACATTACTATGTTCGTGCGGTATAGCTATACTGCTTGTACGCCATTTATTTGCGGTTGCGGCATTAGGAAGTGCTTTCAGTTTAATGTCGGCTGGGCTGTTGGTTGTATTAGATGCTGTAGATGTGGCCTTTACCGAAGCCGCGGTTGGGGCAGGAATTTCAACGGTTTTAATGCTTGGGACATTGGCTTTAACTCGCAGGCGTGAAGCAAAACCACCACGATTAGCGCCATGGTCTATTTTGGCGGTTATTTCAGTTGGGGCAGCCCTTATATATGCTACGGGCGATATGCCAGTTTTTGGAGATCGAAACTCGCCTAGCATGCGGCATATAGTTCCCGATTATATAGCCGGATCCGAGTTTGAAATCGGCGTGCCCAATATAGTTACAGCTGTCCTCGCCAGCTACCGAGGTTATGATACCTTAGGAGAAGTGGCCGTTATTTTTACTGCAGGGATCGGTGTAATTTTTCTGTTGGGTCGACGTCGAGAGGATGAATATGGTTATTCCGAAAGTGATGCGGCATTTCCGCTCCGTGAAAAACAGGAAATAGATGATGACGGGGGATTAGAGACGTGAGACATCATCTGGTCCTGCGTGTGGTGTCTAAGATGCTTATACCGTTTATCATGTTATTTGGACTTTACGTTCAATTCCATGGAGATTTTGGGCCTGGCGGCGGCTTCCAAGCCGGTGTTATTTTTGCTGCTGCCTTCATTCTTTATGCTTTGGTGTTTGGTGATGATCAAGCACGGAAAGTCATACCAGATAAAGCCTTAATATTTTTAGTGCCAGCAGGTCTATTGTTGTATGGGGTGACGGGATTTTTTGGGATTTTTTTAGGAGGAAATTATCTGGATTATAATGTCTTAGCTAGTGATTCTAAAAATGGGCAACACCTTGGCATTCTTATAATTGAATTTGGCGTAGGCGTTACGGTTGCTGCCGTTATGATTAGCGTTTTCCGGGCTTACGCTGGCCGTACGCGCGAGATTGACGAAGAGGACTGGTAACTTGCTCTACACTATAACCGCGCATTATAATTATTGGTTGATAATCTGTTTGATGATGTTAGGCCTTTATATCGTCATTTCTCGGGGAAATCTGGTAAAAAAAATTGTCGGTTTGAATATTTTTCAAACATCCGTATTTCTGTTTTACATATCGTTAGGAAAAGTTACTGGAGGTACGGCACCGATTTTAACAGGTAAAACAGAGGTTTTTTCCAACCCTCTCCCCCACGTATTGATATTGACAGCTATTGTAGTCGGAATAGCAACGACTGCTTTAGGCTTGGCACTAGTGGTTCGTATCCGCGAAAGCTACGGTAGTATTGAGGAAGAAGATATTATGGAAGCGGAGCGTTCGCAAGAATCTTCCATCTCTAATGCGGGTGCGAATTGAATATACTTATTCCACATTTGGCCGTCCTGCAGGTAGCGGTTCCGTTAATTTCGGCTCCGTTATGTGCTTTGTTCACGTTTGGTCAAAGACGTCGCGCCGCTTGGATATTAACACTTCTCATTAGCTGGTTTGCGTTTTTCGTATCAATTCAATTACTAGTTCAGGTTTTAGAAACTGGGCCAATTAGTTATCACCTAGGAAATTGGGCGCCACCTATTGGAATTGAATACAAGGTAGATATTATTAACGCATTTGTTTTGGTTATTATTTCTGGAATAAGTTCTTTAGCTCTGCCTTTTGGCCGACTTGTTGTGCTTAAGGAAATAGAACCTGACAGACAAATTCTTTTTTATACATCTTATTTATTGTGTTTGACGGGGCTTTTAGGCGTTACCATAACAGGAGATGCCTTTAATATTTTTGTATTTCTAGAGATCTCGTCCTTATCTACCTATGTCTTGATTGCTTCCGGCGTGCGGACGGATAGAAGAGCATTAACAGCAGCCTATAACTATTTGATTTTAGGGACAGTAGGTGCAACTTTTTTCGTTATCGGTGTGGGGTTACTCTATATGGTAACCGGGACCTTGAATATTGCAGATTTATCTGAACGATTAACCCCATTAGCTGGAAATAATGTTGTCCATGCCGGGTTTGGTTTTATAATCGTAGGAATAGGACTGAAACTTGCATTATTTCCCATGCATACATGGTTACCAAACGCCTACACCTACGCTCCTTCTTTGGTAGCTGTATTTTTGGCGGCTACCGCTACAAAAGTATCAGTTTATGTCCTGCTACGGTTTTTATATACCGTGTTTGGCTCCTCTTCCAGCTTTGTGGTTATAACATTTGAATACGTATTTCTTCCTCTCGCTATTTTAGCCATGTTTGTAGGTTCAATCGCAGCCATCTACCAAAGTAATCTAAAAAGATTATTTGCCTACTCGAGTGTGGCTCAGCTGGGTTATATAATTTTGGGATTAGCTTTGTCTAACGCCATGGGACTTTCGGCTGCAATACTTCATCTTTTTAACCATGCTTTAATGAAAGCAGCGCTTTTTATCGCGCTAGGTTGCGTGATGTATAGAATAGGTAGTGTTTCGTTTGCGTCGATGAAAGGTCTTGCTAGGCGTATGCCTTGGACGTTGGGCGCATTGGTACTATCCGGATTAAGTTTAATCGGGGTTCCGGGTTCAGTTGGTTTTATCAGCAAGTGGTATTTGATTTCGAGTTCGGTACAAGCTGGACTATGGCCGGTTGCGATCTTAATTGTTTTAAGCTCTTTATTAGCGGTGGTTTATATTTGGAAAATAGTGGAAATTTCCTATTTGGCTAAATCGATTGATGAACACAATCAGGTAAAGGACGTTCCATTAGAAATGCTAATACCTTTGTGGATTTTAGTCGGCTTAAATTTTTATTTTGGCTTAAATGCCCAGTTAACAACATCTATCGCTAGCAGAGTATCCCAAATGTTTCTAGGAGGTGGCGGATGACCTCAGAAACAGCTTTAGTTCTAACATTAGTTTTACCTATTATTGGTGGAATTGGGATCGCTGTTACAGCACAAAGACCTAATTGCCGTGAAGCGGTCACCTTGGTTTCTTCAGTGTTATTGTTTGGTATAGTTTTGCACCTGTTACAAAAGGTGTTGTCAGGGCAAATTCCTTCGCTGCTGTTAATCGAGGTGATGGAGGGATTGGAATTAAAGTTAGAAATTGAGCCTTTAGGGATGTTGTTTAGTTGTGTGGCGTCGGGATTGTGGATTGTTAATTCATTATATTCAATTGGCTACATGAGGGGTAATAGCGAAGAAAATCAAACACGTTTCTATATTTGTTTTACTGTAGCTATATCAAGCGCGATGGGTATTGCCTATGCCGGTAATATGTTTACCCTTTTTATCTTCTATGAAGCATTAACTTTATCCACCTATCCTCTTGTTGCACATAAAGAAACGGATGAATCTAAAAGTGGTGCTAGAGTATATATAGGTCTTTTAATAGGCACGTCTGTTGGATTTCAACTAATTGCAATCATATGGACTTGGCTGGTGGCGGGCACACTGGATTTCACAAATGGCGGAATTCTAGCAGATAAGATAGATCCTAGTTTGCTTCCTTTCCTACTCGCGTTATACATGTTTGGAATAGGCAAAGCAGCATTGATGCCGTTTCATCGATGGCTCCCTTCAGCAATGGTTGCTCCCACTCCTGTTAGCGCTTTATTGCACGCGGTAGCGGTTGTTAAGGCTGGGGTTTTTACTGTCTTGAAAGTGATTGTTTATATATTCGGTATTGATTTATTAGCTAATACTGGGGCGTCGAATTGGCTGATATGGGTGGCAGCTTTTACGCTTTTAACGGCTTCTTTAGTTGCGATGACAAAGGATAATTTGAAGGCTCGTTTAGCCTATTCTACGATTAGCCAATTATCTTATATTGTTCTCGGAGCAGCATTGGCCTGCAGTTTAGGAATTTTAGGAGGCGCACTTCATATAGCAACTCATGCTTTGGGAAAAATCACACTTTTTATGTGCGCTGGAGCAATTTATGTCGCGACTCATAAAACCGAAATTAGCCAGATGCATGGGCTAGGTAAGAAAATGCCATTTACTTTTGGGGCCTTCGCTATTGGTGCTCTAAGTATTATTGGTCTTCCGCCGTTTGCTGGCACTTGGAGCAAATGGTATTTGGCGTTAGGTGCAGCTGACAAAGGTCTACTAGTAATCATAGCCATTTATATGATTAGTTCATTACTGAATGTAGCATATCTTATGCCAGTGGTTGCTAGAGGTTTCTTTGGTGACGCAGCGGAAAACCAGGCTCAATCTTTGGGTGCAGCGGCCTCCCCTTCAACCGGTTTGGCGGAGGCTCCGTTATTATGTGTAATTCCCCCATGTTTGACGGCAATCGGCTGTCTAATATTGTTCTTTTACGCAGATGAAGTAATAGAATTACTTCGCCCAATATTGGGTTAGGAAATAAGATGGCAGCGGATTATTCAACGTCTCCAAAAATAATGGAAAGATTTGTGAGAACCTTATCTTGGTTCACCGGACGGCCGGTCGTTTTAATCATTGGGCTTGCTTTAATTTGTGCAATACTAGTTCTGTCGGATTTAATTCATCATAAACACGGGCATTTTTCGTTTGAAGAATGGTTTGGATTCTTCGGTTTATTTGGCTTCGTCGTTTACATGACCATTGTCTTATTGGCCAAGTCGCTTCGCTCCGTGATAAAGCGAAATGAAGACTATTGGGGAAACAAATCAATTGCATCTGAGGACTGCTATCAAGAACCAGACCTTAAGCCCAAAGGGAAGAAATGATGCTTGAGGAATTTCCGCCAGTTCTTTGGTATATTCTAGGCTCTGGAATTGCTCTTTGTTTGCCGAACAACAAAATTCGTGCCTCAATGCTTCTTTTGTTGCCTCTTGCGGTAATATGGCACCTAATCGAGACGCCTTTTGGTAATTACATCGAGATAAAATTCCTTGAATACAATCTGATTTTATACCGGTTAGACAAACTCAGTTTTGTTTTTGGATTAATTTTTAATATTGCGGCTTTTCTCTCTCTACTTTATGCGTGGCACGTTCGGGATCCTATTCAACAAATTATGACGCTATTATACGCTGGTGCCGCGGTAGGTGCCGTTTTTGCGGGTGATCTTTTATCCCTGTTTGTATATTGGGAAATTACCGCTATAACGTCGGTATTTTTGATTTGGGCTAGACGTACAGAGGGAGCATACCATACTGGGATCCGTTATTTAATCATTCAAGTTGGCTCAGGTGTGCTGCTTTTGGCTGGTACATTACTTATTGCTCAACGAACAGGCTCGGTTGAGTTTATCAATAGAGGTTTAGCCGACGTTGCTACAGCCTTAATTTTTGTAGCTTTTGGTATAAAATGTGCTTTTCCTCTGCTTCACAATTGGTTGCAAGATTCCTACCCGGCATCTACTCCGACAGGAACGGTTGTTTTATCTGCTTTTACTACGAAACTTGCGGTTTACGCGTTAGCTAGAGCATATCCCGGTACGGAAATTTTAATCTATATCGGTGCGATTATGACAATTTTTCCAGTGTTTTTTGCAGCAATAGAAAATGACTTAAGAAAGGTACTTGCATACAGTCTTAATAACCAACTTGGTTTCATGGTTGTCGGGATCGGTATTGGAACACCTTTAGCTCTTAATGGAACAGTAGCCCACGCCTTCTGCCACATTCTTTATAAAGCTCTTTTATTTATGAGTATGGGAGCAGTGTTATATCGCACAGGGACTGTTAAAGCTTCAGAATTGGGTGGGCTATATAGAACGATGCCCCTTACGATGATTTTTTGTGTTGTTGGAGCTGCCTCTATATCAGCCTTCCCTTTATTCAGCGGATTTATTTCCAAGAGCTTGATACAAAGCGCAGCTGCCAATGAAGGATATTTAGTAATTTGGCTGGTTATGTTAATTGCTTCGGTCGGTGTTCTTGAGCATTCTGGTATTAAAATTCCATTTTTTACTTTTTTTGGTCATGACAGCGGAAAACGACCAAAAGAAGCACCCTGGAATATGCTCTCTGCCATGTTCTTAACTGCCTGTTTTTGTGTGGGGTTAGGTGTTTATCCAGCGCCCCTATATGCTATTTTGCCTTTTGATGTTAATTACTCACCTTATACTTCAACCCATGTAATTACCCAATTTCAGTTACTTTTGTTCGCGATGCTTGCATTTTGTATTTTATATCGGAGTGGTATTTATCCTTCTGAAATTAAAGCTACCAATCTTGATTTTGACTGGGTCTACCGTCGTCTGCTGAAACACTTTATAATATTTGGGAGCCGTGTTTTACGAAATATATATAATGCTTTTACTAGTAATTCGGTTCATATAGTTCGTATAATAATTAGTATTTCGCGTCAGAATTTTGGTCCCCACGGCCTATATGGCCGAACTGTTGAAGTTGGAAATGGAGTAACGTGGATTTCAGTTATGTTACTGATAGCGCTTCTCGTAGCATATTCCGCCTCCTGACAATTGAAAAAGGGATTAATACGCTCGCCGCAATTATTTATAATATTTAACAGAGACTAAAGGTTAATTTGTAGGATGGAAATGAAAGGGGAATATTCGATTTCAGCACCCAAACGGAATGTTTGGAAAGCTTTGAATGACCCGGAAATACTAATGAAATGCATTCCAGGATGTGATCAGATCGAGAAACAGTCCGATACATCCTTCGTGGCGAAAGTAACGGCGAAGGTTGGTCCCGTAAAAGCAAAATTTTCTGGGGAAGGTACCCTTTCGGATTTAGAGCCACCCAATAGTTATAAAATTTCTGGTGAGGGCAAGGGTGGAGCGGCAGGATTTGCTAAGGGCGGTGCCAAGGTAATTTTAATCGAGAATCCGGATGGCGGAACCATACTTAGTTACACTGTCACTGCTCAGGTTGGTGGCAAATTAGCCCAAATCGGTTCACGCTTAATAGATGCAACAGCTAAAAAATTCGCTGGGGATTTTTTTAAAATCTTTCGCCAGATTGTGGAAGAAGGTAGTGGTCAAATTGATGACCTTAATAATAATTCACAAACTGGAATTCCATTAACCAAACCTGATGTTGGAGGACAAGTAATGAGTGATGACAAACAGGTAGAAGAAAACGTTTATCCTAAAACTCACTGGTCCGTTTGGATTACCGGAGGCATTTCAGTGCTGGTATTGCTCGCTTTTATATCCAATCTCTAGGATATTGTATCTTAGGTTTTTGATTTGTTTAGGACAGTTGTGATTCGCCAATCTGGAGTGTGAAATATGGAAACGAAAGCTGCCGTCGCAATTGCTGCAGGCGAGCCCCTCAGCATAGAAACTGTCACATTAGATGGCCCCAATGAAGGAGAGGTTATGGTGGAGATCCAAGCCACTGGAATTTGCCATACCGATGAATTTACTCTTTCGGGAGGTGATCCAGAGGGAATTTTTCCGTCTATTCTGGGACACGAGGGTGCCGGCGTAGTTGTAGACATTGGGAGGGGGGTAACAAGCGTAAAAAAAGGGGATCACGTCATTCCCCTTTACACACCGGAGTGCAGACAGTGTAAATCTTGCCTTTCCGGAAAAACCAATTTGTGTACAGCCATAAGGGGAACGCAAGGTCAAGGGCTTATGCCTGATGGTACTAGTCGCTTTAAGCTAGGGGGAGAAACTCTTTATCATTATATGGGGTGCTCTACTTTTGCTAATCATACGGTTTTGCCTGAAATTGCAGTCGCTAAAATTAGAGAAGATGCTCCATTTGACAAAGTTTGCTATATTGGTTGTGGCGTCACAACTGGCATTGGAGCGGTAATTAATACGGCAAAAGTCGAAGCTGGGGCAAACTGCGTGGTTTTTGGGCTAGGCGGCATTGGCCTAAATGTTCTTCAAGGGTTAAAAATGGTTGGTGCTAATAAAATAATAGGAGTTGATATTAATCCAGACCGTAAAACTCTTGGAGAGAAATTTGGGATGACGCATTTCGTAAACCCCAATGAAATTGAATCGGATTTAGTACCTTGCTTAGTTGATCTCACAGGTGGCGGAGCAGACTATAGTTTCGAATGTATTGGTAACGTTACTACTATGCGACAGGCGTTGGAATGCGCGCATCGTGGCTGGGGCGAAAGTATCATTATTGTCGTAGCTGGAGCGGGTCAAGAAATTTCTACTCGTCCTTTACAACTGGTTACTGGACGAGTGTGGAAAGGAACCGCATTTGGTGGTGCAAAAGGCCGCCGTGACGTTCCTACGATCGTTGATTGGTATATGGAAGGGAAAATAAACATAGATGATTTAATAACTCATACAATGCCGTTAGACGAAATTAATAAAGGATTTGATCTTATGCACGCAGGGGAATCTATCCGTTCGGTTGTGATTTATTAACAACCATGCCTATTAAAATTCCTCAAGATTTACCGGCAAGCGATATTCTGGAGAAAGAAGGTGTTCTTCTCATTAAAGAGAATGATGCAATTCGTCAGGATATCCGGCCCATTCGTATTGCTGTTTTAAACTTAATGCCCAAAAAAGTAGAAACAGAAACTCAAATTGCTCGAGTGCTGGCCGGCTCGCCGTTGCAAATCGAAATGTATCTCATGGCTCCTACAGGATACCATCCAAAAAATACTCCTAGAGAGCACATGATCGATTTTTATCGAGAATGGGAAGAAATTAAGGATCAAAAATTCGATGGTTTAATTGTTACGGGGGCGCCTATTGAACAAATTCCATTTGAAGAGGTTATTTATTGGGATGAATTACGAAGGATCTTCGATTGGTCTCGGAGTCATGTGTTTGGTCTATTTAATTTGTGTTGGGGAGCCCAAGCTGCACTTTTTCACTTCTATGGAATCCCAAAGTATCAACTTGGTAATAAAAGATTTGGTATTTATCCGCATAAACTTCAAAATAGTCGGTCTGTGTTATTACGTGGTCTGGACGATGAATTCCAAATTCCAGTTTCTCGGCATACAGAAAATAGAAAATCAGACTTCCAACAATTTCCCAATCTGGAAATATTGATAGATTCAAATGAAGCTGGATTGTGTTTAGTGCAGGACATGGAACTAAGACATGTTCACATGTTCAATCACCTAGAATATGATTCAGGGACTTTACACGAGGAATATTGTCGAGATATGAACGCCGGAGCTTCGTTAGAAAGGCCTAAATACTACTATCCAAACGATGACCCAAGTCTTACGCCCGTTAACACATGGCGAGGCAATGGTCACCTTTTATTTTCTAATTGGGTTAACTACCTTTATCAGAACACACCTTACGACGTAACTCAGATAGGAAACTAGTGCAAAAATTGCATGTTGAGATAGAAAAACATTCGTTAATTGCTTATTTAACTAACCAAACGTTTGACTAAACAGATGATTATACGAGGAATATTTCCTTTAAAATACGGTTTGTAATTAACCTATCTCTTGACCAAATCCGCTCGCCGCTGGAAACTAGGTTCAGTCAGTGGGTTCCTAAAATTAATAATTTTTACTTTAGAGTATCATTCTAAAAATAAAAACAACGAGTGTAACAGGGGAGATAATGCCATGCCCACCGTAGAAATGACGGTGAACGGAAAGCCTGAATCAGGTGAAGTAGAAGCGCGCACGCTACTTGTTCAGTTTCTTCGAGAAAATTTAAGGCTAACTGGAACACACGTGGGTTGTGACACTAGCCAGTGCGGTGCATGCGTCGTTCATGTTAACGGGGATTCCGTAAAGAGTTGTACTATGCTCGCGGTGCAAGCAGAAGGTGCTAACGTAACAACGATAGAAGGTCTGGCTAATGGAGATACTTTGCATCCTATGCAAGAGGCCTTTCGTAATAATCATGGATTGCAATGTGGGTTTTGTACTCCAGGTATGGTTATGAGTGCCATAGACCTA
>CAZADS010000046.1:0-5462 GCA_964483985.1 uncultured Thalassobaculaceae bacterium
TTTTGTCCAAATCTTCGCCGGAAACGCCCCCGTCTTCAATCAATTTAAAAGATTCGGATAAAACGGCTATTTGTAGTCGATTTAACACAAACCCCTTTCTTTCTTTGGTAATTGTAATAACCGACATGTTTATATTTTCAAAGAAAGTACGAGCTTGGGAAAGCGTATCAGGGCTGGTGGAGGACGATCCTGAAAGCTCAACGATAGGGATTAAATAAGGAGGATTGGCAGGATGCGCTACTAACATACGGTTTGCGCCTTTCAGGCCTCGCGTTATTTCGCGACAGGGTATAGCCGATGTTGAACTAGCTATAATTGTACTTGGAGGCGCGAGTTGATCCAATTCTGTGAACAGGTCTCGTTTGACTTCTAATTGCTCCACTGCATTCTCCTGGATCCAATCTGCTCCAGAGACTGCACTTTCTATCATGTGCGATGTTTCTATAAGCGCTCGGGCGCTTTTAGCCGAAGAGATCAAACCGTGCATTTCTAAATCAGAGAGATTTAGTTCTAGTAACGCGTCGGTTTGGTTAAGAACTTCTTCATCCGGATCGTACAGGGTAACTCGATGCCCAGCTCTCGCGAACACCATGGCCCATGACCTGCCAATAAGTCCTGCGCCAATTATGGCTACTTTTTTTTGTATCATTAACTGCCTCCCTTAAACCCATTGTCAGAGGTGATGCAAGGAGAGTCCAGCGCTCTGGGCAAATTTAGCGAGCTGGACCGTCAAACCGAATGAATTTCTATTATAGAATATCTAGAATTCGTTAGAAGGCTGAATGCCTAAAAACTAACCCATTGAATGACGTTAGGCGTTAACAGTATTAAACCCTAATAATGCGTCGCTAAGATAGCCACCCCATGAGATTGAAGATTTTTGTTTCGACGTGTTCTAGCGTTAAAAACAATCCGGCCCCGGCAACCATCGCTCCGGCTAATCGGATTTTAATTGCATTAGGGGCTTTTGCATGCAAAAAGCTCGAAACCATCCAGCTAGTCGCAACTGATATTAAATATTGAACACAGCCAAGGCCTATTAGATAGGCTATAAAAACCGATTCACTTAAACCAGCCTCCTGGGTTGAGATCGAATCGCCAAATGCCGCTCCATGAAATAATCCAAAACCAGCAAATAATATTAAAGCCTGTGAACTGCTGATTGATTTTCCAGAAAGCACAATGATACCTAGACAAAGAAGTGAGAGAGCAATTACTAGTTCGGTTAGCGGCAGGTTGATCCCCATTTTTACTAAAAAACATCCAATCAGCATGGTAGTGAGGTAGGCCGCTGGGGATGCAAATTTATGCCCAGTAAATACGGCCGCAATACCCATTAAAATAACGAAAAAAAGGTGATCAAAACCCAGGATCGGATGTCCGATTCCAGAGAGCAGGCCATCTGAGAAGCTCTGCATTGGACTCCCTGCTAATGGATGATGAGCGAGCGCTGCCGTTGGCAGAAACAACACAAATAACATTGCGCTTATTTGATTAAATAGCTTCATTTTCAACTCCATTTTGCCCCTTGTTACTAGTGTCTTAGCTCAGTAATGCATATCTACGCTAAAAAGCTCTACATTGGCGTTTCACTAGATGTACGCGAGATATATTTGAAATTACAAAACTTCCTATATCCAAAAAGATTAAAGAAATACCCCGTTCGTTTGGAAATTTCTAATACCATAAAATTTTTCAATTAATAATCCATTTTAGCTGCCCTTGTGAATACTAAGACCTTGTGCATTATTAACAAGCTTTCTGTACCTTGGTTTTAAAAAAAAACAATCCCTAGTTTATTTTCTAAGAGAAACAATTAATGAATAACAAACTAAAAAATTGTGATTATTTAGTCGTTGGTTCGGGGGCAAGCGGGGCCGTAGTAGCAGCTCGCCTTTCGGAGGTTTCTGAAAATCGAGTGGTTGTTTTGGAGGCTGGAGGTAAGGATACTAGTCTTCTTTTGCGATTGCCTGGGTTGGGTTTTGCGGTTGCAAATCATCCGAAATTTAACTGGGGTTTTTTAACGGAACCGATACCAGCTATGAAAAACCGGGAGTTGACATGGTTACAAGGTAAGGTTCTTGGTGGGTCTAGTAGTATAAATGGGATGATTTATACCCGCGGTCATTCTCGTGAATACGATTTATGGCGTCAGATGGGTTGTGAAGGTTGGGCATCGAATGATGTCTTGCCTTTTTTTAAGAAAGCAGAATCAAATGAAAGAGGTGCTGGTCCTTGGCATGGAGCATCTGGACCTATTAAGGTTCGTCGAAGTCAACCGAAATTGACGATTTGTGACGCTTTTCTGAATGCGGCGCGAGCAGAAGGTTTTCCCGTTTTGGACGATATGAACCAAGATCCGGAAGAAGGGTTTGGATTTTACGATATTAATGCCGGACACGGGCGCCGAATGAGTACGGCTACAGCCTATCTGCGGCCCGCTAGAAAACGTAAAAACCTAAGAATCCTTGCAAATGCGGAAGTTTCGAAGGTGTGCATTGAAAATGGGCGTGCTACTGGGGCCCAATTCGTCGTTAATGGCGTTAAACGATCTATCTATGCGGATAAAGAGGTCATACTTTGTGCAGGTGCTATAAAAACACCCCAGATACTTTTGCTATCTGGTATAGGTCCTGCTGATGACTTAAAGAACTGGGGGATTAAAGTCATTGTTGATTCGCAAAATGTTGGAAAAGGCTTGCAAAACCACGTTTGCTATAGAATCCAGTATCTTTGTTCAGAGCCAGTTTCGGCAAGCCGAAACCTTCATCCTTGGAACATGGTTAAGGCTGGGTTGGAATATGCCGTACGACGAACGGGACCCCTGGCTGAAAGTTATGCAGTAGCGGGCGGGTTTTTTCGCTCTGATCCTTCATTAGAAATGGCTGATGCTCAGGTTGTCCTGCTTTCGGCGTTAGGTCCTACCAGGGCGGGGGGCGCAAAATTTAGAATTCGTGATTTATTACCCAAAGAGCATGGTTTTGGCCTTACTGTCTATCAAGGTTCCCCTTTAAGCAGGGGATCGGTTAGTCTTCGGTCGAATAATCCATTGGAGCAACCTAGAATTCATGCGGGCTATTTCTCTGAGCTCGGCGATATTCATATTTTAAAAAAAGCGGTAAATCGAATGCGAATGATGATGAAACAACCAGCGATAAGTCAATATATAACTAGTGAACTTGCGCCAGGGGAAAAAGTATTTGACGATGAGAGTTTGGAGGCTGAGATCCGTCAGAATGCAGCGACAGCTTACCATCAATCGGGCAGTTGCGCTATGGGGGGAGGGCAGAATTCGGTTTTAGATTCTCAATTAAGAGTTAGAGGAATCGACAATTTACGGGTGGCTGATGCGTCTATTATGCCAAGAATCCCTAACGCTGCTTTGCATGCGCCTACAATTATGATTGGGGAAAAGGCAGCGGCGATGCTTAGGTCGAAGTACGAAAGTTGAAATAATTTATGGAAAACATATTAGAATCAGAATTACCAATCATAGATGGTCAACATCATTTGATGGATATTAAGTCATTCCTAAATAATGGAGAATTATCTCGCTGATTGCTCTAGAAGCCACAACATAAAACCTAGTAGATTTATTCGAGAGGGTGTACGTTAAATCCTTGCGATATTGATTAGCGCAGTTGAAATTTAACCGGAACTTATTCGATTACGCGAATGGTTGCCATTGAAATCATTTTCCCATCATGTGACTAATGTGGGCTTCTTAGGGCTTTAAGTTAGTTCAAGGATAGGCGATAGTTGGACAGATGAAGAAAGAAAATTCCTTTTTGATCAATCTAGGAGATAGCCATGGCTGTCATTTTGGGAAGTGGGGACCATCGTTACCGCGTTGTTGAGGATTGGGCAAAGTTGCCCGAAGGTTGGAATTTCATGGATGTGGCAGCTGTTGCTGTAGATAGTAAAGATCAAGTTTTTGTATTTAATCGCGGTGACCATCCTATGATCGTTTTTGACCGTCTGGGCAACTTTGTTAGATCCTGGGGTGAGGGATTATTTAGTCGCGCTCATGGGTTACATGTTGGACCTGATGACATGCTATATTGTACAGATGATGGCGATCATACTGTCCGTAAGATCACTCCGGATGGAAAAATTTTGTTAGAAATAGGTGTCCCTGGAAAACCGACTCCATTTATGAGCGGTGAACCGTTCCATCGTTGTACGCATACAGCATTATGTCCAGATAATCATATTTTCGTTTCCGACGGATACGGTAATGCCTGTGTCCATAAGTACTCTCCAGATGGTAAATTAATTAAAACGTGGGGAGAACCTGGCACGGACCCTGGTCAATTCAATCTGGTTCACAACATTGTGGCTGATGATGATGGCTGGCTATATGTGGCGGATCGTGAAAATCATAGAGTTCAAGTGTTCAACACAGATGGGAAATATGAGACCCAATGGAATAACCTACATCGACCTTGTGGACTCTATATGCCGCGGGGTAAATGTCCAAACTGTTTTATAGGAGAGCTAGGCCCTGGTATGCGAGTTAACCGGTTTTACAAAAATCTTGGCCCAAGATTAAGCATTTTAAGCAATGAAGGAAAGTTAATTGCGCGGTTAGGCGGAGAAGATGGGCCAGGTGAAGAAGTAGGAAAGTTTATGGCTCCTCATGGATTAGCCGTCGATTCCCGTGGCGATATTTATGTTGGAGAAGTATCGTATACCAATTGGGGTAATAGTAGGGGTGATGAGCCGAAGCCAGATTATTTAAGGACCTTGCAGAAGCTTGAAAAAGTATCTTAATTCAAGGATCTCAATTTATCGGTTCTAGTGATTACTATCTTAAGTGTTTTAGCAGAGGCATGACGCCACTTGCAAAAAGATCCATCTGCTCAACCCTGTTTTCGTATGGGCCGACCAGGTCGATTACGATATGACGAACGCCAGCATCGTAAAATTGGTTGATTTTTTCTGCGACGTCTTGAGGGGATCCTAGAGCGGCATAGCGCTCGGCTGCTCGCCGAAAATCCATCGCGTATCGTTTCGATAATGAATCTGCAGCTACCTGGAGAGCTGTTTCATAATCATTAGCGACTCTGGTGAATATAAGATGGCCGGTTCCAAATGACACAATTTCTCGATTTGCTTTATCGGCAGATTCAGAAATTATTCTAAGAGCTTCGCAGTACATTTTTGGTGTTACGACATAGGAAATGTAACCGTTAGCGAGCCGGCCCATGCGCTTAAATGCTGCCTCTTTTCGTCCTCCAAACCAGATTGGTGGGCCATTCAGTTGTCGTGGTGGGGGTGTCATCAAAACATCGGAAAATTCGAAGAATCTCCCGGTATATGAGGTCCGTTTTCCTGTCCAGAGCCGACGAATTACTTCTACACTCTCGCTTAATCGACCTCCTCGTTCATTGATGGGAACGCCCGCTACTTCATTTTCCTTCTGAAATTCACCTCCGATCCCATCTCCGATAATAAACCTG
>CAZADS010000047.1:0-26099 GCA_964483985.1 uncultured Thalassobaculaceae bacterium
CCTGATATAAACAAAAAATAAATGGAAACGGAGGTAGAAATGGCTCGTGGATCTTCTACGAAATCACTAAAAGCAGTTCCCAATAATATGACTAAAGAAGAGTGGGAAACCCGTGTCGATCTAGCTGCTGCTTATCAACTAATGGCGCTTCGAGGTTGGACGGATCTTGCAGGGACACATATTTCTGCGCGGATACCGGGTTCTGAAGATCATTTTCTACTTAATCCCTTTGGCATGCTATTTGATGAAGTGACGGCTTCATCGTTGATTAAAGTCGATTGTGACGGAAACATCCTTAGCGAATCTGAATTTCCTCTTAATCTTGCGGGTTACGTAATACATTCGGCAGTCCACATGGCGAAACCTGATATTCAATGTGTTATGCACACCCACACCACTAATGGCGTCGCTGTAGCAATGCAACGAGATGGCCTTCTCCCTTTGAGCCAGATTGCAGCTCTATTGCAAGGTTATCTTCGTTATCATGAATATGAGGGTGCCGCTCTGGATACTGACGAGCGTGAGCGTATCGTTGAGAGTTTGAATACTGGACGATGTATGATCTTGCGTAACCATGGTTTGTTAACGGTTGGAGAGTCTATTGGAGAGGCCTTCGTTTGGATGCATCATATAGAAAAAGCATGTGGAAACCAAATAGCGGCCATGTCGGGTGGTGCGCAATTGAGCCACCTTTCACAATCTATGTTAGCCTACACTCGTGATCAGGGTTTGAATATGTTCAGTGGTGAAGGGTTTGCGACTCCGGGACATGAGTGGCCAGCCCTACTGCGCCAACTTGAGAGGGAATGCGGAAATTCATACAGCCTTTAAAACGTGTTTCTTTACAATACTTGAACAGATGAGTTTTGAAACAACGAACCGAAACGGTGGTTTTTTCTAAAGATATTTATTTTAAAAAATTAAGATTGAGCTATTAAATAATAAACTTGAGGCCAAAAAATAGGAGCGATGCCAACAAAGCTGATGCTGGTACTGTTATTATCCAGGCGGCGATGATCGTCAAAAAGTGTGAGCGTCTAACTAATCTTCTATATTTCGTTTCTTCCTTTGTTTTGATATTTAAAGACGAAACTTTAGCATTGTTTTTAGAAACCATAAGAGCCTTACGTTTTTTACTGTGCCGAATATAGTATTCTCGAAAAAAACCCACTCCAAATACTGCACCCACGGCGATATGTGTAGAACTCACAGGTAACCCAAGCCAAGATGCAAAAATAACAGTTATCGCCGCTGATAAGGCGACACAGTAAGCGCGCATTGGATTCATTTTGGTGATTTGACTGCCCACCATACGGACTAGTTTGGGCCCATATAAAAAAAGGCCAAGGCTGATCCCAAAAGCTCCAATGACCATTACCCAATTTGGTATTGATGCTTTGGAGGTGATTACGCCGAACTCCACACTGTGGAGAATGGCTGCTAGTGGACCTATCGCGTTAGCAACATCATTAGCACCGTGTGCAAATGAAAGAAGGGCGGCAGAACATATTAGGGGGATGCGAAATAACTGCTTCAAAGAGCGATTACGATTTTCTAAACCCCTACACTGTTTTTTTATGATTGGGTGCATAACGATCCACACTGTGGAAAAACTAATAACTCCGACCAGGAAAACCGCTTCGATATCCGCTTTCCAGATACGTTTGAGGCCTTTAATTGCTAGATAACATCCAAATGCACCCGCCATCACTGCTACCAAAATAGGAATCCACCGTTGCGCAGCAGCAATCTTATCTTTTTGATATATAATATTTGTTTTTATAAACGCGAGAAATAGTGCAGCAATAAGGCCACCAAGCAATGGCGAAATTACCCAGCTTGCCGCAATGGCACCCATTGTTGACCAATTAACCAATTGGAACCCAACGGCTGCAATGCCACCTCCCATTACTCCGCCAACAACTGCATGAGTAGTGGATACTGGTGCACCGATAATGGTTGCTAAATTAACCCAAATTGCCGCAGCCATCAGTGCTGCCATCATTGCGCAGATAAACACGTTGCTGTCGGTTACCGAAGCTGGATCAATGATATTTTTAGAAATAGTTTGGACCACATCACCTCCGGCTAACAAGGCTCCTGCGCTTTCAAAAACTGCGGCGATTATTAGAGCTACGACTAGGGTCATAGCTCTAGAACCAACAGCGGGGCCAACATTATTGGCTACGTCGTTGGCTCCAATGTTTAAAGCCATATAACCGCCTAATATTGCGGCAAAAACAACCACTGCAGTGTCTCTGTCTAGTCCTACAAAAAAAGCGGCTAATAAACCTGCGGCGCCCAGAAACAGAACAGCAAGACCACTGGAAACTACATCGTTCGAAAAAGAACGAGTAGCAGCTTCTACCCGTAGAATTTTATCTAAATCTTTATCTAAAGAAGAGTTCATGTTCACCTGACGAAGAAATTTGTTTATCTGTTGGATCTAATCCCGTGAGACGTGCAACCGTTCCGGGTAGCTGGAAACTTTTTTAAGCAATTTGGTTAATCCGCTTTCTGTTACTGTTGTTAACGCCTTCACTAAAGGACACCATAAAATCCTTCGCTGACGTTTTTCTTCCCAATTCAAAGCGTGCTTAGTAACGAGCAACGGGTACACAATCACTCGGCAGGGCGCAAAATAACTTTTTCTCACTCGTTTTTGGTACGAAAATTCCCCAATAGAGGTTGATTGGACTAGGCCTTCAATTCCCGCCTCTTCCATCGCTTCGCGCTGCGCCGCTTGGGTGAATGATAAGTTTTTGGCTGGCCACCCTTTCGGTATTATCCAGTTTTCTCTGTTCCGTCGGCTGATCAACATAATATGAAGATGGCCTCCAATGTGAACATAGGGAAGCGTAGCGACCTGAAGGAAGGATTTATATTGCAAAAACAAAATGCCCACTCATAAAGAAGTGAATGATTAAGTTTTACTAAAAATAATGGATTACAGTTTTGTTACCGTTTTATTATCATTCTGTGAACTTCAAATGGAGAAATCAGTTCAATTAAAAAGTAAAACCTCCTGCATCAACGATTTCATAAAAAAGTGTTATGATATAAGCGATAACTAATTGCTTTATGCGAAATGGGGTGAAGTACTATGCGGCTTCGAGATCGAATCATGATCATAACTGGGGGCAGCTCTGGCATTGGTAAGGCTATAGCTCTCAGAGCCTCTGAAGAAGGCGCTAAGGTTGTTATTGCAGATATACGCGAGGATCCCCGCGAGGGTGGGGCCTTCACCGTCGATGCCATTCGGGAGGCAGGCGGTGAAGCGGTTTTTATGCTCGCTGACATAACCCGTTGGGACGACGTCGACCGTGTGGTGACGAATACGGTCAGCAAATTTGGCGGGCTGGATATCATGGTTAACAATGCGGCTGCCCATGGCGGTTCTTCTTTGCTGGAGACTGATGAAACCGAGTGGGAGCATGTGATGGCAGTGGGTGCAAAGGGCATGTTTTTT
Organism: uncultured Thalassobaculaceae bacterium; assembly: GCA_964483985.1. Taxonomy (GTDB): domain Bacteria; phylum Pseudomonadota; class Alphaproteobacteria; order Thalassobaculales; family Thalassobaculaceae; genus CAZADS01. The sequence goes on from CAZADS010000047.1 coordinate 3,470, forward strand.
GGCTGCAAACGTTCTATACAGCAGATGTTAACCCAAAGACCACGGGAGGGGGTGGAGGCGCGCGGGCGAATTGTTAATATTTCGTCTCAGCATGGCATGATCCGAGCTCCGAACGATTTCGCATATGGTGTTAGTAAGGCTTGCGCCGTCTACATGACACGCCAGATAGCTGGAGACTACGCGGAGCACGGAATAATTTGCAATGCCGTAGCACCAGGGAAAATTCTAACTGGGAAAACTGGGTCCGCTATAGCGCCGGAGGCTATCGCCTACAGTTACGCTCGTACTCCTTGGCCACGGCTTGGTAGGTCTGAAGATGTTGCTGCTGCTGTGGTATTCCTTGCCAGCGACGAAGCAACCTATATCACTGGGGAAAATTTGCTGGTCGACGGCGGCTGGATGGCTAACTAACTAATAAACTTATACTCAGTTGAGGTGCAGTAAAAACTATCGATTTTCTCACTCAATTTTCAATTTTTTTATATAAATATGGATTAAAGGCTTCCTTACAGGTTTTAGAGACGGATTTCGTTAAGTCTGTGCTTATGATCCAAAAAAATTTCTGCCAATATAATGTATGGATAGCTTCGGAAAACAAGCAGAAAAACTCTATATAATGTTGTATTGATTCACGATGTTTTTAATTCACCGTGATGTTTTCTAAAATTGTCAGGAGATTGAGTTACCGAAATGAAAGCAATAGTATTTGAAAAACATGGTGGTGTGGAGCAACTTTGCTACACGGATGTGTCAGACCCAACGACCCTGGTCGGGGAGGCTCTAGTTCGGGTGAAGGCACTGGCACTCAATGGTTTTGATCCAATGATCTTAAAAAAAATACCAGGACTTCGAATCCCGCTACCAATGATACCGGGAGGAGATGTAGCAGGTGTAATAGAGCGTTTTGGGCCAGAGACAAGGCCCGAACATTGGTCAATAGGCGATAGAGTGCTAATAGATCCACTGATGCTTGAAAAGGGCGGTGTTTTGGGCGAGACCGTGCTGGGCGGTGCGGCTGAATTCATAGTTGTACCCGTTAGGAATCTAATTCGGATACCCCAGGGTGTCTCGTTTGAGAATGCGGCGGCACTTCCTATAGCTTATGGAACGGCTCATCGGATGATGTTGGATAGAGGTCAGGTTACGGATGGAGATAAGGTATTAATTTTAGGGGCGAGCGGTGGCGTCGGTACATGCTGTATTCAGCTTGCAAAAATGAAAGGCGCAGAAGTCGCTGCCTGCACTAGCTCAGAAGAAAAGGGCATTAAGCTAAAGAATTTGGGCGCTGATCATATCATAAATGTATCCGAAGAAGACTATGTTGAGACTGTGCGAAGGCATAGGGGACGACCTCGAGAATTTGAGAATCTTGAGAGTGGTGGGGCCACCGTGATTGTCAATTATGATGGCGGGGAGTCTTGGGCGAAATGTTTCCGTGCTTTATCCCGGGGTGGACGAATTCTGACCTGTGGTGCTACGAATGGATATGATCCAAAGACTGACCTTCGTTACATTTGGTCATTTGAGTTCGATATTCTCGGGTCAAATGGCTGGAGGCGGACCGACTTAGAAGCAATGTTAGAATTAGTTCGGACAGGAAAAATAAAACCGGTTTTGCATTCGATACGCCCATTATCTCAATTGCCCATATCTTTGAATGAATTGATTAACAGGGGAGTGGTAGGTAAAGCTATCTTGGTGCCATGAATGAAAGAGTACGCTTTAACCTAGGAACGTTGATTCCTCCAAATGTTGACATATCTAAGATTGCTTTTATAGATCTTTCCGGTGATGCAGACACGAATGAAGGTCGAAGCTTTAACTATGACGAAATTGATAAGCTGGCCAATGGTTTGGCTAGAGGACTCATCGCCCGTGGTTTGCAGCGAGGGGATGCAGTAGCAATTATCGCAGAAAACTCGGTTGCGTTTTTTATTACCTATATGGGTATTTTACGAGCGGGTATGATCGCTGTCCCAATAAATTTTCGGCAACCGAAGTTTATAATTGAACACATCATAAATGATTCTGAAACTAAATTAATTTTTACCGATGAGGTGCGCCAAAGCCTATGTCCTACAGATATTCCCTTGATTAAATATGCGGAAAGTGGTGTTAGCTCGTTTCGAGAAATTATGGATTATGGGAATTTTAAACCTATCAAACCGCGAGCCGGTGAAACAGCGATGCTGCTATATACTTCGGGATCTACTGGGCTTCCTAAGGGCGTTATGCTAAGCCATGAGGGCCAGTTGTATGCTCTCTCCAGATGGGAGGCTGACAAAATAGAGATCGCAGGCCACCGAATGTTAATCGCGGCACCGCAATACCACATGAATGCTCTATTTATATCTAAGTTAGTGCTTTCTTTGGGTTCCAGTGCTGTTTTATTACCTAGATTTTCCGTTGAGGCTTACATTAGGGCAATTGAAAGACATAAAGTAACATGGTTGACATCCGTTCCAACAATGTTGGCTCTGGTGGTGAGAGAGAAAGAGCTCCTTTCTGGTATTGATCGATCGTCAGTTCGACGGGTAAGTATGGGATCTGCTCCATTGACCGAAGCTTTATTTGACGAAGTTCAGCAATGGTTCCCTGACGCTGTTGTTTCAAACCTTTATGGTACAACTGAACATGGGCCATCAGCCTTCGGTTCCCATCCCAACGGTTTGGCGCGCCCAAAGCTTTCGATAGGCTATCCAAATCCTGGCATGGATCTGCGTCTTGTAGGTGGTCACGACGACAATTATGGAATTTTGCAGGCTCGAAGCGTATCAAATCTAACTGGCTATAAAAATCTACCCGAGAAAACAAGTGAGGTTTTAGTAGACGGCTGGTATCATACAAAGGATGTAATGCGACGAGATAAAGACGGTTTCTATTTCATAATTGGACGTGAAGACGATATGTTCGTTTGCAACGGGGAAAATGTATTTCCCGCGGACGTCGAAAAAATGCTTGAAACACACGATGCTGTGGAGCAGGCAAGCGTGATTGCTGTTGAAGATCCGGTTAGAGGCAGCGCGCCGGTGGCCTTCATTGTTCAAACTCCAGGGACGGAAGTAAAAGAACAAGAAATTCAAATATTCGCTCGAGAAAACGGTCCAGTTTACCAATTCCCTCGTCATGTATTTTTTATTGACGCAATGCCTCTTGCCGGTACAAATAAGATCGATCGCGCTGCGTTGGCCAAACGGGCTTCCGATTTAATGCTGGCGAAATGACACCTACTTCATTGGATTTGTTATAAAACATGAAATACTCGGGATGGAAAATTTTTACTCAGGCTCTTGTGGGAAATCGTGGTTGGCGCCCCATGTGGCGCAATCCGAATCCCAAAGCTAAGTATGATATTATCATTGTGGGTGGAGGTGGGCATGGGTTAGCGACGGCATACTACTTGGCGAAAGAGTTTGGTCAAACTAATATAGCCGTCATAGAAAAAGGGTGGCTAGGTTCTGGAAATGTTGGCCGTAACACGACTATTATTCGATCGAATTACTTGATGCCTGGAAATGAGCCATTTTATGAATTCTCACTCAAACTGTGGGAGAATCTAGAGCAGGACTTTAATTATAACGCCATGGTTTCTCAACGAGGGGTCTTAAATCTTTACCATTCTGATTCGCAAAGGGATGCTTTTGTTCGTCGAGGGAATACTATGAGAATGGCGGGAGCGGACGCTATCTTATTAGATGAACAACGAGTGCGGGAATTGTACCCTTTTCTTGATTTTGATAACGCGCGGTTCCCTATTATGGGCGGATTACTACAACCTAGGGGAGGGACTGTACGACATGATGCAGTCGCTTGGGGATATGCTCGCGGTGCTAGCAGCCGAGGGGTGGATATACTTCAAAATTGTGAAGTCACCGGTTTTCAGATTGAGAACGGAAGATGTAACGGAGTTCTAACATCATTGGGGCCGATCTTTGCTGATAAAGTGGGTGTTTGTGTTGCGGGTTCATCTAGCCGTGTGATGTCGTTTGCCGGCATACGGCTACCCATCGAGAGTCATGTTTTGCAAGCATTTGTAAGTGAATCATTGAAACCTATTTTGCCAGGGGTCATCACATTTGGAGCTGGGCATTTTTATATTTCCCAATCAGATAAAGGCGGATTGGTATTTGGCGGTGATATAGATGGGTACAACACGTATGCGCAGCGTGGAAATTTACCGATGGTGGAAGATGTATGCGAGAGCGGTATGGCCTTAATGCCCATGATAGGCCGAGCTCGACTTGTTCGGATGTGGGGTGGTGTTATGGATATGTCGATGGACGGATCTCCGTTTATCGATAAAACCCATATTGATGGACTCTATTTCAATGGTGGTTGGTGCTACGGTGGTTTCAAAGCTACGCCGGCTAGTGGATGGTGCTACGCCCACTTGTTGGCTAAGGATGAACCTCACGCTTGTGCAACTGAATTTCGGTTGGATCGTTTTAAGCGAGGGTATTTGATTGACGAAAAGGGCGCAGGTGCCCAACCTAATTTACATTGAAGAGTGCAGGAAATGATCATCAACCATCCTTTGTTGGGCCCAAGAGATGCATCAGAATTTATTTATTTAGGGGATGCCTCATTAATTAAACGCCCTGATTGGCAAGAAAAAGACGCGGTAAACGCGTTTTATGAATATCTTTATCTTCGCGATAATCTCGCTGGAGATATGCGAGAACTCTGGTTTCATGAGCATGGTGACCGTTCTTGGCTCGTTATTACGCGAGATACTTTGACCCACGAAATTAAAAAAGTAGAGTTGGCACGTGACGTGGCCATCGAGGTGAGCCGAAACCAATGACCCAAAGTAATCGGATAGATACCGGTCTGGTGGACTATAATCAACCACTTAATTTCAGATTCAATGGTAAACAATTTCGCGGTTTTAAAGGAGATACGTTGGCTTCAGCGCTTATTGCGAATGGAAGATTAATGATTGGCCGATCATTCAAATACCATCGTCCTCGTGGAATTTTCTCAGCTGGTTCGGAGGAGCCAAATGCGCTTGTCGAATTAAGAAATGGTCGGTATCAAGAACCCAATACCCGTGCTACGGTTACGGAAATGTTTGATGGCTTAGTGGCAAATAGCCAAAATCACCTAGGCTCCTTGAAATTCGACTTTATGGCTATCAACGACCTATTATGGCCTTTTCTATCGACAGGGTTTTATTACAAAACATTTATGTGGCCAAAGGCATTTTGGGAAAAAATTTATGAACCCGTTATTCGAGCCTCAGCAGGCTTAGGCCGCCTTTCTGGTTGGGAGGATCCTGATTGTTATGACAAAGGTTTTCTGCATTGTGATATATTAATCGTCGGGGCGGGCCCATCTGGATTGACGGCGGCTCTATCAGCCGCCCGTTCTGGGGCACGTGTCATACTGGCGGATGAGGACTTTTTATTTGGTGGCAGGTTAAATAGCGAAACGTATGAAGTCGACGGTATGGCGTGTGCCGAATGGGCCCGTAACACTGTCTCTGAACTACGGTCAATGAACAATATTCGTTTAATGTCTCGAACTACGGTCTACGGATGTTTTGACCATGGGATATATGGAATGTTGGAACGAAAAACCGACCATCTTCAAACATCAAATGGGCTTCCTCGTCAAGTATTGTGGCGCGTCTATTCAAAACGCTCTATCGTTTGCACTGGGGCAACCGAACGTTCTATCGCATTTGGAAACAACGATCGACCAGGCGTAATGTTGGCGGGTAGTGTGCGCGCCTATGTAAACCGTTGGGGAGTAGTCACTGGTAAGAGAATAACAATTTTCACTAATAATGATGACGGTTGGCGCACTGCGTTGGATCTTGCCTCAAGCGGTATTGAGATCGCGGCTGTAGTTGACACGCGGAATAAACCTACAACGTATGAATTGAGTGATGCTGAAATCATTACTGGCGGTAAAGTTCAAAACGTCATTGGCCGCGCTCGAATAAATGAACTGGAACTTACGAATGGCGTTAAGATTAAAACCGATTGCCTCGCAGTATCGGGAGGTTGGAATCCTAATATACAACTGACTTGCCATCATCGTGGGCGACCCCAATGGTGTGATAAAATCGCCGCATTCGGCCCTAGTGCCCAATTACCTTTTGGGATGGTGGTCGCCGGAGCGGCAAATGGAGCGTTGACATTGGCTAATGCCCTAAGGGATGGACATGATGCTGGTAATCTTACAGCATATGAAATGGGATATAACGTAAAATCGGCTGCCGTTCCTAATGCAGAGGATGAACGCTATGACGTAAAAGCGTTCTGGTATGTTGGCGAGAGTAAGGCACGAGCTTGGATCGATTTGCAAAACGACGTAATAGTCAAGGACGTAGAAATTGCAAATTTGGAAGGGTTTAATTCCGTTGAACACCTCAAACGCTATACAACCCTAGGAATGGCTACAGATCAGGGAAAAACATCAAATATTCTTGCGTTAGGTGTCATGGCCGAATTAGAGAGGAAATCTATTTCTGATATAGGAACATCTATTTTTCGTCCACCTTATACGCCTGTACCGATTGGGGCTTTGGCAGGCCGGGCGCGTGGAAAGGAGTTTCGTCCAACCCGATTAACACCAAGTCATGAATGGGCTAAGGAAGAAAAAGCGGTTTTTGTCGATGCGGGTATGTGGTCTCGTGCTCAGTGGTTTCCTCAACATGGTGAAATGCAATGGCGGCAATCGGTGGACAGAGAAGTACTGCAAACCCGTTTATCTGTCGGGGTTTGCGATGTAACTACACTGGGCAAAATCGACATTCAAGGGAAAGATGCCGGTATTTTTCTTGATAAAGTTTATGCAAATGGGTTCAGAAGTTTGCGCATTGGGAGGGTGCGATATGGCTTGATGCTTCGGGAAGATGGAATGGCGATGGATGATGGCACTACTGCTCGTTTTTCGGAGTATCATTTCATAATGACGACTACTACGGCAAACGCGGTAAGTGTGTTTAGGCATATGGAGTTTTGCCGTCAGTGTTTGTGGCCGAACTTAGACGTCCATCTTATATCGGCAACAGAGCAATGGGCGCAAATTTCAGTAGCTGGCCCAAATTCTAGATCATTATTGACTAAGATTGTTGACGCAGAATTTGATCTGTCTAATGAGGCATTCCCGTTTATGTCCTGCATGCAACTTACAATTTGTGGTGGGACGCCTGCTCGTTTATTCCGGATTTCCTTCTCAGGGGAATTGGCCTATGAAATTGCGGTGCCAGCCCGCTACGGAGACTCGCTCATCAGAGTGTTGATGTCTGAGGGAGAAGAGTTTGCGGTGGTTCCATACGGAACCGAAGCACTTAGTGTTTTACGGATCGAAAAAGGGCATCCAGCGGGAAATGAATTGAATGGTCAAACAACCGCTCTCGCTCTCGGCATGGGCAATATGGTTTCAAAGAAAAAAGATTGCATTGGGAATATTCTTTCGAAACGTATTGAGTTGAACCGTGATGATGGGTTGTCACTTGTCGGTTTTGTCCCAATCAATCGGGAAGAGGAGTTGAAGGCCGGAGCGCATTTAATCTCAAAGGGCAGTGCAGTTATATTAGAAAAAGACGAAGGTTGGATGAGTTCGGTCGCATATTCGCCAAATCTCGGACATTCCATTGGTTTAGGGTTTATAAAAAATGGTTTGTCACGAAAGGGAGAAATAGTGGTAGCGGTTGACCCTTTACGAAATAATAATATCGATGTCGAAATTGTGTCTCCCCACTTTATTGATCCTGAAGGGAAACGTCTTCGTGCTTAAAAATTCTTTGAAAGCAAAATCTCCATTGGCGGGTATTACTGAGAAATACCATGGAATTTGTTTTTCGGAGGTATTAGATCAGGCTATCGTTTCTGTTGCGATCCCGCGTGGCGGCGAAGAGTCGCTAAGGCAACAAATGTTGACTTCATTTGGAATTAGCATGCCGCCGCTGGGTCACTCAAACCTCTCAAAAGACGGGGTTATTCGTTTTCTGGGCCTGCAGAGAGATCAGTTTTTTGCAATTTTCAAGTTTCAGGGAGATGAGCCTGTTGCGGAGTTAAAAAAGGCATTGCATGCAACAGGATACTACACTGATCAATCTGATGGCTGGTCAATACTAAAAATTCTAGGGCCATTGACTATTAATGCGTTAGAGCGAATTTGTCCGCTTGATCTTCATTTAAAAGTGTTTCCGATTGGGGCTGTAAGCCGTACAAGCATGGAGCATCAGTCTGTGATCATCCTACGGAAAAAATCGGATTCGTTTTATTTAATTTTTCCTCGCTCCTCTGCGAGGTCATTTCTCTCTACTGTTAAAAAATCCATTGAGTACGTTATTTAGATTGGGGAACAAAGCTTATTTTAGTGCTCTGCTTAAAAAAAGCTTTCGCTGGATAACTGAGATGTGGAAGATAGGCCTTCAGGGTTGAGTTAGATAGAACTAGAAAATACCGTTCAAAATAATTAGCAATGCTGACTACTTGGCATACCTGTCAACATTGTTAGATAGTCCTATCTTTAATTTTGCACCAAAGGAGGCAAGCAAAATGTCTAAATTAAATGGAAAAACAGCTCTTTTGACAGGCGGCGCTTCTGGACTAGCCAAAGCAGCAGGGCAATTAATGGCTCAAGAAGGAGCGAGAGTTATACTTAGTGATATCCAACGTGTCGAAGGTGAAAATGTAGCGTCAGAGATTCGAGAGAATGGCGGCATTGCTGATTTTAAATTCCACGATGTTACGGCTGAGAAAGATTGGCAACTTATTATATCAGAAATAGTTGAGGAATATGGAAGCCTTGATATATTACTCAATGGTGCCGGCGTTGCCGGTGCTGGGGTCCCTCTCGTAGAGACCGATATGGAAACGTGGCGCCATTGCATTGCAGTCTGCCTAGATAGTGTTTTTTTAGGTTGTAAATATGGCATTAAAGCTATGAGTCAAGGTGCCGGTGGGTCCATAATCAATATTTCATCTATCTTTGGTATCTCCGGAAATCGGGGCTCGGCTAACTATTGTGCAGCTAAAGGGGGGGTCACGGTATTGTCAAAAGCAGCTGCTTTGGAATGTGCCCCTAAAACACCGAGGATTCGCGTGAACTCAATTCATCCGGGATTTATCGACACACCGATGCTAGCCGGAGCGATACAGAAACGGGGGCCACAATTTCGTGAATTTATTGAAGATAGGGTTCCCTTTGGGATGATTGGAGAACCAAAAGATATTGCGGAAGGCGTTCTTTATCTAGCTTCGGATTCGTCTAAGTTTGTTACAGGCACAGAGTTAGTTATAGACGGGGGGTTTCTTGCTAATTAAGAAAACGCACTATTTTGGACAATTTTTCTTTCTAACTGTGTTAACCATTGGCTATGTGATAAGGTCTTTTTCTAAGCTTTTCTGTATTATTTCTTTGAAATTAAACGAGTTTAAAGACTTGCGGAACTTGAATGTCGATGTAAAATCGCGTGTCAAATATGCAAGTGGAGGAGTTTAGTAATGGATGTCGGCTTTTTTATGATTTTTGCTAGCTATGGCTGGGAAAATTGTTCAGATGCACAAACTTGGAATGAAGACCTTAGAATGGCTGAAATTGCAGCAGACTCTGGGTTTGATGTCTTATGGTCGACAGAACATCATTTTGCTGATTACTCTTTCATACCAGATAACCTTCAGTTGATGACTCATTTGGCTGCTAAACATCCGCATATCGATGTAGGTACTGCAGCGGTAATTTTGCCCTGGCATGATCCGTTGCGTGTTGCTGAACAAGTTTCAATGCTCGATTTTTTGAGCAATGGGAGACTTCGTTTTGGGATGGGACGGGGACTTGCTCGGCGTGAATTTGAGGGTTTTCGTCTGTCAATGGACGAGTCGAGAGCCAGATTTGACGAGTCTTCAAAGATGATCATCAAGGCTCTTGAAACAGGATATATTGAGGGAGATGGACCACTATATAAGCAACCACGAGTTGACATACGTCCGAAACCTCAGCGTTCGTTGGATGGCCGAATTTACTCTGTTGCTACAAGCGAGGAATCTGTAGATTCTGTTGCTAAGTTAGGTAACGTCCGTATGGTTATGTTTGCTGATAGGCCTTGGGAAATGAGGGCTCCTGTTCTCAATCTTGGCCGGGAATTGCATCAGAAATATCATGGCAAACCAGCACCGATACCAATGCTCACGGATTTTGCTATATGTACCCACTCAAATGATCAGGCAGAGGAGTGGGCGCGTCAGTATCAGGGAATGTTTACCGAGAGCAATTTCTATCACTATGAGTTTCTCGGTGAACATTTTAAAAATGTCAAAGGTTATGGGGGCTATCAAGAGAAAGCGGAATTCGCTAGGAAGACAGGCGGTGATCTTAGTGGTGCTGTGGATAATTTTATGAAGGCCGCAAGTTGGGGTACCCCTGATCGAATTTTGCGTGGCCTTGAAAAGCGTCGTGAAATAGTTGGGGATTTCGAATTAAATATCGCCTTTCGTTTCGGTGGAACACCACTCAACGTTGCAGAGGAAGGGTTGAAATTATTTGCCAAGGAGGTATTGCCTGTCCTTAAGACATGGGAGCCTAAACACGTTGCTGTTTCCACTGCAGCTGAATAATTGAGGGTTTTGATTTAGACCTTTGGAGGGAAAATTAATTAGCTTTTGGGCGTTTTGCAAAGTACGCTAGTGGCATCGCTATAAGTGCTGCTAATGCGCAGGCATAATATGCATTAACATAGCCAATCATTGTTGCTTGTCTAGTGATTTCCCCAGACAATACTGTCAAATTGGTTGGGCCAATCATAGACCAATTTCCATTTATTTCATTGAACGTTAAAGCTTCGTTGAATGGACTTAAAATTTCGATTAATTCAGCATAATTAGTACGGCCGCTGCGTACGACTAAAGTTGCGGTGACCGCAATATGCACGCTTGAGCCAATATTCCTTAATAAATGAAAGACCGATGCTGCTTCTGGAACATGGCGTGTGTCCAAGGTGGCGAACGTGACGATCATAATGGGCGACCACATTAGACCCAGACCGAATCCTTGCAATACTGTTGTCCAAGTAACTGCCCAGATAGTCATATTTATATTAAATTGTGCCATAGCAAAACCAGCTAGGCTTTGCATGAAAAAACCCAGAAATAAGTTAAACCTTGGATCAAAATTTCTTAAGAACAATAAAAGAAACATAGAACCGGCTAAAAGTCCAAATCCTCTGGTGCTTTGGATTAGTCCAATGAGGGAATCAGGGTATCCACGCAGGCCTTGTAACATAGTCGGTTGGAGGACAAAAGTTGTGAAGTAAAGCATACCAAACATGAATCCTAGGAGAATGCCTACCGCATAATTCCTATCACGTAATAATTTGGGATTTAGAAATGGCTTATCAGAGGTGCAAACATGAGAAACAAAGAGATAAAAAGCAGAGATAGCTAAGATGGCTTTACAAATTATGATTGGGGAATCAAACCAATCAAGTAATTGTCCCCTATCTAAGAGTAATTGCAACGCAGTGACGCAGATGGAAAGAAAAATAAAACCGAACCAATCGAGTTGAACATCGTTCACTTTTTCCGATGTATCTTTTATGAATGTATAAATAGCGATTAAACAAATAATTGCTGATGGAACCACCAAAATAAACACCCATCTCCAGCTATAATCCTCAGATAAATATCCACCTACGATAGGTGCAAAAATACTCCCAATAATTGGACCAAGGCTCCAGAATATTAATATTCTACCCTGCGCTTCTCTTGGATAAATGGTAACGAGTATGGCTTGACTAAGCGGTACCAACGGTGCACCTGAAAAGCCCTGGAAGAACCGCCAAATCACGAGTTCTTCCAACGACGTAGCCAACCCGCAGAGAATAGAGGTGAGGGTGAATATAGCGGAGCAGGTGAGCATTACTTTTCGGCGGCCAAAACGCCCATCTAACCACCCACTCATGGGCGTGGCAATTGCTTGCGCAACCAATGTGGAAGTAATAATCCACGTTATTTGATCTTGTGTTGCAGCGAAAGCTCCTTGTAATTGAGGTAGAGATACATTCGCTATCGTTATAGTTAAAACAAAAGTCCCAACGGTAACCGTCAAGGTAATCAGAATCGCTGTGCGTTTAGCGTTTGTCATTTCCATAATTGGACGATTATGCCATGCCGTAGTCTGGTTAGAGGTTTTCTTGAATAAAGATTGATGATGTGGAAATTTAATACCGTAATAACGTTAATCGTAGTAGTTTATTCAGCATAGAGGTTTGATTGTTTGCATTATTAACTTCATAAGGTTGGGTTATGAGTGAAATAAATAGGGATTTTGTTGAAATTATAGCTCGGGTTTGGCATCGTTTCAGCTTGTCAAAAGACGAAGCGAGTACATTATCGGATATGCTTGCGCCTATGGATGATGCCGGAGAAGATGTGGCAGAATACATTCAGTTTGATTGGGAACCGTCAGATTTCGATCGAGCGTTAGAAGAATTAGCTGACCCAAGTGAAATGCCATGAAAGATGGGATAGCTAAAAAAGATTTATGTTCGGTTGCTGAACTGATCCAGAATGGCGACATATCCGCGGTAGAGGTTACACAAATAGCAATAAAACGGGCAAAGTTTTTACAACCCTCCTTAAATTCGTTTATTCGACTAGAAGAAGAAGAGGCATTAGAATCAGCTGAAATTATAGATAATAGAATACAAAAAGGTGATCAAATTGGACCTCTTTGCGGCGTGCCTCTTGCTCATAAGGATATGTTTTACCGAGAGGGGAAAGTTGTTACTTGTGGTTCTAAGATTCGATCAAAATTTATTGGGGATAGAACATCGACTGTCTTGCAGAGGTTGGAGAAAGCCGGCGCTATATATTTAGGTGCATTAAATATGTCTGAATTTGCTGTGGGTCCAATTGGAAATAACGTGCACTTTGGTGATTGTCACAACCCATGGAATTTAGAACATGCATCGGGTGGCTCCTCAAGCGGATCAGGTGCTAGCGTATCGGCCCGCGTGGTATATGGGGCATTGGGTTCGGATACAGGGGGGTCAATTAGAATTCCATCGGCGATGTGTGGCGTGGTTGGTCTTAAACCGACCCAGAATAGAATAAGTCGATATGGATTGATGCCTCTGTCTTTTTCTTTTGATTGTGCTGGGCCATTGGCGAGGACAGTTAGAGATGTTGCTCGAATCACCGATGTTATTGCTGGCTATGACCCAAAAGATGTTACTTCTAGTCAAAGGCCTACAGAAAATATTGAATTAATTTGCCAGAAATCAATTTCTGGACTCCGGTTAGGGATCCCAGAATCGTATTTTTATGAAGATATTACAAGTGATATGGCTTCGGCTTTAGAATTAGTAAAAGGTAAATTTCAGGAGTTAGGAGTCAAAATCGTACCAGTAAAAGTACCAGATCATGGAAAAATCAATTTAATCTGGGCAGCAGCGGTTGCGGCTGAAGCCGCTACTATACACCGAAAATGGTTATTAAGTCGGCCAGAGGATTATGGTCCTATGGTTAAACGGAGAATTGAATTTGGCTTATATCAACCCGCGACACGGTATCTTGAGGCAATGACGGTCAGAGAAAAATTTTTAAAAGAGTACTGCGAGTTGGCTTTTAAGGAGTGTGATGCTTTGCTAACTCCCACTCTACCGAATACGGCGCCGGCGTTAGCGGATTTGGATATGGGAGGCGGCGCTGGGATGCCAGAACTTGTTTTAATGCTGTCGCGAAATACCCGCCCGATTAGCTATCTCGGCCTTCCAGCTTTGAGTGTTCCTTGCGGTTTCAACGGAGAAGGTCTGCCGCTAGCGTTTCAGTTAATAGGCCGCCCATTCTCTGAGAGTGGTCTTTGCGCATTGGGTCACGCTTATCAAACGGTGACAGATTGGCATATTAAAGTACCGCCTATAGCTGACGGGATCTAAAGAGCTAGGTTAGAATGACTTGGTCGCCAATCTTTATTTTTCCTCTTTTTATTACTGAACAGCAGACCCCACCCCGCCAATTTGGTTCAAGGCTCCCCTTGAGACCTAAATGTTGCTTGTCCATTAATTCACATGGGACAGTTTCTATATTCACCTCTAATTCTACGTCATTGATCCGTATGATTTGACCTTCAATTTGGGGAGAACGGATGCCAGAAACGAACAGATTGGCGCGTCTTGTAGTCCATGGTAAGTCAACTTTAAGGTCCTGACAGGCGTCATTCCAGTCATCCTGGAATAGTATTGTGACTTGTCTCCTCCGTTTTCGTCCTCGAGCATCACCGTCAATTCCAGTCTCCACTTCTATCCTTGCGTCCGTTACCTCTTCCATATTTGCAAGCAGTTTCGGCGCAACCGCGATCCCAATCAATTCGGGCATGCTATTCTCCTAATCGAAAATTACCATTCAAAGTATAATCTGTTCTATGTCATAAAAAATAGTTTTTCTTTTCAGTCCGAGAAAATAATTTGAATACGTTTTGTTTGAACAAGTTTAGCAAATCAACTAGTCAATTTTAATTATTTAAAACTAATCTACAATGTTTTTGGGCTATATCGCAGGTTTTCTGGTTTCACGGGACATCCAGACAGGCGGGCTAATTAATTTAACGTTATTTAAATCTCGTGTTTAAAACACTGAATTAAAATATGGAAAAAATTAAGCAATCAACGCTTTTTAACTTTAGAAATATGAGGGTGTTTATATTTTTGATGTTCAAAATGAAGCCATATTTTGATGATGGTGATGGGAACATTTCATTAAATAAGTAGAGTTAAACACTCAGAAGACTAAAATCAGTAATAGAAAGATCGTGTTGGGAACCTGAATGTCTTAACGTCAGCATACCGTCGGTAAAGGAGTTTTTATGAGCGATGGCTACGTCTGATTATTATAACGTTGAATTTTAGTTGCACGATATTGAACTTACAAGAACCGAGTCAATATAATAGTAAATGGCACCGCCAAAATTTTGGATCTAGGAACAAAAGATTTCCTGAATCCCGGGTGATTGTTAACTCAAGTGTGCGCGTTGGGGTTAAATGGTACATACGCCAATCTTTAGAAAAAGGGAGCGCGATTGCATGAATATTGGTTTTATTGGACTGGGTAATATTGGCGAACCTATGGCTATGAACATATTGGCTGCCGGATACCGCCTTTTTGTTTATGATATTAATACATCGAAAATTAAGACCTTAAAAGAAAAGGGAGCTAAAGAAACAAGCTCTCCAGCTTCCATGGCCCAAGAATGTTCTTGCATTCTTCTTTCTTTGCCTACATCCAAAGAGGTCAAAGAGGTTATATTTTCCAGTAACGGCCTAGTCTCAGGCATTTCTTCTGGAAGTTTAGTAATAGATTTGACGAGTGGAGTCCCATCCCAATCTCGAAGTATAGCAAATAGTCTTCGAAGCGAAGGGGTTGGTTTTGTTGATGCCGGCGTGAGTGGCGGCCGAGCAGCAGCCGAAGCGGCCAGTCTTGGAATTATGATTGGTGGGATTGACGAAGATGTTGATAGAGCTTGGCCTGTTTTGGAGTCAATCGGGGAGAACCTTTACCATATGGGAGCGGTAGGAGCTGGCCACTTGACGAAGTCACTAAATAATTTCGCTATGGCAGCTAACATGACCGCATTGTCTGAAGCATTAGCAGTGGCTACCAAGGCCGGTTTAGCTCCGGAGAAGGTAATCGCAGCCATTAATGCTAGTAGCGGTCGAAGTTGGGTCAGTGAATACCGGTTCCCGGAATTTGTTCTGAAAGGTGATTTCGGGGAGCGTGGGGGAATGGCGTTAGAACTTCTTATTAAGGACATAGGAATTGCTTGTACGGCGGGTAAGGAGCAAGAAGTTTCTATGTTTCTTGGTAATCTATTATGGCCATTATTAAATCGAATGGCAGGGGACGTGGGTTTTAGTGTCCCAAATCAATCGGTTGCAAAGGCTGTGGAGGAATGGGCTGGTGTGAAAATCCGGGTCGGTAATTCAACAAAATGATTAGATTTATTTCGGGTGAATTTAATATTTTTAATGGTTTGCAAATTAGATTTTTCGAAACAGGATAGAGAGCGGTTTTTATCCCGATTAACTCATGCACTATTCACACTTATTAAGAGCTTTTTAAAATTATAGCATTCTCTAATTACGGATAATTCAATATTAAACAAAACAGAGAATGCAATACTAAGAAGGCCGCAATTTCAAAGTCAGTTCGTTTGAAAAGTGACTTAATACAAGGGCGATTGAGGATTATACAGGTAGTGAGATCCCGCGAGAATAATTTGAATCTTTAAAGTGAAAAATATCTAATTTGGAGGACTAATTGGATTTACACCATATTCATATTTTTGCCAGCGATATAAATCGGACCTTAAGATGGTGGAAAGAAAATTTAGGTGCCCGTATTCTTTATGATGGAGAACTTGCTGGGTCGAGAAATGTTTTAATAGGAGTCGGTGCTGGGCGTGTCAACGTTTATGACCAACCCCCTACTGAACTTTCTAAATCAACGGTGCATCATGTGGGAGTACGAGTAGAAAATTTGCGTAATCAATGGATGAAATTGCAAAAGAAGGGTGTGTCTTCCCCAAATGGCATGCGTGAGTATGGTAATTGGCGGTATGTTATGATAGCTGCGCCCGATAATTTGCTTGTCGAATTATTTGAATTTGATGAGTCGACTTCACCCTTTAATCTAGATGGATGAATTGGTGACATTCAAAAGCTCATAAAGAATTAAATGCGTTAGCCGCAATAGAGATCAGGTGGCGATCGCTAAGTCGGGGCCCAATTAAGCTAATTCCAACGGGGCCACCATCCACCAATCCGGCAGGAACGGATAATTGCGGAACACCAGCGTGACCTGCAATACACAGCATTTCCAGGGCTTTTGATCTGAAATTTTCTTGTGACGACTTATCTTCGGATAACTTGGGAGCGGGCTCCGGACTGGTAGGAATGATAATAATTCCATCATCGCCTAATATTTCGTGAATATGCGCGGCGATTTTTTTTCGTTGAATTTTAACAAAGTTATATTGGTTCCGAGTTATTTTGGAGGCCATTTTGAATCGTTCTTTTACACCAGACCCTAATCGGGGCTGGTTGTGCCTAATCCATGGGCCGTGTTTCTCCCAAATTTCAGCGGCTTGATGTATGCGAAAGATTTCACGCCATTGTTGCAGGCCCCGGGGTGCTAGAATAATTGCTTGCAGCGTGCCAAAAGTGTTTTGAAGAGCATCAAGTGCCCTGCCTAATTCACGCACGGTTTCGGCACTAGCACAGTTCCATACATCCAATGGAATTAATAACTTCTTTAAAGGAGGAGCGTTGTTATCAATTTTAAGCGCTTGGCATACATCGGCCATCGTTCGTGGATTAGACGTAAACCATCCAACCGTATCAAAAGAAGGGGCTAATTTCATAGAGCGATCCAAAGTAACTAAGCCATGCGAAGTCCTAATACCCCATACACCGCAGAAAGAAGCCGGCAATCGAACAGATCCTCCTGTATCGCTGCCTAAACCAATGTCTGTCAATCCAGCGGCAACAGCTGCGACCGATCCGGATGAAGAACCGCCTGGGATTCGGTCTGGAGAGATTTGGTTTATTGGAGTTCCATAATGTTCATTTACACCCATAAGCGAATAAGCAAATTCATCTGTATGAGTTTTCCCTATTAAATCTGCGCCGGCGGCAAGTAATTTTTCTATTACAGGTGCATGAATTTTAGCGGCAGTTTGGGTTTTCGCCCAGTCGGGGTTTCCGCAACCGGTGATATGCCCGGCCACATCAAAAATATCTTTTGCACAGAAAGTAAGGCCCGAAAGTTGTGTGTTGGGATTCCCCTTTAACGTAAACTTTTTAATGAATGCCCGGACTGTATCTTTCACTTATAAATACCTTTATTTGACCGATATGAGATAATCCTCCAGCGCTAAGGATTTCAATGACTTAATAGGCCTATGAATAACGCTGTTTAGCCCAGCCCACGTCAAAAGGTGTATTGAATAACGGCGCTGATGTTTTGGCTTTAAACATCCATGTCCCATCCATACAAACATATTTTTCTTGGTCAATTCCAGCGCGCCACATGGCTTGATTATCGGAACCTAAAGTGCATGGCATAAGTAAATACCATTGGGCATGAGCGGTATTTCCATCTACAGTTATTTCACCATTGAGACTGTAGTGAATTGCAAACGTAAAAATCCCGGATGCTTGTTTAAAAAAGTCACGGATAGCCTTTCTGCCTTCGTATCGCCCCAACCCTTTGCTTTCCCAAACCGCGTCTTCTGTAAACAAAGCAGCTATTCCGTCGGGATTGTAGTTATCATCGCAAAGTGCTGCGTAGCGGGATTTCAAATTGCGAATAGACTCGGCGGCTTCTAGTGGACGGAGCCGATTTTCCAATTCAGAAATTCGCTTTTCAAGATTATTTATATAAATATCGTCCATAACTATCACCTCTCTATTTTCAATTTTATTCATATAGAATTTGAGAATAAGGTGTAAAACAAGATATAATCTTTAGTCCGCAGTTAAGGGGATATTTTATCTGAAACGAAGTAAGGCTGCCCATCCTTTTTGAGATAAAATTTCTTCATTTCATTTAGATGGAAGGGACGTGATCCAAGACGACCGAAAACCGCTATTTGGCCACCAGTTTCATCCACGCCGCGGTCACGATCTAACCCCTTCGATAACGCCAACGCTGGGTATTGTGTATTTTTCCAGGCTATCAAGTGTGGTTTCGGTTCAGGGCTATATCCATAAAACCGTGGCTGGGTATCAGGCGCTGTCAACTGAACTACCTTAAGCCCATTGTTACCATCTGCAATGTATGCAAACAAAGAAGCATTAGTTGTTCCTACAATTACATCTTGAGCGTCTGAAATACTTCCATTAGCAGTAAACTTTTGTTGTAGTGTTGGTTTTTCCGGGTTTTTGACGTTAACGATTACAAGGCCGTCATCCCCAGCCGCAATATAGGCATAGGTACGGGCAACATAGATTCTGTTGGCTGATTTAAGAGGTATTATTGCATTCGGCACGGCCTTAATGGCGTGAGGATTGGTGGCATCAAAAACCTTAAAACCATCGGCGTCAGTAACGAATAGATACCGAAACTGCAAAGCCGTAGCCCTAGGGGCCTTCATCGGGATGGTTTTGAGTGCTTTTGGCGATAAAGGTTTGTTTAGATCTAGAACAACCAAACTATCTTTAGTTGTAATATAAACGATATAGCCAGCAATCGTTATATGACGAGCTCCGTTTAGTATCCCGTCTGGGTTCCAGGTAAGAGAACGCTTGAGAAAATTATTCCTTGGTTCTCCATCCGCCAATGTGTTGACGTCGACAAGTATGAGTCCCTCTTTAGCATCAGTAATTAGGGCATAATTGTATATTGGATGGAAGGGCTGTTCCTGATTTTGTACCCTCATCAATTCACCATCATTTCGTGGTGGATGGATAGCTTGATTAGTGGGTAGGGCCATACAGGTAGCGTTTTCGGTTTCTACTCGCGTATCATGCCCGAGCGGTGAAAAGGGTGCTGTAATAATTCTTTGGCTAATACCTTTGTTTGCTATTGATGCAACATCGTAAACGTTAAAGCCCCCAGACCCTTCTGAGGTAAACAGGTACTCTCCACGCAATTGTAGGCAGTTAACATTATCCTGAGCATCATGAGCATGGCTCTTTACTAATCTTCTGCCGCGAGTTTGATGATCTTTATACCAGTCAGGATATGCGTATCGCTGCAGGTAGCTACCGATCACGGCTTGCGGTTCATCCCACTCGGTCACTTGTATTGCTTCAATGCCTCCTTTTCCACCAACCCAAGCATTGTATCCTACAAAATTAACAAAGTTAGTTCCATGCAATAATAACTGCGCCATTCGTGCATTGTTGTCATTTAAATCGGATAGATGACAGTCCGAGCAAGTTTTAGTTTCTTCTTTTCTGGTTGTATGGGGAAAATGGGGCGCAAATGCTTGACTGGAATAACCGCTAGACGCGATAGGGGGTTGTTGTATGTAAAGCTTTTCTCTATTGATGTTAGTTGATGACAACACAAGAGCAGAAGTGGACCTTATCGGGGCTATCGTATTTCCTTTTCCAGAACTGTGTCGCCCTAATTGAAACATTTGATCCCGGGTGACTTGAGGGTTGTAGGTGGCAAAATTTCTTGTCTCCCCACCTTCGTAGTGGTGTCGTTCCGTTTTCCAATTGGCTTGTATTGGCAGGTGGCATCCTGCGCAACTGGTGGTCCAAGACAAATGACAAGTAAAACATTCCATCTCGTCGTCCTGATGGGCTCTCTCGTTTTTGGGTATGTCCGGTCCCCAATCCATCTTGTCTGGATCAGCTTTCATCGTCTTTGCCCTGGCTGCTTTGGCATTATAGCCGGAGTGATCTGGGTTGACACTGTCCTTGACTAAGGAGACTTCCCATTCCCTTCCGGGCCAAAGAGCGGACCGTTGGAATAATGATCCGTTTCGCCATTCAAAACGCCTACTTCCATCTGAATTTCGCGTTAGTGATATGTCTGTTCCAGATGGTGGGGCAGCCGGACCGGAAGTCATAAGCGTTGGGTATTCATCCGCGGTGCCGTGACAGTCCTGACAGGTAATTTCGATAGTGTTCGCAACTTCCCCGTATAGATGGCCATTGCCATGTGCATCTTGTTCAAAATGGCAGTCCACACAATGCATTCCGACATCAAGATGGATAGATGACATATGGACTGCTTTTTTAAATTTATCCGGGTCGTCATGGTCCACAAGTTTGCCCGTTTTATCCAACAAATTACCAGCTTCGTCTTTTTTGAAAATGGCTCGGAAATTCCACCCATGGCCGTGATAATCGGCGAATTGAGTATTTTGAAGTTTTGGATTTAGTTCGGAAACATTTTTAACAAAATCTGGATCGGACCAAAGCCCTCTTATTGCGGCTTCTTCGGGATTACGTTCAAGGACAGTGTGCATTTCTGCATCTGTGGGATAGCGTTGTTCTTTCGGCCACATATGCGGTGCGTCGGATTCATAATCCCACATCGTGTACCCCAGGAAGGAATTCACAAAGATATTTGGTTGATGCATGTGGCACACCATACATTGGCTAGTCGGGATAGCGCTGGTGAATTCGTGGCGAAGAGGATGGCCTGATTCGTTTTTAGGGATAGTAGGATCTTTAGTTTGCGTTTTACCCATGTGACCGAATTTAGAGTAAGGACCTGAATGCCTGGGATCACGATCGTTAGCGTAAACTACGTGACAAGAGGCGCAACCGGAAGAGCGATAGTCTCCGGGTTGATCGTTGGTTCCGAGAAACCACATTAATGGATCGTTCAAACGAGTTTTTGTCACGTTGATAACGGGTACTGATATTCTCAATCCAGTTCCGGGGCCTCTGTTCGATTGCCGAATATCTGGGCGTCCTGGTTCCTCGAGCCTTTGAATTTGGCCAAGAGAATCAGGCAATCCAATTTCGGGAAAAAGATTGACGATGTTTCGGCCACCACGTTCAAAGACGCGAAAAATATCACCGGGAGGGGTTACTTCCCAAGCTGGTAAAGGCACTAATTTTTCTAAAACGCCTGCTGCCTTCATTTCCGGTGTGGGAGGAACAGGGTTAACTAGTGCTGCTCCGACACCATCGCGAGTGTAAGCTTCTCCTAAAATATAATTTTTGAAAGGAAGGATACCATTGTTATAAGCGGCACCGCCCCACAGCATCGCGCCTGTAGACATTAAACTATTTTTGGCAGCTTTGATCTGGTTCGAGTGGCAAGCTCCACAAGCTTCGTCCACAACTCGGTAATCACTCGGATTAACAAACCTCACGTATTCGGGACTTTCCCGATTGAGCAAAGTGTATGAGATTTTTGGATTAGCACTTTTAGGATAATGCCAGCTTAATGGAAAGCGGGGTTGAACATGGGCTTGATCTAATGCTTTGCGATAGGCCAATTGAGATGGAGCGCCTTTTTCCGGTTTTGAAATTGAAGCATCGCCCCCATGACAATCGGTACATCCTAGAGGAACACCGCCGGACCGGTGCATGCTCGGCTCATCAGTGGTTGCGTGACATGTCATACACCCTTCGCTTTTGGCTTTAATTCTGTCTGCAGGTTGCCATTTCGGGGCGGGGGGAGTTACTTTGTATTGTACCTCTCGCGGTTTTTCGCCGCCTGCGGCTAGAGCCATAGTAACGTTTAGTAACGTTATGCCAAGAGTGAGTATGAGTGTCCGAAAAATAGCCATTTCGTTTCTCTCAATACGTCAACACAAGGTTAGCGAGAACGGAGAAATGTGTGTCATCGTTATCCGATTGTTCTCCATATAAATCTTGAAACCCGTCACCTGCAAATAAGACTGCACCCGATAATCTTGCAACAATATTTTGAGTGAAAAACGGTCTATAAATAGCAGCTGCAGAAACGTCCCAGCCAATTTCCGGAGAAATGCCGGGTTGATTACGCGCTACCTCCAAAACTGTTGTATCATCAAATTCCATGTAATTTGCGTTAACGCTCAGCCGGAATTCCGGCATGAAATCGAAATCGGCCCCTAGTCCAATTAGACGAAAACCCGGATTGGTGAAATTAGATTGACCCAACTCTTTGCTGCTTCTTAACGAAGGTAGCATTGCATTCCTGGATGAAAGCACCACTCCACC
>CAZADS010000048.1:0-13441 GCA_964483985.1 uncultured Thalassobaculaceae bacterium
GATGGCAATTATGTTGCGGTTATGGAGGCACGGAGACGGAAAACTGGCATTATTTAACAAAACAATAGAAGGTACACCACACCTTTTAAAAAGCGTTATAGCTCAGTCGGAATCAAGAAATAAAGCTGCATTAATAGCCGGTGACACTGGTTTTAATAGATTAACAGCGGGCCGGACATGTGTAATCGTTGACACTGGAATTCCATCCCAACAAGATCATTGCGCTCATGCAAGTCCATTAGCTTTCGAGCTTAGTTCGGGGAAGCACCGATTGGTGGTTAATTGCGGCACTAGTTTGGACGATCACCGATGGCAGGGGCCACTTCGGGCTTCATCAGCTCACTCAATGTTGATTGTGGATAATCAAAATGCGGCAGAAATCACGGCGGATGGTCATACTGGGGGGCGTCCCACGTTAGTTCACCATAGTAGAAAGCAAATCCAAGGGGCCACGTTACTTAACACTTACCATGATGGCTACCTACCCACATACGGCTTGATTCATCATCGTAATTTTTACCTTTCTTCTTCAGGAGATGATTTCAGAGGCGAAGACCGTTTAGTTTATTCAGGAGATCCGGGAAACCTAGCCAATGAAGCAGTGATTAGATTCCATATTCATCCTAGGGTAAGTGTTTCGATCATTCAAAATGGAACTTCTGCATTACTAAGGCTCCCAACGGGAGGATGGTGGAAATTCCGAACCAACAGTCTACTTAAGCTCAATGAAAGCGTTTATTTTGGTACTCAAACAAGACAAAGAGCTGAACAAGTCGTTATCATTAAATCTCTAAACGGAATTAGAGAAAGAGGCGAAATTTCAATAAAATGGGCGATTCGACGAGAGGATGGTCGTTCATAGTGATTGAGGCATAGAGCTTTGTGCCCGAAAACGGCTCAGGAAAGTGGGACAAGCTATTCGGAAAGTTGCATCAGGGAGAAAAAAACAGATTTGGAGCATATTGTTGAAGAAATAGCTAGGAATGATGCGGGATTGAAATTAACAATGTTTGCCTAGTTTTAAGCCAATTTTTCGGTGAAATACGCAGTTTTGGGTGCCTTAAACACCTTGGAGTTACGTTGATTCCCGTCACTGATTCGAGCTATTGTTGAAAGCTTGTATTGGCAAGAAATTTTAAAAAGGTACTAATTTTGAAAGGCCATCAGGGAAATTCATCAGGTATTGGACTTGCCGAACGAAATTTAGCAATTGAGTTTGACGTTGTTGACGGGCGTTTTACTAATTGGATCAGTGAATTACCCAAACGGAGGGCAGCATTTGAAGTCCCATACGGCGGGCAGGATGCTTACAAAGTAAAAATTTCAAAGATAATAGGTCGAGAACCAGACTTGATAGATAATATTGATTATCTTATTTCCAGCGGAATGATGTCGATGAAAAATCTCTATATTGAAACGGGTTACTATCGTCAGGGTTCAGTTCTTTGCCAAAACCATATCAAAATTAATCCCCTCAAAGGTTTCTCTTTTGTCGAGGTTAAAGAAGAAAAGGCGCTAATATTACATGGTTATCGCTGAACCAATTAACTTAGCATTAATTTCAATATTGGCATTTGTTCTGTCATGTGGGTTGACGCGTATTTTGTTAAAATATTTAAGTGTTGGAAGAGTATTTGATTACCCAAATGAGCGCAGCAGCCATTCGACACCTATGCCGAGGGGTGGAGGAGCTGCTGTTGTATTAGCCATAATAGCTGGATGGTCATTAGAACTATTGATCTCTGGAAGTATTAGTACAGCTAATATAGTAGTTTTTATCGCTGCAATCTTTCTTGGCTTAGTCGGATTTATTGATGATCTGCGCAGTCTGCCAATATTGCCGCGTTTATTGACTCAAACTGGAGCCATAGTAATTGGACTCTGGTTTTTACAGGATCATGGCGGTTTATTTAAAAGACTTTTTCCTCCTGCATTAGATTTAGCAATTACAGGATTTATTTGGCTTTGGTTTATGAATCTTTTTAATTTTATGGATGGCATTGATGGAATATCTGGAGTTGAAATAATAACAATTGGATTAGGTCTAGTTGGTTTATCTGCGTCTGGAACTATTCCAGAAATATTGTTTGGTCCTGCTATGGTGTTTATAGCTTCGGCCATGGGATTCCTCGTTTGGAACTGGCATCCTGCGCAAATTTTCATGGGTGATGTTGGTAGTGTTACTATTGGATATCTTCTAGGATGGCTTTTATTGAAAGGGAACTATGTTGCAGGAGATGTAAGTAATTTTTGGGTTATCATTATAATTTTGCCTGCTTATTATTTGGCTGACGCGACTTCTACTCTAATTATCCGTTTATTAAAGGGCCGTAATATTTTGGAAGCCCACCGGGAACATTCTTACCAACTGGCGGTTAGAAATGGTTGGAGCCATGCGTCAGTATGTAAAGCTGTACTTTTGGCTAATTTTTTTCTGCTAATGATTACCTGGACTATGGCATTATCTTGCCCCATTGGATCGT
This sequence comes from uncultured Thalassobaculaceae bacterium, assembly GCA_964483985.1. Lineage (GTDB taxonomy): Bacteria > Pseudomonadota > Alphaproteobacteria > Thalassobaculales > Thalassobaculaceae > CAZADS01. The sequence continues at coordinate 2,484 of CAZADS010000048.1, forward strand.
TGACTGCTACGGCAATAATTGTAGGTGGTCTAATCATCTGGATGCGGACCATGCCGTCTTCACTCCGCCAAATTTAGGTGCATTAATAATGCGTATTGCGATCATAGGCGCTAATGGATTTGTTGGACGAGCTGCTTGCAGAGGCTTCAAGGCTGCAGGTTATTCGGTTTTGGGAATAATTCGTAGACGGGATATAACGAATATTCCTGGAGTGGATACAATAAATTATGTGGAAAACGCTGGCCCTTCAGTAGATTGGGATAATGTCCTCGAGGGATCCGATATTGTTTTGCATTTAGTTTCGCCATCTGAAAAACGAATTTCAGAGGAATCTAATAGGGAAAAGGATCGTGAAACGATAATCCAGGGAAGCAAAGCAATAGTAACGGCGGCAGCAAAAAGGGAAGCGAAACGCGTAATCTTTATTAGTTCAATTAAGGTTAACGGCGAAGTAACAACTGACAAACCATTTGATTCAAATTCCATTCCCAACCCCACTACTATCTACGGTAAAATGAAGTTAGAAACTGAAAAAGCGTTTTCAGAAACCGCGTTAGAAGTAGGTATTCCAATAACTATCCTACGTCCCCCTTTGGTATATGGCCCAGGAAACCTCGGAAATATAAACAAACTCATAGATCTTTTGAGAATCATTCCAGGATGGTTGATTCCGCTTTCCAATATTCGAAACAAGCGTGCTATGATTTTCTTGGATAATCTTATTTCAGCTTTGGTTTGTTGTGCCAAGGATAAGACAAATCAACCACGAACTTTTTTTGTGCGCGACTCGAACATGGTGTCAACATCTGAGTTATGTCAATTAATTCTAAAAGCTCTTGGAAAACGGACTGCCCTGGCTCCTGATCCTATCGGAATTATTCGATCCATCGCGAAGATCACCTGTCCAGAAATTGCTCAAAGGTTGTACGGATCTTTAAAGGTCGAGAATAATAGTATTTGCAATATTCTTGGATGGGAACCGCCGGTTCCGCTGTGTGAAGGAATTAGGCGGACAATTCTGGCTAATTATCAAGATGGATAGCTAATTTGCATCTTGTGTTATTTTCGATTGTTAAAGCCCCGTCCGGGGATGCTTTGTGGAGTAGTCCAATTGATCGACAGTTACATTAAGAGATTGATCGCAAGCTATTTACACGACGTATTAATGGCATCCGGGTCTTTTTTGTTAGCACTTTATCTTAGGTTAGGCGGTGAGTTAGCCCATTGGTCTCCAGAAGTGATAGCTAGTGGACTAATTATTTTTACATCAGTTGCTGCTGTGGTGTTTCTTTGGTTCAGATTAGATAGAATTATTTGGCGATATGCATCTATCGGCGATTTAGGGAAGATAATTAAAGCCGTTGCGTTGACTATAATAATCTTTCTTGTTTGTCAGTTCGTTTATAATAGGCTAGCTGATTTTCCTCGTTCTTTTTTAGTAATTGAATTTTTTGTTTTAACGGCATTTCTTGCAATGCCTAGATTATTGTATCGATTATTAAAAGACCGAGAACTTTCAGAATTGTGGGAAAGGAATTCGCATAATCGAATTCCTGTACTTCTTATAGGAGCAGGTGATGGCACGGATCTCTTCATCAGGGAAATGGGTCGAGGAAGGGATGCTCCATATCGTGCAGTTGGTATAATAGACGAAGTTGGCAATCGGGTTGGGCAGCATATCCGCGGCGTGCCTATTTTGCAGAATATAAATGGGATATCCAATGTGATTGATAGTTTAAAAGATCAATCTGTAGGACCGCAAAGATTGTTGATTACTGAATCACAAATCGAGGGGGCTTTAGTAAGAAAAATAAATAAAATTGCCGAAGATTATGGTCTGGCTGTTGCTCGGATGCCGAGAGTATCAGAGCTTAATAGTTCTGGTGATGAATCCTATAGGCTGATGCCTAGACCCATAGACGTAGAGGATATTCTTGGGCGGCCGCAGAATGTCCAAAATTTGCGTCCGGTCTCTAATCTCGTGGAGGGGTCACGCATTTTAATAACTGGTGCAGGTGGGACCATCGGTTCTGAGCTCACTAGACAAATTGCTCAATTTCTTCCTTCGGAGATTGCGCTGTTTGAAAGCGCAGAATATTCGCTGTATCAGGCTGATTTGGAGCTAGGTCGGCTTTTTCCAAACCTCAAACATCAAACTATTTTGGGCGATGTGAGGGACGAAAATAGGATTCGAGAGATTTTTAGCGAATTTAAGCCAGATATTGTATTGCATTCAGCTGCACTGAAACACGTGCCTTTGGCAGAAACGAACCCAGTGGAGGCGATTTTGACCAATGTTATCGGGACGAGAAACGTAGCCGATGCATCTATTAAAACTGGGGTGAAGTGTATGGTATTGATATCCACTGACAAGGCCGTTGATCCATGTAACGTTATGGGAGCTACAAAGCGCTTGGCTGAGGCGTATTGCCAAGCACTCGATATTTGTTCGGGCGTTAAAAAAAATACAAGGTTTGTTACAGTGCGTTTTGGCAATGTATTGGGTTCAACAGGATCAGTGATCCCCCTGTTCGAAAGCCAGATTGCAGCCGGTGGACCAGTTACAGTAACTCACCAAGACATTACCAGGTATTTTATGACTTTACGTGAGGCTGTATGTCTTGTTTTACAAGCAGCCGCAATGGTAATGCGGTCAGGCGAAGTACAAGTAGGCAGCGTGCAAGTTTTAGATATGGGTGAGCCAGTCCGAATTATTGAGCTGGCTCAACAAATGATAAGGCTTTCCGGACTAACGCCTGAAAAAGACATTTCTATTAAGATTACGGGTCTTAGACCTGGGGAAAAACTTCACGAGGAATTAATTCATAGTGACGAATCCTTAACTCCCACCCAAATCCCAGGCATTTCCAATGCGTCTCCCAGAACTTCAAATTTAGCAGATCTAAAAGAAGCATTCAGCGAGCTACATAGTACGGCACTAAGCCGTAATGTTGAGCAGAGTTTGCTATTATTAAAAACTTTAGTTCCAGAGTTTCAATCAAAAGAATAATAGGAAGATTATCTTACAGCGTTTAGAATACCTTTTTATTAGATTAGGTTATAGACCGGTTTACATGTCCCATTTTTCGGCCCGGACGACTTTCTGATTTTCCATAGAGATGTAGTTTGGCTTCTGGTTCGGCAAGTATAAAACGCCATTTCTTATAATCATCGCCGATTAGGTTTTGCATGACTATTGGCTCGATAATTTTCGTTGGGCCAAGCGCTTGACCTGTGATAGCGCGAATTAGTTGTTCAAACTGGCTTGTTTTTGCTCCGTCTTGTGTCCAATGCCCTGAATTGTGTGGGCGTGGGGCAACTTCATTCATTAGTAGAGAACCATCAGGCATCAGAAACATTTCAACCGCTAAAAGACCTATTAAGTTCAGGGATTTTGCTAAAGTAACTGCAATATTTCGGGCATTCCTGGCCGTCTCTTCGGGAATTTGTGCGGGGGCGGTTGTGGTATATAATATGTGATTAACGTGGACGTTTTCTACAGCCGGATAGGTACGTACTTCGCCATTTTGGCCTCGGGCAACTATTACTGAAATTTCTTTTGTGAAAGGTATATGACGCTCTAAAATTGCGTCATTAGTAGTCAAACTTGACCAAAAGGGTTCTATCTGTTCCTCGTTGTCGAGACGCTTTTGTCCTTTGCCGTCGTATCCAAAACGACAGGACTTTAAAACCGCGGGAAAGCCAATTTCAGTTGCAGCTCGCTTCAAATCCTGCACTTTGCTAACCGCTTGATATGGCGCAACCGGTATTCCTTGTGCGATTGCGAAGTCTTTTTCTAAGGCGCGATGTTGAGAAATTGCTAGTACGGACGGAGCTGGCCGGACCGGTTTATTTTTGCTTAGATATTCTACCGTCTCTAAAGGAATATTTTCAAATTCGTAGGTAATAATATCTACGTCATTGGCGAACTCGGCTAGTGCATGATTATCAAGATAAGATCCGACGGTAGTTTTTTCGGAAACTTGTGATGCTGGGCTACTATTTTCTGTAGTAAAAATGTGACACCGATAACCTAGGGTGGCTGCAGCCAGAGCCGTCATTCTCCCTAGCTGCCCTCCACCAAGAATCCCTATAACACTGCCAGGTTCGTAAGTTTGCGTTGATTCAAGATTTTCCAATGTTTTTGCTCGGGTAGTTTGGTACAGATTCACTTAGTTTTTGTCTCCAACAGTTAAGAGCCGCCAAAACTGTTTCATCATTTACTGAGAGAATAGCAGCTGCCATCAATGCCGCATTAATTGCTCCGCCTTCACCGATGGCGAATGTAGCGACTGGAATGCCCTTAGGCATCTGAACTATTGATAAAAGACTATCCATTCCGTTCAAAGCTTTACTTTCAACGGGAACCCCTAATACCGGCAATGTAGTTTGTGATGCAACCATTCCTGGCAAGTGGGCTGCACCACCAGCGCCTGCTATTATGATTTTTAACCCTCGGTTTTGCGCTGTGCCGGCATATTCAGCCATTCGTTTAGGCGTGCGGTGTGCAGATACGATGCGAGTCTCATATGGTATTTCGAGTTGATCCAAAATTCCAGCAGCATGGCACATTGTTGGCCAGTCAGATTGGCTACCCATTATTATGCCTACCAATGGCCGTCTTGTATCAGCTGTTCCGATTGGATTAGCCAACATGTCCTCCAAAAAAGATTAGCTCGCTATTATAAGGCACGATATACTATCAGCAAGTCAGCGCTATATAACTTCAGTTTACTGTTGTTTTATTTTCCACATTATGCCACGAAGTTTAATGGACAACCAACCGCCTTTAGAAGTATGAAATTTGGACTTCTAGATTTGGATTTTTCATTGGCAATAATCGGAAATATGAGATTTAGATGAGGTATTTGTTATTTCATCGAGATAAGCAAGACAAACTAAAGCCATAGCTTTGTTCAAATTCAAGTAAAGTTTAGCATAATCGAAACGGTTATCAAATTTTATCAACAAATGGAATTTTCCGATGGTAGATGGATAGTGGAACAGTTTAATGGACGCAGTTGACGAGTTTTGGAGCTATTCTACGGCCATCTATCCCGATATTAGTCAAGAATGCTTGTTTTTGCAGGATACGCACAATTTGGATGTGAACATTGTTTTGTTTTGTTGTTGGGTTGGGCGTCTAGGAAAAATATTGGGTGTTAGAAAGTTAACCAAGATACAAGAAATTGTTGCCCCAATGCGCCACAACGTCACAAGTCCTTTAAGAGGAGTCCGAGGATATCTAAAGGGTAATAATTCTATTCCTGATGCAAAAACATTAATGCAAAATATCCTAAAAATAGAATTAGAAGCGGAGCGTTCAGAGCAAACATTAATTGTTTACACGGCAGAAACGCTGGGAATATTAGAAAGTAGTGATGAATTTAATTATTCGAATTGTACCCTTATCAATCTTCAGTCCTATTTTGAACTAACCAATACTCAGATAGATGGAGCTACGCTTAACGCCTTATTGGGTTTGATGATCGGAGTTTTTCCCTCGACGCCTAAAGAAATTGTCGAGATATCTGTTAAAGGTATTTTTAATCATACCGAAAACAATGTCAGTAGGTGATATGACATGACTGATACTCTTGTAACGATGGTGACAAATTTAGCTAAGGGGAAAGCAAAAAGTTCGGATCTAATAGAACGATCTCTTTCGGAGATTTTTGATGAGAATGGTGAAGGTTCAAGAACATTCCTATCCGTTTTTGGGAATATGGCAAAAATTCAAGCCGAAACCGCTGATAGACTAATGCATTTGGGATATCGTTTACCTCCGTTGACCGGAATACCAATATCAGTAAAAGACTTGTTTGATATAACTGACCAAATAACCCTTGCGGGCTCTAAAGTTAGGGCGAGTTGCTCGCCGGCGCTGGCCGATGCTAAAATTATTAGTCTTTTGCGTGCAGCTGGAGCCATTATTATCGGTCGAACCAATATGACAGAGTTTGCTTTTTCCGGCCTCGGCGTAAATCCCCACTATAATACTCCCCGCAACCCTTGGGATCGTTCTATTGGAAAAATTCCTGGTGGATCTTCAAGTGGCGCGGCTGTATCCGTCACGGATGGGATGGCTGCCGCCTCTATAGGAACGGATACCGGTGGTTCAGTGAGAATTCCTGCCGCACTTTGCGGACTCACGGGTTTTAAACCGACGGCCTCCCGAGTCTCAACAACAGGGGCTTTTCCTTTATCTACAACATTGGACTCGATCGGGCCGCTAGCGAAAAGTGTTGAATGCTGTGCTTTGATTGATCAGGTGATTAGTGGAACACCGGTGGAAGAGTTGCGAACGAGGTCGCCAGAAACAATTTCATTGGCCGTTCCTCAAAATATTGTATTAGACGAAATGGATTCGATGGTGGCGGCTCGATTTGAATTCGCTGTTTCGAAATTATCTGCGATGGGAGCTAGGATTACTGACATACCATTTAACAGTGTATTAGACATTCCAAAAGCGAATGAAAAAGGTGGATTCGCCGCGTCAGAAGCCTACGCCACTTTGCGTCATTTGTTGCAAGAAGATGAGGAGCTCTTTGACCCACGCGTAGCGGTAAGAATTAAGAGGGGAGCCAATATGTCGGCTGTCGATTATATTGAACTACTGAAGATGAGGGAGTTGATTCAACACAATGCAGCTTCTGAATCCTATTCCTATGACGCTATACTAATGCCTACCGTGCCAATTGTTGCGCCTGCGATAAGCAGCGTCGTTGAATCAGATGAATTTTATCATGAAGCTAATATGTTAATGCTTAGAAACTGCTCGATAGGAAACTTCCTAAATCGATGTGCGGTCACAATTCCGATTCAAGAACCAGGGTCCGGACCTGTAGGTTTAATGTTAATGGGTGAGACTATGGAAGATAGAAAAATTTTGGAAATTGCTTCTGGTATTCAGAAGGCATTTGAATTGTGATAATTTGGATGCGCTTAAAAGCGAAATAATAGCTTGAGGAATATTTCAGAAAATCGACTTAGCTTTAGCGTCAGAATCTCGCCAACGCTTTACAAGCCCAGTTTCAATTTGGAACAAGTCGAGTATTCTACCAACGGTATGGTCAACAACATCTTGCAGCGTTTTAGGTTTATTGTAAAAAGCGGGAACTGGTGGTGCAATTATTCCGCCCATTTCTGAAATTTGTAACATGCTTTTAAGGTGACCGGAATGGAGGGGGGTTTCTCGGACCATGCAAACTAACTTTCGTCTTTCCTTCAGTACGACATCAGCGGCCCTAGATAATAAACTGTCTGTGACACCAGTCGCAATTTGAGCTAAAGTTTTCATAGAGCAGGGCGCTATGATCATACCGATGGTTTGATACGAGCCAGACGCCACGGCTGCTCCAATGTCTTTGTTAGAGTGTACGACGTCGGCGCTTTCGTGAACGTCAATTACTTTTAGGTCCGATTCGTGAGCTAAGGTTATTTCAGCGGAACGAGACATGATTAAATGAGTTTCCGGTTTTAGATGATCCGGCAGTGTGCCGAGGGTTTGAAGGAGCCGAATCCCATAGATTACTCCAGATGCTCCGCTGATACCTATAATTAGCCGTTTTTGAGAGTGTTCAGACATTAGTATGTGGCCACAAAAGTTTTAACCTAATTGTAGGCGAAAACTATGATTGAATCACGTGTATTGCACAACCCATGTGGAAGTCGTAAAATTTTGGTGCCATGGTAAAGTTTTAGTGATGAACAAACATAGGGAGAGAAAATGACTGACCCAAATCAACTTGAGGCCCTGCGTGTTCATCATGCCGAACTTGATAAACGATTGACGGAAGAGCAGGCAAGGCCTCTGCCAGATAGTAGTGTGGTAGCGTTGTTAAAACGCCAGAAGCTGGCGATTAAGGACCAAATTTCAAATTTCAAATAATATGATAAGATTTAGAACTATTTGGCTTCCGTTCCCATAACAATGGACTAAGAATAAAGATCCACAAAAGTTAAAAACATAGTATCGCTCGATGGTCAAACATATATCATAATTTCGTTTTGAAAACGGCGCATGCGTTCAAGCGTTTCTTCAAGATTATCACTTTCCCAACCGATTACTAGATTCTCTAAGCCCGCAGCCTTATACTCATGAATATCTTGAATGATATCAGAGGCAGATCCGGTAAAAGATAACCTTTTTCCATTACTCGTCGTTCGAGTTTCGCCTAGCGAATACCAAATAACGTACAGCGCGGTATCGATTTCTGATGGGTCACGTCCAACTGCCTCTGCAAACGTATAAACTTTTTCTAGCCCACTCCGATAAAGTTTAGCTGTATTATAAGGGTTTCGAGGATTGTTTCCGACAGGATACCAACCGTTGCCTAATTGGCCCGTTCGTCGTCTCGCGGGGGATGCCTCGCCTCCAATCCAAATAGGTAAATTAGAACCCTGAAGTGGTTTTGGAAAAAATTTTAAATCATCAAATTTAACATATTCCCCGCTGAAGGAAGGTTTCTGGTCACCCCAAAGATTACGGAAAGCACGAATATACTCCTCAGCAGCTTTTCCTCGATCGTGAAATGGGGGACCGCTGAGCAACGCGATTTCTTCTGCCATCCAGCCGACCCCTACACCCACAGTTAGTCTTCCAGAGGATAATATATCTAGCGTTTGGAGTATTTTCGCCGTAAGTAGTGCAGGGCGATGTCCTAAAACCATTACCGAGGTTAACAGCCTTATTTTTTTTGTAACCGCTGCTAGAAAGCTTAAAGTTGTGATTTGATCTAAGCACTCACCACTATCTTCAGCAAACCAACGGCCGGATACCGTATAAGGATAACTCGAAGCTACAGTATTAGCGATTACAACATGATCACTCAGACCAATATAAGCAAAACCCAAAGCTTCTGCTTCAGTGGCTATTATTTTCAGGGATTCTGCGCTAGCGGCGGGGCCTCTAGTGCCAAAGTGAATACCAAATTGCATATTATACCCTATTTTAAACGGGTGTGTCGCCCGCAATTGTTATTCGATGCATTCGGCGACGTTCATTATAATCTGCTAAGGCTTGATGCTGAACACATCTGTTATCCCAAAGGGCAAGTGATCCTACTTCCCAACGGAATCGGCATGTAAATTCTGGACGTGCAGAGTGCATCCTGAGAAAATCTAAAATTGAATCTGCTTCTCCGATTTCGAAACCGTGAAAAGTCTGTGTATGACTTCCTATATATAAAACTTTACGACCGGTTTCAGGATGGGTTCTTATCAATGGGTGTATCGCTTCAGTTGGTACGTTTCCTGGGTCTCTTAGTTTGGCTTGCATAGTTGGATTTTTGGCATATCGGTCGATGCGATTTGATGTTCCTAATCCGCGACGGAACCCATCCCCAACATTAAAGGTTTTTACGTTGTGTAGCATTTTTCGCATTTCTTCTGAGAGTTTTTCAAAAGCCAAATATTGGTTCGAAAACATTGTATCTCCGCCGCGTGATGGAACCTCGTGAGCGTACAACATGGTTGCCATAGCGGGTTGGGGGTTGAACATTTGGTCCGTGTGCCAGACGGAACCAAATGTGTAATCGTCATCCGGTTCTTTTATAATTTCAAGAATTTCTGGATGTTCATTTAATCCTTTCAGATATGGATGAAAATGGATATCCCCGAACTGTTTGGCAAAAGCTATCTGTTGGTTCGGCGAAATTTTCTGGTCTCTGAAAAAAATAACACAATTATCCAACCAAGCTTGATAAATCTCTGCAAATGTTTCCTGGTCGAGATTACCGATGTCGACCCCTGAGATTGTTGCACCTATATTCCCCGATAAAGGTGTTACGTGTATTCTTTTGTAAGCCATCTCGGTTTCCCACTCGTAAGCCATATTTTTATGCAGCATTGTTAACTTGATAACCAGTTTCCACTCGCCTCGTAAATCACGTTAGTTAAATAAATCAAACTGCTCTCACGCGCGGACATAATCCACATAATTTTGGCAATCAACGTTTATAATCGAAAGAGAAGTCAAAACAAATAGTATTTGGTCCGATTTCAGGCATCAAAGAAAATAGTCTCTTGTTCACCTTGAAGGTGGATATCAAAATGGTAACTGGAAGGACTCGTTTTTTCCTCCAGAACGCTTATTAAGGTGACACGCCGGTGTTTGGGTACTGATAGCAACACGGGATCCGAGGCATTCGCTAGTACCTCGTCAGAGAAATAAATTCGTGTGAAGACGTGAGACAGTAACCCTCGCATAAAAACAATAACGTTGATGTGAGGTGCTTGTCCGTCTCCAATTAACCCTGGTTTAATTGTATTGAAGATGAACCGATTTCTCTCGTCAGTACCAGTGTCGACTCGTCCGAATCCAGTAAAAATATTATCTGATGGTTTAGTTCCCCGACTATTTGGGTATTGCCCGAATGAATCCGCTTGCCAGATTTCCACCAGAGCATCGGTTACCACAATTCCAGCCCCGTCAAATATCCTACCCTCAATGTTAATTGGGATTCCAGAGGTTCCTGTTTTTATTAGTGATCCTGACGGAATACTTGAAAGAATTGAATGTCCATGTTGTTTAGGCGTTAAAGCTTGTGCAAAAAACGGCCCAATGGTTTGCGACGGAGTTTGGCGCTTTATCATTTATCAACCTTTTAGAGGCGTGGAATTAGGACCACGTAATATAAAATTAAATCTATAAGCCACAGCAAAACCTTCCTCGGTGTCATCCAAAGAGAATTTTTTGACTAACATGTTTCTGCAATTTTCTGGGACAGAGTTAAAAATGGGGTCCAATTTTAGAAGTGGGTCCCCAGGGAAATAGGATTGCGTGACAAGCCTTGTTATGAAGGTGGGTCCAAATAATGAAAAATGTATATGCGCGGGACGCCAGGCATTGGCATGATTGCCCCACGGATAGGCTGCGGGTTTGATAGTGTAAAATTTAAATGTTCCGTCACCTTTGGTTATGCATCTTCCACCACCAAAAAAATTCGGATCAATTG
>CAZADS010000049.1:0-10275 GCA_964483985.1 uncultured Thalassobaculaceae bacterium
TACAAGACTATGTCGATGAAGGCTGTCGAAAGCTATAATAAGGCGGCAATGGAATTAATTGGAAGGTAGCAGTGAACGAGGCTAGTCCAGATGCAGTAGAAAATCGAAGAGGGGAAGGCGGAAATCGAGCATGGGCTTCCGAACCCGGAGAGTATTATAATGCATTTGATGGAGCTTACGGCGGTTTATGGCGTCGTAATGGACGCGCTCCGCAAGTACTAACCGGTGTAGGATTTACTTCCCAAGGTGACCATTTCGGGCGTCCTTATACACGCACTCCAGAATCCTTTGATCCCAAAATATCATGGATATTCGAGGGGATAGTGGAGAATATCATAGGGGACTTTGGTTTGTCTGGAGGAGGAGCTGCTGGGTTTGAACTAGACCGTGCCGATGTTAACTTAGGTACACCGCTCAATTCTATAATCCTCGCAAGTTCACATGATCATGATGATGGATTTGTCCTGGTTCCAGAAGATATATTAACTCACCATGACACATGGCCTCATGTCCCCGTTAAAGATCTCATACGAGCAGATATTGTTTATTTTGAAACTCCAAATGATGGCGCCGTTTTTTCCGTCGGTTCCATCACTTTTTGCGGCAGTTTACCAATTAACGGTTGCAAAAATAATATCTCTACCATGATTGAAAATGTTGTTCACAAATTTCTAGGCAACTAGCATTGACAGTAAATTAATCATACTTAATTTAACGTTAGCAAGGTTCTAAAATTTCAAGGTTTAGTCTGTTTGATTCAGAATTTCTCGTTGCGTAACCCCTTTGTATTGAGTTCTAAAAATTTTTCGACGCTGCAATTCTGGAACCACTAAATCAACAAAATCTTCAATTGCTCCTGGGGAGTCGATAGCGGTCAGCATAAAACCATCACCTCCTACTTCGGACATGAAAGCTTCCATTTGATCCGCAATGCTCGATGGAGTCCCAACAAATTGGGGTAAACTTACGCTTTGTCCGTGCCGAGCTGCTGTCTCAGCCAAGGTCATCGGAGTTCCATCGATTTTATGAAAACGAGTCCGCATTCGGTGAAATTCCGGTTCTTGTCGGTCAGCCACAATAGCGTCAGCGGATATTTTGGAAAGATCAAAGTTAAGATGGGCAGATAGGATAGCCATCCCACCTTCTAATGGTACAAGACTGTTGTGTTCTTCTTGACGGTCAAGCGCCTCCTCCTCAGATGAACCAATTATAGGCTGCATTCCGAATAAAATCTTGCATGTATCGGGGTCGCGCCCGATATCAGACATTTGGCTTTTGATAGAATCAAAATAGGTCGCTGCATCCTTCGCACGCGGCTGGATAGCGAAAATAGCATCAGCATATTTAACTGCAAAATCCTGACCTTTAGGAGATGTACCAGCTTGTAAAATCGCTGGGCCTTTCTGTGGTGAGCTACTGACATTTAAGGGACCCCTTGATTTAAAAAACCGACCTTCGTGTTCTATACGACGGACTTTATTGGGATCAGCAAAAATAGCGTTCTTGTAATCCATAACCACCGCATCACGATCCCACGAATTCCATAGTTTCTGACAAACTTCCATAAATTCGTGGGCTCGATCATACCGCGCATCTGTAGGTTGCCTCTCTTCTCCATAATTAGCCGCTTGATTACTATTGATGGAAGTAACAACATTCCAACCAGCTCGGCCATTTGAAAGATGATCCAAGGTAGCCCATAAACGTGCGGCATAAAAAGGGTGACTGTGGCTAACAGAAAAAGTGGACGCTACTCCAATGCGCTTAGTAACAGCTGATATAAAAGACAACAGAGGAATAGGATCGTGCTCTGGCGCTTGCGTTGCATACATCAACGACGGAGCCATAGATCCTTTGAATGTATCCGCTATGTAATTTAAATCTGCAAAAAACACCGTATCAAATAACCCGCGTTCACATACTTTCGCTATATGTTGATAAAGTTCCGGTCGGTCCCACCTATATCCAGCTTGTATCGTTCTGGGATGTCTCCACATAGCTAAACTGTGATAAGTCGGACCGTGAACCAAAAATTGCGCTAAATGTAATTTCTGAACTTTATTTCCCATCAAATATCCCTTAACGATTGATAAAATAGACGAACAAATTCTCCATCAATTTATAGTCTCAAATACACTTGATGTATCCAGAAACTACTAGATTAAAAATCCGACCCCACTTTCTCCACAAAACCAGTATTATAAAATTGATACTCGATAAATCGCACGCCGATTGTCAATCTATGATATAATGTAAATAAATCTTCGATGGTATAAAAAGCAAATGTCTCAAAAGCACGTCAAGTACAAAGCTCAGGACGCTTTAAAAGTTACGGGAGGAAATCGACGAGAAGCGAGCTTACTGTTGCAAGCTTGGTGCGAGGCAGATCCAGAATTGAAAAAAGCTCTTTTTGCACCTTTTATTTCAAATGTCTGTGCTCTAGCAATCCAACGCGCAGCAATTTCAACCGAGAAGCAAATTCCATCGGCAATTAAACGCAAAAATAACAATGATTTGATGTCGGCGATAGGTTCACGCCAAACTATCTCGATGTCTAGCAATAGATTACCTCAGTCGCCGCCGCCGCGAAGTAGCGCCCGTCACCGTCAGGCTATGGCCACTCTGGCTGCATCATTCAAAAATACTGACGGTTAAAAAAACCTTTGTTTACGCGTCTCGTGCTTTAACCATATTTTCGTAAAGAGAAACGAGATATGTGGCGTCAGCACCTATTTGCTGACCAGTAGAAGTTCGGTTTTCGGCGGTTTCTGATACTCCTTTAGATACCATTTCTTGGGTAGGCTCATCTGGGGCTACTATACATCCATTAGTTTGTAGACTACCTACCATTTCTTGGGCTTGTTTCCTAAATCGTTGATAAGATGAATCCTGCCCCGAATTGTCTCGCCTAGCTTTTGGGTCTGAAGCTCGAGCGATAGCCATTGAAAAGATATCTAAAATTAGATTCGTATCGTAACCTTCCATCCATTCATCAACCATGGCGCTAAATACATGTGTTATATAATTTTGCGCCCCTCGTTGACCCATCAAACCGGAACCGAGTTCCGCATCTCCCGCCTCAATCATTTTTTCGGTAGGCTCACGAGGCATGATCACAAAACCCGCTAATTCTAAGGATTGGATCACATCATTTCCATCGCTAATATAACGTTCCCATTCATTTTCAATCAAAAAAGAACCGAGTATATCAACTTGGTCATTTTGAACTCTATTGACAAATCGAGCAAATTCTTTAGCCAAGTGTTGGACTACATCAAATTTTTGCTCCGGTTCTTGATTCCTACGACCGCGCATACCGTAGATCCTTTCCATCTCAATGTGATTCTCGAGCATCCCTACAATCTGAGACTTACAGACCCTATTGAATTCCATGCAATATTTAGTCAGATGACAAACACTCCAAACTATGACTAGCATGAAAAATGGATGATGTTGATACTTATTAATAAATAACCAAGTCTATTTAACGATAGGCTTCCTATACTTTTCCTGTTGAATCAAGTGCTAATAAGACCGAGAAATTTGAAGTGTTAAATTAATCCTCTTCCGCGTCTCGGTTCAATAAAAATCTCGGTAATGGCGCCAGATCAGAATCCCTTTTGAATGATCCAGCGTCTAGGTTCTCCAGATATCTCCAGTCGCGCTCGCTAGTGAACGTCTTCAAACTTACAATCTCTCGTGCTCGATTATCGGCTGCATAACCAATCATGTTTCGTTGCCAACCCGGCAAAGAGTTAAAAACTGAAGTGGCTCGTTCCTGATCAGTAATTTTTCCCGACTTATAAGCACGTTCAACTTCCTTTGATACGCTATCAGAAGCCCCAAGATGCTCTATAATAGTATCGGATAATATACCAAGCGCCCGGCGATCTAACGAGTCTATTTGTTCCATTGATTACTCCACTATTTTAAATAAAATCAAAAGGGTCCAACAACAACCGTTATTAATTTAATTTTTAGTCAGTGTGACAGATCATTACATAAATGTACCAGCTAACCGAAATAATCTTCCCCTCAAACCCGCTTTAAAACGAGAAACTCCTGGCATCCTAGAACCATCTACGCCCCCTAAATCTAACCATTGGACTTTTCTATCTTTGAGCTCTTTTACGGCATACCACAATAGTAAATTATTTGCGTTACGTTTTCGCCCTTCATCTCCCGACCACGCCACGAAATAAGTAGCTGTCTGACCGTGTTGAAATATTAAGATCGCTGCAATCGGCTTACTCTCGAAATATGCCGTAAATACAAGCGTCGCCTGCTTGTTACGCATCGCAAATGAAATAGCATAGACAAAAGGCGTCCTAGGGACTCGAAGACGATGACTTCGTCGATGTGTTTCATATCTAGTTAACAACCATTCTAGCGCTTCCCCCCCATAATCTAGGCTTATCTTAACACCTTGTTTTTCCGCATTCTTCAGCTGATTTCTCCATTTTTGATGAAGATTCCGCCTTAGAAAATCTTTATCTTTTCCGAGATCCAACCAAATAGAACTGTAACCAGTAATTATCTTTTTTAAACCGATTTCACTGATCAAACGATCAGCTGTTGAATTTGCTTCAAGCTCTGGAGTCCAGACCAAAAAGTCCCGTCTTAGTAACGAATACCGAGATCGAATTAACCATAAAACGGTCTTCTTATCGTCCTCGCTTACGTCATCAAGAAAAAGTGGACCCCGTATTATTTTTGCTATTCTAAACAAGCCTAAAAGGTTGCATTCAACTACTTGGACAATAGCAAGAGATTTTGCTCCCCGATACACCACTCCATGAGCAGGCACGTAGGCTGTCATTCCGACAAATGCTTCACCATATCCCCAGGATTGCTCAATGGATGACCGGGGGATAGTTTCAAACCAAGCATTCCACTCGCCAACGTTTACTCCATTCCAATAAATCGCAAGATCGTTTCGTTTTCCACCAAGGATTCCCTTAGGCTTATTTTTCACGCTGGGAAAATTAGTTAAACGCGCCATATAAGTAAATCCGTTTGCTGCCCCTAATATGAATTAAATGGGATGCAAGGGCTGAAGTAGGTTATAAGATATTTTTAATCAAACAGCATGATTTTCCAAGATTATCTAGCGGCATTGAAAAACTTTTACCCAATACGTTCCAAATTAGTAACACTTCAGATAATCTGAGCAACATGTTTAGTTGGTTCCAAAAGCCCAAGCGGATTCATGGTGTTATAATCCCGAGTAGACGGTTCACCGTGTTTGCAGCTATTTATTTTATCCTCTTTGGGGCACTGCCAATTCTCACTCTAACCCTGTTGCTTGATTTTATAGGCTGGATATTAACCGTCAAATTATTCGGCGCAGATTGTTATGGTGTGTTTTGTTTGTTTAACTAATGGAATCCTAGTTCTCCCTCCCTGTAAACGTTAAATGGGTAGCTCTTAACTCAACTCTCGTGGGGTCAATCCCAAAAGCTATTCTCCGCTTCACAAACTCTTTGTCCATTTTATCTGAAGTCGAATCGATATAGAAAGTTTCTGCTCCAATTCGAGCCGGAATTGGGCGAACATCCATATGATTATATTGGTAAAGCAATATTCCTATTATTCTATTTGGTCTTGACCAAACCCTGAAAATAATACGCCACACAGGCATTCAGAAGTATAATATCAATTCTAACTGTTATTAGAAATTACAAAGTCGGTATTGATCCCCAATCCATCTCTTAAAAATCGCGTCAACGTTCATAGATATCTGATCAATTTTTGATTTATCCAGAATATCATTTTATAAATGCGCAAACTGGAACAGTCTTCGTCAATCAGGGGTTTTAAATGCCTATCCCACCGTCATTCGACGCCAACGAATTTGAGGAGAATGGATATGTCTTTGTTTAATTTAAACGACCGAGTAGCCATCGTGACGGGAGGTAATGGAGGTATCGGTCTTGGGATGGCCGAAGGAATGGCTGCAGCAGGGGCTTCTATCCTGATCGTCGGAAGAAATTCAGCTAAGAACGATTCGGCTATCGAAAAATTGAGAAGCACTGGATCCAAAGCAGAAGTTTTTCAAATTGACGTAACAGAAACCGATGCAGGGTTAAAAATAGTTAATGCAGCATTAGATGCGTTTGGTCGACTGGACATCCTGGTAAATAATGCTGGAAACGGTATACGAAAGCGCCCGGAGGATCTAACTCTAGAGGATTTTCGATGGGTGTTAGAAACGAATTTAACTAGTGCATTTATCTGTAGTCAAGCGGCCTATCCCTCTATGAAAAAAACTGGTGGTGGCAAAATTATAAACATTGGATCTATGTATTCGCTATTTGGCGCACCCTATGTAACTGCATATTCTGTGAGCAAAGGGGGTTTAGTTCAAATGACAAAATCCATGGCCACCGCTTGGGCCAGCGATAATATCCAGGTAAACGCTATTTTACCTGGCTGGATAGATACAGAATTAACCCAGCGTGCGAGACAAGAACTTGAAGGACTATATGAAAGGCAATTGGCCCGTATACCTCATGGCCGGTGGGGCACACCAGAAGATCACGCTGGCATCGCTATTTTCCTATCCAGTTCTGCGTCCGACTATATAACGGGAACATCAATTCCCGTCGACGGTGGTTTTTCTATTTCGGGTTAATCAATTCCTTGAACGAACCTGTTGTGTCTATGGATTTGTTCTATATAGGTTCAATCTGACACACTAATTCTCAGATATGAATATTGCAAAATAATGGAGCTGCAGATGAATGGACAAAATAAAATAGCAGTTATAACAGGAGCTGGATCCGGAGTAGGGAAAGCGTCGGCACTGGCTCTTGCAACCGAAGGATGGACCATCGTATTAGCCGGACGACGCTTTGAACCATTAAAGGAAGTATCTGACTTGATAGAGCAGAAAAGCGGAACCTCACTTCCCTTGGCAACAGACGTAAGCAATCCAACTTCGGTTAAGAACTTATTTCTCGAGACCAAAGAGACCTTTGGGCGTTTAGACCTACTATTTAATAATGCCGGAACCAACGCTCCTGGGGTATCCCTAGAAAAACTTACTTACGAACAATGGACTAGCGTCGTAAATATAAATTTGACCGGAATTTTCCTTTGTACCCAAGAAGCCTTTAAAATTATGAAAACGCAAAACCCGATGGGAGGTAGGATTATCAACAATGGATCAATTTCAGCTCATGTCCCGAGACCAGGTTCAGCTGCTTACACGGCCACTAAACATGGCGTTACTGGCTTAACTAGGTCAACTTCATTGGATGGAAGGAAATACGATATCGCCTGCGGCCAGATAGATATCGGAAACGCATCAACCCCAATGACTCAACGGATGACTAAAGGAGTTCCGCAAGCAGACGGTGCGACAAAAATTGAAGATGTTATGGATATTGAAAACGTTGCAAAAACTGTCGCATACATGGCCGGCCTACCTCCTGAAGCTAACGCCCAGTTTGTTACAGTAATGGCAACTAAAATGCCATATATTGGACGGGGTTAATTTAAAGTGGAATCACCAACAGAATGTCAATCCGGCGGGATTCTAGAATAACTCTCCGGGAATAGAACTTTAGGTCGTCCGTAGTAAAAATGATTTCATCAACATATTTGCCTACGGCAAATATGTCTGATGTCCCATCCTGTTTAGTACGGACAACAGAAAAGTTTGTACGAACTGCAAGCAGATTACCTGTAATGTTTTCGAAACTAGATACACCCAATAAATGACAATAAGTATGAGGTTCAAAAATATTCGCCGTTCGAAGTGCCCGAATCCGATCCTCTAACATACCTCTACCTTCACAATACATTATTCCGATAGGTAATCCCGATTCTTCATTTTCTCGCGTTGTAATCTGATAAACAGCATCATCTAAAAAAAAATTTGGCCAGTTTTCAAGATTATCATCGTCTATGGTATGACTATAATCGGCCAGGAATTCAGCAACCCTAATACGCAATTTATGGTCAATTTCAGGCATTTTTAGGCAAAATTCATAATTTCTCGATAACCCTTCCAAAATCCACGAATAGCAACCTCTGTTGCTCGGGATGCTTCGCTAGATTCTACCGTTTTTCCTCCCATCTCCATAAAAGCAGCTGCTGAATGTTCCGAACCGCGTGTACCTCTTTGAACGAATTCGTTAATGCAACCATCCTCTAAACTGACGAGGCCCGATGCTCCTGTTAAGTTAGATTGCATGATTCGCATGCGCTGCTCTGTTTGATCGTCATCCTCGTAACCTAAATACATCCAGAATAACTCCGTTTTATCTATTCCCCGAGGGGTAAACCAGCGAACTGCAAGAGAATTTAACGTAAACTGTATTGCCAATGTCGGGAAAAGAGCCTGAATAGAATGCGTTATTCCATCATCAAATTCATCCCAAGCATCTAACAATTCTGGTCCTGCCAACCTAGAGTCGAATGCATCGGAATGCACTTCTGCACTTTGATATTCCGCGTCGGCATCCAATGTATTGCGCTTCGCGTAGGAGATATGGTGCCATGGTTTTTCTGCATCAGTAATCTTTATTCCACCATCCATGTCCAAACGGTTTATTTTAAATGTAGTATAAAAAGTGTGAAGAAGGGTAGCGTGATAAGAATCACGTACATTCTCAGCATAAAGTTTCCAGTTATTATGAATTAGTTGGCTGTGACATCCTAGCAGCTTCACTGGCCGCGTGAAGTTCCGCCGAAGCATCTTACACATCCCCTCTCCATAGAACACTTCGACATTTGGAGTCTCCTCTGAAAATGTGCCAAATACCATCCCACAGAAAACTTCTGTTCGAACTCTTTGCAATCGGTGGTCTTTGATATTGAAATCAGGAGGCATTCCACCTTTTCCTCGCAAACCATCCCGAAATGCCAATCCGATAAGTTTACCCGTCAAATCGTATGTCCAGGAGTGATAAACACAGGATAAAGCTTTGGCATTACCTCGTTGTTTATGACAAACTAATGCCCCCTTATGGGCGCACCGATTGACCATACCGTTAATAGAACCATCCCTTCCCTTAGTCACAATTATTGAAGTATCCCCTATAAAACTGGTTCGATAATCTCCAAAATCTTTCAACTCCAATTCGAGGCATAGAAAATGCCAAACGGGGCCTCTAAAGATACGTTCTTGTTCTAACTTGTAAATTTCTGGATCTGAGAACAACCAAAATGGGACACGGGTCACTCCTTCTGGCGGCCAAACTAAATTCGTTGTTGAGTCCTTTTGATCTAAGTCTTTAGCTGCCAATATTAATTTAGACCTTTTGTCCAACATTCCAAATTTCACCTCATCAATTTTCGAAACGAGTTGCCATTTACTTTGCTGCCCGACGGGTTGGATCCAAATTAAATAAACGAGCTGCATTTAAGCCTAAAATATTGCGTTTTGTCTGTTCATTAAGAAATGGCAGATCGTAAATGACGCTTGGAGTGTCAAAGTCAAAATGAGGCCAGTCGGAAGCATACAATAGCTGGCTTTCTGCATTAATCATATCAAAGGTGCATTCTAGAGCTTTGAGATTACTTTTTTCCATAGGCTGGCAGGTATAGAAACAGTTTTCCGACATATATTCGCTCGGCATGCGTTTGAGTAATGGCGCCTCTGACTGCCGCATGAGGTACTGATCATCTAGTCGCTGCATCAAAAACGGAATCCACGAAAGGCCACTTTCCACCCACATTGATTTTAGCTTAGGAAAACGTTCCGGAATGCCATTAAGTATCCAATTGGTCATGTGAACGATATTGCACCAAGTAAACCCGAGAGCGTGCATACCAAGAAAAGTATTGCATGTCGCCAGCGACGGGTCTTGCCAATGATAACCAGCATGAAAAGCTATTGGTTTTCCTGTTTCTTCGATTGCTCGATAGAGCTTCATATATTCATTGGCGTGGACAGGTTTGTAGCGAGTAGAAGTCACACAAAATCCTATTACTCCAGGAACATTGGCAAATTCCTCGACAACTTTTAGAGCGGCGTCCGGGGTATTAAATGGCAGGACCACTAAAGTAACGATTCCCGGATCGGCCGGCAATATACGCTCTGTTAACCATTTATTATAGGCCCGCGAAAGAAACACTTCCATTTCCGTTTGAGGATGCATTCCCAGAAATAACATAGGTGTCGGGAATAAAACCATATAGTCAATACAAAGGCCATGCATCGCCCGGCGAGTAAGAATAACATCACGGTGTACATCTGTTTCACCTACGGTTTCCCTTTGGCTTGATTGATGCGGAATCCGTCCTCCTACATCCTGGTATCTTAAA
>CAZADS010000050.1:0-50627 GCA_964483985.1 uncultured Thalassobaculaceae bacterium
GCTTGACGAATCCAATAATTTGTATCGGACCCTGCTATTTGCGGATTCTCAAATATTGCGTCAAACCCTTTTTCTACATTATCGAAAGGGTTGTCATCGCCGGACGCGTATACTAAAGACCCACGCAATCGGACCCAATCAAAATCTATAGATGGTTCTGCTGCAAAGAAGTAGGCCCTTACATCTGCGGGCTCATCGGTGAAAACATTATTTCTATCATTACCAAAGGCAGAATACAGGGAGGTAGTTAAGTTAAATCGGCCAAAATGGCCGTCACCGTTAAATCCTAAATAGCCTATTTCGTAATTTCGTCCCCGCTCATTTCCAAACGATGACGGCCTTTGGATGAAATTATTTGGATCAAATATAAAATCATTGGCTTCACTATTCAGGTTAAATATTCCAGTAACCTGACTTTGAAATCCAAGCACCGGAAAATCTTGCCAGTATAAATTAGCAATAAATATATCGTCTTCCCGAACCTTCATCTCTGCATGATTCAGACCACTATTTCCGTCTTTTTCCATTCTGCGGAACCAGGCTAAATTATACTGGAAAATGTTATTTTTTCGATCCCCAAAGAATCTTATGCCAAGCTGATTATCCTGAAAAAGAAACCCTCGAAAATCGCTGGAAAATGGTTGTATGCCAATTCGGAATGAATCAAAATCATAGCGATCGGAGACGTTTCGAATATGGTAATCAAAAAAAGCCTCTTGTATAGCGAAATGTCGGTCCGTCCTTTGTGTGCCTTGGCGAGGGTCTGCCCTTAATGCCCGCAATTCTTCTACTTCGGCGTGACTAAAGTTTATTACAGGTGTAACTCGAAATTCATAATCTGGCGGTTTGAACGCTGTGTCGCCTTTCAGCAATGAAAAACTAAGAATTAAATTCTCATTAAAAAACCATTGATTGGCATCTCCAAATGTATCTAAATCGTTTTCATTATCAGTTGCCTGGATCCCAACGGGTGTGGGGACACTCCTTGGCTCATACACTGTATCCGAAACGACTAATACATTTATAAACCAATCCTTACCGAAAAGTGGACGGTCGCCTTTTAAAGGATTACGATTATAGGGATCCAATAAGCTTTCTTTGACTCCAACTGTTTCTATTAATCGCCAGCGATCTGGTATTGGTAGAAATTTTGATGGATCTTTCCGTTCTATTGGTTCCACGCGATTTTTGATCGCGGATGATAGTGGCTTGCGCTTTTGTATCTTTGGAGTAGCAGTGCCCGCTGGTCTTTTTCTCTCCATCGTCTGGCTGAGTATTATACCGTCAGCCTTCGCTGAACTCCATATAAGCGCTGTCGCAAGAGAGCTTGCGACTAAAATAGGAAAATAAGATTTTTTAAAGCAATTCATTTGCCACGGCATGGGGTTTGTTCTCTAGAATCCAGGAATGGGGATACCGGACAGTTAACATATCTCAGACGGGCTCCTTTAGGAACTAGATTATCAGCTCTTAAGTGACGCGGAGCGTTTCCAATTCCGTTACCAAGTTCTATTCCGGCGTTATGTAATCCAAGAAAAGAAATCATGTCATCTTGGTCAACACCGTCGCCCGAAACACCTAACCCTCCCACCAGAGTGCTGTTTCGGTATATTGGCACGCTGCCAGGAAAAATTTGAAACCCGTTGGCGACTCGGTTTTTCGAAGTTTGCGGGCGCAGGGGTAAATCACCGCAGTTGCTAGCTGTATCATTGGGAGACAGCCCAAGCAGAAATGTTAAATGTTCAACGAAATTGCTTACAATTAGATCAAGCTGTAATCCGGTATTGAAAGGGCTCCACTCGTTAAAAGGCTTGCTAAACGGCCCATTTGGAGTTCCATTTACACCATCGGGATAAAACGGTCTCGAAAGATTTCCCCCCGCTCGGTCTGAAAAGGCGATGCCGTCGTTGAGTGCTGATGCTCCTAAGAATGAGCGGGCCTGAAGAACATAAGTGCCCAGATTTGCGTTTATTAGCTCGTCTCCGGCCACACTATTAGAATAAAATGCGGCTGTCCTCGCTTTTTGCAAGGACACATCCGTGCCGAAAACGGGGCCATCGGGCGTGCGAACGATACCGAGAATATCACCGTTGGTATCAACAACCGATATAGTCACTTGGGCGTGACTACCCAGCGGTCTCCGAATTTGGGCTCTAGCTCTAAAAGCGACCGAAAGAGCGTTGCGGAGAATGCTTGTAACTTCATTAGCTGTCAAAGCGTCAGCGAAGCTCTCTGACCCACCCTTCGGCGGAAACCTTGGCTGGTTATTCTGATCAACTAAAACGAAACCATCGAGAACACCGAAGTTATTTGTTGTATCGGCTCGATATCCCGAGGCTGCCGTACCAAACGCCGTCCCGCTGCGAATTATGCCATCAAAATACGTCAAAATGGGAGTTAAGCCTCCAATTGTGGGGCTGAGATTATCAAACGGCGTTGCTATTGCAGGGTTTGATCTAAGTGAGCGCGTGCTTCTGTCAGTGTAGCGAAAGTTCTTGCCTTCCACTGTAATTCTAGTGCCTTTTATATCTGCTGGGGGTTCAAAGCCTACTGTCCCCGCCAGCGCTATCATTTCATCGGTATCTGTATCATAATCGCCGATGTTAAGGTCTAGGCTATATAGGCCATCGCTTATCACACCGATAGCACCTACTGCTTCGTTATTTTTATAAAGAGGGATACCTCCCGGGTCTGCGGAAAGTCCTAAAGGTGATCTTTTGGGTCCAACTGTTACTTCCGAACTATTGGTTCTTATTACGAGGTCAGAACATGGTAATTGGCTGAATTGGACTCCAAACAAAGGACCTGATGGAGCAAATCGTTCCCTCGGATTGAAATGCTCTTGCACTATTTGATTGGCGGTGCGCGTCGTGAACGCGTTCCCTCCTGAAGCTAAATAGGCGCCAGTGATGGCCTTCGCTATGGCACCAATCGGTCCAGGAACATCGACTTTCTCTAGACCACCTTTTGCATTAACCCCGTTGGGTTGTCTGGGATCAGATGTGAAAACCACACATCCGACAGGCAAATTACCAAGGGCGACTGTGCAGTCGACTCCGCTAGCATTAAACTGCCGATTAGCTCCTATCATGTTATAAACAGCTAGAATATTGCCTACTCTGTCCGAAACTGCGATAGCTGAGCCCACACCTCTTGCCTGGGATTCATGTATGGCTTGAGCAAGAACCGTCTTTACATCGGAGATCGTTAGATTTTCTTGGGCACTCAATATCCCTACAGAAGAAATTAGACTGCTACCGTATACAAAAATAGCTAAAAGTATTGGGATAGCGAGGCGTCTGCTCTGGTAAATACACTGCTTCATTGAATTCCTACTTGCGTTAATTCCAGCACCCCGAATTTAAAAGTGGTTGGAGTACGGTACGATATTGTTAATCTAATGGGAAACAGCTCTTGTGACATATTTTGATCTTTAAAAACTTTAATAATAAAATGTCCATTTTGGATGGTGCTATGATTATTTATTAATTCTTCTAATCTTCCGTTCCATGGTATCCAATAACCCAGATTTGTCCTTTGAAATCGACTTCCAGAGGCAGTATGCGCACTTACGAAATTTTCAACAGGAGCGTCTCCATTCAGATTAATTTTCATTTCCACGTCAACATTAGTAGAATCGATGGGTACAGAGGGTAACATAGCTCCTTTTTCTGTTAGCATTAACGTTTCGGCGCTCACAACATTGGTTAATGCAAATAAGATTGCGCACACACTGGTCGAAAAAAGTAAAAAGCACTTTTTAAAGTACGTCATTTCTTGGAACCTTCAACAGCTCCAGTCATAAGGGCCATTTGGGGGAGATGAAAATCGTGGCACGATATACAAGTGCTGGGGACTTTGGTCTGGGCTTTTTCTCCTCCGTGGCAATCTCTACAAGTCGCAATGCCGGGCAATAATATATCTTTACTCTTCATAGAACCTGCTGCTTGATGGCAAGTTGCGCAATCGACGTCGATGTGTTTGGCGTGATTAAACACTGACTTCGGCTGCCAAATGTTTGCTACCTTAACAGGAAGAACACTAACGTTATCGACAGACGAATCACGGTTATCTATTATATGGCAACTGCCGCACTGACTTGCAGAAAACATATATGCCGCTGCTGTATCGGCTTTGCCTCGTGCCCATTTTAGCGCTTCTAAACGTTCCGCTGTCTTCAAGGGTGTTCCGGGGCGGCGTCGGACGACTTCTGGAGCTTCGCTATCTTGCACGCTGCCTGAAAGGGCTTGGCTGGCATAATATTCTTGGAGCTCACGGTAGACTAATTTTGATGTTCCGTGGCTGACCAGCCTCTCGGGCGCCGAACGGTCGAAATTTAGAATGTGGCAGTCTCCACAATGCTCTTCCATCTTAATTGGGAGCATATATATCCCACTTTGCGAAGTGATATGACAACTTGAACAATTTAGTTGCTCTTTAATTCCCGTTTTAGGATTTCTCATTTTATTACGGTCTAGATGTGTTTTATGAGGAAACTTAAGGTTCGATATTTCCTCGGGTTTATCATCCAGACTGATACGTTTTCTTATGTTTTTGACGGGGTCAATCCAAATCGTCGGGCGAAATTGTGGATGGTCATTCCCAAAATCGGAAACGTTATGAACAGGCGCGATGTCCAGTTTTGCCAGTAAATTGCTGTGACAATCCGAACAGATCGATTGCTTTTGCGCTCTAATAGGGATAGGACCCTGATGGTCTGCATGGCAGGTGGCACAGCGCGTGTTTTTGAGCTCTGGCATCGGATATTTAATAAGATCTGCGTGACCATGCTGTTTAGTATGGCAGGCTGTGCAGGCGGCATCTTCAACCATAACAAAAGGCTTAGTGTGACAAGCATTGCAATCATCGGCAAAGAACTTGTGAGCAGCTAGCATTTCTCCAGTTTTCCATGTGATATCAAATGCTTTTCCAGCATGCGCCATTTTCTCAGAAACGTTTTTAGAAAGGATGCTCTCAGCCGTGTTAGTCTCCGATTGCTTTGAAATCGTATTCCAAGCTAATGGAGCCAAAAGAAATATTGCTAAAACAACACAAACTAAAACCCATGACAAACTTCGTCTTCTAAAAAAGGAATCGGATATAGTAAGGCTGCTCCGACGGAGAAGATTTTCTACGTCGTCTCCCAGTGGTTGGACTAATTCTAAAGTTAGAGTTAGTTCAACTTGGTCTGAAGATTCTAAAATTACTATCTCGTAGGGACCAAGGCCTAATCTGTCTCCAATTTCCAGATGTGCGGCGCGAGTAATTGCCCCATTTACGCGGAGATCGTAGGTGCCTGTCGCTTCAATAAATAACCCATCTTCCCCTAGTCTTAAAGTAGCTAAGTGGAGAGGTACTCGGGTATCAGGTAAAAATATTTCGTTATCCGACCCCCGACCAATTCGCAGGGGTTCGGCTGTTATGGTTTCATCACGACGACCAATTCCGCCCTTAGCGCGTTTGGTTAGAGTTGTGATCAGTGTTTTCATCACTATCCTCTTACCAGTAATATAAAACGACAAAGATATGGACTGCGAGTGCCGCTAACAGTCCAAAAGATATAGGTACATGGAATAGCAACCAAATATCCATCAATGCTTTCAATTGAACGTCACGGCGAATAGTTGTTAAAAGGTTACGTTTTCTTCCCATCAAAACTAATAATTTTCGGGTATTTTCACCGTGCTCAGGAGCAATTTCATTAACCATGCCGCGGAGGCTTTCAAAAGCCTTTGTCGTGCCACAAGATTTATCGTCACCGACTATTTTCTGCCAAATAGAGCCGCCTATACGGGTATCATTGCAGGATTGCATCACTAAGCCCGTTATATTATCGGGAAGGGGTGATGCCACTTGACGACATTCGTGATCTATATCGCCGATTTGTGAGATTAATTCGGTGCCAGTTGCACCGCGTATATTTTCTGTCATTAATTTGGGATACCTAGCATAGGCGTAAATTCCAAATAAACCGCTAATTATAACAATCATCATTAAACAATAAGCTAGCGTATGCAGATTCCAACCAAATTGAAACCCAGTATGTAATGTTGCGACCACCGTAAGACTGAGGCCTAAATATACATGCGCCGATAACCAAGCATTAAGACGAGTCGCTAGTCCATAGCGCCTTTTCCGTATACCTAGCCACATTAACCATAAGATAAGGACGGCCCCTATTATCCCTAATGTATAACCTAACCACGTACCACCATTATGTTGATCTAGGGGTTCGTAAACAATGTAGGCACAAATGGACGCTAGGCAAAGGAAAACTGCCCATTTAAGGAATCTAAAATTACCGTAAACCAGAAAACTCTCGTGCATTATCACCTTCCCATTTTGGTGAGATTAGTGATAGATAAAAAGTCTGCTGGATTTACCCTTATGGCTGCGCCAGTCGGACATGCACTTACACACGAGGGCCCACCCGCTATATCCTTGCACATATCACATTTAGTTGCCGTTGAGCGGGCTCCTTCCTCTTTTGGAACAGGTGTTTTATCTTCGCCTGGTCCCGAACCCCTTCCCAATAACAACCAAGATAGTAATCCTGGTTTTTCTGGTTTGGGATATGCCATTTGAATAACGCCGTATGGACAATTCCCAGCACAATTTCCACACCCAATACAGGTGTCATCTATAAAGACCTCACCATCTTGGGCCCTATGGATAGCGTCTGCGGGGCAATCTGACATGCAGTGAGGATGCTCACAATGTCTACATGACGTGGGCACGTGCAGCGTCTCAAAAGTCGGACCTGCCTCCCGGTTTAAGCGAGACACCCCACCATGCGTTTCAGCACAGGCTTTTTCGCAATTATCGCAACGTACGCATAAAGATTCGTCTATTAGAAGCACGTCTGAGGCCTCACCAACTCCTTGGTTTATTAAGAAATCCATGACATCGCCGGCTTCTGGCTGTGCTTCTGTGTCTAGGTTCTCTACAACCCTCTCTTGGAATTTAGTCTCTATTTGACGGCGTAATGCTGGTTCACGCTCTAATAAACCTCTAAATGCTTTACCATCAATTTTAATTACTTCCGATGCCACGGTAGCTTTAACGGTCGCAGACCGTGGGGCGTCAGTTAGAAGAGCCATCTCTCCAACATAATTACCGGATGGTACATAAGAAAGGACTGTAGTGCGCCCAGCAATTAATCGAGATATGGCCATTGAACCACTACGAATTAGGTATGCATCATCTGAAGTCTCACCTTCCGTAATAACAATATCCCCCGCGGAGAAATTTTCGATTGTTGCGAGTTCTACTATTTCAGAGAGAAGAGTTTTTTCGATATTAGGCGCTAAATGCGTTTGAATCTGCCGGTAGATTGCCGCTCGATCGAGAACTTGCTTGGCTCCAGGAATGGAACTTATCAAGCGAAGCATCGCCCGACGAGGGGTTTCTACCAAAAAGCAATCGGTATGAGCAGCTATTGTTGCTGTTCTTCTCCGTCCTGCTATTAGACCCATTTCACCAAAAAAAGATCCTTTTTTTAATAATACTACTTCACTAGGATCATCTGGGTTAATCTGGACATTCACCCTACCATCCACGATAGAATAAACACTGTTTGTATAGTCATTGCGGTGAAAAATTTCATCGCCGGCCTTGACGCGATGTACAGTGCTATCGATCATGAACTCCCGAAATTGAAGAGCGGACATATGTGACAATAATGGCACATTAGATTGGATCGTCTGGAGCACTTCATCTACGGCCACATCACCAAGGGAAGAGAATTTTTCTTCGAGTAGAGGCTCGTCAGCTGGTTTAACTTCGTTTCCACTTATAGTTTCAACAACTTCATACCCTTGGTTCATGGCTAGTTTGATAAGAGGATAACCAGCTAGTGCGCCGATAATGTATAAGCCAGGAACGGAACTTTCATAAGTTGCCGATAATTGGGGCAAGGCACTAGGGTCATCGCTTGTAAATTTTATTCCGCATGATTCGACAAACCTTCTTGGAGCCATCGCCCCCAGCCGAGCGATGATTCGGTCACAGGCTATTGATGTTTCCCCGTCGGGTACTTTCAAAACTATTTCACCCGGCGTTACCCGGGCCGTTGAAGCATTGTAATAACATTCTATGTTTTGGTTCTCGATGTTCTCGGTGATCAAGGTAAGGTTGCCTGCTTTGATACGAGCAAACTCTCCTTTTCGGTTCACGATGATTACATTATTTTGGGAAGTCAGTCCGACCGCATTTTCTATTGCTGCATCGCCCGCGCCTACGACAACTATAGTCTCGTCCTCATATTCTTCCGGGTCATCGAGTTGATATTGAACTTTTTCCCAATCGTCTCCAGGGACATCCAATTTTCGGAGATTGCCTTGCATGCCAATAGATAGGACAACGTATTCGGATTGTATCTCGCGTCCATCGCTTAAAGAAACGGTAAAGTTATTTTTCTCCCCACTAACGCTGACAACTTCACTATTATAGCTAATATTAACTTCGAGATTTAATAACTCCGTGTCCCAAGTATCTAGAATATCTTCTCTTACCCCGGCTCCGAAACTCATGTCACTTCGCAGCGGCATTATATCTGGGGTGGACATTACAAACTTTTTCTTCTGATACTTATATATAGTATCAGAAGCGTGATCTGTTTTTTCCAATAGAACATGAGAGATGCCGCGTTCAGCGGCTCTTCCTGCGGCACTAAGACCTGCTGGTCCCGAACCAATGATGACGATTTCGTATTTGTCAGCCACGGCGAACCTTTTTATTGTGATTCAATACGATGTCTTATCTGTTGGGCGTTCTGCCATCCTTTTTTATTCAAATAACTTTTAATCAGATCATTAAGACTAAAACAACCAAAATTAAACAGGTGCAAACCCTTTTTTGTTGAATCATCATGGCTTACCATAGAATGGCAAGGATTCAACCCGTTAAACTAAAAAAAATGGTATAAAGACAATAAAAATTCACTGTTAAGGTAATTTGAGTTAAATATCCAAGTGATCCAAGCAGCAGAACATAGAAATGGCCCGAATACTATCGGCGTAGTTAAAGAAAGAGTTCCATTTCGTAGTGATTTAGCCGTAATTACTATCAAAGCGGTCAAAGAAGCCTCTAGAATCTCGGAGGCTAACAGGCTCCAGCCTAGCCAAGTACCAATGGCCGAAATCAGTTTAACATCACCGTACCCTAAACCCGGACGGCCCCTAAATTTTTCGTATCCAATAGCGAGTCCGCCCGAAATAACGCCCCCCCCTGTTGCGCCAATTACGCCATTCCAAAACACATCTTGTCCCTGTAAAGCTGAAAATATAAGCCCCGTTATGCCCAATAAATATGTTCCATAATCAGGCAGCCTCCCATAGCGAATATCGAATAACGAAAGCCCAACCAACAGCCAGCCGACGGCACAGAATCCCCCCAGTTGCAAAGGAGAAATTTTGGATGTTAGGAAGACAGAGACTAATGCTATGGCAAGACAAACGACTTCAGCTATAGGAAAAATGGCATCGATAATACCGCCACAGTGTCGACAACGGCCTTTGCTCAAAATGTAATTAAATAGTGGAACCAGGTCGGGTAGGGACAGAGTGGCTTGGCAGAGACGGCATTTTGATCTAATTGGCTTGGTACCATCATATAGGGAGGCAGCGCGTATGGTAATTGCCCCGACATAACTTCCTATGGCAGGACCACTTAATATCACGAAGATTGAGAGCCAAATAGTTAAAGGTTCCATCAGTGTGATCTCTTGCGAAATGTTTTTGTCTTGTCAGGTTTACCAAAAAAATGTGAAATTAGAATTAAGTTAAACAAGGTTATTTAATGTCTCGGTTAAAAGTGTTTAGTTTGGGTATAATAGGCCTGGCGATATTTCCTACCTTTTTGAGTGTGGGGTATATGGCAAAAAGTGTTAATATAAATTCTGGTTTAGTAGCAGATTTACCTGGGGATAAAAATTTGGCAAAACAGCAAATATTGAACCTAACTGGATACTTGATAAAGAATCCAAAAGATGGAGAGAGTTGGAAGCGTCTAGCTCTTCTTTATCGGGAAACAGGTTTTCTAAAAGAAGCAGTTTCGGCGTATATATCCGCTTCTCAAGTTTTACCAAATGACGTAGAAATTAGATCGGCACTTTTTGAATTAAAAACACAGGCTACTTTATTGGGGAAGCATTGAGAGATGTTGTCAAATTAGAAACATCGACGAGGAGATCCATAGCTATGACGCGCGTAAAATCAATTCTGAGCGGTGTGGTGCTTTTTTTGGCAAGTGGTTTATTTGGGATTACTCAATCGAATTCTGAAACCATCTTACCGCAATATGCGGAGGACATTCACCTCGGGGTTACTTCGTGTGCGGGTAGTACTTGCCATGGTGCTGCTTCGCCGTGGGAAGGGTCAACAGTACTTCAAAATGAATATGTGACCTGGTCCCAGTCTGATAAGCACTCCAAAGCTTATAGTGTTTTGTTGAACGATGATTCTAAGCGTATCGCCCTTAATTTAGGACTTCCTAATGCCCATGAGGCTAAAATTTGTTTGGATTGTCACGCGGATAATACAGCGAAAAAGAATAGGGGGAGAGTATTCCAAATAGCCGACGGCGTTGGTTGTGAGGCGTGCCATGGAGGCGCACAACGATGGCTGGGGCTTCATGTTGCAGGGATAGGCAGTCACCAAGATAATATAGATGCTGGTCTGTTTCCAACCGAAGACCCTGTGAAGAGAGCCGAGCTATGTCTTTCCTGCCACTTTGGTGATGACAAAAAGTTTGTCACACACAGGATTATGGGGGCAGGGCATCCGCGAATGAGTTTTGAGCTTGATACTTTTACGGCTATTCAGCCCGCACACTATTTAATAGATGACGATTATAAAAAGCGTAAAATTGTTGCTAATGGAATCCAGACTTGGGCAATTGGCCAAGCAATAGCGCTTGGGCGCCGATTGGACGCGACATTAGATCAAAATAGAAATCATGACGGTATTTTTCCAGAATTAGTTCTTTTTGATTGCCAAGCTTGTCATCACTCTCTCACGGCTCCAAGATGGCAAGCACGACCGAGTACAGGTCTTGGGCCAGGGATTGTTCGTTTTGATGATTCCAATTTGCTAATGCTTCAGATAATAGTTTCCAATTTAGACAGTGAAAAGGGCGCACGTTTAGCAGCAGAAACTAAAACGCTTCATAAAGCTGTTACTCAAGATTTAAAGAGCTTTCATTCGGCAGCCGAATCTTTGAAGCGGACAACGTCTGATCTGGTAGAAATGCTTGCTTCCCACCAGTTTGGAAAGGCGGATGTCGTAAATTTGGTCAATAGTTTGTTGAAACAAGCCAAAAGTGCAGAATTTTCGGATTACGCTGGAGCAGAACAGGCTGTTATGGCGATAAGCGCTATAATGTCGACTGCATCAAATATGGGGATGGGGCAGGAAGCTGAGGCCGCGAAGGCGCCTATTGAGAACGCACTTGCGGCTTTGGCAAAATATGATGATTGGGATTATGCTGGGTTCAAGGCGGCGATCGAATCCATTCAACCAATTCAATAGCATTTGTTTGATAGGGACTGGGTGTCGTTAATGCTGGGATATTTTTAATTTGTAGGGGCCAATTCCGGCACAACAGTGACTAACAAGCAACGTATATGCTCCGGGATCAAGGCGTTTAAGGAGGCGAAAATTATAACCCTGACCACCATCGTCGTCTTTTGAAATTAACTCACCATTGCTATTGAGAATTTGTGCCGTAGTGTCACTAGGGCCTTCAGAACTGAGTAAAATTGTTGTTGGAGCATCGACTTTTAGCTTGTATCGATTAATTTGGCCAGTACGCGAAATAGAATCTGTCAATCCATTTTTGAGTACCTTCAGGTATTGCTTTTCTGGGGGTTGGTTCTTAACCCGATGACTAGATGTCGTTGTCAAATCCGTTATAGTGATGTCACGAGCTGATTCTGCACGGAATTTATTTTTAGAAGAAAATCCATATATTTTATGCAAACCTGGCTTCGCAATGTTAGAAGTTGTGATTTTGGCTCGTACGCCTTTGGAGGTTGGTAACTGCTGGCGAATAACTAGAGAGCTATCACCGACAGCTATTTCTGCATTCTCGAGTTCTATTTGGATGGTGTCGTGAGCAGCTAATTTAATAGGTGCTTTAGGGAGATTCATTGACATGAAAATAAATTGACCAACTGACTGGATTGATTTCTTAGAAGTATCGAGATTCAAAGAGTCCAGTACTGATCTAGGCAGTGCCCTGCTGCGTGCAAGAAGTTGTTTTAAGAAATAAATCAATGCTTGATCGATGTTATCAAACCAAACACCGCGATGTTTGGAGGCAGCAATAAAATAACGCTTCCCATCACGGCGAAAAACGAATCGCTCCGTTGACCTTTCACCACCCAACTGTCGATACAAGTCATAAACTTTAAGGCATGCTTCTACCCATGCTCGATCTCCAGCCAAGTAACTCAGTCCATGGACCGCTCCGGCAGTATCGTCGATTGGATCATAGAACATCAACGCACCAGAGATTGGTTGGCCTTTGAGCGAATTAGTTATCTTGTCAAAAGCCTTGATGGTCTCACCAGCTACATATTTATTTGACTTTTTGTAGTCCAATTCCTCCTTGCTGTATGCCCTAGATGCGGGAGGGATTATTCCAAGAAATATAAATAAAACTATTAGGATTTTTAAGTTCATACCCATAGGTCAAATTGATTTTCGTTTAGCAGGACAATAACGAGTAATTACTTTTTCGCATGTTATCAAGGGCTTAACTCCAACGAATTGTCCATTGTTTGAATAAGCTGTTGATACTGTTTCATTAGCTTTCGTGTTATTTTTTCGGCTTCGCCTTCGTTTTGAACGACACGGGGTGTAATTAAAACTATCAACTCCGTCCTTTGATTAAGCCTGTCTTTTATCCCAAATAAGGGGCCAAAAAAGGGAATTTGGAGCAATCCGGGAACGCCCGAATTTGTTTCGGTCTCAATATCCCTTATCAGTCCAGCTAATAAAACTGTGGTTCCATTGGGTACCGCAGCGGTACTAGTGATACGGCGCTGCTGTATGGTGGGAGAATTTATGTCAGAACTGTTAGTGCGAACCACGTCGCTGACTTCTTGGGAAATAGCAAGTGTGACCAAGCCACTAGATTTAACTTTAGGCGTGACATTAAGGGTTACTCCCGTATCTCTATATTCAATCTCATTTACTATTCGGTCATCGTTGGTCACCGTTGTTGAAGAGGTACGTTTTACTATGGGTATTTGGTCGCCAACGTGTAAACGCGCCGTTTCTCCATCAACTACTAGGAGTTGCGGTGAAGAAACCACTCGAACGTCGGTGAGTTCCGAAAGAGCGTCAATGACTACTCTCGTATTTCGTACGCCCCCTATGGTTGCTCCAAACCCAGGTGCTATAGCAGTTACTGTTGTAGTGGAATCGGCACTTGTAAATAGTGCATTGAACTCCCCAGTCTCTATAAAATATTTTAAACCATAACGGAGGGAATTTTTTAGGCTGACTTCTAAAATAGTACCCTCAATTAAAACTTGCAAAGGGGTAATGTCGAGCTTTATCAGTACTTCTAAGATTAGATCGTATTCTGTTCGGGTAGCCCAAACCAAGATAGAATTACTGGGCTTGTCTGCACTAAATCTTAGTCCAGATTGTTTAAAGGTGGTTTCCTGAGCCGAGCTCTGTTTAACATCGTTTTCCGCTTGTCGTCCAAGAGTTTCTGGTATGGACTCATTTCCCCCGAATGCACCGCGAAGTGTTTTAACTAACTTGGGAGCTTCACCATGTTGAACAAAATAAACAAATAGACGCCGACGATCAGCGTCTCTCGTTAGATCAAGTCGTTTTATCCATGTTGTCGCTTTAATAATCTGCTGTTGGGTGGGAGCCGTTATCATTAGTGCGTTTAATCGTTTTATAGGGGTAAACTTTATTTGTGTTAAGGCATTTGTCCCTCCACTAAATAACTCATTCAATTCTTCTATCATTGCTTGTAGGCTAGCTTTTTTTAATTCGATGATTGCAACGGATTGATTTGCCATGCGATCAACATCCAGCAACTTGACGGCCTGTCTAGCAGACCGCCTTTGACTCAGGGAACCGCTCAACAAGACAAGGTTATCTAATCCACCTAGTCTAGTTACTTGGCCTTTAGAAAAAATCGGTAGTAGTAACTTAGCCATTTGACCAGATGAGATGTGATGAAGAGGGATTACATCGATGCCATATCCAGGTTGGTCAAGTTTTCCGTCACCCATAGCGACGTCGTTGATTTTTTCAGCGGCTGGGATAATTCTCAAAATTCCCGAATCAAAAATGGAGGTAAGGCCGTGAGCGGCCAGGACTGCTTCCAGCATGGTTATCATTTGGGAGCGTGTAAGGGGACGGATAGTCTTAAGAGTAACTTTGCCTTGGACACTGGGATGCAGAACGAAATTTTGTTTTAAAAGATCTCCTATGATTACTTTTAAAGCCTGCCTTAAATCGACTTGGTTAAATTCCACTGAAAGGTCGCCCGCTATTGGAGCCACTTGGTGTCTCGGATTAGTCACAGAGCTTGCTGTCACTGCTGGGGGAGGATAGAAAAGGTCCAATGATTGATTCGATGGTGATGTTTCATAGGTATTATTGGTCTTTCGTTGTTTAGCTTCCAAATTTGGAGGCTGACCTTGGCTTTGGATAGCCACCAAGGCGGGAATGGACATTGGACTATATTGATTAGAATTGTTTTTGAAGTTCTCACATGATGTAAGAAAAATGGTAACGAATAAAACAAGAATTGTTGAGCTATGGTTCATTGACCTTGTCCAGTCGATGGCACCCATCGGGTGTTGCTTCCAGTAATTCCACGTTTCTCAGGTAATTTAGTTAACAAATTAATGCGACGTTCTCCATAGGCCAGAATTACATTCTGAAGTTCTATTTTCTCGATAACCCAACCGTCCACAGTTTCACCTACGTGGCCTTTTAAAACTTGCCCATTTAATTTTTCCAGTAAAATCATCTTACGCCCCTTAGTGTGAACTATCCCAGTGAGTCGGTATTTTGAGAAGTCCTTTTCTTTTTTGTTGTCTGGCGTAGATTTTATGAGGAGGTTTACGGGCCGACGAGTGGCTGTAAATAAGGGTCGTGATAATGTTTCTTTGTATATTTCTTTTTCATCCAATTGTTTTTGGAATGTAGGATAGCTAAATGGCTGGTATAACCGAGCATTGCCGCTTGCGGTTGAGAAATTGAGGTCAGTATAATTAAACCATGGCCAGCCAATCCAAACCAATAGTCCAAAACAAATAACGAACCACAAAAATCCTATCCGTCTCATTCTGGAATATCCACTATGGCTGAAATTCCCAAAACTATTTTCAGTCTAGTTTGATCATTGTTACTAGGACTTCGAGTTAAATCAAGGCTATCAACTCTAATAATAGGACGTGACTGATTTAAGGTTAATAGTAAAAATTGGAGGCTTTCAAGGGATCCTTCTCCATTAGCAATCAATGAAACATGATCAAAATATTGGTTAGATTTACTCTCAGCAATGGCAAGTTTGGTGATTAATACGTCAGCATTTTCTGCTAATGCTCTAAATAATCTCTGGAATGAGGCTTCTGGAGATGCCGTGTTTCCAGAAATAAAGATCTGCGATTCTGCGCGCCTTTCCTTTGCCTTTTGGAATAGTGAAGTTATTTGATTTTCTTGTGCCATAAGATTAGTTTGCTTCTCTATAGTCAACTGGAGCTTATGGGCACGATTTTCTTGATCATCCAAAAACCGTGTTATTGGACCAGATATAATAAACCAGAAAATAGTTAGGATTAACGCTAGGAACGCCCATGACGTGATCGGTTTAAATGGTTTGACTTTTTGAACGGTCATGATTTTACAAAGTCCGCGCTTAAACTAAAGCGCTCTAGTCCAGTTTCATAATTTTTAATGATAGGAGATTGAAATACCGGGTTTTGAAATTGTGTAAGTTTGGCAAGTTGAAGAAGAAGTGAGCTGGCGTCCCGGGCATAACCCTCTAATTTTATGCCAGTTGGGCTGATTATAAGGCTGAATATCCATGCATCATCTGGAACTGCGCGAGTTATTGTTTCTAGTAATTTTGCTGGGTTTCGGCTTTTTTTAAAAAAGTCAATAACTCGACTAGATTCAGTACTCAAGCGGTCTAATTTGGCTGTTTGTTTTTGGATTCTTTGTACTCGAATTTCTTGCTCTTTTTGGATCATGCTTAATTTGTGGATTATCCATTCTTGGTGCGAAATTTGGGATAAAGGAACTCCTGTGAGCAGTGTAAAAAGGAATATCGCGGATAAAACTCTAATCCGATTATTTCTCTTGGATGACCGTCTATCTAATAAGATATTGCCAGTTGTTGTTGCGGAAAGATGACGCTGACCAATCATTATAAGGTCGGCGCTGCAACCAGCCTTCTCCACTGACTCAACTAGTCGATTGAGAATGATTTTTGGGACTAATAGTACGTCTATCCTTAATTGGCCTTTCGTGGCGGATATAATGTCATAAGCGAAACGGACATTATTTGTTTTAAAGGGAGTTAACCTTTCAACTTCACTTTCCAATAATTGATTGAGGGACCGTCGACCTGTTTCAGGGATATTCAAAGTTAATTTGATACTTTCATGATCGGGTATCAATAATACCTTTGGACCTTCTAGGCGCTCAAGTGCAAGTTTGAGTGAGCTTTGGTCTGCAACTCCTTTGTCAATGGTTTTGTTGGAACTGGATTGGAATAAAAGAAAACCATCCTGAGTTGGTTCTATTATAGAGAATTTCTCATTGCATCCTAAAATCTGCTTTATCGGGGAGGGAAGTGGGATTATGAGCCCTTGAACCCAGGCATTTGTAATATTTTGAATTATACGCATCCAATGCTCCCACAAAGGGATTCTTAATTTCTACCAATATGATTATGATAGAGACACGAACGAACTGGGCAAGTGATATTAGTCATTTGATCTCCAATCTAAAATACGTATAGGTTGTTTTGGGTCTCCGGTTATAGATACATAAACCGATAATGAGACAAACGACCCAGCACCGAATTTTTTCGAAGTTGAAATACGAAAAACTTTTCCTGGTCCTGTTGCTACGGATTCCGGAGGCAGGGCAGGCAATATTTCTTTTAAATCAGGAGTAGCAAAAAAAGGATCTATTTCTCTAGCCCTACAAAAGACGGTCATATTAGGTAACAATTTTGAAATGGAATCATGATCAATATTAGGTAGGGCTTGAATTTGATTTGGGTCTTGGAAGACAAACCCCTTTTCTCGCATCTGCCTAAATAATTTAGTAACGAGATGCGGCGACTTTACGTCCAAATAGGCCATTAACTCGCTGAGTATATTAATGTCCCCGGAATTAATGTCCCAATAGCCGCAGGCATCTGAGATTGAAACGAACATTGTATGAGTTGCTATGTTGGTTTCTATTACTCCATTGTTCCGTCGAATAATATTATTGGCGTCTTCGCTTGCCAACAATGGCCAGACAGCATGCAGTGCTCCTTCTGTTAGTGCCTCGCTCTTTGCGCGTTCAATTTCAATGGTTGCCACGGTTGACGCCTTGCGGGCGAATCCTATTATTCCAAGAGTTAATGTCCCGATTATAATTAAACCAATTAGTGCTAATAAGATAGCCATCCCTCTGTCGTGTTGCTTTCTCATCTGATGGACCGGTCTATTTGCAATGGTACGATAATGGAAAAACCGTTTTCCATTGTTAATTTAACGAGATTGGGCTGCTCGGTTTGGTCAATCCATTCATGGTGCCATGCTGCGTCTTTACTGCCGTAAGGTTTACCAAAAAAACTAAATTTAAAATTAGTGATTTCCAATGTGCTAACAAAGGCATCAAAAGGTCCATTTGAGATAATGAGTTGGTTTTGGGAGTCGGTTAGCAGTGCTCGGCGTTCTAGTCCTGATTTTTTAGAAGAGAGGTAGCGCACAGAACTAGGTCGTCCAACGAAGTAACTATGACCATACCGCGATTCTGGTTTTAGAAACGGCAGTGCGGACTTTAGTTCGGTTCTCAACGTTCGGTCAACTTTAAGAAGAGTATTGGTCTCCTGAGATTGATCAATAAAGAACTGATTTCCTTTTAAAGCTGATTGAATTCCAGTCGATAATAATAGGGAGACTATAGCCAATATACTTATGGTCACTAATAACTCAACAAGCGTGAACCCATCATCACGCGACCCACTCATTTTTCTGACCTCTTAGGTTTAGAGCGAACGGTTTGTATTTCAAATATTGAGTCACCTAATTGAATGTTTAGTTTTATATCGTAGGCACGAATAGGTGTGTTGTGAGCTAGCCCTGGGTGCTCGTGCAACTGCCGATCGGTTATTCTCGCCGTCCAATATCCTTTCGTTTCGATAGTACCTTTGATAATCCCTGGAATGATTGGTTTGCTCATACCAAACTCTGCTAATAGAGAACGTCCGAAGCTAGCTGCAATGGCCGCATTATCCATACGTTTTGTCAATTCGGCAGTATTTTTAATTGCCTCTGTTAAAACTAACAGAAGAAACGTGATTATGGTGAAGCCGATTAATGTCTCCAGAATGGTAAATCCAGCGTTATTTTTCATGGTTTTGAAATGTCAGAATCTTGCCCTGTTCCGCCTGGAACGCCGTTTTCTCCTAAGGTTTTTAGTTGATATGGTTTTCCGCTATCGCCTGGTTGTTTGTAAACGTAAACTCTACCCCACGGGTCAACAGGGATTGCATCGGTTTGCAAATATGGACCTGCCCAATTTGAAGTGTTTTGGGGCCGTTTGATGAGTGCTTTCAGTCCTTCGGCAGCATTGGGATACCGTCCTATATCAAGGTTAAAAAGGTCAAGCGACGTCGAAATATTCTCCATTTGCACCCGTGCTAGATCGCTTTTGGCTTTTCCAAGAAGCCCCATTACGTGTGGCCCAACAAGACCAGCAATTAAACCGAGTATTACTAGTACAACTAGTAATTCAATCAATGTAAAGCCAGCTTCTTTATTGCGCTGCCTGTAATCGGGTCCCGTGCGTTTGTATTTCATCAATGGTTCCTCTAAGCAATCAACGTGTTAATACTCGTGAGCAGAGTCATCAAAGAAATTACAATAACTGCTGTTATGGCTCCTAATATTAAAATAACTAGTGGTTCTATTATAGTGATCGCAATAGTCATTTTTGCTCTAACTTCGGCACCTAAGTAATCTCCAGTCCGAGCAAGCATTTTTTCAAGATCGCCGCTTTCTTCCCCGATGCGTGCTAATTGTATTGCGATGTCTGGAAACCTCCCAGTTTGCGCCATGGAAAAACCAAGGCTTTTTCCTTGTTGAATTCCTTCTATTATTTGCATGCCAGCCTCTCGGGAATTTTGGTCAGAAAATAATCCTGCGGCAACTTCGAGAGCCCGCGGTAATGGGATGTCACGTTCTAATAAAATTGCTAAACTTTTTGTCCAACGCTCTGCCTCTAAACTTTCAATTACGATTCCTATCCACGGGCTCTTCCGTAGGCAGGCGCGAAAAAAGTTGCGGCCTATGGGTGTTGGGAAAAAGGCCAAAATTAATATCAAAATTAATAAAACAAGCCACCCGTGGTCAGTTATTAATTCTGATAGGGAAAATAAGACTTTCACTGTGCCAGGCATTTCATCACTATGCTGAATAAATAACTGTTGGAAGCGTGGAACAACTGCGATCATTAAAACAATTATCGCGCTGAGTGCAGTTAGAGTTAGGATAATTGGGTAGGCAAAGGTTTGTTTTAACTTTTCATTTAATTCAAACCTTTGTTGATGATGTTCGCTCAACTTCCTGAGGCCGGAAACTAGGTCCCCTCCGAGTTCTGAGGCTTCTATTACAGCTCTATCAAAATTGTCAAAAAGATTGGTTTTAGTATCTATAATTTCTGTAAAGTTTTGGCCACTACCAAGGCGAGTAGCGGCATCATTAGCAAAGTCAGCGAGCGCGCCTAAGCGATTACTATTCCCAAGTATTGCGAGGGCTTGGTCTATGGGCAACCCCGCCTCAAGTAATGACGCAAATTGGCTGAGGAAAAACCGCAAATGATTTTTATTCTTTGTACTGTTTTTGATAAAGTTATAAGCAGCTGTCATGGGGTTTAGAAATCAGATTACTGAAAGGACTTCGGAAACACTAGTTTCTCCAGCTATAATACGCGCAAGGCCATCACCTTTCAGAGATTGATGAACGAATCCGTGGCTTTTAGAAATAAGACCCTCTTTGTTTCCCCCCAAATCCTTTTCATTGCCCAGATTAATGCTGTTTTGTAGGTTTCCATTTATCAAAACTAACTCTGAAATTATCAGGCGTCCCTTAAAACCTGTTCGATAGCAATGGGGGCAACCTGTTGATTGGTAAATTGACAAAGTTTCATCAAGACCAAACGTGGTACGTTCGCTTTCACTCATGTTAACGCGTTCTTTACAGTTTTTACAAAGTCGCCGAACCAATCTTTGTGAGAGGATTGCACGGACAGCTGAATTGAGCAAATAAGGTTCCACTCCCATATCTACAAGACGTGGGATAGCGCCAGACGCATCATTTGTATGCAACGTTGAAATAACCAAATGTCCGGTTAGTGCCGCTTGTATCGCCAATCGAGCAGTCTCAGCATCCCTGATCTCGCCAATCATTATAATATCAGGATCTTGGCGAAGCACCGATCTAAGAAGGTTGGCAAAGTCTAATCCTATTTTAGGATTAATTTGAATTTGATTGATGCCCTCTAGGCGATATTCAATTGGGTCTTCTAGCGTTATAATTTTGCTTTCCGTGTGATTCAACTCGTTTAGAATAGCGTATAGAGTGGTGGTTTTTCCGCTTCCCGTTGGCCCAGTTGCCAAAATCATTCCATTCGGTGACTGTAACAAATTGCATATGGAATCCTTCGTGTTATGGGAAAAGCCCAATGCGGATAAATTATTTGGCGTGTTTTCGGGGTCTAATAATCTTAATACGATGCTTTCGCCGTTTAGGGTAGGGATAGTGCTTACTCTGATATCGATCTGGCGTCCGTCAACGTTTACATTAGTACGCCCGTCTTGGGGCAGGCGTTTTTCGGCTATATTTAACCTAGCCATGACTTTTATGCGAACCAACAACATTTCTGTCAGATAGATTGGTGGAGCCATGCCCAGTTCTAGTAATTTGCCATCGATACGGTATCGTAGTCGGATACCGTCCTCGCTCGGCTCTATATGTAAATCTGAAGCTTCATTAGTCACCCCGGTACGAATTATTTCATCCAACATCTTAATGGCTGGAGCCTCAGTATTTTCAGTTGAAAATTGAAGGGGAATTTTTGATCGAACGATTTTAGAATTATTAGATTCTCCATATATTTGATCGAAAGCCCGGTCTAAATCTGCGGCTGCTGCTATTTCAACGTGAATGGTTTTATTCGTTAATAATCGCATAGCCTTTAAAGACTCTTTGTCTAGAGGATCCGAAACAGCAAGGGTTAAAGATGTTTCGTTCTCAGCGATAGGCAATAGTTTAGATTGACGAAGGAAGGACAGTGTTGCTCCCCCTGCATCAATTGGCTTATTGGGGAATTTTACTGCAGAGGCAAATGGCAATTTTAGGTGTTCTGCTAAAACTTCTGCCATTATCCTATCGCTAACAAAGCCAGATTTAATTAATACTTGATCGAGCCTCCCATCCGTAGCAGTCGGAAGGTCAGAAAACTGAGTTTCATCAGGGAGCACCCCTCGACGTTTGAGAATTGAAAACACGCCATTAGGGTCGATCATATTTTCTCCATACTTCTTTTCAAACACATTACGGTTAATCGATTTGAGGCGCTATTATACGATTGATTTAGTTTGGTTTTTACCCATGGATGGAAAATGAATGGGCGAAAATTTTCTTAATGGTTTTTCGCTCCTTAGGAGAAGATACAGACACGGCCATTGTTGCAATTTGATCTTAGCCAACACTTCTAAGACCATACACTTCTTTTGCTGTTTCAGCTGAGATATAGCCATTTTTCAGGTCCTCTAAGATCCTCTCTTTGCTTCGTTCGGTGGGAGGACCAAATCCTCCTCCTCCTGCGGATTCCAAACTAACCACACAGTTTTTTGTTAGATTAATGTAGGGAGTTTTGCTTGGTAATTGGCGTTCGTTTTGGGTATTGTAATCTACCACGTATCGGGCTGTTGAACCAGCCAGCCCGCCAAATAAACCAGGAGGCGGGGTGCGATGTCGATCCGCGCACAAACATATCTGTGCCGTTTCATTTTCTATACGAAATCTCCTTACGAAGCCGTTACCGCCTCGAAATTTTCCAGCACCTCCCGTATCACAAAGGATTTCATAAGCTTCAAAAAATAGTGGATTCTCAAGTTCATCAGCTTCTATAGGAATATGTCCTGCATTTCCTGGGCCGTAGCGGATGGCATTGATGCCGTCGCTCGTTGCGCGAGCTCCATATGCACCAGAAGAAAGTTCAAGTGTTGTGAAATAACGATCCCCGTTGTCGCTTTTTTGTTTTCCTGCGATTACGACGGTGCCAGTTGATCCAGAACCACTCGCTACGGCCCGATCCCCGATAGCACTGGAAATAGCAGCCATAGTTGCGTCAAAAACTCTATAACATACTTCGCCGAATCCAACGATTGATCCCGGCCTTTCTGCATCCACTAATGTTCCTTTACGCGTTTTAACAACAATGGGTTTATAACTCCCCGCATTGGGCGGGTTATCAGGATCCGTTATAGACTTAATAGCATATTGGACAGCGGAAGCTGCCGCGGAATGAGAGCAATTCATACCTCCGCTAGATTGCGGGCTGCTTGCTGTTAGATCTACAAATATGTTACTGTTTTTTATCTTTATCCTGACATCAATCCAAGATAGTGCATCCGATAATCCGTCGCCATCAAGACAATCGCGAGCTTGATATTCTCCATCCGGAAAGTTGGCGATTTGCATTCTCGTTAGTTGCTCAGAACGGGTAATTATTTCGGACATAGAATCTTTTAATGTTTTAATTCCAAAACGATTAATTAATGATTGCAAACGTCTTTCAGCTGTTTCGCAAGAAGCATACTGTGATCGGAGATCACCCATCCCGATAGACCGGTTTCGAATGTTGCACATTATCATTTCGAAAATCCCCGTGTTAGGTTTGCCTTCTTCAAACAGTTTGACTGGGGGAATTAATATTCCTTCTTGATGAATATCCGACGTTGCGGGCGAATAGCTGCCTGGCCCCATCCCACCGATATCTGCCCAATGCCCACGATTACAGCTATATCCAAAAATTGATCCTTTGTGGAAGAGTGGTCGAGCAATTAACACATCCGGTAGGTGCGTTC
Organism: uncultured Thalassobaculaceae bacterium; assembly: GCA_964483985.1. GTDB lineage: Bacteria > Pseudomonadota > Alphaproteobacteria > Thalassobaculales > Thalassobaculaceae > CAZADS01. Next base: position 23,356 of record CAZADS010000050.1, read on the forward strand.
CTCCAATAAATGGATCGTTAGTCGCTATCACGTCACCCGGGTTTAAATTTTGTTTCCCAATTGCTGAAATGGCTCCCTGCAACTGAAGTGGCATGGTAGTAACGTGTATTGGGAAACCGTTAGGATCCTGAGCGATGATTTCTCCATCTTCATTCATTAGACAACATGAAAGGTCTCCTTGCTCCTTCCACAATTGAGTATAGGCCGTCCTCATAGTCATGATTTTCATGTCTCGCGCGATACCAATTAGCGAACTTTGAAGAATAGCTAGCGTGAAAGGGTCTATAGTCATGGTATATCATCTACCGAGTTTGATTGAATGATTATATTTTCAAATTGATCGACTGTTATTTCCATGCCTTGTAAAACGAGAGTAGTCGAAGAACTCTCTTCAATTATAGCTGGTCCATTAAGCTTTCTAGTTTGATTTAACGAATCACGTTGATATACGGGAATTGTTTGCAAAGTTTTTGAATTAGGCAACAGCACTTGTCTTTCATTACTAGGTGCTCCATTGCTAGTTTTCGACGAATTCGTTTGCAAAGGTGGTTTGTCAATGAGGCCGATAGCGCGTAATCTTATGTTGACCAGTTCCACCGGTTCTCCTTTGACACTGTAGCTGTATCTATCTTCATGAACCTGGTGGAAATGATTGATGACTTGATCTTTTTCCAAAACTTTACCTTTTGTGCTCCAGATCGCAGGGATATTAATCTCTGTTGTTTGTCCAACATAACGTAGATCGAAAGAATGAATTAATCGTCGGTTTTTCGGTTCGATGTTTTCAAGCTCCAGATCTATTTGAGCATTTTGTTCCAGGTCCGAAAATATACCTAAAACTTCCTGGAAAGTGATTTGGGAAAAAGAGCGGACAATAGATCTGATATAATCGTGGCTAAAGTCCGCTGTTGCAATCCCTCGGGCAGAAAATAATCCAGGATGCTTTGGAATTATAATCCGAGTGATGCCTAGCTCTTTTGCTACGGCTGAGGCATGGAGAGGGCCTCCACCTCCAAATGCTACTAACGAGTAATTGCGAGGATCACTTCCATTCTCTATCGTTATTGTCCGAATGGCTTCTGATATTTGATTAGTGGCAACACTATATACTCCCGAAATTGCCGTTTCTAAATCCACCCCTAATCGGGCAGCTATGGTTTCCTGTATAATAGATTTTGCTTGCAGTTTATCCAACTTAACTTCGCCATTGGCAAAACTATCGGGATCTATGAGACCCATTAACAAATTTATATCAGTTAGGGTTGGGGTGTTTCCGCCCAGGCCGTAACAAGCCGGTCCTGGATTTGCTCCCATGCTTTCGGGGCCAACCGTAATCCTTCCTACCTCGTCGATGCTTATGATGCTTCCACCACCTGCCCCAATAGTATGCACGTCGATCGTTGGTGTGCTGATGGGAAACATATCTATTTCACGCGTTGTAGTGACTTCGGCATTAGAGTTTTGGATTAAACAAACATCTAGCGAGGTTCCGCCGACATCCATTGTTATAAGATCGTTATATCCAGCCTCCCCACATAATTGGGACGCTCCAACGACGGCGCCAGCAGGCCCAGATAGCAAGGTTAATGCTGGATTTCGCATCACGATATCGGGGTTTGCTACTCCCCCATTGGATTGAAAAATGTATAGTGGACAATTTAGCTTGTTGCGTGCAAGCCTCTCCACCAAACCTACAATATAGTTTCTTAGTACTGGGGCCACGTAGGCCGCGAAAACCGTCGTGCTAGTCCTTGGGAACTCTCTGAATTCCCGCAGGATTTCACTTGATAATACGACTTCAACATCGGGAAGTTCGAGTGATAAAAGATGACGGACCTCTCCTTCGTGACTAGGGTTTAAGAAGGAAAAGAGGAAACATACAGCTACACTTTCAACATTTTCCTCTCTTAGGATTTTGATAATTTCTGACAGTTTATTTAAGTCAAGAGGCGTGGCTATCTCACCGTGTCGGTCTATTCTGCAAGGCAATCCAAGACGAAGATATCTTGGCACTAGAGGCGCGGGTTTACTGTTATGTACTTTGTAGATCAATTCTGCGGGGCGCGCGAATCGCCCAATCTCGAGTATATCCCTAAAATTTTGATTGGTGATAAGAGCTGTTTTCGCCCCTTTTCGTTCAATTACTGTGTTCGTTGTTATAGTTGTACCATGAGCTATGTATTCAATATCGTCGAACGATACTTTATTTTCTGATAAAAGTCGATTAATGCCGTCCAAGACAGTCTCGTCGCGACTGGTATGACGATTTAGGACTTTGGTAACGGCTAACCTACCAGTCTCATTATGAATAAGAACGACATCTGTGAAAGTGCCGCCGACATCAATTCCAATCCTATATTTATTTCGGGCCAATGGTTGTCTACCTGTCATAAAACGTTGCTGGAGAATATTAAATTCATTCTTGTCATATTTCTAATATAGATTTCAATTTAAAGATGCTTCTTGGTAGAAAACTTGCGGGGTGTGAAGAGGACGAACCTCTATCTTTTCGTCTGGATTAGCGCCAAGAGACCTAAGTCCTAAAATATCTATTGGTATGGTTCCGAGTTTTACCTCTTTATCTTCTTTAATCCAGCCGCGTAGAGGGGCACCAATTTTATTTATGACCTCAATTTTCTGATTGATTGAAAAACGGTTAGACGTGATATCGCTAGGATTTAATCGAATTATTCGTCGTTTGCTGGGGCCGGACTCGCGATAAGGACTGCTATCGTCCCGTGTTATCACAAAATGGACTTTGGCAGCTAAAAGTTCAGATCGCCGAGCCTGCGTCGCTTCTAAGTTTATTGAACCATCAAGATTAAACTGAACTCCATAAATCATATCGGTGGCTTCCTGCGAAATTAGTCCATTTTCTAGATCCATCAAAACCGCAACCGGATCTCGGTTTAGTGGATCTCCATAGCCGCCACCCGAAGCCGATTGGAGGGTGACTGTATCGCCCGCGATTAAAGGATAGCCTCCTACCTTCCCGGGAGAGTCAAAGTGATGCTCTGTACCATCCTGCTTTACTATATAACTGTTTACTGGTGCGCCCGTTCCCCCACCGTGAATGCCAAATGGTGGCATAATTGCTCCGTCGGCTAGGATTTCTGCTTGTTGGATTCCGGCCATTACACCATCAGCGAACGTCGGAGGTATTGTTGGAGTTTTTAACGTTTTAGTTGTCCCATTTTTTGAATCCCATATAACTAGGTCTGTAAATGTCCCTCCAACATCTATTCCTATTCGATAGCGTGATGATAATTTCATAGCTAAACTTTCCAAGATATAAACTCTGCGAATCAGCGATCTGGTAACGATTTCTCAACTAAAGACAATTTCAATTTTTAGCCTTAGTAAAATTGATTACGATTGAGATGTTTCTAAAAACCCGAAATTTAATTAACCAACTTTGTGGAGTATTACATTGATCTAATCGGAAAGTACTATAAGCAAACCTAATTATTAGATAGGAAAACAGATAATGGATCTCCAACTTCACGGAAAATTTTGTTTGGTAACTGGCGCAAGTGCTGGCATTGGCGTTGGCGTGGCAAAAACAATGGCCCGTGAAGGCGTGAATCTTGCGATCACCGCGCGTCGGAAGAATTTACTTTATAAAGTGGCGGAAGAGATAAAAGAAGAAACTGGAAAAACACCAGTAATTATAGAGGCGGATTTAATGAACAGTGAATCCCCGAAAAATATACAAGCTCAAATCCAAAGTATTTTTGGCGGGTTGGATATTTTGATTAATAATGCTGGCCTTTCCAGCAAACCTGATCCTATAGCTACTGATGAAGAGTGGAATGCTGGGTTCGATTTAAAATTTACCACAGTCCGGCGACTTACTAATGCGTTTCTTCCGACTATGATACAACGGGGCTGGGGACGTATAATAAATATAACTGGTGTCATAGAGCCTTTAGCCACTAGTGCAGCCCTAGTGGGATGTGCGGCGGTTCATAGTTGGGCAAAAGGTCTTTCTAGAGATGTGGCCTCTCAAGGTATCACGGTTAATTGTATCCCGCCCGGTAGGATAGATAGTGAACAAATCAGAGAAACAATTCACCCGACTCTTGAAAGTAGAAATGCGTTTATTCGACAGTATATTCCCTTGGGGCGCTTTGGTAAGCCGGAGGATCTGGCAAACTTAGCGGCTTTTCTGTCTTCTCCACTTGCAGATTATATTACCGGAACAGTAATCCCAGTAGATGGCGGGATGTCTAGATTTGCGATGTGAGTTTGGTTAGAAAGGAGATCGGAAATGTGATCAAAGACAACTGCGCGATGTTAGTCCGATTCGAATAAGATATCTTAACTCGTAGGAATATCAAATTTAGTCTGTTGTGAATTGGGAACGAGATGAAAGATATTTATGTTGATAAGTCGTATGGTCAAGATCACGTCGGGTACGGCAAACGATTAGGTGTTTTAGTGGTTGATTTTCAACGCAGCTTTACTGATAAACAATTTCCAATGGGTGGCAGCGATCGAATTAACCATGCGGTCGATAAAACAGCGAAACTATTAGAGGTTGCTCGCGCAAGACACGCACCGGTAGCTAGTTGCTTTGTTGCCTATCCAAATACTAAATCCATGCCTTATTGGAAAGTAGGAGCAATAAAAGATACTTTATTCGAAGGATCGGAAGCGGTTGAATTGGATCCACGGATCGCTGATAAAAGTTATGACTACGTTTTTCAAAAAACGGGTGCATCTGCATTTTTTATGACCTCATGCTCAGCCTTTTTTACCAAGCACCGAGTAGATACAATCGCGATCACCGGTTGTGTAACAAGCGGTTGCGTGCGCGCATCTGCGGTGGACTCCTTTCAATTCGGTTTTAGAACAATGTTAGTAGATGATTGCTCAGGCGACCACGACGAGCAGCCACATCAAGACACACTGCGAGATGTCGGGCGCAGGTATGCGGATATAGTACAAAGCGACGAAGTTATTCAAAATCTAATGCGCAACAACTAGTGTCTCCATTTTTTTAATTGTTAAGGCAGATAAACCGTCGTGGTCTTTTGAAAATCATTTCACGGGGTGCCATTTTTAGGTCTGGAACTCTATCAGATGAAAAAAAATAAGGCGTTAATAGCGGGTGCGTTAGGTGTGGTAGGGCGTGCGGCGGCAGCCTATATTAGTGAGCTAAATGATTGGGAAGTTATCGGTGTGTCACGACGTGAACCCGACTTCCAGTTAAACGTTCGATTTTTACAACTGGATTTAACTGATTCGAATGCTTGCCGAGCTATTTTGGGAAGATTAAATGATGTAACGCATATTTTTTATTGCGCTTATTCTCCACAACCTACGTTTAGCGACGAAGCAGATGTTAACTTGGTTATGTTGAAGAATTTAGTTTCCGAGTTAAACACAGCTAGCTCGCAGTTAAAACATGTACAATTAGTTCATGGGAGCAAGTGGTACGGCTGCCATGTTGGCCCCTATAAGACGCCAGCAAAGGAAGATGATCCTCGGACACTCATTCCATGTTTTTATTATGATCAGCAGGATTGGTTGGCAGATTATCAGGAGGGCAAGCCTTGGGGTTGGTCTGCACTAAGGCCTCATGGAATATGCGGCTTCGCATTGGCGAGTCCAATCTCTCAACTAACAATACTTGGGGCTTATGGATCTATATGTGCTCATTTAGGCTTACCCTTGAGATTTCCTGGTAAACCCAAAGCATTCTCATCGATTTATCAGACAACTGATGCCGGCCTATTGGCCGAGGCTATGGCCTGGGTGGCGACCAATACCAACTGTGTCAACGAGGCTTACAATATTACCAATGGAGATTTTTTCAGATGGGAGCAAATTTGGCCCGAGTTTGCAAAGTTTTTTGGCATATCTTCGGGTCCTGTTCAGCCGTTAAATCTAACATTATCCATGACAGGAAAAGAAGCGTTATGGAGGCAAATTTGTAAGGATCACAATCTGCGTGAATATCATCTTATGGATTTAGCGAACTGGGATTTTGCTGATTGGCTGTATAGCTGTGATTACGATATTATGTCATCCATGACCAAGTTGCGTAAGGCAGGTTGGAATAAGGTGTTAGATAGTCAGACAATGTATTTAAAGCTTTTGCAAGATTTGCGGAACGATAGAATTATCCCCTAAAAGAATTAGAAAGTATTCTAGATACACTAATTTTTTAACCTACTGTTTGGATTTGTTGTTCAGGTTGTTTGCAAAAGCATCACCGAAAAATATCCTTGGTCATCCGTCCAATAACGTTTGGGGTGGAAACCCGAGGAAACGGCTAGATTTTTGAATTCTTCGATTGTAAATTTATAGCAATTTTCAGTATGGATGGTTTCGCCTAATTGAAATTGAAATAATTTTCCGTTGATGAGAGCGGTTTGTTCCTCCAGACTTTCTAGATGCATTTCAACTCGTCCGTTACTTTCGTTATACCGAGCGAGATGATTAAAAGCGTCTATATTGAAGTTAGCCTGAAGTTCGTTGTTTATTCTGACTAATATGTTTTTATTGAAAGCAGCTGTTATTCCTTCAGCGTCGTCGTATGCAGAAACTAGTGTTTCAATATTTTTTTTCAAGTCGAACCCGATAAGCAGTGAGCCATTTTTGCCAAGTGTTTGGCAGACTGAGGCTAGAAATTCTACCGCTTTATTCGGCTCGAAATTTCCGATGGTCGATCCCGGAAAGAAACCGACGCGCCGATTTTTAAGATGGTTTGAGATTGGTAATTTTATTTCCTTGGTGAAATCTGCAACAACTGGAAATACTGGTAAATCCGGGTATTCTGACTGTATCGACGCAGCAGCTAAACTCAATTGTTCAGAGGATATATCTATTGGAATCAAAGCCGAGGGCGACACTAAATTATCTAGTAAAATTTTGACTTTTTCTAATGTTCCGGAACCATATTCAATTAATCCAGCACCTGGTCCTATAGCAGCCGAGATTTCTTTTGCATTATCTTTTAGAATACCGGTTTCCATTCTCGTAGGGTAGTATTCGGGAGTCTTACATATCTGCGCAAAAAGTTCTGCCCCTCTTTGATCATAAAAATACTTAGGCTTTAAAGTCTTTGGGTTCGAACCCAAACCTGAAAGGACATCGGACAAGAATTCGGGCGTTGTTTCAGTCATCGTTTATCTTTCTCGCCTCGTCAGGTTGTAGTTTAATTTTTGAGGTTTTTAAACAAAGTCATCTGCAAGACGAATTCCCGTAAACTGCCAACGATCCGGGGGGTAAAAAAAGTTTCTGTAAGAAGATCGAATATGTCCTTCAGGTGTAGCGCAGGAACCTCCTCGCAATACGATTTGTCCGGACATGAATTTACCATTGTATTCTCCGATGGCACCGTGTGCAGGTTTGAAGCCTGGATAGGCAGTGTAAGGACTACTTGTCCATTCCCAAACATCACCATAAATTTGTGATAACCCAATTCCTGACGAAGCTGAGGGGTTGAACAATCCAGAGTTAGCGAAATTGCCCTCAACTTTAATACTGTTGGCAGCTATTTCCCATTCGGCTTCCGTCGGAAGTCGTTTATTAGCCCACCTCGCATATGCGTCGGCCTCAAAGTGGCTTATGTGACAAACCGGTTCATTTGTGTTTAAAGAATTTAATCCACTTAACGTAAAAATTTTCCATCCTTCACCATCCTGATGCCAATATGCTGGAGATTTCCAGTTTCGTTTCTGGCAGGTGACCCAGCCCGTTGAAAGCCAAAGTTCAGGTCGCTTATATCCATTATCTTCTATGAAAGCTAAATATTCCCCGTTGGTTACTAAACGGGATCCAAGTCGATAAGGCTCAAGCCATATTTTGTGCCGTGGACTTTCACAATCAAAGTAAAATCCCGTTCCATTCCAGCCTATTTCTGTTAGACCGCCGGGATAGTCTAACCAAATCAGTTTTGAAATGGGCGCAAATTTTTGCGTCCCAGTATGGGTGAATTTTGGAAACGTTGGATTACAGGATAGGGCGTGTTTGATATCAGTAAGAATTAATTCTTGGTGCTGTTGCTCGTGGTGCAAACCCAGTTCTACCAAATCTAAAATATCGTTCTTCAATTCATTTTTGAACAGCTCTGTCATGTTCTCATTCACATGATCTCGATAGGCCTTGACTTCTTGTAATGAGGGTCTGGTTAACAGGCCCCGCATATCTCGAGAGTGTCTTTCCCCGATTTGTTCGTAGTAAGAGTTAAATAAAAAGTTAAAAGCCGGGTCAAAATCTTGGTAATTAGAAATTTGGTTTTTAAGAATGAAAGTCTCAAAAAACCAAGTAGTATGGGCTAAATGCCATTTCGTGGGACTTGCATCCGGCATTGATTGAATACATTGATCTTCAGCTGACAAGTTGGTTGTAAGCAAAAGCGATTGATTACGAACAGTGTTAAAGCGTTCAAATAAGAATTTTAGGTCTTTACCGGTTTTGGAAATTCGCGCCGAAGTCATATGTTTTATCACTCTTTAGAACTAATCTTCGGAACACAAATTCACGTTGGCAAAAAAAGACTTGGTCGATAGCCCCATAATACAAATTTCTAATGGAACGTCTAGCGTACAGTTGTTAGGACGAAAAGTAATCTGGATTACTATGAAATTCTCATATTAGATTACTTTACCGTTAATCACTTCAATTTGGTCATCGGGAACATAGAAATATGATCCAGGGCGAAAATCATATCCAAGATCACCAAGAAGCCGTCGTTGTCTAGGTGATGTTCGTTGAGCTAAGTCCGGTACTTTATCGAAATCGTAGCAACGCATGAACATTTGACAATAATTATACAATAGAGTTTTGCGTGCTTTTCCGGAAAGATTAGGGGACGGACCATGCCATAGTGCATGCGAAAATATATAACAATCCCCTGCCTTTCCGGTTAGTTGAACGGCTCCAGGAGTGTGAGGTCCAACCGGCGGATCTTGTTCAAATTGAATGGGCCTCATGTGACTTCCTGGAAAGACGGTAAAATTGCCGCTATCAGGTCCGTCCACATCGGATAAGAGATACATGGCTTTGACTGCTATAGGTCGGCTAGTTTCAGTAACACGTATTTCTCGCTGACCTTCTCCGCCATCGGTATGGGTGTATCCGGAGAAACCGTCACCAGATGCACGCACGATAGCCTGAGACATACTAAACACGATATTGGGGCCCATTATGTCCGCAATCAAATCAAAAACAGTTTCTCTATCAATGAGATCGATGAAGGATCGATGATATGGCAATATATGTCGTCTATCCATAAAGGCTTCGGGATTTTGATCTGGGCAGCGTTCAACCCATCCGTAATGTCCTCGTGGCAGCATACCAGAAAGTGGTTCCCAACCGGGGACCGTCCGAATGCGGTCTATTTCATTGGAGAAGAAATTGATTTCATCTGGGTCTAGGACGTTCTCCAGACAAAGATAACCGTCTACTGCCCATTTAGTTTTTTGTTCTTTGGTAAGAGTTTGCATGATATTGCGCTCCCCATTCACAGTACTATGAAATCATCATTTTAATAGCGGTATTTTCTCTTCCAAGTGATTTGATTCTACTTTTAATTAGTTTTAACTATTTCATTGACCGACATAAAATATTGAATCAGTTGGCTAAAAATAACGTCCTTGTATCTCTGCATTAATTAGTTGCCATACCTAAATGTCATGACTACTAATTACAAGTATTTGATTGCTACTTGTTCTAAATAGTGATGTCGTTTTATAGCTTCAAAACACATTTCGTTAAAATAGATGGGTATTATATGACACCAGAGCAAATTTTAGCCCAGCCTCCACTTGCGTTAACGCAGTCACAACGCGAATATTATTTTGAAAATGGTTATGTGGCTGTTGATCGTTTAATCGAAGACAGCTGGATCCGGCGCTTGAGAGCATGCTCTGATAAGCTTTTAGAATCAAGTAAACTACTAACTAAATCTGACGAGGCATTTGATCTTGGCCCAACTCATAACTCGACTTCGCCCTACGTGCGAAGATTTAAAGCGTTGGTAGATCGCGATCCTGTTTTTTGGGGGTTTGCGGCGAAATCACCATTGGTCGATATAGCGGCCGATTTGGTTGGGCCAGATGTGAAATTTCACAGCGCAAAGTTGAATTTAAAATGGCCGGGAGACGGCGAAGTGGTTAAATGGCATCAAGATATACTAGCTTGGCCTCATACAAATTATAGTCCAGTGACATTAGGTATTTATCTAGATGATGTAAGCTCTGAACAAGGTCCGCTGGTTTGTATTCCGAAAAGTCATAATGGCCCGCTATATTTCCACACTGATAACGACGGTGTTTGGACTGGCGCAATTTCAAGCCAAGATTTAAAAACCGTTGATCTAGAAAGTGCGGTGCAAACTACTGGGGTGGCAGGAACACTCATTGCAATAAATTGTCGCACAATCCATGGATCATCAAGCAATTTCTCCGAGCTTTTACGTCCCGTGGCGCTGTACGTTTTTAGTTCGGCGGACGCTTTTGCATGGATGCCTCAACCCACGCCTACGTCAAAGTCCGGTTCAATCATTAGAGGTTCGCCCGCGCGGTTAGCACATCTTGACTCACGACCTTGCCCCGTTCCTCCTAATTGGGAACAAATAGGTTATAATTCAATTTTTGAGGCGCAGAGTGAAAAGGTGGATTAAACTGCAAGGGATTAACGAGGAATCTGATTAAGAGTACCCTATCCGAGCCACCATTCCACCATCGACTGGTAAATTTACGCCGGTTATAAACCGAGCTTCGTCTGATGCCAGAAACAGAGAGGCATAAGCTGTATCCCAGCCAGTACCCATTTTTTTTCCAAGGGGCACTTTGGAATTTCTTATTGCTCTAACTTCTTCAGGAGTAACTCCATTCAAATCCGCTCGAGGCCCCGTAGCAATAGGAGTGTCCATTAGACCGGGCATGATGACGTTACATCGAATGCCGTAATCCCAATTTGTGCTGGCGAGCATGTGGCAAAAAGCATTCATTCCAGCTTTGGACGTTTTATAAACGACACGATCTACCGAGCACACTGAAAAAATTGACGATATACCGATTATTACGCCAGCTGCCTGTTTTCTCATGATTGGAAGGACAAACCGTGTTGTTCGGTAGAGGCCTTTTAAATTGACGTCCATTACGCGATCCCAGATTTCTTCTGGCAATTCTATGGGATCGGTGTCTTTACCTTCTCCCGTGATGCCAACATTATATTGAAGTATATCAATGCGACCATATGTTTCTTCACATGCTGCCACAAAATTTTTACAATCCTCATTGTGTTTTACATTTCCTTGGTAAGCTGTGCATTCGCCATTTTCAGACCGTATTAGGCGTTCTGTCTCTTTTGCTGATTCAAGGTGGAGATCCACCGCCATAACCTTGGCCCCTTCGCGAGCAAAAAGTAGAGATGTTGCGCGCCCGTTTCCTATGGTATCGCCAGGTTGTTGGCCAGCGCCCACGATTAAAGCCACTTTATCTTGCAGCCTCATGATTATTACTCCAATTTATGAAGAAAAGTTCGGTCATATCTTGCCTATTAGAGGCTTCCCGCTCAATCTTCCTATCTATTGGTAATCATAGATCTCATTTATGGTGAATAAATTCGGAGTTCTAGGAGAACGTTATGAAGCTATCTATCGAAGAAGCTAAATCCCTGGTGATTCGGGTTATGATGGCGTTAGGTCAAAGCAAGCCATATGCAGAAATCACTGCCGATCACATAATTGACTCTGAACTACGGGGATTGACCTACGGTGGTTTACCAAGGGTTGTTAGCATATCGGAACGTATTGGTCGTACCGGTCCTCCCTCGGGTCTCGTCGAAACAATACATGAGACGCCGGTATCTGCGAGAATTAAGGGCAATGATAATCTTGGATATATTGTAGCATATAAAGCTACCGAAATCGCCATTGAAAAAGCCAAAGAGATGGGACTTTCTATGGTAGGTGCTAACGAAACTTATTACACGGGGATGTTATCTTATTTCGCTGAAATGGCCGCTGAGGAAGGTCTGATTTCAATGATTAGCTCTAATGCTACTCCTTGGGTAGCACCTTACGGCAGTATTGATGGAAGATTTGGAACAAACCCTATTTGTTTTGGTTTTCCAAGCATGGCCGATCCAGTGATTTGGGATATCGGAACTTCTTCTATCATGCATGCCGAGGTGGTTTTGGCAAGACGACAGGGCCACAAGCTTGGTGAGGGACTTGCTTTTGACAAGTCGGGAAATCCTACACAGGATCCTGATGCCGCACTCAGCGGGGCTTTTACTCCTTGGGGTGGATATAAGGGTGCCGGTCTCGGTATGGCTGTGCAAATGATGGGTATTTTGGCAGGATCGCCAGTTGAGCCTCCTCAGCTGGCAGATTTTGGTTATCTTATTATCTTAATGAAGCCAGATCTAATGATGCCGGAGAAAGAATATAGGCTCAAAGTAACACAGTATGCTGAAACTGTTAGAAGCGCTAGACCGGTCCCTGGCGGTGACCCTGTTCGCATGCCGTTCGACCGGTCAGCTAAAGATCGCCGTGTTCGGATCGCAGAAAATTTTATTGAGGTAACCGACGCTGTTTATGCTCGATTACAAGAAATTTTAAAATAGAAATTTTGCCATTGAAAATGGCAATTGTGACTGTGATTTGGCGCTATATTGGTTTCATGCCAAAGTGAGCGAAACATCAAGTTCTGGTAATAAGAGGTTATGTTGCCCAAAAGGAAAAGGATAAAAAATGGCGGGTCTTTACTATGAGGAATTCGAGATAGGGATGGAATTCCAACATTCGTTAACACGTACTGTAACGGAAGCGGATAATTTACTCTTTTGTGCTTTAACCCACAATCCGCAGCCGCTTCATCTGGATGAGGAATTTAGCAAGGGAACGGAGTATGGCCAGCGTATTGTGAATAGCCTTTTTACGCTCGGTCTTGTCATAGGCGTATCTGTTGGGGATACTACACTTGGAACTACTATTGGAAATTTGGGCATGACTGATACGCGGTTTGCGAATCCTGTATTTCATGGTGATACTATCCGGTCTGCAACAAAAGTCCGGGAAATGCGAGAGTCCAAATCTCGGCAAAATGCCGGCTTAGTTATTTTTGAACATTATGGATTTAATCAAAGGGACCAAGAAATAGCTTACTGCGTTCGCACGGCATTGATGATGAAACGCCCAATATGATTATTAGATCATGGTTGTTCGTTCCTGGTGACTCTGAGCGCAAGCTTGAAAAGGGAAAAGAAAATTCGGCGGACGCGTTGATTTTGGATCTTGAAGACTCGGTATCAGATAAGCGGCAAGAGATTGCCAGGAATATGGTAAGAGACTATTTGATTCAAAGAAATGACCGATCCCAGCAGCAGCTATGGGTACGAATTAATCCATTGGACTCAAATCTCGCTTTGCAGGACTTAGCCAAGACAATGGTTGGAGCGCCTGATGGTATCTGCTTACCAAAAGTGTATTCTGCAAAAGATGTAAATAAGTTAGCGAATTATCTGGCAGCGTTGGAAGCGCGGGAAGGGCTGGATATTGGTTCTACAAAAATTTTAGTTGTGGCTACGGAAACGGCGGCTTCACTGCTGAGTTTCCACACGTACTTGGAAGGTGTTACTGATCGGATGAGAGCAATTACTTGGGGAGCAGAAGATTTATCGGCAGCACTAGGAGCTAGTGACAATAGGCACTCTAATTCGGGCGATTATGATGATCCATATTTAATGGCAAAATCTTTTTGCTTGGCCGCCGCTAGAGCAATTGATGTTCAACCCGTAGGTGTGGTTTATGTGAATTATCAGGATCTAGACGGTTTAGCTGCTGATTGCTTAAAAGATAGGAAGACAGGTTTTATAGGAAAAATTGCTATTCATCCGGCTCAGTCTGCGGTTATTAATAATGCATTTACGCCGTCCGATGATGAAATCGGGTATGCGAAACGAGTTATTCAGGTGTTTGAAGAAAATCCGGGCATCGGCGTGGTTGGCTTAGATGGTAAAATGCTGGATATGCCACATCTTAAGCAAGCTCGAAATGTGATAGAAATGTCGGAGGCGATAACAGCCCGCACCAAATAGCAAGTGATAAATAATTAACGTTTATATTTCTATATGGTTTAACAAATTTTGATCAAGGGCAAAGGTGCTGGAGGGTCTAATTAAAGTGCGAGACCATTAGAAAAATTTTGGTTTCAATCATTAATGAATAGGATGAAATTCAAGCAAAAATGACACTAACTCCCGGAGATCGAATACCCAATTTTCAACTGCCTGCATTGGACGGGCTAAAAAGGGTCTTCTACTTCGAACTTAAGGGCGGTCCGGTCATAATGTTTATTGCTCGCAACAATCCGTCATTATCTAAAGCAGCGTTTCGGGAAAGCTTAAAAAGAACCGAAATATTTGCCCAGAATAATATCGAATTAGTGAGCGTTCTGGATGATAGGTCTTTTCAGGGAGACCTAGATTGTAGCGGCGTTGTCTTTAGAGATGACCAAGGAAAATTACTTGAGTTATTGCTCACTAGAGCAAATGTTAATAATAAGCCGGACGCTGCCTTTTTGGTTCTGGATAGCAACCAGAGATTAGTGAGGATCGTAGATATTATCGATATAAGTTCGAGCTTTGATTCAGCCATTCAGATAATTATCGAGTATTTAAATCGGCCGGTGCCTTCTCCTGTAACTCTCCAATATGGGGCGCCGGTGCTTTTAATGGAGAATTTATTAGCTGCAGATGTCTGCGACCGTTTAATCCAAACGTGGAAAAATGATCATCGGGAAGGTTTGGTAAATGATGGTCGCTTTAATGCGCCTGATTCCAAGATAAAGAAAAACAGAGAACACGAAATCGTTGATTCAGAACTTCGATCACTTATTAGCCGAACGATTGGCCCACGGATTGGTGCCGAGTTAGAAAAAGTTTTTAACTTTTCACAACCACTCCGATTTGAAGCGTTTACCATTCTTTCTTATACAGATGAGCGTTCCGATTTTTTTGGTCCCCACCGTGACAATTTGCGTCAAACGCAGAAGAGGCGTTTTGCTATGTCACTTAATTTGAATGATACTTATGATGGTGGAGAACTTTGTTTTCCCGAATATGGATCGCATAAATATTTACCGCCAGCAGGCGCTGGTGTAATTTTTTCTTGTAGTTTGCTTCATGAGGCATTGCCGGTAACCAAAGGACAACGATGGGTGTTGGTAACTTTTATGTGTGATTGATAATCAAAAACTCCAGCACTTGTACCCTACTTAATCGAAAACTGTTTCGAAATAGTGATTAGCGTCGACTATAGTCTCTATAATAATAGGGCTGTTTGAGATTAACGCTTTTTTGAGTTCGCTTTCTAAAGCTTCTGCGTCTCGGACGCCAACCGCGGGGACACCAAAATAATGCGCTGGTGGGTCGTTATATAAGTCCATTTCGACTTGTGACCCATATTGCGCGTACTGCCGTTTTTCCTGTTTAATTTGTATTAATGATAACCACCGGTCATTTAAAACAACAATTGGTATTGGTAGTTTTTCGCGCCGGGCTGTAGCTACTTCGCCAGCGGTCATTTGAAAACACCCATCTCCGATGACGCACACTACAGGCAAATCCGGCCTCGCAATTTTGGCTGCTATGGCTGCCGGAAGTCCAATCCCCATTGATGACCATCCATTAGTTACGTGACAGGATTTTGGACTGTGAGCAACCCACTGACTTGCTATCTGGTGTGTGTGAGCACCAACGTCGTACGTTAGAATACTTTCGTGAGGCATTACGGATTGAATGACATCTATAGCTTCATGTGGCGTGAAGTTTTTGCTATAAGGTCGTAAGGAATCGAAAAACGTTTTCCGGTGAGACGTAATATGGCCTTCGGTCAACTGTTTGTTAATTGGTGTCAAGTCAATCAGATGACGGAGAGAATAACTGATATCACCTGTTAATGTTCCTGCTAAATTTACAGTTTCTTCAACGTCGGGGTTCTCAATATCGATCGATAAAACCGGTACGTTACCAATCCACGCCTCGTATTCTACCTCCACAGTATCAAATCCAATACCAATTATTAGGTCCGCAGACTGTATAAATTTTCTCTGTATCTGTCTTCGTCCTCGTTCAATGCAACCAAACGCTAAGGGATGAGCTTCATCAATCATCCCTTTGGCCATCGTTGAACTTCCAAAAGGAATCTTATGGCGCTCTATGAATGTTTTTAGAAGTTTGGGATCATTCATTCGCATGGCGGAAGAACCAAGGATTGCCAAAGGATATTTAGCGTGTTTGATCAACTGTTGAGCATTCTTCAATTCTGCAGTGCTAGGTTTTTTGGCTACTGGGGTTGGAACTACTTTTTCCCATGTTTGGTTTATGGCGGGAGCCAATGAAACGTCCTCTGGCAAATCGATATTCACAGGACCCATTGGCTCGGTAAGTGAGATTATTAGGGCTTTTGTGACAATATCTGCCACATTGTCGTGTCGTGCTGCAAGTGTGGCTTTTGTAATCGGAGCAAACAATGCATGGTGATCTATTAGCATTTGAATCCGTCGACCAAGCTGCGGGCTGTTAAGGTTGCAGGTAATCGCAATCATGGGAGACCTATCAAGAAAAGCACTACCAACCCCAGTAGCCAAGTTTGTTGCGCCGGGGCCCAAAGTCGCAATGCAAAAACCAGGTTTCCCAGTCATGCGTCCCATAATATCGGCGGCGAAGGATGCGGACCCCTCATGAGCAGTTAAAACGAATTTCATGCCACCCAATCTCATTGCCTCTATTAGGGGTAGCACGTTACCACTTGGTATGCCAAAACCGTGTGTCACGCCTGCTTGTTTAAGGATCTTCACTATGAGATCTGAATTGTTCATTTTGTTCGCTCCTAGTTGGGACCGTTCTTTTGGTTTGAAAACTTCATTTCTTAGATTGTGAAGACCGTCCGATCCAAACACGAGGGTACAGTAGCGTAATTATCAGGAATACCAAAAGGGCTCCTCCTGCAAGAGTAAAAGCACTTCGAAAGCTTTCATAAAAAGCGATTTCTTCATTTATGGTAACTTCTCTATAGCGTTCCGTTAACCAAGAAAATACCAGAGTTATTGTGGTGACACCTGTAACTACACCGATAGTTCGCGTTAGCATTGCAATGCTGCCGCTTATTCCTCTATCGTGAAAAGGAAGTGCGCCGGTTACCAGATACATATAAGCCACTTGGAATAAACCGGTTCCGACTCCCTGTAAAAATAAAGCGGCCATCATCCAGATAGGATTTTGGTAATTTGTGATCCAGCTAATAGACAGGAGACCGGTTCCGGTCATAGCTAGCCCGCAAAAAGCGACCCAATTAGCCCTCATAATTGCAACCATTCTCCCGCCAAGGGGAGCAGCTATAGTCGTCCCTATAAAGCCCGTAGCCAAAATTAAACCAGATGCCATTATCGATAAACCAGATATTTTAGGAAGGAGAAAGGGTATTAGAAGAACTACTGAAAATGTAACCATATATAAAAGGCAGCTAGCCAGGTTTATCAGGGCGAAATCAATATTTTTGAATACATCTAGTTTAAGAATTGGTTCCTCAGCACGACCCTCCGTCTTCAGAAATCCGACTATACAAAAACAACAAAACAGAGCTAAACAAATTATAGGCGTTATGCCGTGTTGGTCAATTCTTTGAAACTGGTTGAGAGTTAATAAAAAGCTGCTTAGTGCTAATACGAGTGTTATTGCGCCTAAAAAATCAAACCTTGGTTTGCCGATGCGCTTAACTTCCTTAGGTACTGAGAATAGTAAGAGAAAGGATATTAAGGCAATTGGAATTCTAAACCAAAATACGGCTCGCCAGTCGTACCACTCCACCAAAATGCCACCAATGATTGGGCCAAATAAGCTACCTAAAGCAAAAATAAGCGTGAATAAACCAACGGCTTTCGCTCTTTGTTCCTCGGAATAGAGGTTGATAACAAGGGCTGGGGCTACGCTAGTCAACAGCCCTGTTCCCAGTCCTTGTAAAAACCTAAAAAATAATAGTGAGGTAAAATTAGGAGAAATGGCTACAAGAGATAAAGAAAATATACTTACCAATAATCCAATAGCAAAAACTCGTCGTTGCCCATAGAGATCTCCTAGTTTTCCAAAAATAAGCATTAAACTGGCATAGGTTAAGACATAACAAATCACGACCCATTGGATCATCGCCATGGGTTGATTAAGGTCATCGACGATGTACGGGAAAGCAATATTCACGGATGTATCGAGCGGTCCAATTAGTATTCCCAGGCCAATTGTCATAAGGCCAATTAGACGTCTGAAACGGTGGGACATGGCGGATGACTTTTAAATTATCTTGACTGTTCTTCAACTCTAAGTGAATTACGAAAAAGTTTCTCTATAATTTGAGAGTATAATTGTATCGAAAAAACTTCGTCATATTAATATTTTTTTGGAAATGTTGTCTTGCTCTGGTTAAATCAAGGGATTAAAAAATATTTGTAACTAACTAGGATTAAAGTTGTGAGGCCACAGATTTATCCCGTTCAAATTTTACCTCCCGATATAGAGGCTTATAGACAAGGTAATACCGGAGTGGAATTTGTAACATCTTTTGATAGCGGAAGCTCGGGTCCCCACGTGATGATTAACGCTTTGACCCATGGAAATGAAATATGTGGGGCAATTGCGTTAGATAGGTTATTTAAATTGGGTATTCGACCTAAGTCAGGCAAGCTTACTTTGTGTTTTGTTAATCATGAGGCCTATTCTAATTTTGATGCGAAAAATCCGAGTAATTCGCGTTTTGTTGATGAGGATTTTAATAGGGTTTGGTTGGAAAAGCGGTTAAATAGTGATGAGGGGAGTTGGGAGTTAACAAGGGCTCGTGAATTGCGTCCAATTTTTGATGATATAGATTTATTACTAGATATTCACTCGATGGGTACTTTTTCTAAGCCCCTTATTATATGTAATGGGCTGGAAAAAGAACGACGATTTGCTCGCCAAGTCAATTTTCCCGGATACATAATGTGTGGTTCTGGTCATGTCCGTGGCAAGCGATTAATTGAGTATACGCCATTTAACGATATAAATAATAAAAAAGTAGCCATTTTGGTTGAGTGTGGTCAGCATTGGGCGCGAGGGACTGATATAGCTGCAATTGATA
Organism: uncultured Thalassobaculaceae bacterium; assembly: GCA_964483985.1. Taxonomy (GTDB): domain Bacteria; phylum Pseudomonadota; class Alphaproteobacteria; order Thalassobaculales; family Thalassobaculaceae; genus CAZADS01. Next base: position 42,488 of record CAZADS010000050.1, read on the forward strand.
CGGCTTTGCATTTTCTAAGGGCTGCTGGAATATTACCGTCGAGGTTTTTTGATTCAAATATTTCCTCTACAGCTAAAAATCTGGACGACGCGGAGCTTTGGGAGGTTACGGCTGGGATAATTTCCACTACACACAATTTTGAATTCGTAGAGCCTTACATTGGGATGGAAATAATTCCTGATGCTGGAACTATTATAGCCCACGACGGACCAAGGGAAATTAAAACGCCTTATGACGATTGTCTGCTGATGATGCCTAATCACCGTTTGGGTAAGAATGTTCGAAAATTGAGATTATGCCGGAGGATTTGACTAAAAACCGGATGTCGCTTCTTGGTTTGGAGTTTGTGCCAGAATGATCAATTTGGGTGTTACGCTACCGTTAGTGGACACGGGAGGAGATCCCGCTTTTGTTCGCGATTTTGCTCAGCAAGCAGAAGATCTTGGATATCAAGGCATTGCGATTCCAGATCACGTTTTGGGTGCTAATATTAACAATCGTCCAAATTGGGGAGACAGAAATACTTCGAAAGATTTTTTCCATGATCCGTTCGTGTTGTTTGGTTTCCTTTCGGCTTGTACTACGAACATAGAATTTTCAAGTCAAGTTATGATCTTACCACAAAGACAAACAGCATTAGTAGCCAAGCAGGCAGCTTCACTCGATGTTTTGTCGGGTGGTCGTTTTCGATTTGGTATCGGGGCTGGGTGGAATTCATTAGAATATCAAGCGTTAAATGAAAATTTTAATAACCGGGGTAGGCGATTGGAAGAGCAAGTGGAGGTTATGAGAAAACTCTGGGCCGAACCGCATGTTAGCTATCATGGAAACTTCCATACTATTGAAGATGTGGGTATCAATCCAATGCCAACTAAACGTTTAATCCCACTTTGGTTTGGAGGGCATGATGATCGAATGTTAAGACGCATTGGTCGTATAGGGGATGGATGGATAATGCTGGCTTATCCGCCAGATGAAACAGCGTTGAGTGCATTTGATCGTTTGCGCCAGTATACTTTGGAAGCTGATAGGGATCCACGCAAAATGGGATTAGAAATTTGGACATCCATGGGTGATGGAATTGATGAAAAACTTCGTAGTGATTTTGAATTCTGGAAAAAAGCTGGTGTGAGTCACATTACTCTTAATAACTGGTATGGTCGCGGACCACATAAACGTATATCCGAGCGCGGGAAAGAGGCGCATTTGACGGCGATGACACGTTATCGAAAAATTGTAACTGATTTACTTTAATTAGTTTCATTATACTTCGCACCGACGCTCTGACTTAAATTAAAATAAGAGTTAGAGTTGCAGATTCCCGTTTTTAAGACGATGAACGAAAAAGAAAAACCTGATTCTGGAATATAACGATAGATTGTTGGGCGGTTACAGTGAAATCAAATCAATGATTAACTGCGCCACTGGTTGGAAATACTCAAAAATTATTGAATTGATGCGTAATTGAAGGAGAGATAAAAATGGCTAAAGGTTTGCTGGTCGCGTCGTTTGACTATTCAAAAGCTCACGCCGATGAATTTCATGATTGGTATGATCTAGAACATATTCCTGAACGACAAGCTGTAAAGGGGTTTGGGGAATGCGAGCGGTGGTTGGGCGTAGAGGATTCTAATTTTGCTGTTGCGACCTACGATCTAGAGTCTCTCGATGTTTTGCGTGGTGAAGCCTATAAATCAATTGCGTATGAAAATTTATCACCTTGGTCTAAAAGAGTAACTGGTATGTGCGATCGACTGTTGAGATTTGAGGGAGAGCAGACGCTCCCTGGTGATTCCGCGGCACCAGTTAGCGCTGGCGGACTCCTTTTGAACGCCATGAACGTTTTGGAGGAAGCGGAAGAGGACTTTAACGCTTGGTACGATGAGGAACATATCCCGGCGCTATCATCTGTTCAGGGAACGTTGGCAGCTCGTCGTTATCGTGCTATCGGGGGGACCCATCGATATGTTGCTATTTATCATCTTAAAACGCCAGAGGTAGTGTATTCAGAGGCATGGAAAACCGCCGTTGACACTCCATGGAGTACGCGGATACGTCCTTGTTTTAGAGATCGAATTAGGATTCTTACCAAAAAATATCAGAGAGCTGACTGATGTAATTTGCAGCGCCTTTTGGCTAGCCAATGGAACATCTCTGGATTGTACTTATTCTCGTTTCTGCCGCGCTGCAAACGGCGAGGAACGCTGGGCAAAAACATCTTGGCGCGCGATTGTCTGCGTTGACGGCCACGTGGGTTCGGTTCGGTTTTGGTTTACCTTTTGCTCTGATTTATTTGTTTTGTGTTTTGCACTGGTTTGACGTCGAAGTTCCAGAATTGGGGTCGGGATTTTTGATTCCGGCTTTGTTAGCAGGGATGTTGCAAATTTCAAGCACAGTGCTTCTTGTGCTTTTATTTCGAATGCGTAATTTTGCGATTGGATCAACGTACGTTCGTACAGAAACAATAATAGCGGCTATACTGGGGAGCCTATTCTTTGGTGAGGTCATCGATTTCTTTGGGTGGTTCGCCATCACAATTTCTGTTGTAGGTGTGATTATTATCAGTTTGGTTCGTTCCGGAATCAAAGGGATAACATTGATTGGGTCATTTTTTGATATTTCTGCTGTTATCGGTCTGTTATCTGGGTTTGGGTTCGCACTCGGTTCGTTTTTTATTCGCCAGGCAAGCCTGTCTTTTGGACACCCTAATTTCGCTCTAACAGCATCTCTAACCCTTGTAACTATAATTACTTTGCAAACAGTTTTTCTCGGAGGTTTTATTTTAATTTGGAAACCTAAGGATTTCATTGTTATTGGTAAACTCTGGAAGCCAAGCTTGTTTGTTGGAATAACGAGCGCATTTGGCTCAATAGGTTGGTTTACCGCCATGACAATTCAGCGTGTAGCTTATGTAAAGGTAATTGCTCAGGTCGAATTTCTTTTTGCATTGGCCGTTTCAATTATGTTCTTTGGAGAACGTCCGACATTTCGGGAAGTAATTGGAATGTTAATGATCGCAATCGGAATATTGGTGTTATTGTTGTTTGCAAATTGAAAGCGTTTGCTTTTGATTAGGCGTTTTGGTTAATGTGAATGATAAACAAAGTGAGGGTATATGAGTAAAAATAACGAACTACCCAAATCCGATCTTCGGTGGATAGAAACCCCAAAAGGTCGAGCAATCATAAATGCTGTGGCACTTACTTTATTGCTCACTCTTACGCAGCATTTTGGATACATCGAACCGGGACCCCCAGTTACATTTGATAGTTTCTCGCTTTTTGCTGCTTATGGCCTTATTGTTGGTGTTATAATGTATTTCTGGACTGACTTCAGGTTAAAGCGTCGTCGTCGGAAGTTGGCTGAGGAAGCTCAAGAGCTATCTGGTGGCCAGCGACCGCCAGGAATAAATGGCGATGTAAAAAGCGGTTCGGATGAGGAGAGGAGGGACTCATGATAGGTACGAAGGAGGCTGCTTTTTACCATGAAAATGGGTATTTAGTCGTTGATGACGTCTATACTGCGGCTGAGGTGGCTGCGATGCGGGCTGTGCTGGGTGAGCTTGTTGAAAATGCTAAAGGTTTAAACGATCATAACGAAGTTTATGATTTAGAACCTTCTCATACATCTGGGAGACCTAGAGTACGGAGAATCAAGGAACCTACAAAAGTTCATTCCATTTATCGTAAAATGGTAGAACACCCTAAGCTGATATCAGTGATGAATAAACTTATTGGTCCTGATCAGCGGTATCACGGAGGGAAAATCAATATAAAAGCTGGTGGTTTTGGGTCGCCGGTTGAGTGGCATCAGGACTGGGCATTCTATCCTCATACCAATGACGATGTTCTTGCTGTGGGCGTTATGCTTGACGATATGACAGAGGAAAATGGCCCACTTTTAATTATGCCTGGTTCACATAAGGGCCCAACATATGACCATCATATAGACGGCGTTTTTGCGGGTGCGATAGATCCGCGCGCTTGTTCTCTTGATTTTTCCAAAGCTGCGAGAATAACTGGAAAAGCTGGTGCTTGCAGTTTCCATCACGTGCGTGCGATTCATGGTTCTGAGCAAAATCGTTCAGAAGAGGATAGAGTTCTTTTACTTTACCAAGTTGCTGCCGCAGATGCTTGGGATTTAAGGCGGTTTAATGAAGATTGGAATGAGAGGGAAGCTCGAATGATTGCCGGTAATTCCACTTTAGAACCTCGCTTGGTTCAAACACCAATTAGATTGCCGTACCCACCACCAAAATACGATGGGTCTATTTATGAAAATCAAAGGGCAGTACACTCGCGATTCTTTGAATTTGATACTAATCCGGAATTTGAAGAAGCAGACTGATGGTCCGTTAGAGCATTAGTCTAATCGCTGTTTTTTTGGTGCCAGTTAACAAATATTAGTTGCCCACATGATTTGCTATAAGGGAAAAACAAAACCTCCCAAGAGTAACGACTGATAGGCCATATTTCGAGGTATGGAATGGCCTATCAGTCGTTATTTGCTCGCTAAAATATTAAGCGACCGCTTTTCCTTCACGTGTAAGATGATCTAAACCAGCGTCAAGACCTCTGCTAAACCGGTCAAACATATCGTTAATTTCATTTTCAGAAATAATTAAAGGTGGGCAGAGGCATAACGAATCGCCAACAGGACGTAAGATCAAACCCTGTTCGAGGCAAAAGTTACTAATGATACCTCCTACGTTTTCTGATACTTCAAATGCTTCTCGAGTTGTTTTATTTTTAACTACTTCATTGGCGCCCACGAGACCAATACCTCTTACTTCTCCGACAAGCGGATGATCCTTGAAACCATGAAGACGTTCTTGGAAGAGTGGCGACACAGTTTTTACATGTCCAAGAATATCTTCTTCTTCATAAATATTAAGGGTTTCTAGAGCAACAGCGGCTGCGACTGGATGACCGGAGTATGTATACCCATGTCCGAATACGCCGTATTTGGCACTAGCGTCTGCAATGGCCTGATAGATGTCTTCGCTGATCATTGTTCCCGATATGGGTAGATAGCTTGATGAGAGAGCTTTGGCACAAACAAGAATATCAGGTTTTATATTGTAGGTTTGTGATGCCCAAAAATTAGCTGTCCGGCAGAAGCCCATAATTACTTCATCGGCTACAAATAGAACGTCATGCTTGTTTAAAACGGTTTGGACTTTTTCGAAATAGGTTTTTGGTGGAACGATAACCCCGCCCGCACCCATTACAGGTTCTGCAAAGAAAGCAGCTACTGTTTCTGGTCCTTCTTCGGTGATCAACTTATCCAAATCATCAGCCATTCTGGTGGCAAATTGTTCTTCTGTTTCACCTTCTTCACCAAAGCGATAGTAATGTGGATTATTTGTATGAATGAAATTTTCCAGAGGAACGTCGAAGCCAGTATGATTTATAGCCCGTCCCGTTAAACTGGCTGATGCTAGCGTTATACCGTGATATCCATTAATACGGCCGATGATTTTTTTCTTCTGGTGGCGACCCCGGGCGTTGTTGTAATACCAAATGATTTTAATCGCGGTATCATTTGCCTCCGATCCCGAATTATTAAAAAAAACTTTTGAAACTGAAGATGGTGCAAGGCCTATTAGTTTTTCGGCTAAATCGATCCCTGGTAAATGTGATTTTTGCCCAAATTGGTGGTAATAGGGAAGTGTCTCCAACTGTTTGGTTGCAGCAGCTACTAGTCTTTTATGCTGCCACCCTAATGATGTAGACCAAAGTCCTGCCATTCCCTCAATATATTGTGTTCCGTAATTATCCCAAACATAAACACCGTCACCCCGTTCGATGATCATCGGTCCTTGTTCTTCATTTGCTCTGAAATTTGTATACGGGTGAACGAGATAAGCTACATCTCGCGCTTCGGCAGAATTAGGTTGAATTGGCATGTATTTCCTCCAAATGAGATACGGCTAGTTAAATTCGGGTATTCTTTGGTCACAGGTAAATCAGGGGACGTCAATATTGATATTAGGTTCAAGGCAAAGAATAAAAACCAATCAAACACTATAAAGTCTCAGAATGCCTTTGATTTAAACATTTGGGGCGATAACGATCAAGTAGAATACCGAGTAGTATTTCGAAGAGAGAAAATACCTGAAAATACTTGGCGCTTAAGAGGTCAAGTTCAACAACGTTAAGATCACCTTCGTTAACTAACTGAGGATTGATTATAGCGTTAGTCAAACGAAAATAGATGGAAGATATTAATCAGCAGCAAAAGATATAAAAATCAGGAAGAAAAAAATTTAATCTTAGTGTCGGTAAAACGATAGACGAAACCTATTTCCGATATAATAAAGCAACTGCTCACTAATCGCGCGCAATTTTAATTTCAATAGAACAGTCACTTTTGAATCTTGAAAGTTGTTTTGGGCGGGATTACGTTTAAAAATCCTATCCTACAAGCTAATTTTGTGGCCGTTTTATTAATAAAGACTCGGGAAATACTTCACTTAATGCTATGTGACTGCTAATACACGAGATGTGGAGCGTAATTCAAGTATAAACACTTTTAGGTTGCCTGCGGGAGCGTAACTTCATGGTTAATTCTTGGACCCCGAAATCATGGCGAAATTCACCAATACGCCAGGTTCCTGATTATCCAAATTCAGATCATTTAAATAACATTGAATCGCAAATAGCGGGGTTTCCGCCGCTGGTGTTTGTAGGAGAAGTTCAACGCTTGAGAGCAGAACTCAGTCGCGTAGCCGCAGGAGATTCTTTTTTGCTTCAGGGAGGGGATTGTGCTGAAAGTTTTGCAGAGTTCTCTGCTAATAATATTCGCGATACGTTTCGTGTTCTTCTCCAAATGGCCGTGGTGCTGACGTTTGGTGCCGGATTACCGATCGTCAAAGTAGGGCGCCTTGCTGGACAATTTGCTAAACCGCGTTCTAGTCCAATCGAAAAACAAGGTGATGTAGAACTTCCCAGTTACCGTGGTGATATCGTAAATGGTATAGAGTTCGATAAAGACAGTAGAGAGCCCGATCCAGAGCGGTTACTAAAGGCTTACAATCAATCGGCATCTACATTGAATTTATTAAGGGCTTTTGCGCAGGGTGGATTTGCCGATCTCGAGGAAATTCATCGATGGACATTGGGATTTGTTTCTAAATCACCTCAAGGTGAGCGGTTCGCGGAATTAGTTCAGAGGTTGGATGAATGTATGCGGTTTATGCGAGCATGTGGTTTGAATCCCGAGTCAACCCGTCAATTACGAGAAACCGACTTTTATACTTCGCATGAAGCGCTTTTGTTGGGCTATGAGCAAGCTATGACCAGACAGGATACTATTACGGATAATAAAGGTTGGTTTAGTACGTCAGCCCATATGGTTTGGATTGGCGATCGAACTCGGCAATTGGAAGGAGCTCACGTTGAATATATGCGAGGTATTAACAACCCCATAGGGTTGAAGTGTGGTCCCACTATTCAGCCAGATGAATTGATACGTTTGATAGATATTCTCAACCCATCGAATGAAGCTGGACGTTTAACGCTAATATGTCGAATGGGATCGGAATGCGTTCAAGAGAGAACGGCCCCCTTGATAAGAGCAGTGGAGAGAGAGGGTCAAAAAGTAGTTTGGTCTTGTGATCCAATGCACGGTAACACAATTACTTCTTCTACTGGGTATAAGACCCGTCCCTTTGATAGAATCTTAACAGAGGTGCGGGGGTTTTTTGACGTTCATAAAGCCGAAGGCACTTATGCTGGGGGTGTTCATTTTGAGATGACAGGTCAAGACGTTACGGAGTGCCTGGGAGGAGCTCAAGAAATCACGGAAGTGTCTCTAGCTGACCGTTATCATACTCATTGTGATCCACGATTGAATTTGTCTCAGGCTCTCGAGTTAGCATTTCTAATAGCAGATATGTTAAAAAGCCGTCGAGATTCTGAGTTAGAGAAACCCATTGCTGTCGCGTCGTTAAATTTGAGATCATAGGAATGACGGACAAATGTTTATTAGATTTACTATAATCTCCTCAGGCTGGGCCCATGAGCTCAATTAAATCCAAAGTAGATTCAAATCAGATAGATAACTCTCAATCGGCATCGCAAATTGCGGGATATCCAGATAACCACTCCATACCTCAATTTGCAGATAAATATTTTTT
>CAZADS010000051.1:0-15549 GCA_964483985.1 uncultured Thalassobaculaceae bacterium
CATTTTAACTGCTGCAGTATTGGTAGCTGCAACAAAACCTGTCATTACGCCACAACCAATCAACGCAGCCCGATCAAGAGGCATGTCTTTTCGTATTTTAACAACAGCATTTTCATGAACTAGCATCTGTTCAGCGAACGACGAAAGGTTGAACCCTGTATGTAATTGTTCTGGTTTTTCCCATTCTAATCGTCGGGCTTTCCCTGGGGGCATTTTAACATCGGTATTAGTACAAATCACTGTTCTACCTGAAGTACAATTCTCGCAAGTGCCACAAAAGACAGACAGACAAGTGACTACGTGATCACCCGGCTGAACATAGGAAACCTCAGATCCAACAGCTTCAATGATTCCTGCGGACTCATGACCAAGAACCACTGGGAGGGGATGAGGATAAAGACCTTCAATAAAATGCAAATCGGAATGGCAAAGGCCTGCGACAGCTGTCCGGATTAGCACTTCGTGCGCTTGCGGTTTTCGAACGCTAATATCTTCGATAATCAATGGCGTATTTGGTTCGTAAAGAACAGCTGCCTTCATGATGTTATCCTTATCCGGTCCATCGTTCGTTAGGCATTATCGAATGCCAGGTCGCCTAGATTAAATGGGAAATACAAAACCGTAATTTAAAATTTTTCTCAAATAATTAATTCACGCAAGCCCATCGGTCCATCTTTGAAAAGGCGTTTGTCCATCTTTGTCAGATTATCCGATATTTGAACATTAAACCCTATTTGATCCAAGACGTCTTGCCGCAAACGAACACCAGATGCAATTTCGGTGACCATAAAGCCACTTGGTGTCATCCTAAAAACAGCTCTCTCGGTGACAAACAACGTCTCTTGTCCTTTTTCCCAACCTAGACGTCCATTGTAGCTGATTTGCTGCACAGAGTTAACGAATTTTTTTATGCGGCCCTCCCTGTTAATCTTTATACCATCGGGCTTAATATCGATATCCAAACCACCACCGGTGAGTGTCCCGCTAAAGACAATCCTCTTTGCATTTTGTGTAATGTCTATAAACCCGCCGGCTCCGTCGTTGCGTTCTCCAAAACGAGTTACATTAACGTTACCGAAGGCATCTACTTCAGCAAATGAAACAAATGCTATATCAAGTCCGCCCCCGTCATAAAAATCGAACATATATGCTTGATCCAAAATCACTCGGGGGTTTACAGCCGATCCAAAATATAATCCTTGACCGGGCACACCGCCAACAACGCCCGCCTCAATAGTAAGATTAATACAACTGTCAGCCTCTTCTTCTGCCAACACATTTGGTATAGCAGCGGAGATCCCGACTCCAAGATTAACTACTGCTCCAGCGGTAAGCTCTAATGCTGCGCGCCGAGCAATTAAACGGCGAATGTCTAAGGCGTCAGGTTTAATCATTTGCGCTGGACGTTCCAATGCACCGCAAAGGCTCGGGTCAAATTTAACAGCGTAATTTTGATTTTGTTCCGGCTCCAGCACATAATGGTCAATCAAAAACGTTGGAATACGAGCAATCTGGGGATGTAAGGTTCCTCTTTTTGAAATACGCTCTACCTGGCAAACAACTTTTCCCGCGGAATTGTGCGCAGCTAATGCAATTGAAAGCGCATCCAATGTTGCTGCTTCATGTTCCAGACTCACATGACCATCCTCGTCCACCGTCGTTCCTCTAATTAACGCCAAGTTAGGTGAAGGGGCTTTATAAAAAAGATATTCCCCACCATCCAACTCAATAACTTCTATTAATGGTTCGACGGTAACGCTATTCATGCGTCCACCTTCCTGACGAGGATCTATATAGGTATGGAGTCCCACATGACTAATTACTCCTGGTTGCCCTCCTGCCATTGCCCTATACAGTTGGCACATTACTCCTTGGGGAAAGTTATAAGCTTCTATCTCGTTAGCAACGATTAACTCCCGCATGAACGGAAGTTGTAATCCGAAATTCCCTCCGATAACCCGCTTTATAAGTCCTTTGTGTACCAAATGGTTTAAACCTCGATCATGGACAGCGCCTATTCCTGTCGTATGAAGTATGGTTAAAAATTTTGGATGCTGATCACGGATAAAACGTTCGCCAATTTCCGACAAAATAGATTCGGCAACACCCATACCGGCCGAACCGCCGACAATAACTGTATCTCCGTCATTTACTATGGCGGCAGCGTCCGCTGCGGAGATTAGATCAATGCTCATTTATTCAGTTCTACATTCCGGTAAAACGTGGTTTGCGTTTCTCTACAAAAGCCGCAATTCCCTCGTCATGATCTTTTGTTTGCCAAAGTAGCATTTTACGTTCCAAGCTGAGACTCTCGTCAAGTGGTTTTTGAAAAGTCATTAAAATTTCCTCTTTTGCCATTTGAACTGCTATCGGTGAGTGTTCAGCTATTGAAGAAGCAATGCTCACCGCTCTTTCAATAGTATTTTGGATTGGCACCACCTCTAATGCCAAACCCCAATCCAGCGCCGTCTGAGCATTAATATACTCTCCCGTAAGGATCATCATCATCGCTCTGGTTTTACCTATTAATCGAGGAAGCCGTTGGGTGCCGCCATCACCTGGAAAGGCCGCTATTTTTATTTCCGGCATGCCAAATCTAGCGTTTTCTCCCGCCACAACGATGTCACAAAGTAATGTCAATTCGCATCCACCGCCGAGAGCATATCCATTAACAGCGGCAATTAAGGGTTTTTTAAAGTTCTCGATAGTTTTCCAAGCTCTAAGCCTTTTAGCTTCAGCAAACATAGGAATTCCCTCATCTGGCATCTCCTTTATATCCGCTCCAGCAGAAAATGCTCTCTGATTACCTGTCAAAATCACTACTCGAGTCTGGTCATCCTCATTTAGGGCAGATAACAAGTTACCAAGGCCAATCAAAAGTTCCTTGCTTAGGGCATTCAATGCTTTTGGACGATTTAGAGAAATGAGAGTTACATGCCGCTCTGGATTTGATACTTTGAGAACTTCCATTTCTACATTCCTTCTATACGTCCAGTTAATGAAATATTTATTCCGGCAATTTTACTAGTCCATCATTGTGCAAATCAGACCAAAAGCTTATCGGTATGGGCTGAGACATTAATTTTATTATATGTTCAACCTGCTCCTTTGTTCTCATTCCTGGTAATACGGAAGAAACCGAAGGGTGTCTCAAAGGAAATTTTAAAGCTGCCGCGGCCAAGGACACACCATGAGAGCAACAAATATCTTCTAGCCGTTTAACCTTATTAAGAATTTGACTAGACGGGGCCTTGTCAAAATAAGTACCTTTACCCTGTGAACCAGTCGCAAGAATACCAGAATTAAATGGCGCCCCAATAATCACTCCTATATTGCGTCGTTTACAAACAGAAAGCAAAGCAGGCAAACCTTTTTGCTCTATGAGCGTAAAACGTCCCGCAAGCAGAATGCAATCAAGGTCAACTTCGTTTAAAATCGCAAGGCAAATAGTTGCGGAATTAACGCCAACACCAATGGCTTTGATACACCCCTCACTTTGCAACTGCAATAAAGCAGGAATAGCTTCATTTACCACCGTTTGAAATCCTGCCGGATTTTTTTTATCTAATTGATTGGGATAACCGGGATCGTGGATCAAGGCTATATCTATTCGACCTAACCGGTCGAGACTTTGTTCTATAGAGCGAAGGATACTGTCACGACGATAATCCCTTATAGTGATGGGCAAGTTTCGATTTCCATTAGAAGATTGCGTGGGAGCATCCACCCAATATTGGCCTACCTTCGTGGACAAAATACAATTGGCATCTTTTCGCTTATGGAGCAAAGTTTTCAACATTTTTTCACCCTTGCCATCGCCATAAAGTGGAGCAGTGTCGAAATAACGAATGCCTAAGTCAAAACCTTTAATAAGAGCATCAATTGAAATTTTTTCATTCAACTCTCCATAGAGACCACCTACCACAGAACCCCCGAAGCCCAATTCGGTAAGATTCAAGCCGGTATTACCCAACGTTCTAACTTCAAGTGAAATAGCCAAAAACCATTCCTTTAAATCATTTCTTTGGAATTTCCCTGATTTTTGATTTGACCAAGATCCCATTAGTTATCTACGAAGATTAGCTGTTTTGTTGTTCTAAAATGTCATTCTTCTAATTTTCGACGAAGATCGTGCACTGCTCGAAAACCCAAATGTTTTTCGGCATGGGTTAAATCATACAGAGGGGCAAAAGGATTATTTTTATATACTAAAGGCGATCTTACCTCGGTTATTAATCCCGTCTTAGTTCTAAGCCTCTCTATAGTTGCCTGTGGGGCCAACGTGTTTGGCCCGCAGATAAAATAAGGACCGAAACCGGGATCTGGCAAATCCAAGGCTTGGCGATAGGCGATGGCTAAATCTCTGGGATCTACGTAATGCCATATAGCACCTCCTCCTGCAGGTTTGCTTCCACCAGCTTGCGGTCCAGAATATAGGTCTGGGTTTTTCGATCGCGCTCTAACCTCACCTTCCAATTCGGGGTATAATACAAAAACCGGACGCATCACTACGATCTCAAAGGAATTTTTATCCATGAAACTCTGAGCAGTCTCCTCGCACAATTTTTTACTTAATGCGTATGGATCCGTAGGCCGACGAGGATGCTTAAAATCAATGGGAAGATAGTCCGGTGGAATCATTGAACCGGAGAGGACCGTATAGCCAACAACCGAGTCACTAGAGGTAACAATTACCCGCTTTACACCTGCTTCTTCGGCGGCTGTCAAAACGTTCCAAGTGCCGGTTACGTTTGTATGAACTATATCACTTCCGGTACCACTCCAGATATTAGGGATAGCAGCTATTTGTATCACCGCATCAACTCCCTGGCATGCCGCCCTAACAGCATCGAGATTCAATATGCTGTCTCTGATATGGGGAATTCCATTTTTATCTGGTAGAATGTCCAGTCCCGAAAGTTGATAACTTCCTTTCAACTCTTGGACGACATAATCGCCCATCAAACCGCCCGCGCCGGTCACTAATACTTTTTTCAGTCGCATTCATACCCCCAGTAAGAAATTAATTGTCCAAATCACAAATGCCTTCACCTAATGACCAAGTTTCTATAAATTTCTTTAAAGCACACATTCATTTTCGTACCCAACGCCTATTAAAAACAAGATATCGGTAAATACAAAGAAGAATTGAAATGTCATCGCAAACCAGAATTATCACGACCCACGCTGGAAGCTTACCCAGGCCAAATCAACTAACGAATATTTATGCCAATCGTGTGGCTGGTCAACCAATTGATGAAAACGATTTAAAAGACCAAGTCTCAAAAGCTACAAGGTGGGTAGTTTCCAAACAATTGGAATCGGGTATTGATATACCTAACAATGGTGAACAAGCCCGAGAAGCATTTTTTTTATACGTGAGGCGTAGAATGACCGGGTTCAGTGGTCAGGGAAAACGAAAACCATGGCGTGATCTTTTGGATTATCCAGAATTTGCCGAAGTTAGCCGCTTAAGTTTTGCATCAAAAAAAATGGTTAGCAACAGAGAACCTCCTTTAGCAACCGGGGATGTCAAACACATAGATCCATTAGCCAACCTCCATGAAATTAACGAATTAAAGGGCATTATAGACGAAAGCGACTCAGGCTTTCAGGACGCCTTCATAACAGCACCTAGCCCAGGAATGCTCGCCACAGCGATGCATAATCATTATTATGCCGATGAAGATGAATACCTAAACGCTTTATCAGAAGCATTAAAAATAGAATACCACGCAGCAGTTCAAAACGGTTTAATTTTACAAATTGATGCTCCGGATCTAGCTATGGAAAGACACGTATCTTTTGGTGATAGGCCGTTAGACGAATTTCTGGAATTTGCCGGGCAGGTGGTTGAAAGGATCAACCAAGCGATTCAAGGATTGCCGCAAGATCGTATAAGGCTGCATGTTTGTTGGGGAAATTATGAAGGGCCACATGATCGTGATGTGGAATTGCGGGAAATACTTCCGATTTTATTTGAGGCAAACGTGGGCGGCTTCATGCTTCCATTTGCTAATCCACGACATCAACATGAAATCAATGTATTGCGCGATATTCCTATTCGCCCAACCCAATATCTCATCGCAGGTGTAATCGATCCACTGACAAACTTTATTGAACATCCAGAGGTAGTGGCGCAGCGACTAGAGTTAGCGGCAGAAGTTGTAGGTAATGTAGATCGTTTGCAAGCAGGAACCGATTGCGGATTTGACACTTCCGCAGGAATGGGCAGAGTAACGTCTGATATAGTTTGGGCTAAGCTCAAATCGATGCGAGAGGGCGCAGACATTGCTTCTAAGAGATTATCCTAGGAATTAAGCACTCCAGAAGAACCAGACTCAGTGGATTGACGTTTACAAAGATGGCAGCTACGTCCCATTCGTTATAGGCGTTGGAGATCAAACCGAATAACAAATATTATCGACATAACATTCAAGGACAATTCATAATAATAAAAGTCAGTTGACCTATCGCTAATCCATCACCACACCACCGCCTACGTTCAAGGCAGCGCCCGTTATTTCCTTAGATTCTGCCGATGCTAAAAAGACCGCTGCATTTGCAATATCATCTGCCCGCTGCAAACGCTGTAGAGGAACGTTTTCTTTTGCAAATTGGGCGCCGATAGAAGCGGCTGTACCACCCTCTTTCCGAGAACGTAATTCCCAGCCTCGCCAAGCCATACCTTCCTCATTAATAAATCCGGGACAAATTGCATTAACTCTAACCTCAGGAGCCAACTCGATAGCAATAGCACGATTAAAACCTAGGACCCCCGCCTTAGCAGCGCTATAGACAGAATTTTCCGGCCAACCACGTTTCGCGGCTTGGGAGGACAAATTAATGATTGCTGCATCGCCTGACTCTACCAATGCCTTCGAAAACGCCTGAGTACAAAGAATAGTTCCTTTTAAATTTACAGCTAGGAGCGCATCGATAGTTTCTTCTGAAAACTCCTCTAAAAAAGCTCTGGCGCTTAGGCCAGCGTTATTAATCAGCACATTTACTACACCAAAACGATCACGTGCCTCCAACACCAATCCCTGAGCATCCGACATACTAGTTACATCACATGCGGCACCGAAAACAGGTCCAATACGGGATAGTGCTTTGGCAGTATCAATCGCGGCTGCTCCATCAATATCCGCGATAAGTACTTTTGCCCCCTCCCGTAAAAATGCCGCCACTATCGATCGACCTATCCCAGCAGCGCCTCCTGTGACCACTACAGCCCGACCATCCAAACGTCGATTCATCACAGCTTTCTCCCAAAAAAATGCTCTAAAACCTTTACTTACTATATTCTAAAAACTAAGACTATTTTGAATAAATAATAACTCCAGAACTCACTTTTAAGAACTAATTTATGGTAACATTAAACTTTGCAAATCGCATGAATTGTATTGAAACTTCCGCCAGTGCGGTTATGTCTCAACGTGCCCGGGAATTAAAAGCTAAAGGTATTGATATAATTGCATTAAGCTCTGGCCAACCCGATTTTCCGACACCTGAGCACGTAATCGAGGCAGCACATGCTGCAGCAAAACGTGGTGAAACCAAATATACAACGATTAGCGGTAGTACCGATCTGAAGGACGTAGTCATTGAGAAATTCAAACGCGAAAATCGCTTAGACTACACTCATGACGAAATAATTATCGGAAACGGTTCGAAGCAGATAATTTTTAACGCTTTAACAGCAGGTACAGAAAACGGGGGCGAAGTTATCATCCCAGCACCTTTTTATGTCGCTTATATCGATATGATTAAATTTTCTGGAGGCAAAGCAGTCATTGTTCCCTGTAGCCAAGACCAAAACTTCAAACTAACTGCGCCACGACTTGAATCAGCTATTACTTCAAGAACTAATTGGCTATTGCTAAATTCCCCAAATAATCCAACCGGCGCAGTTTATAAACGAAACGAATTAAGTGAATTAGCTGAAGTGTTAATGCGATATCCCCACGTGAATATTTTGATGGACGATATATACGAACATATTACATTTGATGGTGTAGGTTTTTCTACTATTACTAATGTTGAGCCCAATCTTAAAAGCCGAACGATTATTGCCAATGGTGTATCTAAGGCCTACGCCATGACAGGTTGGCGAATAGGATACGCTGCTGCCCCATCGGCAATGATAAAACAAATGACGAAGCTACAATCATTGATCACCTCAGGGGCCAGTTCTATTAGCCAAGCAGCAGCCATTGCTGCCCTAACGGGACCACAAGACTTTATTCCGATTCGAGCTAAATCATTTGAAGAGAGACGTGATGTGGTTGTATCTATGGTCAATCAAGCAAATGGGTTAGATTGCCCAATTCCAAAAGGCGCGTTTTATGTTTATCCCAATTGCAAAGGGATCATTGGGAAAAGGACGCCTAAAGGAAATGTGATCAAAAATGATCAGGATTTTGTTCTCTATCTCCTTGAACAGGAAAAAGTGGCGACAGTTCATGGAGCCGCTTATGGATTATCGCCCCATTTTAGAATCTCGTATACATCAAGCATTGAGGAACTTATGGAAGCATGTCACAGAATTCAACGAGCTTGTGCGGCATTAAAATAGCTACATTTGGATTCCTCATCAACTATCCACAATTTAAAGAAGGTCAATTGAAATGTTTTATATTGTCCTCTTATTTCTTATGATTTTCCCTCCTTATTTCGGTAGCCGTATTAAAAAACCCTACGGAGTTTTTAAAGATATTCGGTTTTCTGTAAATGGCCAAAACGATGGCTCCTTCATCTGACTGGGTTTCATGGAAGGAACCTGACTTTCGCCAAACATATTCTCCAGCGCGGCAAATTCCGTCGTGATCATAGAATGATCCTTCCAATACGAATGATTGTTCAATCTCCGGATGCTTGTGCATGGGTAATTTAGTACCTGGTTCCCATTTTAAAAGGCAGGTCATCTCACCCTTACTTTTATCTTCATATAAAACTTTAATCTGGATACCATCAAATTGACTTGGCTCCCATTCAATTAATTTTGGATTTATATATGTTGAAGCCCCCATAGTGGCCTTAACTTTAGGTTTTCTAGAAGACATTTATCTTTCCCGTGCAGTTAACGATTACAAATTATATTTTTGCTTCAAACAACTTCACTATGACTTTACCAGTTTTTCAATTGATGATCCGTGAAAAATTTTTAATAAAACCATTGAGAATTTAACAAATAATACGATGCTGATGGAAAAACTAATGTACTTTGATTACGGTCTGCCAAACTACGAAAACCAAACGGGGAGAAAGCGATGGATAGAGTTGTTTTGGTGACAGGCGGTTCCCGTAACATTGGACGGGCAATCTGTGAACGACTAACCGAAGACGGCCATAACGTTGTGCAATTTGACGTCTTAAAATCAGAAAATCCAAAAGCTGCGGAGCATTTCCACGTGGATTTATCCAATGAATCCGAAACGCATAATGCTTTACTAGAACTCAACCAAAGGTACGAAGTGACAAGACTAGTGAACAACGTGGGAATAGCAAGCGTTGCACCGATTGAAGAAACGGTATTATCCGATTTCGATAAAGTTATTCAAATCAATACCCGATCGGCTTTACAATGCGCACAAGCCGTTGTCCCTAAAATGAAAGCTGTAGGCTTCGGTAGAATTGTAAACATCGCAAGTAGGGCAATTGTTGGGATTCCTGAACTTTCCTCTTACGCCGCGAGCAAAGCCGCGGTAGTGGGACTCATGAAAACATGGGCTATGGAATTGTCGGGTGACGGCATCACTTCAAATGCTGTAGCACCAGGACCTATTGATACGGATATGCTACGTAGCGCCTACACCGAAGAAATTTATGAACAAACCCGCAGAATGGTCCCCGTAGGACGTTTTGGAAAACCAACCGACATCGCCAATGCAGTCAGTTTTCTTTTAGACAAGCGAAGCGGGTTCGTTAATGGGCAGGTCCTTCACGTATGTGGAGGAATGTCAATAGGTCGAGCCCAGCCGACAGGGAATAACTCTTACTAAAGCAAACAAATAGATGGACTAGCCAACTACTTGAAACCGAAGACTAAGGTGTGAACGACCAGCTCTCCGGAATCATTTTGTAGCCCGTTGAATCGCTAACTATGTGCGAAAAGCCTGGAAAATGAAGATGCATTCCAGCGACCAATAGTTTATCTGCGGCAACCATATCAAATGTTTGCCGCCGAGTAGCTATTGCCTCGGAAGGATCAACGTCAAAAACCATCGTAACTTCTGGTCTACGAACTTGAATGTCTGGAACGTGACAAATATCTCCCCAAATCAATAAAGACTCCCCCTCGGATTCAACTAGATAACCAGTGTGGCCCGGTGTATGGCCAGGTAGCGGCACAGCCATTACACTAGGAAATACATCGCCAGCTGCTGGTTTCAGACGATCCATGTATGGAGCAATTTGAAAACGTGCGCCCTCAAAATAACGCTCGCGCTGACTTTCATTTGCCCGAGCCATCGCTCCATCGTCATGCCAATGATTAACATCGGCCTCACCAACAATTATTTCAGCATTTGAAAATTGCGGTTCTCCAGAAGAGTTGGTAAGACCATTGGAATGATCTGGATGCATATGAGTAAGTAATACTGCATCCACGTCTGACGCTTTTGTTCCAATTTCATTCAAAAGGTCCGCCAATTTTCCAAGCGTTGGTCCCATCGTCTCCCCTGAACCAGTATCAATTACAGCCGTTTTATCTCCAACTTGCACTAAATAACAATTGACTGAAATTCGAGGCGGTGTCGACCTAAAGTTCCCTGCCAGAATTTTCTCTGCGTCACTCGACGTGATGCTCTGCAACACCTCATATGGAGCATCAATATAACCATCTGAAAGAGCCGTGACGAGCACGTTTCCTATTCGGCGTCTGTAGATCCCTGGAACTTGGTTGATTGCAATATCTGACACTTCCATTACCTTCCAAATTTAATCGCAGA
The DNA here is from genome assembly GCA_964483985.1 of uncultured Thalassobaculaceae bacterium. Taxonomy (GTDB): domain Bacteria; phylum Pseudomonadota; class Alphaproteobacteria; order Thalassobaculales; family Thalassobaculaceae; genus CAZADS01. The sequence continues at coordinate 10,953 of CAZADS010000051.1, forward strand.
AAGACTATCAAACACTTTCTGATCGACCTAAACTAATGGATCAATCACTAGAAAGAAAAGCCCCAAATATAAAATTCTTATAACCACAAACGATATCAAAAGGCGCTCGTTAAAATGTCTTATTTTAATTCTTATCAAAAAAGCCCAAAAAACTGTTACGTATGTGGTGAAAAAGATCCTAGAAATTTTCTAAAAATTAACGACAAACAATATTTACGCTGTAATAAGTGCTGCGCCACTTTTATTCACCCTATTAACCGATTGACAAGTGACGAGGAGTACAATCATTACCTCACACACCAAAATGATCCCTGCGATTTAATGTATCGCAATTTTCTATCCAAACTCTTAAATCCACTTTTATGCAAATTTGGGAGCCATTCAATTGGTTTAGATTACGGATGTGGTCCCGGTTCCGCACTAGCGATGATGCTAAAGGAAAAAGGACTCCAAGTATCCCTATACGATCCATTCTTTGAACCTCATCAAGGCGTCCTTGAAAAAACGTATGACTTTATAACGTGCACAGAAGTTGTCGAACATTTTTACAACCCAGCAAAAGAATTCGACCGGTTAAATGAATTGTTACGCCCTAATGGATGGCTTGGCGTGATGACCTGCTTTCAAACGAATGACGAATTTTTTAAAAATTGGCACTATCGAAAAGACCCAACCCACGTTATTTTTTATCGGGGTACAACATTTGATTTTATTGCTAAACAACGAAATTGGACCTGCGAGATACCAGCTAAGGATGTGGCACTAATGCAGAAAGCATGAAATTTTATATTTTCTTTCTCAATTAGCGAAAAATTCAACTATATCACGACAGCTTTATCCAAAACTGCATGCAAGAGGACGTCCGCTCCCGCACCAGCCCACTCTGGAAAAATTTCCTCCGCTTCATTATGGGAAAGGCCATCAACACATGGGCACATTATCATTGCGGTTGGCGCAACACGATTTATCCAACAAGCATCATGACCAGCACCTGATATTAAATTTCTATGGGAATACCCTAATGTCTCAGCAGCATTACGAATAGCCGTCACGCAGTCGTTATCGAATTCAACAGGATCAAATGCCCCCACTTGCTCAAAAGAACATTCTAAACCTATTTCTTTTGCTGTCTCGGCAACACCCTTCTTAAGTTGTTTTACCATGGTCTCAAGGACGCCCTGTTCTGGATGCCGAAAATCAACGGTAAAAATAGCCTGCCCGGGGATTATGTTTCTAGAGTTAGGATATAAATCACAACGCCCAACGGCGCCTACGGCAAGCGGTGCGTGCTTTAAAGCAATTTCCTCATCCTATTGGGTAACTCTAGCCATCCCCAAACCTGCATTTTTTCGCATGGGCATAGGCGTGGTTCCTGTATGGCTCTCTTTGCCTATCAGAGTAACCTCTAACCAATTTGCTCCTTGAGCATGAGTTACCACTCCGACCTGCTTTTCTTCTTTTTCAAGAATTGGCCCTTGCTCAATATGCAGTTCAAAGAAAGCATGTATTTTGCGCATACCTACTTCTTCCTCGCCGATCCAGTCAATTCTATCTAATTCCTCCCCAAGAGTTTTGCCATCTGCATCCTTTCGGGAATAGGCCCATTCTAAGGTATGGACTCCGGCAAATACACCAGATGCAACCATGGGAGGTGCAAACCTAACTCCCTCTTCATTGGTAAAATTAACAACTACGATTGGATGCTTGGTTCTAATTCCGCTATCATCCAGAGTTCGTATAACCTCTAAACCAGCAAGAACGCCAAGAACACCATCATATTTCCCCCCAGTCGGTTGGGTGTCCAAATGGCTACCAACATAAACTGGGAGTGCTTCCGGATCAGAACCCTCTCGACGAGCAAACATAGTACCCATTTTATCGGCGCTAGTGACCATTCCGGCCGATAGACACCAATCTCTAAATAATTTACGTGCTTCACCATCTTCATCTGTTAAAGCTTGACGATTGTTGCCTCCGGCGACACCTGGTCCTATCTTAGCCATCTCCATTAGGGAATCCCAAAGTCTTTCACCGTTTATTCGAAGATTACTTTGAACTACCATAAAATAATTTCCCCTTTGCGATTATCAAAAATCAAGCTGCAACTGCAATGTATCCACCACTTGTTCTACCCAAGCGTTTTCGATTTCCGATGCCGGCAAACGAGGTGGCCTAGGAGGACCTACTGGCAACCCCATCTTAAGCAACGCCGCTTTGCTAGCAGAAACATAACGATGCCCACCAACGAGGTCTATAACTGGAACTATTCTATCATATAGTGTTTTCGCGGCGCTTATATCTTTGTGTTTTACAGCTAAATCAAAGAGATGTGCAAAGGATTGGGGCATAACATTAGATCCAACAGCTACCCATCCCATGGCTCCGTTCATAAAAGATTCATACCCCATAATGCCACCAAACACGGTCATTCGCTCACCACACAAGCGTATAATATCTCTTACTCGGGTCACATCCATCGTTGATTCTTTAATATATGATATATTTTCGATTTCAGATAATCGGGATACTAATTCAGGTTGCATATCAACATTGGAAGTAGCAGGGTTGTTGTAGATCATTACTGGGATAGAAATTGCGTTGCCAATTAACTTATAATGTTGAAAAAGTTCATCATCTGTAGGTGTGCTGTAAAAGGGAGGGATAATCATAACTCCATCGGCACCTAGGCCTTCTGCTTCCCGGCTATAGGCGATAGCGTCCCAAGTATTTTCGGCTGCTGTTCCTACCAAAACAGGAACTCGACCAGCAGCTTGATCTATCACGAGCTTGGCGGCTCGATACCGCTCCTCATTGCTTAAAGATAGAAATTCACCAGTACTTCCCAATGGAATAAGTCCGTGGATACCTTGGCTAATTTGCCAATCGACAAAGGTCTTAAACGCCTCCTCATTCAACTCTTGGCCATTTTCAGTAAATGGCGTAATGGTGACCGTGAACGTGCCCTTAAACATTTTAATCAAAATCCCTCTTAAAATTCCTTATTGACACCTCAACCTGGGAGAAAATAAAAACCAATAATGCCTTAGGCTAAATTATTAACACCATCAAACAGTCTCAGTGTAAACACAAGGCTGGATCAAATTCCTCCACAACAACGTGTGGAAACGATTTAACGTGTAATATTGATAGTAGTAAGTTTGGGGAAGAACTCAAAGTAGTAAAATACTTATGTGATACATGAAACTCCCATTGTTATGTCGTTCGCCGGCATTCCCTAATTGGAAGAACACACGGATATCAAATTTAAATATGCACCAATATTACTGGGAGGTATTTACGAACGTACCAATAACGTTCCGCCATCGGTCATGGTCTACGTCATAGCGAACGAAACAGTATACACTGAGATTGAAACGAATGGATTTTTAAAGCACTTCAACATAGAGAAATACTTTTATAATCCCTATTTTTCTGCCGATATCTTTCCCATATTTTGCGCCCGAAATTATGCCAGTGACAAGCCTTATTTTAACAAATCAATTGAAAATTTGTTTGCCAAATTGCATCGCAAAGCTAAAAATTTAAATTATCCCATGTTTTAACTTACATAACCCAGAAAGCTAAACTCCCTATCAACACTATTTCAAATGGGCCCTAAATGACATCATTAGGATAATAGTTAATTAAGGAACAAAGGGCACTATAAGTCACGACTTATTTGGCTTACTACCGTTTTAATTACTAACGAAATCTTTCTTAAAAAAGTTTTTAGCAGAAATTATTGAATAAAAGGTATTAATCAGGCTTGGATGGAACCAATCAAAAGGGACTCGGTTAACGTTTCGAATGGTGCAGATCACCCAAAGATTAAACGTTAATTCTATTATTGCTAGAGGAGTATCCAAAAGCTAATGATACAAAGTCCTTGGAACAATCCGCCTTCGGTACGCTTTTATTATTCGTAAAAATAACGATAAAGAAAAACAATATGTGGCAACCTATTTTAAGAACCAAATAATGGAAGGCCCTTACGTGGAGAAAAACAGTTTCGAAGAACTTGGCTTAATCAAACCATTATTGGAGATTCTTCAAAATCACAATCACGAGCGTCCCACGCCAATTCAGGCGCAAGCAATCCCAGCATTATTAGCTGGAAAAGACATACTAGGTGTAGCGCAAACAGGCACAGGAAAAACAGCAGCTTTCGGATTACCGATCTTACAATTGCTGGCCGCAAGGGAAACTCGCCCAGCGCCTCGTTCTATGCGCGCCCTGATTCTTGCTCCCACCCGTGAACTCGCAGTCCAGATTGGTGATGCACTGCGTCTATATGGGCGTGACATCCCTCTTCGTCATACTGTTATCTACGGGGGAGTAAGTCAGAACCCACAAATCTCTGCCATGAGACGAGGGGTTGATATAGTTGTTGCTACCCCTGGTCGTTTTATAGATTTAATGGAGCAGAATCACCTAAGACTAGATCAAGTAATCCATTTCGTATTAGACGAAGCAGATCGAATGCTAGACATGGGTTTTATTCCCGATGTCCAAAAAATAGAATCTGCATTACCTATTCGGCGTCAAACACTACTATTCTCAGCGACTAAGCCAGATGCTGTGACTAAATTAGCGGGTA
>CAZADS010000052.1:0-28308 GCA_964483985.1 uncultured Thalassobaculaceae bacterium
AAAATCAAACGGAAATCACCCAAATCCATCCAAGAATTGATTTTGCGATATTCGGGAAAACCTTTGTATTGAGAAAAAGCATCTCTCCATTCGATGTCGCTCATTGGGGGCAACCAACCGGTTATTGGCCGCCAGTTCACAATGGATAAACCAGAACCAGTTAGCCTAGTGATGCCTCCTATTATAATCATCGTAACTACCATAACGATTATAATTACAAGCCATATTGTTACCGATCGGACGGTTCGGTCATCTGGTGAGGAACTTAGCAAAACGTTTTCCAAGGTTTGATAAAAATATTTCGCATTACTGTAGTCCTGATGCTTGAGCATGATCACAGCAGTGACAAAACTAAATAACTAATGATAAAACCTTAATTTATAAAAATCATCTTAGAATTTTAATCGACGCTGCGAGCTTTTTCAAACACAGTTAATAAAATTTTTAGGAAAATTCTGCATTTTTATAGTGTCCGGGCTTGCGTTGTCATGCTGGTCGCGCCATATGTTCGGCTGATGTTTGTAGATACTCTAAATTCGAGCGTGATCCCATGTGCGTGAATGGAGCACCACACATGAAAATCGGAATTATATCGGAGCAACGTCCTGACGAAAACCGAGTTGCCGCAACACCCCAAACGGTCCGCAAATTTATAGCAATGGGTTTAACAGTTTCTGTTGAAACAAATGCAGGTACATCTGCAGCTATATCCGATTCCGCGTACGAGCAGGCTGGAGCGTCAATCGAGTCTACACCTAACGAAGTACTCAAGAATGCTGATATTGTGATCAAAGTGCAAAAACCGGTTGGCCCAGTCGTAACTGAAACCAATTTAGTTAATGAAATCAATTTGATAAAAGATGGTGCAGTTCTTGCCTGCTTGATGGAACCGTATCGTGATCGCCCTTTATTTGATGCAATTGCGAAAAAAAACATTACCTGTTTCGCGATGGAGTTTTTACCTCGCATAACGAGAGCCCAAACCATGGATGTTTTATCATCCCAATCCAATTTAGCTGGGTACAAGGCTGTGATTGAAGCTGGCTCCGTTTTTGGCAGAGCCTTTCCCATGATGATGACAGCTGCCGGAACTGTCCCTCCTGCCAAGTGCTTAATAATGGGGGCTGGTGTAGCTGGCCTGCAAGCAATAGCAACTGCTCGCAGATTAGGAGCTGTGGTTTCAGCTACCGATGTGAGACCCGCTGCCAAGGACGACGTAAAAAGCCTTGGAGCAACCTTTGTAGCTGTAGAAGATGATGAATTCAAAGAAGCGGAAACATCGGGTGGTTACGCGAAAGAAATGAGTCAAACCTACAAAAATAAGCAAGCTGACTTGATAGCCGAGACAATTCCAAAGCAAGATATTATTATTTGCACTGCTTTAATTCCCGGTCGCCAAGCACCTGAACTTGTTAGCGAAGAAATGGTTAAAGAAATGAATCCCGGTTCGGTTATAGTCGATCTAGCCGTGGAACAAGGAGGGAATTGCCCACTGTCCGAAATAGGAAAAACGGTCGTTAGGCACGGCGTAACCATAATTGGAACAACTAATATGCCCAGTCAATTAGCGATAGATGCATCAGCCCTATATTCCAACAACCTTTTAAATTTTATTAGCCTTATACTAGATAAGGATACCGGAAAAATTAATATCCACGAGAATGATGAAATAATTAAAGAGTCGATGGTAACACGACTTGGTTCTGTCATACACCCTTCTATTCTAAGTCTCCCTTCAACTTAAAATACTTCAGCAAGAGAGCCGCATAAACGGGTTAACACCGCAATTCAAATTAGAAAAATAACAAGAAAAGATTCTGTTTTTACAAGGAAAACTTATGAACTCTGAACAGTTACTTGAACGCTTTAAGCAATTGTTATCTGATACTGGAGAGGCACAGGTTACCGGGGTAGATCCATTTATATTTGGTCTTACAGTATTAGTTTTAGCATGCTTTGTGGGATATTCTGTTGTTTGGCGGGTAACTCCTGCTCTCCATTCACCGTTAATGAGCGTTACAAACGCCATTTCCTCAGTAATCATTGTTGGGGCCTTAATCGCTGCCGGTCCATCAGAAACTAATTTTTCACAAATAATGGGGTTTTTGGCTGTTGTTCTTGCATCCGTAAATATTTTTGGCGGCTTCATTGTTACGCAACGCATGCTATCGATGTTTAAGAAAAAACAATAACTTCAGGATCAAAAGTGATGAATGATAGTTTCTCGGCGGTCCTGTACCTTATATCTGGTGTATGTTTTATCTTGGCTTTAAGAGGCCTTAGCTCTCCTGAAACCGCGAGACGCGGGAATGTTTTAGGTATTGCTGGGATGATTATTGCGATTGGTACTACGCTAGCTCTTCCTAATGTTTTGAGTTACGAGGCGATATTTGCTGGAATTATAATAGGGGGAGGAATTGGAGCTTTCATAGCTAAACAAATAAAGATGACGGCGCTTCCACAATTAGTGGCCGCCTTCCATAGTCTTGTAGGTCTAGCTGCCTGTTTTGTAGCAGTCGCGGCCTTTTATCGCCCAGAAGCATATGGCATCGGTGATTTTTTGAAAATTCAGGCTGAAAGTTTAGTGGAAATGTCATTAGGACTAGCTATCGGGGCAATAACTTTTACTGGTTCAATAATAGCATTTGGAAAATTACAAGGGATAATAACAGGCACACCTCTTACCTTCAAAGGCCAACATTTGTTAAACGCTGTTCTTGGAGTGCTTTTGGCAATTTTAATTATATGGATCGTACGTCATCAATCGGAAGTTGCTTTTTGGTTAATCCTTAGTCTTTCGCTCATAATCGGTGTTCTCATCATCATTCCCATAGGTGGGGGTGATATGCCAGTAGTGATTTCAATGTTAAATTCTTACTCAGGCTGGGCAGCTTGTGGCATCGGGTTCACTTTGGGAAACAGCTTATTGATAATAACAGGGGCATTAGTAGGCTCTTCAGGTGCTATTTTATCCTACATAATGTGTAGGGGTATGAACCGGTCTTTTTTCAGCGTTATTCTAGGTGGATTTGGAGGCGAAACGGGTATCAACGCTACGAATCTGAAAGGAGACAAATTAATTAAATCGGGAAGCGCTGAAGACGCCGCCTTTATTATGAAGAATGCATCATCAGTTATAATCGTACCTGGCTATGGAATGGCTGTAGCTCAAGCCCAACATGCCTTGCGCGAAATGGGGGAAATTCTTATCGCGGCGGGAGTAAACGTGCGTTACGCAATTCACCCCGTCGCAGGTCGCATGCCAGGACACATGAACGTGTTATTAGCGGAGGCAAATGTCCCTTACAGCTATGTTTTAGAATTGGAAGAAATAAATAGGGATTTTGCACAAACTGACGTGGCATTTGTTATAGGTGCTAACGACGTGACAAATCCTGCAGCCAAAACCGATACTAAAAGTCCAATTTATGGTATGCCTGTCTTAAATGTGGAAAATGCACAAACCGTTTTATTTATAAAGCGATCTATGGCCTCCGGTTATGCCGGAGTGGAAAATGAATTATTCTTTCAAAATAACACTATGATGCTGTTTTCTGATGCCAAAAAAATGTGCGAGGAAATAGTCCAAGCATTAAATTAATTTTGCTTTAATCTCAGTTATAATTCTATTTCAGAATTGCTCTCAAATAGAATCTCTTTTTTTCATCCATGAGCACTGCAGATTACTACGTTAAGCATCTATATTATTTTCTTCGCCTTCCCTTCAATTAATATATCGGCGGTTACGCCATCTGCTGTTGGATTACTTTTAATTTTCTCCCCAGGGCCATCGGATAAAGGCAGTATAGAAATACGAGGTGGTTCTTTCCAAGAAATTGTGTCAAAACTACGACAATTTCCACACAAAGGAGCCCAATTTGAAGCTATAGCTCCACAGGCTTCACAAGTCCAATCTAAGTCAGCTTTGACTAAACTCCCTCGCTCAAGCCAAGAGCGCGCAGCCTCATTATCTCCATTTTCACCTTGTTCTAATCTAGACATAAGTTTACAAACCCGCACCGTAATTTCATGATCATCAAATTGTTTTAGATAACCCCGAGCCTCACCCCAAAGGTTACAATCAAGAGCCGTATTTGCCAAAGCCAGTCTACTTTCTGGTAAATTCTGATTCGTAGCTGTCAGTTCTTGAACACGTTTAAACCGTTCCAAGGGCCCATCGTCGGGCCAAAGCTCCGTATATGCTGTGACCAATTCCGGATGTGGATTAAGGCACCATATTTTTTCCAATAATTGCGCATTTTTTCGCTGATTTTCTTCGACTATTGATACCCGAACCCTTATAACGGCCGCTGGGACAAAATCAGGCGTCGCGGATAAAGCTTTATCAGCAAAATCCCTTGCTTGATCAAATAGACTAGCCTCCTCCATTTGTTGACTCCGAGCAGTCAAAATCGTAGTTCGATGTCGAATAGCAATGGATTCTGGAATTATCTTTCTGCGTACTGCGCCGTATAAGGCTTTTTGTGCATCTTCCCAGTACGCCCCTCGGGTTTGTAGCTCAAATAACGTTTCGAAAACGAAAACGGAATCTGGCCTGATTTGAAAGGCTCGTTCTGCCAATTTCAAGGTTTGTTCGGAATCATCTTCTTGGATAGCCTGTCGCATCAACCCTATCAAGCCAATGAAAGCGGTATCATCTTTTTTGCTAAGAGTATTGAAATATCTAAGGGCCGCTGCCTCGTCGCCATTTAATGATGCCGACTGAGCTGAGAGTAATCGTGTTAAATCTGGGTCTTTAAGTAAACTTTGCGCGCGTTGCGCTAACCGCTGGGTTTCCTCTCTGTCGCCGGCGGCGGCGGCGGCCATACCTAGAGCCAGAGCTTTATAACCATCTTCCTTCTGTTTATCTCTTCTTTTAGAGAAGAAATCAGCGGGCGCAGTTAAAACAGCTTTAAAGACCCGCCAAATAAATACGATACACGCTAATAATGCGGCTACTGAAACAATTAAAATACTGAAATAGGTCTCAATTCTATAATCAAGCCAATCAATCTTTACCTTTCCTGGATGGTCGGTGAACCATATCGCCAACGCTAAAATGATACCTATTTGAAATACATAAAAACATACGCGTAGCATCAGCGTTTATCCGACATTGACAAAGTATCTATTACAACATTCTGTAACGCTGATAGAGCTTCATCTGCACTTAACCTTGATTGCACTTTTCTCAGCCAAGATTCAAAGCCCTTTTTTTCCATTTCATCAAGCCCAGAGAATGCATTTAAAGCGGCGTAAAGGTCACCTTCTTCGAGAGCCTTCTCGGCCTCGGATATTGCACTGCCGAGACTGGCCGATTCAAAACCCTTGGTCTTTCTTATGGAAACCAAATCTGTCATTCTCGACAAACTTTGGCTTAGTAGACTTTGTGTGGATTTTTCGGGATTTTCTCTTAGTGCCACCGCTATCGCAGAAGTAAATTCGTTCCGAAGTTTTTCTAGGCTAGGTATTCCTACTGATTCATATTTCGATAACCGGTCAATATAAATTTTCATTCTTGGATCATTTGCAAGCAACGACCGCAGGCTTTGAAGTTGAATTGCATATGGTCGGAAACCGGATACCATTGCCGAAAGTTGACTAATTCCCAATAAAATTAAAGTTGCTTTTTCGCGTTGCGCTTGGTTTTTAGGAATCCTTACATTAATAGCCCTAATACGCTCCTCCAGCTTAACAAGTTTGCTTGTATTTAAGACCGTTTTATTCTCCACATCTTCCATTTTTGGTTTTATTGTGGAAACATAATCTTGAACCGAATGTATCTGTCCGTTAAGTCGGATTAGGTCAGCAGATAATTTTAAATCCACACCGTGATTTGATTCGTTGTTTTGAGATTTTAAAACCTCATTCCACTGAGTTTCTAAGCGTTCCAATCTCTTAATCAAACCAGTCCGACGAGCCAATCCGTCAAACCAATCTAAATCACCCGCAGCCAATAAATGTAATAGATCTGATCTCAATCTCGATTGCGAATAATCATCGGACGAAAAAGTATCTTTTGATTTGCTTTCGAATAGTGCCCAGCGGTTTTCAAGTTTATACAACCGGGTTTCTATTGATAAAGGTTTGTTTTCATTTTTTTTCACTCGTAGGTTGCTGTCTTCACTTTGAACACCCTGAGGTGCTGAAGTTGTTGATTCTAGATTTTTAGAAAACCCAGATTTAGGGGCTTCCGGTCTTTCTGAAACGGCGGCCTGTGATTTGACAAATTGACTTTTCTCGTACTGCAGCGCTCCTGCACTGGCCTTAAGGCCTTTTCCATTCCGCGCCTCAGATTTCTCTGTATTAATCATTACATAATATTTAGCTATCCCTAATGCAGATTCCACTCTACTTAAATCGAAACCGATTTCGTTTAACCCTTTGTGGAAATAGCTACGCCCAAAGGGGTAACTCCCTATAAATAAAATTACTAAAACAACGACAACAGTAAAAACAGTTGCGCATTTTCGAATTTTTGCTCGCACATTTATTTCTAATGAATTTGAATTTGGTTTTTTAATATCCATTGATCCAGAAGTTTCACTTTTATCCGGATTGGCTTCTTCATGAGATTTATTTACGTCGCTACCCGACATGGATCTGCTCGCTGCTATATACTAAATTAAATAGTAGTCTAAGTTCCAAAAGGGTAATCATTCCACTAAAACCGATAATAAATCTGATTGGTTCGGGCGCTTTGCGACAATTATCTTACGCCAAACTAACCTATCGGCTTTGTTAGCAGCAGCCTTACTTATACAATAAGCCACCATTTTTTCAGTTACCATTTGCAAATTAGTATTTTTCAGCAGTTTCACAAAAACCTCAGCAGAACGTGCAGAAAAAAACAAAACCCCGTGAATCCGTTCATGTTTCAGGGCCGATACGGTTTCTTGGTTTAATGATTCTTCAGCACAAGCTGAGTAGACCACTTTCTTTGCCACGCTAAATCCTAAGCGCATCAACTTCTTATCTAAATCATTAGCTATTATATTGCCCGAGAGATATAGAAGCGGTCCCTTTTCAGGATGTAGTTGATGGGTGACCAATTCCACGAGATTTTGAGCATTACCCGAAGCTGAAAAAATTTCCTCAAAACCTAACTGCCTATATTGTGCAGCAGTTTCATCGCCAACACAATAAACCGGAACCTTTTTATCAAATTCCGAGCGTCGGACAGCTAAAGCAGTGTTACCACTTGTAACAAGGATGGCTTGGTACCTTGAGTCCTCAAAAGCATCCAATGTTCTTGGAGTAATGCTGATTACCGGACTGATAATCGTTTCAATTCCAAACTCTGCAAGGTTTCTAGCAACCTTTTTAGAAGCCTCAAGAGGACGGGTAAGAAGTATCCGCATTGTTATCTTTACTTAATAGGAATTAAACGCTGATAGCAACCGCTGCCCTACAGTTCTACCAACAACGGTATTATCAGCTGCAATTCCGGTTTCCTCGGCTTTACAATAATGTTTTCCATCTTCGGACAAAATATAACCTGTCAATTTCACATCTCCTCCACAACTTAATTGAGCATATCCAGCAATGGGCATCTCGCAAGATCCATCTAATGATTTTAGCATTGCTCGTTCTGTTTCTACGCAAATGGCACTTGATGGATGATTTATTTTTTCCAGCCAATTTCTGAGATTAATATCATCCCGTGAAGTCCCAACCCGACACTGTACCCCAATAGCACCCTGACCCACGGCAGGTGGCATTTCATCCAAATCGAGCAGACATGAAACCCTACCTTGAAGACCCAAACGTTTTAGACCGGCAACGGCCAGCAATGTTGCATCTACTTGACCTGAATCGAGTTTTGCGATTCGAGTATCAATATTACCTCTAAAAAGAATCGTTTTAAGATCTGGGCGTTGATTCTTTATAAACGCCGCGCGCCTTGCGGATGAAGTTCCAACTAAAGCGCCTTTAGGCAACGAATTAAAATGATCGGCTATGTGGGACAGGAACGCATCTCTCACGTCTTCACGCGGCAAAATACAACAGATTTCTGTGCCGGCCGTCAAATCTGTTTCTACATCCTTCATTGAATGCAAAGCTACATCCACTCGTCTGTCAAGTAATGCCTCTTCAACCTCTTTTACAAATAGTCCTTTACCTCCTATATCCGCTAACCTTCTATGTATTTCAGTATCTCCCGTGGTATTAATAACCACTATTTGAATAGCATCAGGCTCCTTTAATATGTCGTTAGACTGAATTAGTCGCATACGCAACTCTTCTGCCTGAGCTAAAGCAAGCTTAGAACCCCTGGTTCCAATGCGGATTAAAGCCGCGCGTTTGTTCTGAATTAGCATAGACTGTTTTTGTAAACTGGCGATGGAGGCAAGGGAAGGAGGAAAACGAAAATGTCCGAATCAATAATAGAAAGGGCTTCAACTAATTTCCGCAATATAACGGTGCTTGGAATAGAATCAAGCTGCGATGAGACCGCCGCTTCAGTAGTGACCGGTGCGCGTTCCATTCTATCAAACATAATCTTTTCCCAATACGAAGAGCATAGCAAATTTGGCGGTGTAGTTCCAGAATTAGCGGCAAGAGCACATATCGAACACCTAGATATTATTATTAACCGCGCTATAGAGAAGGCTGAAATTACTTTTAACAAACTAGATGCCATTGCAGCCACGGGAGGACCTGGATTAATTGGAGGAATATTGGTCGGTACCGCCATGGCTAAAAGTATCGCTCTAGCCCAAAACCTGCCTTTCATCGCAGTTAATCATCTCGAAGGACACGCTCTTTCAGCACGATTAACTGATGACATTCAATTTCCATTCTTATTACTTCTAATTTCAGGCGGCCATTCTCAACTTTTATCAGTAGAAGGTGTGGGAGTTTATCGAAGATTAGGTACCACGATGGACGACGCAATAGGAGAAGCGTTCGATAAAACCGCTAAGTTGCTAGGTCTTGGGTACCCAGGTGGGCCGGCACTTGAGATCGCTGCTCAAAAAGGAGATCAAACCAGATTTGATCTCCCTAAACCAATGACGGGTCGACCAGGCTGCGATTTCTCATTCTCGGGGTTGAAAACCTCCATCCGATACAAAGTGAAAGAGTTTGAAAAAATCACCCAGTGCGACGTGGCTGATTTTGCTGCCTCGTTTCAACGGACAATTATAGAAGTTTTGGTTGATCGTGGCTCTAACGCAATAAAGATTTTTCAATCGATTCATAATATCCCCGGAACATTGGTCGCCGCCGGCGGAGTTGCCGCTAACCACGAGATCAGAAAAGCCCTACACCGCCTTGCCAAACGCCACAATATGGATTTTGTGGTCCCACCACCACAATTTTGCACCGATAACGCAGCCATGATCGCTTGGGCTGGTTTAGAAAGATTGCGTATCGGATCCATGGACGATTTTAATTTTACTCCCCGACCACGGTGGCCATTAGATTCATATTCACATATGCCATTTTTTGGTGGAGAGAAAAAATGAACATCAAAAAACTCTCTATAATCGGATCGGGAGCATGGGGCACGGCTCTTGCTCAACTAGCCACATTAGCGGGAAATGACGTAATCCTATGGGGCCGAGACGCTCGAACTATAGCTGCTATCAATAAAAACCATGAAAACGCAACTTATTTAACAGACACATCACTTGACCCTAAGATTAATGCCACTACTAACCTAACAGATATATCCGACAGCGACGCCTTATTAATCGCTGTCCCAGCTCAATCAGTCCGCAATGTAGTCAAGGAACTAATTGGCTTTTTAAAACCTCAAATTCCTATTATTTGTTGTTCCAAAGGATTAGAAATAGGTACCGGTTCCCTGATGTCCGAATTATTGCATGATCTTTTACCCCACCATTCCATCGGTTGCTTATCAGGACCCACTTTTGCTGTGGAAGCCATTCAAAGAATGCCAACCGCTGCAACAATTGCCTTCAAAGAAATAGGAATTGCCCTTGATTTAGCCAAAACACTTCAATCAAAAACTTTTCGACCGTACGCCTCAACCGATTTGATTGGGGCGCAGGTTGGCGGTGCGTTGAAAAATATTTTAGCTATAGCGTGCGGTATATCAACGGGGTTAGGTTTTGGAGAAAATACTCGGGCTGCTTTAATAACACGGGGGTTAGCAGAGGTTAACAGGTTTTCCTTAGCGCTAGGTGGGTATTCTGCAACAACTTCTAGCTTAGCGAGCCTCGGAGACCTTGTACTGAGCTGCTCCAGTCCACAATCTAGGAACTTTCGTTTTGGCGAGGCTTTAGCCAAAGGAAATATTAATAATAAACAGATAAATGCATCCGCGCAGTTAGTGGAGGGGTGGCATAGTGCTATCGCGGTCGCACAACGTGGAGAAGCTTTGGGGATAGAGCTACCAATTTGCGAGACTGTGAATAATATAATACATCACGATGGCCCCATTCATACGGCAATTGAAGGGCTTATGAATCGCCCTGTTCGAAGGGAATTCGACGATAATTTATAATAGCATTTAGGGAGTAAAATGATGGCATATTGGCTTTTCAAAACTGAACCAAAAAAATGGTCTTGGGATGATCAAGTGAAAGAGGGGCAAAAGGGCGCGGAATGGGATGGTGTGAGAAATTACCAAGCCGCCAATAATATGAAATCGATGAAAATCGGGGACCATGGATTTTTTTATCATTCAGTAACTGAAAAAAGAATTGTGGGAATAGTTGAGGTGATAAACGAATATTATCCTGATCCCACTGATGCTAAAAATATTTTTGGCATGGTAGACGTAAAAGCCGTGGAACCACTGAGAAAACCGGTATTACTTTCTGATATAAAATCAGACGAGCGTTTAATAGACTTTGGGTTAGTTCGGCAATCCAGACTATCTGTCGTCCCAGTTTCAAAAAAGCATTGGAATATTATTATCGCTATGGGCGGAATGAATATTTGATCCACAGGGATGTTAATTTTACCTTCTGTGATTATAACAAACAAAATGATCAAAATTCGTTCGTTCCTAAAGCTTTTGTTAATATACGCAAAACAACAATTAATATACCAAGTAAACCGATTACAAATAGGGCTAAACACCTAACCATTGAAGGAAGAAAAGTTATTGTAGCTATACTACATCCAGTGACTAAGGTGGTTGCAGAAAACAACACGCGGCTAGCGTGAATTTTAACCGATAGCCTTTGCCTTTGGAAATAAAACCAATTGAAAGATCTGCCGTTTTCGCTGCGAAAAAGTCAATTTCAACAGCATTTCCTCCTTGTAATTCTATGTTCTTATTTTCGAGTGCTTACGTAAACGATAATAAATATTTTGCAACACATGGAGCTGAATGACGAAAGACAGAGAAAATCCCAGAGAACAATTCCCTTACTAATTGGATCAACTGAAGATAAACAAAAATAACCAACGCTTGCCTCAGATCTTCCCAAAGTGTTATTCAGGTCAAATAATTACAGTTTATTTGCAGTAATTTCAGATACTATTGCACATTTAATACCGTTGGCAGATTAAGCTAAGTGGAACCAAATCAGTATTACAACTAGACCAATATCCAATTGGGATGTAATAACGGAAAATATTTACTATCGTTTACTACAATGATTTCTACTAATACTGAGACAGCCATATTTTGTATATCGTAAAAGAAATTAACAACTAATAAGGTAAACCTCATTAAGGCAACTCTTGCTTCTTGGAATACTATTTGCGAAATGGTGACTTTAGTGAAAACTAGCTAATAATTTCTAGGAAATATTAATACATCACTGAATGGTATAAATGTCCCTATGTCTTCAACTTACCGACGCGCACCAACTTCGAAAGAAAATTTAAGATCTATTAGTGGCTTTCCTGAATTATTGCCTGAACATCGTATAATAGAGCTCGAATGGATTGATAAGTTAAGAACTACCTTTGAGAGCTACGGTTTCACTTCGATCGAAACTCGTTCAGTCGAACCCATTGATATCTTGCTAAAACAGGGCGATACCGACAAAGAAATCTATGCAATTCGCCGCCTGCTAGATGAGCCAGATGAGATTTTCGAGCCCTCATATGCGTTACATTACGACTTGACAGTTCCCATGGCCCGGTACGTCGCTGCTAACTTAAATGATTTAACATTTCCCTTTAAACGTTATCAGATACAAAAGGCTTGGAGAGGAGAAAGGCCGCAAGATGGTCGTTTTAGGGAATTTCTCCAATGCGATATCGACGTCGTGGACACAAGGGATATACCCTTGCATTTTGATGCTGAAATACCGATTATTATGCATGAGGCCGTGGAAGCTATAGGAGCAGGCCCATTAAGAACTAAGATAAATAATCGTAAAGTTCTAGAAGGGTACTACACTGGTCTGGGCATCAGAGAAGCAGACAGTGTAATTCGAATAATTGATAAGTTGGATAAAATTGGCCATCAGGGCGTAGGGGCTATATTAGCCAATGAAATGGGTATTAATGGTAAACTTGTCGAGCAGATATTGGATTTAGCAAAAATACGAGGAGATAATACGTCCGTTATTCAGCAAATATTAGATTTAGGGGTCCGTTCAGATTTGCTGGAAGAGGGAGTTGAAGAATTACATTTCGTAATGCAAGAATTGGAAAAGCTTCCAGATCGTCCTTTCATTGCTGATCTGTCTGTCGCTAGAGGATTAGCTTACTATACAGGTACTGTTTATGAGGCAAAGTTCAAAGACTTTCCAGAATTTCCAACAATTTGCGGCGGTGGGCGTTATGATAATTTAGTAGGTGATCTAGCGAATAAACGTCTTCCAGGCATAGGTATTTCTATTGGTCTAAGTCGTATTTTCTCAAAATTAATGCGAGAAGGTCGAATTACGGCCACTCGAAAATCCCCTACTCAAATTTTAGTAACACATACGCTTGGGGCTTCTTACGAATTAGTTCGTGCAACGGCTCAACTACTTCGCAATCGTGGATTCAAGGTCGAGCAGTACCATCAGGACCGAAAACTTAAAATACAGCTCAAATATGCTACGGAGAAAGAAATTCCTTGGATTTGGTTCCCCCCAGCGGAAGAAGGGGGAAACCATAAAGTAAAAAATTCCGTTAGCCGCGAGCAGTTCATTGTCGATCCAACTACTTGGCTCCCCTAAAGGGAAACCAGATGCGGTTGTTGCAAAAACATATCTTGGCGCGAATATACAATTGGCATCAAGTGGACAGCCAAATCTTTCGATCGGCGCAAATGTATGGAAACCACATTTCGTTTCTATTAGAATTTTACCGCATAGCGTCAGTGATCAATTTGCGTGGAGCCAATCCGGAATCAATCTGGTATCACTCCGAAATAGAAACATGCAGAGACCTCGGCGTTATTCATTTAGATATACCTCTGCATTCTCGTCGATTGCCAAAACAATCGACATTACTACAGCTGGTTTCAGCATTCGAAAGTGCTAATCGGCCTATCCTGTTAAAATGTTCTGGAGGCGCCGATAGAACAGCTCTCGCCTCTGCTCTATACATTTTGCATAAACACGGTCCACCTGCTTACAATTTGGCCATGCAACAAATGGCGTTTATTCCGTATTTGCATTTTCCAATGCGACATCAGCGATGGATAAAGTATTTTCCGAAGTTTTTTAAGACCTACAACGAAGGCGTTCTCGATTACGATTGGGTTAATTTTCGTTATACAACCGATCTGTTTGCGGAATGGTTACAAAAAAGAGATTTAGAGAATACATGGCGTCATTAGAAATTTTTGAATTTGTCTACGGGGCGGGGCCGCTTACGATTCCGCGGTCATGCAAATCTGATATCACGTGATCGGGAAGACCAAGAGAATCCGCTAATATATGATCGGTATCTCCTCCAAGGACAGGAGCGGGTTTTAACGGCAATTGAGCCAACTCAGAAAATCTTAAGGGCAACCCAGCAGCCAGAATATCACCGATACCCGGCTGGCTAATTAACTCCATCATAGGATTATCAAGGGAGCATCGAGGATCTTTTTTAACAAGCTCGGTGAAAGTTTGATATGGCCCCCAGAGCACCCCAGAATCATCCAAAGCCTTTTTTACGGCCGAAAAATTCCGAACCTCTACCCAGGGATTTATTAAGCCGACTATTACATCCCGAAAATTGTAGCGATGTCCTTCATCATCCAGACTAATATGTTCCTTACGCTCTATTTTCAAGATAGTATTTTCAATCTCCACAGTCCGCTTCAAACGCCCCCATTGTGCTTTTGTCAACGCTGTTATCATAATCCTCCGACCGTCTGCAGTAACGAAATCATGACCGAATGCTCCGTAAACATGGTTGCCATCCGCAGTTCTATTCCGATTGAGTAATTTGGCTTCAGCCAAATGCCCAAGAGCACTGGTAACCCACAGTCCAACATCGGATAGAGCGAGACGGATCAACTCACCCTTCCCTATCCTGCTACGTTTTCGTTCGGCCGCTAAAATACCAGTTGCTGCCATAACTCCTGTGATCAAATCCCAGGCAGGCAGCAAATGATTAATCGGTTTTGTGTAGTTACGTGGACCTGTAGCAAAAGGAAAACCCAATGCGCAATTGATAGTATAATCGACAGCCGGGCTTCCGTCATGACTCCCTAAAATATTTAGCATTATTATGTCACTTCTAATGGCCTTAAGTACTTCGTAGCCAAAAGGTCCTCCAGGAGGGTGATTGGTTAAAAACACCCCTCCATCTTGCCCCTTTGCACAAATTAAGGATTTTATGAGCTCTTGCCCTTCTTGATTTCGTGAATTTATGGCAATGGATTTTTTACCTTTGTTCAATCCTAACCAATAAAGGCTTTTTCCATTTTTATCCAATGGCCAGCGTTTATAATCCAATCCTCCACCAATAGGATCAAAACGAATAACTTCTGCACCAAGTTGAGCCAACGTCATGCCCCCCAAAGGCGCTGCTACGAAAGCCGATCCTTCTACAATTCGCAGGCCAGATAATAAGTCGTACATTAAGCATCCCTAACAGTTTCATATTCGTAAATTGGTCTTAGTTCGAAATTGATCATAAGCCGACATAAACTTCGGAGAGGTTCTTCGTAAACGCCCATCATCCAGCCTGCCGCTTCTGATCATATAATCATATGCTAAATCCATTGGTGAAAGTCGCATTTTTTCTGCCAAACCTTCGTACCAAAGCATGCTGCCTCTAGCAGCATTGAACAGGTTTTGGATTCCCGACTTCCTGTTTCTTTCAAATCCAATCAAAGCTTTCGAAATATCTTCAGGAAACTGTACCAATGATCGCCAGAGTTCTATAGCGTCCTCTAAAGCTAAGCGACTGCCCGATCCGATAGAAAAATGCACAGAACGAAGAGCGTCACCAATCAAAACTATATTATCACTTGACCAATTTTCTACAGTTGCTAGGGGAAATTGTCGCCAATCCGATTTGTTGCATATTAAATTACAACCGTTGAGATCACTTTTGAACAGATTTTCACAATACGCTCGGCTTTGTTCCTCCGTCATTTCTGATAATTTAGAGTTCCCGAAAGTATTCCTATCGCATTCGACTATAAAGGTACTTAGATCAGCATTATAACGATAGTGGTGAGCAACAAAATAGCCATCCTTATTTTGTTTAAATGTAAGCGTAAGAGTGTCGAATAGTTTTTTAGTGCCAAACCACGCGAACCAATTACTTCTTAAATTTACTACGGGTTTAAAAAGTTGGGCATATAAATCTTTAACACTCGAATTTATACCGTCTGCACCAACTATAAGGTCAAATTCATGAGAATTTGTTATTGGCGCGGGCTGCCCATGGTTTACGTGAACACCAACATCACGGCAGAATTCTTCCAAAATCCCTAAAAAATCAAGACGACTAATTCCAGAAAACCCGTTGCCATCTATAATTACGGGCATACCTCTATGAACCAACGTCAAATCTCGCCACGTCTCTAATCTACTATTTATTTTGCTATATAAATTATAGTCGAATTTTCTTAAGAAATGTAATGCGAACTCCGAGAATACAAGACCGAAACCATACGTCGCTCCGGCAGGGTTTTGTTCGAACAATTCGATGTCATAATCTGGAAAGGACCGTTTAAGCAAAGCGCCGAAATATAGACCCGCAGGACCGCCACCGACAATTAGAACTCTCATACCTCATAGTCCTTAAGAGAGTTTACCAAAGCATAATTATGCAATTTTTAATTTAAGCTGCAGTTTGTATGGCTGCAGCTAGAACAGCATCTCCAACGTAAGGTTCAAACCGCTTAAAATTTTCTTGAAATCGACCACAAAGCCGAGTTGCAATTTCATCATACCTAGATTTATTCCGCCAGGAATCCCGCGGTTGAAGAATTTTACTCGGAATATCAGGACAGTTCTCTGGAATACTCAACCCAAAACGATTTTGTCTATTCAATGGAACAGAATCCAATCGACCATCTAAAGCAGCGCGAACCATCGCCCTAGTATAAGCAATTTTCATCCTTTTCCCACCATCACCGGCGGTTCCCCCAGACCAACCTGTATTAACCAACCAACATGAACCACCATGACGATCGAGTCGATCCCGAAGCATTTCGCCATATACCGTAGGCCGGCGCGGCATAAATGGAGCGCCAAAACACGTTGAAAAGGTTGCTTCTGGTTGTGTTCCCATTCCTTTTTCGGTTCCTGCTACACGGGCTGTATAACCAGATAGAAAATGATACATTGCTTGCTCGGGAGTCAATCGCGCGATGGGAGGCAAAACACCAAATGCATCCGCGGTTAACAGGATTATATTATCAGGATGATTTGCAAGGCCTGTGGCACTGACATTTTTCATGAAATCTAATGGATAACAAGCCCTAGTATTTTCGGTTAAACTGTCATCAGACATATCAAGTTCTCGGGTTGACGAATCAAAAGTAACATTTTCAAGAACTGTTCCAAAACGTTGAGTGGTTGAATAAATTTCAGGTTCGGCCGCAGGAGAAAGATTTATCACTTTTGCGTAACAACCACCCTCAAAATTGAATATTCCATTTGCCGACCAGCCATGTTCATCGTCGCCAATTAAGGTTCTTTTCCCGTCCGCTGATAATGTTGTTTTTCCAGTTCCTGACAGGCCAAAAAAAATAGCCGAATCCCCGTTTGGGCCAATATTAGCAGAACAATGCATTGGCATTACGTCTTGTTCTGGCAATAAGTAATTTAAAATGCCGAAAATTGATTTTTTTATTTCGCCGGCATAATTAGTCCCACCTATTAAAATCATTTTTGTATCGAAATTAGCTAAAATAAAAGTTTCAGAATTTAGCCCATCTTTGACTCCACGAGCCTCCAATCCAGGGGCGTGTAATATTGTAAAATCAGGTGCGAAATCTGTTTTTTGCTCAACAGATGGGCGAATAAACATATTTCGTGAAAATAAACTCGCCCAAGCGGATTCGGTAATTACCCGTATTTTTAATCGATAAGTTGGATCGGCCCCAGCAAAACTGTCTTGCACAAATACATCTCGCCCTTGAAAATAGGCTGCTACACGCTCATGCATCATTTGGAAAATTTCCGAAGAAATCGGCTTATTGACAGCTCCCCAATCAATATGATCATGAACGCTCGGAGTATCTACTATAAACTTATCGTTTGGTGAACGTCCGGTATGAACACCTGTGGCAACCGTTAGAGCTCCTCCCGAAGTAACCGTCCCCTCTCCTCGGAGAATCGATTCTTGGTACAGTGCAGCCGCACTCAAATTCCAATGAGTTCTCGCCAAGTTTGACAACCCATGATTTTGTAACGTATCTCGGCTCATAGATCCGCCGGTTTTTTCCACCGTTTTCTCCAGCTCATATACTTAAAGCGCCTAGCACATACCCGAAGTATTTAGAATCAGCGGGGATATATGGTTGGCGCATTGTTCATAAAAATCAACTAATCAAATTTATAACACTTTAAATAACCATTAGAGAATAACAGCATTCTGCTGGGGCCGTGACATATTGACATACACTATTCCCTTTAGGCGATTGTCTCTGCATATAACATCTGTTGAAGACCTGTATTAGACAAGATCAATTTTAAATTCAAATTTGTTTAATTTAACGTTAAAAATTTTCCCTAAAAAGAAATAATTTATAATTAATTTAAATCATAGGAAGTTTTATTTTATTTTAATAAACTTTAAATGAGCGTATCACTTAAATATTGCCAAAATAGAGTCACAACTTTGCCCAATTTCTCGCTCAATATATGCTGTTTATACTTTGTGATGAATCCATTAAAAATAGGATAGTCTGTATGGGACATAGCATTGCACTAGTCGACGATGACCAAAATATTCTTACTTCAGTTACTATGGCTCTAGAATCCGAAGGCTTCAATGTCCGCGCCTTCAAAGATGGTGAAGAAGCCATCCGTGGGTTAAGTCAACAACCAGTTGAATTGGCAGTCCTAGATATAAAAATGCCACGACTCGACGGGATGGAACTACTCAACCGATTGCGTAAATTTTCTTCCATTCCTATCATTTTCCTTACTTCAAAGGACGACGAAATCGATGAGGTTCTGGGTCTGCGTATGGGAGCAGACGATTACATTACAAAACCGTTTTCTCAACGGCTTTTGATTGAGCGAATCCGCGCGTTACTTAGAAGACAAGCACTCGACCACGGCGATGATCCTTTGGGAGATGATAACGTTATAGTAAGAGGAGATTTGGTTCTCGACGAATCCCGACATCTCTGCACTTGGAGAGGTTTGTCTGTAAGCCTTACAGTGACAGAGTTTCTAATTTTGACATCCCTTTCGTCTCGGCCCGGCCATGTTAAAAATCGCGATCAATTGATGGACTCAGCCTATGGGAATTCCGTATATGTTGACGATAGAACCATTGATAGTCATATCAAACGGCTAAGAAAAAAATTCAAAACCGTTGATACTGAATTCGATCAAATCGAGACTCTTTACGGTGTAGGATACAGATATAAGGACACAGCTGCAGCTAGGCCAATCAACGTATAAGATTAAAAACTAGTGACTAAGCGGAAAATCAAACCTCAATCCCCAACGAACTCAGTAAAGCCACTTAATATCAATCGCTTTGGTAAACCAAGAGGACGTCTATCGAAACTTACTCTAAGAATCTTGGCGATAAATATCTTTGCAGTAGGTATTTTGTTCGTCGGAGTATTATATTTAGATCGGTACCAAAACGCGTTAATTCATACTGAACTCGAAACGTTATCACACCAAGCCGCCTTATTTTCAAGAACCCTAAGCGAAGTGGCCATTAAACCAGATCTCAGCAATCGTAATATGCTATCCTCAGTTATGGTTAGCGAAATGATACGGAGATCAAACAGCGTTTTGCCAACCCGAGCAAGAGTATTTGCTGGAGAGGGCTCACTTCTAGTCGACAGTATAGCTTTAGGCCGTTCAGGCCGAGTAGTACAAATACGGCCCCTAGACCCAATATCTTCGCGTTATTTCGGAGAGCAATTTATTACTCAAATCTACAAAAACATTTTTAATTGGTTACCCCAGCGTAGTGACCTTCCAATCTACCGAGAATTAGCGCGCCAAAGAGCAAATCAGTATCCCGAAGTAATACAAGCTCTTAGAGGTTCTTCGAGCAAAACTGTCAGGACGACTGCAAATGGCGGCCTAATACTAACAGCAGCTGTTCCAATTCAAAAATATAAACAAGTGTTTGGAGCCCTGCTTCTATCGCTTAAAGGGGAAAAAATTGATCAGGCAGTCCAGCTGGTTCGTTTAGAAATATTGGGGTTATTCGGGCTAGTGTTAGCTATAACGGTAGCTCTTTCGCTCTACCTTGCAAGTTCAATTATACGTCCTATTCAACGACTTGCCACAGCGGCCGAAAAAGTAAGAACTGGGCGGGACAGGCAACATTCAATTCCGGACTTCTCAGAACGCAACGATGAAATTGGCGACTTGGCAAGAGCGACTAGGGAAATGACAGAAAATTTGTGGCAACGGATGGATGCTATAGAACGGTTTGCCGCAGATGTTGCTCACGAAATTAAAAATCCACTAACTTCCGTTCGTAGTGCTGTAGAGACTGCATCCCGAATCGATGACACCGCTCGACGAGAAAAGCTATTCAAAATTATAGTAGATGATGTAAATCGCTTGGACCGCCTCATTAACGATATTTCCGAAGCTTCGCGAATTGATACACAATTGAGCAAAGAGGCCATTAATCAGATTGATATTGGACGTATGCTAGAAACCATGAAAAATATCTATGTGTCCACCGACCAGATCCAAAACGATCAACTTATTTGTTTAATTAATACGGATAACGAAGCTTTAACGGTATATGGAAACGAAAACCGCCTAGTCCAAGTGCTTCAGAATTTAATTAATAACGCTATAACTTTTTCACCCGACCAAGGTAAAATAGTCCTTTTAGCAGAATTGATAGGCCCTGAAGTGGTGATTTCAGTAACTGATGAAGGAAAAGGCATTCCAGATTCTAAGCTAGAGACTATTTTTGACAGGTTTTATACGGAAAGACCAAAAGAAGAAAAATTCGGTATTCATTCCGGACTTGGCCTTTCAATTTGCAAGCAAATTGTGGAAGCACACTATGGAAAAATTTGGGCTGAGAATCACTATAGTGAGATTGGTGAAATCATCGGTGCACGTTTCATCTTCACATTATCTAGAGAAGAAACTAATTCATCAACCGGACGAAATGTATAAAACCAAATGCCAAAATCCTCCACCAATAGAGTAATACTAGTAACAGGTCTCTCCGGGGCTGGTCGAACAACTTGTTTAAAAATTTTGGAAGACAATGGTTTTGAAGCGGTCGATAATTTACCACTTTCTTTGCTCCCAGCCCTTCTTGCTCCTTTTTCAATGAATACAAAAGAAACCACAATTAAAAAAAGCGTTGCGATAGGAATTGACATTAGGACCAGAGATTTTGACCCTGCAGGCTTAATTAAAACATTAGATCTTTTAAAACGCGATAGTCTATTCATTTCGATTGTTTTTCTCGAATGCGATAGCGATGTTCTTATACGCCGGTTTACAGAAACCCGACGACGCCATCCGCTTGCCGTTGATAGGCCCGTATCGGACGGAATACGGATAGAAAGAAATCTATTGACTCAAATTCGACAACGAGCTGATGTAATAATTGATTCATCTAATCTCAGCCTCCCCGACTTTAGGATTACAATAACAGCTGGCCTTAAAATCGAAAGTTCAAGGACTTTAACTATAACGATTAATTCCTTTGCGTACCGAAATGGAATTCCAAGAGAATCGGATATGATATTTGATGTCCGCTTCCTTTCTAATCCCCATTATTGTAAAGATTTACGTAAACTCGATGGAAGGGATAAGCGCATTTCCGAGTTTATTGGAAAAGACGCGTTTTATAATGATTTTTTTAAAGGACTAACCGAATTTGTAAATCCTTTGATACCACGCTTCATAAATGAGGGAAAAAGTTATTTAACAATCGGGGTCGGTTGCACCGGCGGTCGACACCGATCCGTATTCGTTGCAGAGCGCTTAGCGCAATGGCTTGACAATAAGGGACATTCCGTCACAGTTCGACATAGGGATCTCTGAACAGATACAAACACACTTGACATCACTACCGGCATGTTAAATTTAAAAAGATTTAAACAATGTAATATCCCACATTCATTTTTTAGCGTTCTGGTCGTGAACAAATTTACGTTTTTGAATTTATCTCCTTAGAACTGATATAATATAAACTATCTTATCCAATAGGCAGGCTATGACTTTAAAGATAAATTTAAATGTGCAGCGCACAATCGAGCCTCCTATTGCCGAGGCCCAATCATGGATTGATAATCGAACATTTCCGATAGAAAAACCGCTTATGGACCTAGCTCAAGCGGTACCAAGTTATCCTCCTGCGGAAAACCTTTGTGCATTTCTTGCAAATCAAGTCCGATTATCCGGGACTTCCAAGTACGCCCCTATCGCTGGAATACCGCAACTAAGATCGGCTCTCGCCACTAGCATGAACAAAT
This sequence comes from uncultured Thalassobaculaceae bacterium, assembly GCA_964483985.1. GTDB lineage: Bacteria > Pseudomonadota > Alphaproteobacteria > Thalassobaculales > Thalassobaculaceae > CAZADS01. Next base: position 21,977 of record CAZADS010000052.1, read on the forward strand.
CTCATGGTGGCAAGATAAATTCCGAAAATGTACTGATTTCAGCTGGGTGTAATCAAGCCTATTGCCTATCTATTTTAGCACTCGCGGAATCAGGTGACGAAGTTATGTTACCTATCCCACATTATTTTAATCACGCAATGTGGCTCCGCATGCTTGGAGTAAAAATCGTACCTCTAAGTTTTAGACCTGATCTATATGGAATCCCAGATGTCAATGAGGCTAAAAATCTAATAAACGACAAAACTCGTGCTATTGTTCTCGTAACACCCAACAATCCGACGGGCGCAATTTATTCATCCAGCACGATTGAGGCATTTTACGAACTCGCAAGCGAGCACAATACTGCCTTGGTCCTTGATGAAACTTACAAAGATTTCAGTGAACAAGGGCCACCACATGGCTTGTTTCAAACCTCAAACTGGGATGATACATTTATACAACTTTACAGTTTTTCAAAATCATACAGTCTTCCTGGATATCGAGTAGGCTCAATCATCGCTGGTAAAAAAATCATCCAAGCAACAACAAAAATCATGGATACTTTATCTATTTGTGCCTCACGAATCTCCCAAGACGCTGCACTTTATGGGCTTACTCACCTCGATAAATGGCTTGAGGATAAATTAAAGGTTATCCATGCTAGGCGAGAAACCATTAGGGAAACTTTCAAAAATATTAATTTGGACTACGACTTGATATCCTGCGGTGCCTATTTCGCTTACGTCAAGCACCCTTTTGATAATTTAGAAGCAAAATCTGTTGCTAAAATGCTAGCTAAAAAGCAAAATATTCTTTGCCTGCCAGGTACTTTTTTCGGTGAGAATCAAGAATCTTATTTAAGGTTCGCGTTCGCCAATGCAAGTCAAACGGAATTGTCTGAATTAGGGGATAGATTAATAGCAAGTCATTAATTCAGGAAAGCACACATGCACGACATCGACGATTCGCATTCAACACTCCGATTCATGGGAATACCCACATTCATGACGCTACCACTTCACGCTGATGCCACGGGATTAGACATTGCAATAATTGGCGTACCTTACGATGGAGGAGTTACAAACCGACCTGGGGCGCGGCATGGACCCAGAGAACTTCGCAATGCATCTTCAATGACCCGAAAAATTCATCACGTAACTGGCCAAAATCCCTACACGATGGCGCGTGTTGCTGATATAGGCGACGTTCCATTTTCTCGTATTTTCGACATTAATCAATCAAATGATGACATCACTAAATTTTTTGAAAACGTCATCCAAGTTGGGGCTGTCCCACTTGCAGCTGGTGGCGATCATTCAATTAGTTTTGCCATCCTCCGTGCAATAAGTAAAAAAGAACCGATTAGTCTTATCCATATCGACGCCCACACGGATACTTGGGGCGAATTCCATGGATCTAAATTTCATCATGGCGCTCCATTTCGGCGCGCCGTCGAAAACGGGTTAATCGATCCAAAACGTACGATTCAGATTGGAATCAGAGGAGCACAAAATTTTACTGACGGTTGGGATTACTCTCGCCGAAATGGAATGAGGGTAATCTTTATGCAGGAGGTAGAGGAAATTGGGATAAAAGGAATAGTTCAAGAAGTCCGCCGGATTGTCGGGGAAAGCCCGGTATATTTGTCATTCGATATTGATGCGCTAGATCCAAGTTACGCCCCAGGCACTGGTACTCCCGAAATTGGTGGTTTTACCTCACGAGAAGCCCAACAGATTCTTCGTGGTTTCTCTGGATTAAATTTCGTTGGTGCCGATTTAGTGGAAGTTGCCCCGCCATTTGATCACGCTCAACTGACTTCATTAGCGGGCGCAACATTGATGTATGAAATCCTATGTTTAATAGCTCAAAAAGTGGTCGATTAGCGGTCCTTATAATTTACAACACTCAAGTTAATCGTCTGTAACAGGTTTCAGAAAAGTCTTTTTCATTAGAATGAAAACTTAAAACCTTCCCATCCCATTAAAAGAATTTATTTATCACATAACTCTTGTTTCTCCCGCAAGCACTTGCTCGAATGTCGGCCCACTGCTATACGCCACGTAATTAACTTTTAATTTAATTGCTGAATGGCAACGAAATTGGAGTTGCCTTCTGAAGGGCTGAATAATGGAGTTTTCCGACTATAAAATCGCCGATATTTCCTTGGCCGAATGGGGCCATCGTGAAATCGCAATAGCTGAAACCGAAATGCCTGGCCTAATCGCCATTCGAGAGGATTACGGCCCGTTAAATCCATTGGAGGGTGCCAAAAACATAGGTTGCCTCCATATGACTTAACAACCTGAGGAATTGAACGAAACTTTAAAAAAAATGGGCGCGGAGGTCCGCTGGAGTTCATGCAACATCTTTTCAACGCAAGATCACGCCGCCGCCGCAATGGCAGATAAAAACATTCCTGTTTTTGCCTGGAAAGGTGAGACTGAGGAAGAGTATGAATGGTGTATCAAACAGACAATTGAGGCACCAAACGGTTGGCGTCCCAATATGCTTTTAGACGATGGTGGCGATCTTACGAAAATAATGCATGAAGAATATTCGGATTTATTAAAGAATGTCCGAGGCGTCTCCGAAGAAACCACCACAGGTGTACTTAGATTAGCTGAAATGCAAGAAGAAGGAACACTCCAGATTCCAGCATTCAATGTCAACGATAGTGTCACTAAATCTAAATTTGATAATCTTTATGGCTGCAGGGAAAGCCTAACAGACGGCATCCGCCGTGCTACAGACGTTATGCTTTCCGGAAAGATAGCCGTAGTTAATGGATTCGGTGACGTTGGGAAAGGTTCAGCTGCTAGCCTTAGAAATGGAGGAGCACGAGTCATTGTAACAGAGGTTGATCCCATTTGCGCACTGCAAGCAGCTATGGAAGGATACGAAGTTTCAACTATGGACGACTATGCCACCAAAGCTGATATCTTTGTCACTGCAACTGGGAATAAAGATATTATTACTTTGGAACATATGCGTCGGATGAAGGACAGAGCTATTGTATGCAATATCGGTCATTTTGATACCGAGATCCAGGTTTCCAGCCTAAGAAATTTAAAGTGGCATCCCGTAAAACCGCAGGTTGATGAAATAGAATTTCCAGATGGCAAACGAATTCTTTTACTGGCAGAGGGACGGTTGGTTAATCTTGGTTGTGCCACTGGACATCCAAGTTTTGTAATGAGTGCATCGTTCACGAACCAGGTTTTAGCCCAGATTGAACTCTGGAATAACCCTGGAAAATACGAGAGACAACTCTACGTATTGCCAAAAAAACTAGACGAAAAGGTAGCAGAACTTCACTTAACTCGCGTGGGTGCTAAACTTACTACGATGTCAAAAGAACAAGCATCCTATATAGGGGTTGCTACAGAAGGCCCCTTCAAAAACGATTCGTATCGTTATTAATGACCGCCTGCGGGATGCAAACCTTTGAGAGGGCAACATGCACGTCCATATTCATAATAAAGCACAGGTTTTTATTTCCAAAAATTCAAACTTGCCAATTGCGCGAATTATTTCTCAGGATAACGGCTCGGGAGCGTGTGAGCTCTGGGAACAACCACTAAAGCCGAATGACTTAATTCCCATGCACTATCATTTAGTGGAAGAAACTATAACTTTTGCATCAGGTAGAATAAAAATCACGCTAGATGGAGATGAATTTGAGATTGATGCAGATCATGATGGTACCTGTTCAGTACTGATTCCAACCCGAATTCCTCATGAAATTCAAAATATCGGAGATAAAGCAACCTCCATGCTGGCTTTCTTTCCAGCGATCAATCCGAAAATCTTTCCAGTGCGATAAAATTATCAAAACTGATAGCCCGTTTCCGATTTAAATTCCGATTTGTTTATAAATTAAATATAATTAGGCTTTGAAAAAATAACTGCTGGAATAACGAATCAGAAAATTGGCATTGGTAATTTATGCAGTTTTATATCGACTATATGGGTAGGAAAGGAGATGGCGTTTCCTCTTTTGGTTTTGAAGAAAAGCAACGCCGTTCCCACAAACCTGTATTTATTGCCAAAACGCTTCCTGGCGAACTGGTGGAAGCTGTACCATTAAAACAAAGCCGCCAAAAAGAAGCATATCATCTCCAGCATATCATAAAAAAGTCCAGTGATCGGATAGACCCAGTCTGTGAGCATTTTGAATCATGCGGCGGATGCGCTTTACAACACTGGAAAGAATCATCCTATCGACTTTGGAAACATGAGCAAGTTGTTAATGCTGTGCGCCTCGCAGGCTTTCCAATAGAAACAGTGGAAAAACTTATCTGCATCAGTAAGGGCAACAAGAGGCGAGTTGATTTCACCGTTCAAAATATAAAAAACAAAATTTTAATAGGATTCAAGGAACGCGGCAGTAATAGATTGATTAATATACATACGTGCCCACTACTTAATCCTGTTTTAAATTGCCTTGGAAAGGCTTTAAGATATCCCTTTACAAAATTATTACTAAAAGGACAAATCGGCAGAGTTTCGGCAAATATCCTTGATAATGGAATAGATCTTCTTATCACTTTGCCAAAAGAACCTAACCTTGAAGGTTTAACCACTCTGGCAAAACTATCAGAAAATTTAGACCTATCCCGAATAACTGTCCGTATAGCAACCCTAAAAGATGCACAACAGATTCCAATAATAGTGCGGCGAAAACCTCTGATTCGATTTGGCGAAGTTAATGTGGAGCCACCAGGAGGTGCATTTCTTCAAGCAACTCGTGAAAGTTCAGAAATAATAACTACAGCCGTTTTGCAGGGCGTAGTTGGCGCAAAAAGAATAGCCGATTTGTTTGCCGGATGCGGAACACTCACCTTTCCTCTGCAGAAAATTGCAAAAGTTCATGCTATAGAAATTGATCCATTGGCCACAACTGCCATCAGAAACGCTTCAGCAAAGGCAGGTATTAACGACCAAATAACGGTAGAGAACCGCGATTTAAGCAAATATCCTTTACTCAGTTCGGAACTCAGAAACTTTGACGCATTAGTAATAGATCCACCTAGAGCCGGTGCCCAATCACAGCTGAATCAAATAGATGCAAATTCACCCAATATAATTGTTGCTGTTTCCTGTAACCCGAAAACGTTTCAAAGAGATTCCCTAATTCTCAGAACAAAAGGCTATAAATTGATCCGCGTGCTGCCCATCGACCAATTCCTTTGGTCTCCTCATGTAGAATTAGTAGCATATTTCAGGCGCAATGGTGAGTGATGGTTCTCAAAAAATTATCACTAAAACGTTCCATATTAATTTCTGGCCACGCTACTAGTGTGTCGCTAGAACTAGAATTCTGGGAGGCCTTGAAGCAAATTGCGTTGATCGAAAAAAAGTCTGTCAATCAAATTATTTCTGAAATTGATGAAACCCGAAAAGGCAATCTTTCAAGCGCTATTCGAGTTTATGTATTAGGAAAATTACAAAATTCTCCTAAATAATTCATTTTCGCAAACCCTCTAAAATACCTTTAAAAGCCTCATTAGATTTAATCTTATCATCCGTAGTTACTTCTGGACTAGATTTATGCAAATCTCTTAATATTTCCCGCTGATCATTTTTCTGGATTATATGTGCGCGCATTCGCTCTGTCTCCATTGCGATTCTGGGAGACCAAACAGGACCGATGTAGGACAATCCAATTGCTGGTGAATTGATATGGCGCTTCAACCAAAGTTTTGATTTTAGATCTAGAAATTGTCGCGATACATCATATGCTAGCATTCCTTCTCCAACCGCAACCACGGATTCCAATGAGATATCATCCGACCGTAGTATACCATCCGTGATTATATAACTTCCCGTTAAAGCTTCGAAAGGTGTTTCTCCCCCAGAGAAAGAGGTCTGCATCAATTTCAAAAATTCAACAGCACCTCTAACCTGTTCCAATTGCTTACTAGCAGTGTACAAATCGATACCCACTATCTTACCATCGATAATTTGAAAAAGACCGGAGCCACGTAGAGCCGACACGAGTTCAAATTGAGAGCTCCCACGGGAGGACATCACCATATCATAGTCAACAATGCCGTGGAGTTGCTCGTTGTTCGTTCTCAACCCAAATATTTCTTTCAACTGCGCTTGTTCAATTTTTAGAGATATTTCAATTTCCGGAATCGGCTTTGCTGTTACGCTCCCAGAACAAAATAGGTTTCCACCAAAAAAATTACCAGAAAACCTGTCTAATTTGGCTTTTCCTTGATGCACCCCAGCAAATAAAACAGCGTTTTCTATTATATAAGGCGAAACGACAATCCGCTTAGCCGAAATTTCGATGTCAGCGTCAAATTTTACAAGAGGCTTCAGACTAATCTTCTTATGCGACC
>CAZADS010000053.1:0-17200 GCA_964483985.1 uncultured Thalassobaculaceae bacterium
CAAACCGATAACAATTTATCTAACAAATCGGATATACCGAAAGATTTAAATCATCAGCAGCAGCCTGAAAGGGATATGCAATTTGTTAATGAGGCGGATTCGGAAGCAGAACTAGAGCTTTTGAAGGCTTTAAGGAAGGTACGTTAATGGGTTATGATAAGAATGGGCGTACTGTACCTTCCAAACGCTTTAATGAACGATCTGCGAACACAGCGAAGGATACTGGCTTTAAACTCAAGCCGAGGGTCCCGAAAGAGAATGGGAGCAAGTCCAATACTTTTGCAGAAACAAATATATTGGACTCCAATAGAAAATTTTCTGATTTAAACAAAGCTATATTAGATAAAAGCACCTTTGTTGGTATAAAAAATAATGTCAGAATTCTTCCTATATTAATCGTTTGTGCTCTGTTAATTGGTTCTATGAAAATTACTTTCACTTTGGATTCGTTTGGGAAGCAGCAATCCAAAGTAAGCGTGATTTCCTATGCCGAGGCTGAGCAAAAATCACAAAATACCTTGCCGGCTAGTAAATCCCAATCCGAAAAAAGTTTGAATTTGGCTCAAGCCCAACCAGCGAAACAGAATAACGATAAACCATTGGACCCAGTACTTTTTACACGTTCAGAAATAGAATTGTTGCAAGAGCTTGCAAAAAGGCGCAAAGAACTTGATTTACGAGAACAAACGATGGTGCAGCGTGAGGGATTGTTGACCGCTGCGGAAGATCGTATAGACAAAAAAATCGCTGAATTACAGCAAGTTAAATCTAATATTGAAATTCTCATTGAGAAATATGACAAGCAAGAAGAGCAAAAGTTTAGCGGCTTGGTATCTATTTATGAAAAAATGAAACCGAAAGACGCAGCGAGAATTTTTGACGAGCTCAGCATGGAAATTCTACTAGAGGTATTCGATAGAATGAAGGCATCTAAATCTGCTCCGATTCTCGCAAATATGCGTCCTAACCAAGCGAAAGAATTATCCTCTAGGATTGCAGATCGCCGTGAAATGCCAAAATTAAAATGAAAAAACCAATCTATCTTGTGAGGGTTCCGTTTGTTAATTAAAGCAAAAGGTTATATGAATTTTCTAAATTCCAATGTCGTTCAAATTAGTTCGCATTTTTTCGTAATTGCACGACTCCATACACGTAGGACGGTAAGCGAATAATATGTTGCAATATACTAATCATTCAATAATTAGGAATCATTTTGCTCCCATAAAGCAAGCTCGTTTTGATTAAGATGAATCAGATGAAATCCAACAACGCCCTTATGGATGGAAATGAAAAACTTGGAAGCCTTCCTTTATTTTTAAGTTTAGTTTTGTTGTTGCTAGCGTTTTTTATTTTCCTTAATTCTATTTCCACATTCGAAGTAGAAAAAAGCGATAAAGTTATTAAGAGTGTGCGGTCCAGTTTTCCGAGTTTAGGGGATAACGGCGAAGGAGCCCAATTTCTTGGTCAAGATGGGCGCCTTGTTTTTGATTCTGTTTTAGTAAAACGTTTGGAAAAAATGTTTGGTTTAATTTTACCAGAAATTCAAATTCAGGTCGATCAAGCTTCCAATCAGGTGTTCGTGGACATCCCAAACAATCTTGTATTTATCTCAAATACGGCTGGGCCTCGCCCAGCTCTTGAAAAATTAATCTTTGATATATCATCGAACCTAAAAAGCCCCGAGTTTCGGAACAACGTGGAAGTAAGAATATTGTTTGGATACAAAAATTTTTCAACGGATGTGATCGCAAATGGACTTTTATTTGAAAGAGTCAACAAGATAGTGTCCAAAATTGCATCAGCGGGTGGACTATTGGGGTCGTATATATCAATTGGGTACGAATCTGGTCATGCTGACTATATCCGTTTCCGATTTAACGCAGTAGAGAAACGGTACGAATAAAAAATGCCGAGACGATATGAACAGGAGGGAATGGTCGAGAGTCAAGTTCACTCAAATAATTGTTTTGAAAAAATTAGTGATAGGACGGTTTTTACTGCCACTGTATCCAGTAAAGGCCCTATATGGCTCGTGACCTTCGTGGACTTAATCTCGTTATTGTTAGTTTTTTTTATCATGCTCTATTCGATGTCATCGCTACATTCATCTCCATGGAAAAAGTTCATGGCCTCTCTAAATGACACCAAATTCGAAAAATTAAACAAAAACAAACAAGAAATTCACTCGCCCGTGACAGGGGAATCACCCCTAGTGAACAAGGGACTTAGTGTAAGCTATCTCCAGAGAATTTTAGAAGCTGGCTTAGCGAGCGAATCTTCGTTGAATGGAGCATTCATAAAGCAAGGAAAAGAAAAGCTTTTTATATCTTTGCCATATGACCTTTTCTTTGTATCTAACTCTAATAAAATCAATCCCACTGGAACTCGGGCTTTATTTGCAATTTCAGAAACTTTGTCCAGTATTAGAAACCGAATAGAAATTGTAGGTCGGGCTGATGCAAATATTGTGTCGCATAATATTGCTGAAAATGATTGGACCCGCTCTTTAGCTAAAGCAGTTTCGGTGGGTGAAGCCTTAATCCGATCCGGCTATAGTAAACCACTTGCAGTGAGGGCTGACCTAAAGAAAGGGGAAGAATTTGAGCGGCAACGTTTGAATAACAATGAAAAACATAGTTTGTCTAGCGTCGATTTAATCATTTATTCTGATCGTGACTCGCAATGACTAGATGGGTGAAGATTTTTAGTGGAATAATCAAATCACGCTGTTTGGTCGTATGGTTGTTGACACTGATATCGTCTACTCCGGCAACCGCAACTGTAGTTGCAGAATCGGTTCAAGGAATCGATTTGCTCCGATTTAGTTGGACGGGCTCAATAAAATATTCTGCGCAGAGGTTTGGTAACTCCTTGGTAGTTGAATTTTCTAATCCAATCCGAGGAGATGTCGCATCGGAAGCAAGAAAACTAGGAAAATTTGTAGCTTCTGCAACGGCGGACAGCCGAGGACGTGAGGTTGTGATAAACCTTACTGGACCGCATCGTTTTCAAACCCAAAAGCATGGAAATGAGATCGTTATTCTCGTTGGCGACCGTGACGCAATCGCAACTAAGATTTTGGCGACGGAAGCGGGGAAAACAGTAGCTAAATCGAATTTATCTCTCCCAGTTCGTGTGGGTAAGCACTCAAACTATGAGCGGTTGGTGTTTGATTGGCCCCAAAAAACATCTTACGATCTTTCCCAAAAAGAGGGCTTTGTGAGGATTCGCTTTGAACGAAATGCGAAAATAGATGAATCATCTATTCGGAAAAGGCTCTCTGGAAAGTTTAAAAATTTCCGCACTAAGAGTAGCCCGACCGGTGGACTTGAAATTAATATACAGCTTCCTGACAGGTTTAGCATTCGGCATTTTATTTCTGGTACGAAAGTGGTTGTAGATCTAATAAAAAAATCAAATCAAGCGAGAAGTCAGAAACAAAAAATATCACCAAACTCCTCGCTAACGTCTAAGAAGGACGAAAATGTAGAGACAAAAAGTAAAAAAGGCGAAGGCATTTCGGAAGAAAAACCAAAAGATGAATTGGCCGCCAAATTTGGATTGGTGTCCGGGCAGAGAGCGATAGAACGGAAGGTAAAAAAATCGTTTGATGAGAACCAGGAGCGCGTTGCTCCACAAAAAAAGCCAATTAATCTTGATCAAAAAAACAAGTCAAAGCTAAAAAGCTTAAAAACAGATATTACAAAGCCTAAAAAACCTATAGCGGCGATTGCAGTAGCAATTTCTAGCGCCAACGCCTCTGAAGTTCTCGAGAAATCAGAAAAAAAAGACGAGATTGTTGATATAAAAAATGATTCTGATAGAGCTAGACTGTCCAGTAATATCGCTCAACCGAGCTCTTTCTCATCGAATTTAACAGCTAATCTTCGCGCATTAGAAGACGCTACTATTTCTGGTCCGCGCCTTCCGGTTCGTTTAGCTCAAAATGAAGATGTGACATCTGTCAGATTCGAATGGTCAACTCCGGTACCAGCAGCTGTTTTCCGTCGAGCAGGTTTTCTTTGGGTGGTTTTCGATCTTTCAGTAACCTTTAATTTTATCGAAGGGGGATCGAGCCGAGGAAAGATTATGGGTCGCCCACAACAGATTGCTGTTGCTGGAGGGTCGGCGTTAAGAATACCACTCGTCGCAGGCATTGCACCTAGTGTTTGGCGCGATGAAAATACTTGGGTCGTGGATTTGCAGCCACAGGCTATGCGACCAGACGTAGGTCTGACTGTCCAAACTCAGCACACCAGTCCTCATGGGCCAAGACTTTTTGTGTTGGGTGAGGGAATTGGCCGGTCAGTTATAGTTCATGATCCTGAAGTTGGAGACCAAATATTTGTTGTACCGTTATCGCCTTTAAGTAGGGGTGTGGATGGCAAGAGACAGTTCGGTCAATTAACAATTCTTCCGTCCGTTCAAGGACTCGTGGTTCAGCCATTGATTGATCAACTCGAAGTTCGGATTATGCCTGATGGTATTGCTATTTCATCCAGCAAACTTCGTGGTCTCGAAATTTCCAAAGTTATTTCTGAAAAGTCGAAAAATGCTCTGGTTAATTACCGAACAGATGGTTTGCCTCCTGGTTTAGCGCCGGGAAGAATTTTCAATCTTGTTACGTGGAGGCAAGGAGCTGGCCCAGCAGATTTTTTGAATATGAAACAGTTAATTCAACGGAAAATCTCCGAAGCCACTACTATATCAAGAAGCGTTCCGAGGTTAAGTTTAGCGCAATTTTATTTTTCAAAAGGATTATCTGCGGAAGCCATGGGGTTATTGCGGATAATAGCAAATTCTGACGAAGAATTGGCTAGGCGGCCAGACGTAAGAGCTTTGCGCGGCGCATGTCAATTTACTCTTGGACGGTTTCCAGAGTCAGAAGAAGATCTTGATCACCGGTCTTTAAACGGGTTCGCAGAAACAGAATTATGGCGTGGCGCAGCGAGCGCAGCACAAGGAAAATGGGCAAAGGCGATTGAACATTTTGCTCGCGCTGGTGAAATACCAGGCGATTATCCTCGCAATTTTGCTACTCAATTAGCGTTACTGGCGGCGGAAGCTGCGATTAGAGCTGAGGATTTTCGTGGTGCTGGTAGTTTCCTTGACGCGATTGCTGAAGGCCGACCAACTGCGGGGGAGCAAGCGAGATTGAATTATCTTAGGGGACGCGTCCTATATGCGTCGGCCGATATTAATACTGCTTTAAATTATTGGAGAAGACTAGCCGATGGCTCGGACAGGTGGTCCCGAGTTAGGTCTAAAAGGGCTTTAATTGAACACAGTTTAAGAGAAATGAACATCACTAAGACTGAGGCGATCGAGCAATTGGAAAGATTACGATTTGCTTGGCGGGGAGATCAACTGGAATTTGATTTATTACGTAGGTTGGGAAATTTATATTTGGAAGAGAACGACTTTGTAGCAGGCTTAAAGTCGATGCGCCAAGCAGTCGTATTCTTTCCTAACAATATTTTCGCAAGAGAAGTAACCAAAGAATTAACAAACCATTTTGCAAAAATCTACACAGATGGAACTTCCGATTCAATGACACCTCTAAGTGCGTTATCTCTTTATGATCAATTTAGAGAATTAACGCCCGTAGGCAAGCGGGGAGATCTTATTATTCAGCGTCTAGCAGATAGATTAGTAGAAGTTGATCTGTTGGATAGAGCAGCTATTTTACTTGATAGGCAAGTACGTTTTCGTCTTCAGGGTTCTGCCAAGGCCAGGGTGGGTGGTAGGTTGGCTTTAATTCGGTTACTTGACAGACAACCGGAGAAAGCCTTGGAAGCGTTAGATGAAAGTGTTGCTCCAGGCCTTAAACCCGACCTTTCTCTCCAGCGTAAGAGATTAAGGTCTCGAAGCGTCTTTGAACTTGGAGATAGTGAAACAGCACTTAAACTTTTAAAAACAGATGAAAGTGCGGATGCAGATTTATTGAGAGCAGACGTCTATTGGCGCACACAGGAATGGGAAAAAGCATCTAAAGTTTTTGAAAGATTAATAGGGCGAGCGGGCCAAGATGGCCGGCGAATTAATGATCAAGTTGCTTCTTTGGTACTAAATTGGTCTGTAACACTGGCGATGAGTGATCAAATCAGCCAGCTCAATAAAGTTAGGCAGATATTCATGGCTCAAATGGATAACTCAAGATATCGAGAGGCATTCCGGCTGATTACTAACAAAACAGAAGGTGACTTGAGTGATTTTAGCACGCTAACTAATCGATTTCAGGAGATAGGGAGATTTCAAGCATTTTTGAGCAGCTACAGAGAGAAATTAAAGACAAAACCGTTGAGCGCTTTTAATTAAAAAAGTGATTAAATCATCTGAATTTCTAGGACTGGGTTATAAATAAAGTTGCAAACTTAAACTTCAAATTAGTTTAAACCGATCAGCTCAGTCCAAAGCTTTTTACTAAAGACCCTGCAATTAAATACCACCCATCAACCAAAACAAAAAAGATTAGTTTAAATGGCAATGAAACTATAATCGGTGGAACCATCATCATGCCCATGGACATTAAAATTGATGAAACTACCATATCAATTATAACAAACGGCAGATAAATTAGGAAACCTATTTCAAAGGCCCGTCTAAGTTCGCTAATCATAAATGCAGGCACTAATACTTGCAGGGGTGTGTTTTTTCCGGTCTCTGTCTCATCGGTTTCCGCGATTTGTTGAAATAGCTCAAGGTCTTTGTCTCGTACTTGTCTAAGCATGAAGGAATGAAAAGGGGCTGCTGTCCTTTCAAAGGCTTCGAACTCGTCAATTTTTTCATCAATCAAGGGGGAAACCCCGTTGTCCCATGCTTCTTCAAACGTTGGCGCCATTATGAAACTGGTCAAAAAGAGTGCTAAACTAACCAAGACAACGTTGGGTGGGGATTGTTGTGTTCCTAACGCCGTCCGGAGCAAAGATAACACAACTACTATTCTAGTGAAGGACGTGATGGTTACTAAAAGGCCAGGTGCAAGAGATAGTACTGAAACTAGCGCGACGATCTGTAGAATCCGGGCCGTTGTTGATCCGCCAGATTCTCCAATATCCAGAGACAAAGTTTGGGCTAGTAGCTCTTTCGGTAAAATGCATAGTGCTAAGAGTGTTAAAATCGCTGCAATTATGGGCTTCCAAAAAAACAACTTATCAAGCATCGGCGTAATGAAGATGGTTACTGACTTTTTCATCGGCCATTTCCCGAACTTGGTTCAGGAGAACTATCATTTAATAAACTATGAAAACTAGTAGGGTTAGTGTTTGATTTGATATTACGTTCTATAACAAGGTTGCCCTGTGTGCTGATTAATAAGAGATGTTCCGTATTGTCTCGCTGGACTAGCAATAGTTTATTTCGCGAATCAATGAACTTAGCTTCCTTAATCGTAAGTCGATCACCAATGGTGTCTCGGCCTAATATTCGGCTAGGCGCATAGCGTCTAACCAACCAATACAATAGCCCTATCAAAGAGAGGGTAAAGATCAGGCCAAGAAAGAAGCGCAAATAAACATCAACTTCCATATAGGCAAATTCACACAAGTCCGACTATTTTGGAACATTGTATTATAAAATTTTGTTGAGATAGCCGCAAACCCGCATAATACCTAGTAGTTGTTATGCTTTCGAGAAGATTGATTAGCATAAGCTTGAACTGCTTTTTTGTGCTGAGTGCGGGAATCGGGAATTGCTTTCTGGGCTTTGCAGTTAATTTTTTGAGCTACTTCATCCAATAATTTTGCAAGATAAGGCAGGCGAGAACCTAGTCGCTGAGCATCAGTGGGAGAAATTTCAAATAATTGAACGCAAATACTTTCAATTCGCTGCCCAAGAGTATCGAGCTTCAAAGTTTGGCCAATATCGAATGCACGTGCTGCAGCATTGATTTCTTCTTCGGCTAAATGGAGTTCTTGCTCCAATTCATAAATTTTTGATTTTTTCAATCGTTGTAGTCCTCTTGCCAGTTAGAATTAGTTTCCCCCATAGTTTTGTTTGTTTCATATACGTGACGTAAGATTTCGGCTACGGCTGCAATGGCTTCCAAGGGTATTTCGCAGTCTATTTCGACCACGGAAAGTATTTCGGCTAATTCCGGATCAGTCCGAACCTTGATGTCATTGTCAAATGCTAACCTTAATATTTTTTCTGCAAGGTCTCCATGTCCTTTTGCTTTTACCGTAGGTCTTGTTTTTGTTGTTTTGTCCTGCTTTAGTGCGATAGCAATCTGTCGTTTTGATTCAGATGATTTGTCAACTCCATCATTAGACAATTGCGGATCCTCAAAGTAAAAAATCAAATTAGCAGGGTTTATGAATTCAGAATTCCTATTTATTTGTAACAGATAGTGCAATGAAAATCATTCTGATTATTTTGGTTGGCACGACATTTGCTTTGGGAATTGAGAGGTCCCGTCCTCAAATTTATGATTGGTTTGCCGAATTTCTATGTTGGATGCACAAATTTAGTGGGGTTAAATAAATGGAATTAGCTAAAATGGACTTATTCCGTATGGCTACTGGGAAAATGGGTTGGCTTGCTGAGAGACAGAAAATTCTTGCGCAGAACATAGCTAATGCAGATACGCCTGGATATAATGCAAAGGATTTAAAACCTCAGAATTTTTCTAGATTTTTACAAAAATCCGCGAACATGCGAGTTATGCAGACTTCAATTGGTCACATTGAAGGCACGGCGCTTCGTAACGAGTTTCGTACTGTGAAAGAAAAGAACACTGATGTTTACGAGGTGAACCCTAATGAAAATGCGGTTATTATGGAAGAACAACTTATGAAGGTCAGTGAATCTTCCATGCATTATCAATTAGCTAGTAATATTTATCGAAAAAATTTGTCTATGTTCCGGTTAGCGTTAGGGTTTAGAGGCGGCTAAAACTCCTCCCACATTGAAAGGAATGGAGATTAATATGGGAATGGATCTTGTAAATGCGCTAAAAATATCTGCTTCAGGCATGAAAGCTCAGGGGACACGGTTACGAGTGATTTCTGAGAACATTGCTAATCAAGATTCGGTGGGGACCATGCAAGGAGCAGACCCTTATCGCAGGAAAACCATAGTTTTTAAGGATATTCTCGACCGCCAGCTTAACGTTGATTTAGTTCAAGTTCATAAAATTGGTAGAGATGCCTCCGATTTCGTTATAGCTTATGAACCTTACCACCCATTAGCGGATGACGGGGGGTATATTAAAAGACCCAATGTAAATGGTTTGATAGAAATGATGGATATGCGCGAGGCACAGAGAACGTATGAAGCAAATTTAACGGTACTAGAATCATCAAAAAATATGGTTCAGCGAACAATTGATCTGCTAAGAAAATGACCGAAATAAGTAGCTAAACAGTGAGAATTATGTTATTGTGCGCGTGTTAAGGAGGTTAAGTTGGTAGGACGTGTAGGTGAGATCATTCAACAAGCGGCACGCCTTGGAGCCACAGATAATATTTCTGATAAAGCAGGTAATAGTGACTTCGCCAACCTTGTGAAGGAAGCTGCTCAAGGCGCCATTGGAACATTACGGGAAGGCGAAACCATGGGTATGAAGGGAATCACTGGTGAAGCTGACTTGACCGACGTTGTTTCTGCTGTAAATAGTGCTGAAACTACCTTGCAGTTGGTTACCACTCTTCGCGACCGTATGGTTCAGGCGTATCAGGAAATATTAAGAATGCCCATTTAGTGGTCCATCGGACCCAATCAACTTTTAAGTTAGTCTTTTTAAAATCTGATTTGATAATGTTTCCACTTGGTCAGGCAGTTTTTTGACGAATTAATAAACACATATGAATGACGTTGAAGCTATAGAAATTGGTCGTCAGGCAGTTTTGGCTGTACTTACCATGTCTGTGCCTGTTATGGCAGTGGCCTTAGGCGTAGGGTTGATAATTTCTTTGTTTCAGGCATTAACGCAGCTTCAGGAAATGACCTTGGTTTTCGTTCCAAAAATAATCGTTGTTTTTATATCAATAGTGCTGCTCTTGCCGTTTATGCTGGCCACTTTATCGAGTTTTATGGAGTTAATTGCTGACCGAATTATAGGGTTAGGCGGTTAAATCTGAGAAAAATTAACAAAATTAAAACGACTGGATAAGAACGACCAATTTAATGGCTTTAGAGCAGTTTCTCCCCTTACAAGTTTACGCGTTTATGATGGTTTTCACGCGATTAGGAGCGACTGTAATGCTATTACCCGGTGTCGGTGAAGCATATGTTCCCGTAAATGTTAGATTACTTTTTGCTCTACTATTAACCATAGTTGCCTCTCCTGTCGTATCAATGGCTTTACCGTCTGACCCGCCGTCGTTCATTAAATTTTTCGTTTTATTGGCGGGTGAATTTTTTATTGGGATCTACATAGGCGTGGTATCACGAATTATGTTGCTTACATTAGATTCAGCTGGCCGTTTCATTGCCACGAGCATTGGCATGGCCAATGCTCAGATATTTAACCCGAGCATTTCGAATCAGGCATCAATACCCGGTTTAATGCTGACCACTATGGGTATAATGATCCTTTTTGCTACCAATATGCACCATACGTTAATATTAGCAGTGATAGATAGCTATTCTCTTTTCCCTCCGGGTGTTCTAATGCCCGTTGGAGATTTTTCCTTGGTCATTTCCAGGACAGTTTCTGATAGCTTTAAAATTGCTCTTCAGATATCCGCTCCCTTTATTGTGTTGAGTTTAGTTTTTTTTATGGGTCTTGGGATGCTTGCCAGGTTGATGCCCCAACTACAGATCTTTTTTGTGGGTCTACCCATTCAAATTACCGGCGGAATCTTTCTTTTTTCGGTAATTTTAAGTGGTTTATTTACAGTATTTATAAATTATTATGGTACTCATCTTAATGAATACATTACTTCAAATTAGGTAGAAAGTTCGACGATTGTCAGAAGAACAGGACGTTTCTCAGAAAACCGAAGAAGCCACACCGCGTAAACTCTTGGAGGCACGAGAAAAAGGGAATGTTATATCTTCCCAAGAAGTTTCCCATTTTGCGGTTTTATTGGCAGGAGCGCTTATCGCTGCTTTTCTTGGGCCTTTCTTGGCCAATAAGTTAGTGACTGCTGTTGGAGGCTTATTATTTAATTTCCACGTTATCGATGTAGATGCTGCAAATATAGGAGTTATTTTAAAAAACGTTATTTTACAGGTGGGATTGGGAATGTTCCCGCTTGTTGCGGTTGTCTTTATATTTGCTATAGGGGCTAAGCTTCTAGTCAGTGGGTTTTTATTTAGTAGTGAAAGTCTTAAGCCATCAATTGAACGTATTTCTCCAATAAAAGGATTTTCTCGTCTTTTCAGCCTCAAGTCGTTGATTGAATTTTTAAAAGGTATCGTAAAGCTCACTATTGTGGGAGCTATTGCAGTCTTAATCGCCCTGCCAGTGTTTGATAAAGTCGAACTATTAATGCAGATGGACATTATTGAGACTGTCGAGGAAACTCAGTCTATTATAACAAAGATGTTTATTGGAGTTGTAGCGATAATGGCCATTATCGCTGCACTCGATTATATGTATCAACGGTTTGAATACTTGAAACAAATGCGGATGAGCCGGCAAGAAGTGAAGGATGAGTTCAAACAATCGGACGGTGATCCGCTGGTTAGAGGGAGATTGCGCCAAATTAGGACAGCACGTGCTCGTGCACGAATGATGGCTGCAGTACCCGAGGCTGACGTTGTAGTGACCAATCCTACCCACTTCGCTGTAGCATTAAAATACGAGATGGCTTCAATGAATGCGCCTAGATTGGTGGCTAAAGGAGCGGATGAAGTAGCGTTAAGAATTCGTGATGTTGCAAACGAAAACGAAGTTCCCGTTGTTGAAAACCCGCCAATAGCAAGGGCCTTATTCGAAACTGCTGATATTGACGATGAAATACCACCAGAGCATTATAAAGCGGTTGCTGAGATTATAAGCTACGTTTTTAAACTTAAAAATAAGCCATTAAATTGACCCGTTCAGTATTGACATGGGGTTCTCGGCGGGCACGGACTTTTTAAAAACTGATGTTTAGACTAATTTAAGCAATATTGGATGAAAATCTAATATTTATATTTGTGGAATTTAATTTATTGAAATCAATATATAGTTACTGGTTCTATATTTAGTTAACGAAGTAATATCAAATCCATGATTTAGTAGTGAACAAAACCAGAATAAATGCTTGAAAAAGAGAACAAAGCATGTACATTAATCATAACTTGATGGCTGATTTTGCTAAAGAAACTAAATGCAAGTCTTTAAATGCTAATTGGTCTGATGCCTGAGGATAGAGTATTTGAATTGCAATTTGTTTGATAGTTATGAGATATGGAGATTGGAATGAATATTACACCACTACGTGTTCTAGATAGGAATCCTATGGATAAATCAAAGGCATTAGAAGCGGCACTTGGACAGATAGAAAAAGCATTTGGTAAGGGCTCCGTTATGAAGTTGGGGCATCAGCAAAATCCAATAGATATCGATGTTGTTTCTACTGGGTCTCTCGGATTGGATATAGCACTTGGAATAGGCGGATTACCTAGAGGACGCATTGTTGAAATCTATGGACCCGAAAGTTCAGGAAAGACAACGATGGCACTTCATGCGGTAGCAGAAGGACAAAAAAAAGGAGGAGTGTGCGCCTTCGTAGATGCAGAGCACGCTTTGGACCCAGCATACGCGCGTAAACTTGGTGTAGACATCGATGAATTATTAATTTCGCAGCCTGATGCTGGTGAGCAGGCATTGGAAATAGCAGACACATTAGTTCGATCAGGCGCAATAGATGTACTTGTAATCGATTCTGTTGCGGCTCTGGTCCCTCGGGCTGAACTTGAAGGGGAGATGGGTGACAGTCATGTTGGGTTGCAGGCTCGTTTGATGAGCCAAGCGCTCAGAAAACTTACATCTTCAATTTCAAAATCTAATTGTTTAGTGATTTTTATTAACCAAATTAGGTTAAAAATTGGTGTGATGTTTGGAAATCCAGAAACTACGTCTGGCGGGAATGCCTTAAAATTTTACTCATCGGTAAGATTGGATATACGACGAATCGGGGCGATAAAAGATAGAGATGAGATTGTAGGCAATCAAACTCGCGTTAAAGTTGTAAAAAATAAAGTTGCTCCACCATTTAGGGTGGTTGAATTTGATATTATGTATGGAGAAGGTGTTTCCAAAAATGGTGAGCTACTGGATCTAGGGGTAAATGCTGGGATTGTTGAAAAGGCGGGCTCTTGGTTTAGTCATAATGGAGAGCGAATCGGCCAAGGTAGAGAAAACGCGAAAACATTTCTCAAAGACCATCCGGCAGTTGCAAGTATAATTGAAAAAGCAATTCGGGAAAATGCTGGGTTGGTAGCAGAAGTTATGTTGGCGGGTCCTGAACCTGATGAGGAGCAAGTGGAAAGTAATTTGAACTAGTTCGATTGTATAAAATTTGATGGATTGTAAATTTAAACATTGATCAGTTGCATTTAGAGATCGTACTACTTTGGAATAGTTGAAAACTCTGGGCAAGTAAGTTAGCGATTAGCAGATTTGTCTAATATTCTCATCCTGTTCCCTAAATTTAGCTTGTTGGGGTTTACTGGACTTGCTTGCACACGTCCATTACAAAACCAATTCGGTTGGTGCGGCTTGTTGGTTCGAAGGCTCGCACCCGTATGGGATTAGGGTGAAAGCATGATGAAGACTACTAATGAGATACGTAAGACTTTTTTGGACTTTTTTGCCCGTAATGGACATGAAATTGTGCCGTCTAGTCCTCTAGTCCCTCGGAACGATCCGACTTTGATGTTTACTAATGCGGGCATGGTACAGTTTAAAAACGTTTTTACAGGAAACGAAAAGCGAGAGTATAAGCGGGCTGTTACATCACAAAAATGTGTTAGGGCGGGTGGGAAGCATAACGATCTAGAAAATGTAGGCTACACTGCGAGGCATCATACATTTTTTGAAATGTTAGGAAAATATTCTTTTGGAGACTATTTTAAGGATATAGCGATAGAGCACGCGTGGAATTTGATCACTAAAGAATATAATTTACCCAAAGAAAAACTGCTGGTTACCGTATATGCGGACGATATTGAGGCTGCTGAATTATGGAAGAAAATTGCAGGGCTTGGGGATGATAAAGTTATTAAAATTGCTAGCTCGGATAATTTTTGGGCAATGGGGGATACGGGACCGTGTGGTCCTTGCTCCGAAATTTTCTTCGATCATGGAGAACACGTAGAAGGCGGCCCACCAGGTAGTCCAACTGAGGATGGTGATCGTTTCGTGGAGATCTGGAACCTTGTTTTTATGCAATATGAGCAGGTGACTAAAGACAAGCGTGTGCAATTACCCAAGCCTTCAATTGATACCGGAATGGGGTTAGAAAGACTAGCTGCTATTTTGCAGGGTAAGCATGATAACTATGATATCGATCTAATGAGAGCTCTGATTGAAGCGTCAGCTGATGCTTCAAAAGTAGATGCAGATGGCCCGCACATGGTTTCGCATAGAGTAATAGCGGATCATATGAGGGCATCATCGTTTTTGATATCTGATGGTGTCCTGCCTTCCAATGAAGGCCGAGGTTATGTTCTTAGACGCATAATGAGAAGGGCCATGCGGCACGCACATATGATAGGTTGCCGCGATCCCCTCATGTGGCGATTAGTTCCTGCTTTAATCCAACAAATGGGGGATGCATTTGGAGAGATAAAACGGGCTGAAAGTTTAATATCGGAGACACTTAAGCTTGAAGAGACACGTTTTAAAGAAACGCTAGATAGGGGATTGCAGCAATTAGATGAGGCTACAGCTAAACTAGAAGAGGAAGATAGTTTACCCGGAGAAATTGCCTTTAAATTATATGATACATTCGGTTTTCCGCTCGATTTAACTCAAGACATTTTACGCACTCAAGGACGAGATATTGAGCTGCTAGGATTTGAAACTGCTATGGAGCGGCAGAAGGCTACAGCTCGGGCCGCATGGAAGGGGTCTGGGGAGGCAGAAACGGACAGCCTTTGGTTTGATCTTAGGGAACGCCATGGTGCGACTGATTTTTTCGGTTATGTGACTGAACAAGCTGAAGGCGAAATTTTAGCTATTGTATCTAGTGGTAAAGAAATTAATGAAATTCAGTCCTCAAAAAACACTAAGGAAGTTTTAATAGTTGTAAATCAAAGCCCATTCTATGGGGAAGCAGGCGGGCAAATAGGTGATCAAGGTGAAATGACTACTTCGGTTGGTGCTCGGTTTTTAGTAGACGACACTCAACGAAGAGTGAATGACTTGACCATACATTGTGGGAAAATTGTTAGCGGTTGTATAAGGGTGGGTGATTCGGTCGC
Organism: uncultured Thalassobaculaceae bacterium; assembly: GCA_964483985.1. Classification (GTDB taxonomy): domain Bacteria; phylum Pseudomonadota; class Alphaproteobacteria; order Thalassobaculales; family Thalassobaculaceae; genus CAZADS01. The sequence goes on from CAZADS010000053.1 coordinate 15,361, forward strand.
ATTGAAGGTAGATGTTAAACGTCGAAATCGATTAAGAGCAAACCACTCAGCCACTCATTTAATGCACCAGGCATTGCGTCGAAATTTGGGAGAGCATGTAACTCAAAAAGGTTCTTTAGTTTCGCCCGATAGATTAAGGTTTGACTTTAACCATCCAAAAGGAGTCGATGAGAATCTACTAAAAACTATAGAGGAAGAGGTGAATTTTTGTATAAGGGATAATTCGGAGGTTGTTACTAATTTAATGAACCCCGAATCTGCCATTGAGGCTGGTGCTATGGCGCTTTTCGGCGAAAAGTATGGCGATGAGGTTCGTGTTGTATCCATGGGTGGAAGTTGCAAAGATAATTCCAAGAGCAAATATTCAGTTGAATTATGTGGTGGGACCCATGTTGCCCGAACCGGAGAGATAGGACTATTTCGCATAATTTCGGAGAACGCTGTATCGTCAGGTGTTAGACGGATTGAGGCTGTCACTGGCGCCGGAGCACTGGAATATATAGATTCTTGCGAAACATTGTTGGCGAGAGCTGCTAGTGCATTGAAGGTTTCAGCGGAGCAACTCCCAGAGAGGATCGCTTCATTATTAGATGAAAGAAAGCGCATGGAGCGTGATCTGGTAGACCTTCGTCGGAAGGTAGCTGCAGGCGTTGATACACAAGGTAATTCTAAAGTTATTAATGTATCCGGAATTCCGTTTGTAGCCAAAGTTCTTGAAGGAATCCCAGCCCGTGAACTAAAAAGTATGGCTGATAGCTTAAAAACAGAGATTGGGTCTGGAATAGCAGTAATTGCTTCGACTGATGATGGAAAAGCATCTCTTGTTATAGGAGTTACCCGCGATCTTGAAGGAAAGGTGAGCGCAGTGGAGTTGGTTCGCAAAGGAGCAATTGTTCTCGGTGGTTCGGGAGGGGGTGGGCGTTGGGATATGGCTCAGGCTGGCGGCCCAAACATCGAAAAAATAAACGCTGCGATTGTGGAAATTCAGAAAACGATTGCTGATTTCTCTTAATCTAATTAATTCCATGGGTTGTAATTTTGAATATGTGACTAATGGGTTTTTCAAGATAGCAATTGGAAATCAAAGGAGTAACAATGAGTAAACAAGAACGGTTTGGTGGAACAGATAACTACATAGCCACCGATGATTTAATGGTTGCTGTAAATGCGGCTGTTACTTTGGAGCGTCCTCTCTTAATTAAAGGAGAACCGGGTACCGGTAAAACTGTCTTGGCTCATGAGGTTGCTGAAGCACTTAATAAACCTTTAATAGAATGGCATATAAAATCTACTACCAAGGCTCAGCAGGGCCTATATGAATATGATGCCGTATCACGTTTAAGGGATAGTCAACTTGGTGAGGCGCGGGTTCATGATATTTCAAACTATATACAGCGCGGTAAGCTTTGGGATGCGTTTGCGGCAAAACAACAGGTGGTATTGCTAATAGATGAAATTGATAAAGCGGATATCGAATTTCCTAACGATTTGCTTCTGGAACTCGATAGGATGGAATTTTTCGTTTATGAAACACAGGCACGAATAAAAGCGATTCATCGACCAATAGTCATAATAACTTCAAATAATGAGAAGGAACTACCAGATGCGTTTCTACGCCGGTGTTTTTTCCACTATATCAGATTTCCAGATCTGACTACCATGGAACAAATCGTAAATGTACATCATCCAAAATTAAAAAAGAATTTACTTAGGGAGGCGCTAACAGCATTTTTTGAAGTACGAGAGGTGCCAGGCCTTAAAAAGAAACCCACTACTTCAGAATTAATGGATTGGATCAAATTGATTGGGCAGGTATTGATGCAGTAATCCATCTTGCTGC
>CAZADS010000054.1:0-7157 GCA_964483985.1 uncultured Thalassobaculaceae bacterium
ACCTGTAAAATAGACCGGTACAAACGCTCGGCTTCCTGCAGCTTCCCTTCCTTATGGGCTGCAACCCCTTGCTGTAATGCCTGGTCAACCGTTAGTTCCATGGATCCCTTAGTAAGCTATGGTGTGCATAAAATCCATAACCGGTTGGAATGGTCGTATGTCTTCAAAGTTTTTAGTTGCAATAAATAGGGACTATCAAGAATAAAGTAATTTCTTTGATAAATTTAATTACTAATTTTTGGATATTGTTGCTAAAATCCGGCCTAATAATCGTTTATGAGTTTGAGAATAAGCTTTGGTATAGTTGGAGATCTTTTTCAGAGTCTATTTCTCCCCATTCGCCCGTATAAGGTTTAGCATGAACGCCAAGGCTACCTTGCTGGATTACCAAGTTCAATACAGTGGTCATCTGAATTTCATCCCGTTCGGTAGACGTTAATCTACTTAAAATTTCTTCTATAACTAGCCATCCTTGCGGTTCAATTCTAATCAATCCCATGAATTGGCCTTCAATTTCGTCCAGCACCTCTGGTTTTTCGCCAATAGCAGAAATGGTGTTATCGGGATTCAATTTGAATGTTTCCGCATCAACTAACGGATTTTCAAAGCGTTTCTCCCAATGTTCGAGCCAATTTGGATCATATGTGATTGCCAAAGAATCAGAACAATTAATTAAACTCCTAACGGCATTTGAATCGTAGAATATATCAGAATAACTGACTATACACGGTTCGTGGGATAGCCATTCTGTAGCGCAGGCTAGTGAAGCAACTATATTGGTTTCTGCCCACCGTGAATTGTAAAACTTTTTGAAATGATAGCTATATAATAATCTATATTTGTATCCGGTTACAATTGCGATCTGTCTTATTCCACCAGATTGAAGTGCATTTATTTGACGGTTCAATAGACTTTTTCCGCTGACTTCAATTAGACATTTGGGTCGATCGGCTGTTAGTTTCCCCATCCGACTTCCCCGACCAGCAGCTAAAATAATAGCCCTCATTCCATCAACACTCTGACACGCTCAATATCCCGCATATCAAAATTTTTTTCCCGTTCAGGATGCCACATCCACCCCTCCCAAGGGAGGCGTGTGTGCCCAAAAGCTTCTATTTCGCCATCCTCGCTATAGGCTAAAATTTTAAATCCAGTAGGTATTGTAGTTAATGTTTGATTGTGGAAGCTATTAACTTCTCCTCGGATAATACCATTGATATGATGACGAGAATTGACGTGCCCATCGATAGTTTTGAGTTTAGCGCCAGACCAAATTCCCATCAATTGGGCGCCCCGGCATATCCCAAGCAAAGGGAGCCCATTTTGACATGCATAATCTAACAAATAATTTTCGGTAGAATCTCGTTCCGGAAAGCAACCTATATCGTCCCCGCCAGATAATATGATGGCGGATGGTTGAATTACTTTTAGCCAATCATAAAGCTGGTTAACCGATAACAGTATGTTGGGAATCGGCATCGACAGATATCCGCAACTGCTCACAAAGCGAACTAGATCTTGATCCAACGCATCACGTCGTTCATTTCTATTCGGGTAGAATTCCACGCGCTGGCTTATAGCTATTACGCTCAAGATAACACCTCTACTCGCCGTTCTGCGCAATCAATATGCAGACGCTCAGCCTGTGACCAGCGTTGGTAGAACATTTGCCCAGCTCCGATTACGGCAGGCAATCCTAATTCACTTGCTCTAATAGCCATGTGAGAGTTAATACCACCCCACGCTGTAATCAAACCTCCTATTGGATGAGCAAGTAGCCAATCGAAGCCTGGATCAGCCGTTGGGATGCAGACAATCGCATTGGCTAGGCTACTCTTATTATCGGCGCTCACCACAGGGCCGGTCACTTTGTTTTGCGTAATGTAATTGGGAGCCGATTCTGGCAAGGAAAAAGACCAAACTTCGTCTGGGCTGGATATCACGGGAGGAAGTGCTGTGTTTAACGTTTGGTTATATCTGATTTTTCCTTGTTCTATGGCGTTAAATAAGAATTGATCATTTGTTACCCCTACAAATAATTCCTTAAATGTTGTTATTTCAATATAAGAGAGGTCTTCTCGCGATATTTTCTTTTGAATTCCGTATTCAGTAATTAGGTGAAGTATATCCGATAAATTTCGAGTGAATCGGAATTTTGACAATTCTCTTGCTTCAATACCTTGTTTAATAAATTCAATCAATTTTTCAGCCCCAATTGAAAGCTTAATGTCATTAAGAAATTTATCAATTTTCTTGGTCTGAATCTCTGTAAACTCATAAAAAACACGGCGTTCTGTTTTATTTGGTAGGTTATCCCAGTCGAAATAAAGGGATGATGCTTCGTCATATCGTTTGGAAAGAATGTCATATGTCCCAGGTCTTAAGTGGCCATATGTTTTTAGAAATGTTTGTTCATCAAGGGAAGTTCGATCATGAACCATTTGACTGCTGATCGTCCTTATGCTTCCCATAAATAAATCGTATTCTGTCTCAGTCAAAATATTAGTTGTGATCATAGACTTTAACATCTGCATTGCTATGAAACCCATACGTGCTAATCCAGCAAACGGAAGCGTTCCGTAGCGTTTTAAATCTTCTAAGAGCCAATATATTTTTTCTACGATTGGAACATTAGAATTTAATAATTGGGCTCGCCTTTGTTCTAATACATCTAACTTTGATAAATCTTTACGCCACATTCCAAATTTAGGATCTAATATATTGTTTGTAAGATTTCTAAGTTCACAGGCAATTGCAGCTCGATTTTCACGACTAAAACCAAATTTCGATAACTTATTGAGACGATGTGTGAGATCAAGCGTGCTGCTCGAAAATACAATCTCAAACTCTACTTTATCGTGTAAGGAAGGTTCGTTTAACAATCTTGATACATAATAATCAACCAACTTACTAGCTAATTTATCAGGTAGGTTTTCTGGAATAAATGAGTTAAAAGACAAACGTACATCTATATATGGTAACCCAAAGAAATGGAGCATTAATGGGAAACTGCGCAAATTTCGGTAGCCATAATTGTGTCTTTGATATGCCCAAATATTATCAGTAATAATTTCCCGATAAAGAGATAGCGCAAGCGGCTTTGGCCTGATTCCGATCATTTCAGCGGGGTTCCAGTCTGGCATTATTCCATAAACTGTACGATTCCCGTGTAGGAACGGATGCGAGTGCATCCCATGGCTTATTTTTTCTGCTATCTGTTTGAGACGCACAGCTTGATTTGCCGAGCTTTCTGGTTGTCTCCGAAGAATTAATGGGCGAGCTTGCAACAGCCAAAGTATTTCTTTACCGTTTTCGTTAGTGACCGCAAATTCGGCATCGATTGGATTTTCACTGCTGATTTGCAGGAGTTCTTCCAGTAATTTTATTATTGGGACCAATTTAGACGGTGGAGCAATAGGAGATAAAGCCGCTTGTTGCCAGACCTTTCCTATTGTCTTGCCACTTGTTATGGCACTTGTATTTGGGCCTTCGGAATAGTTTATGATTCGGTAAGGAGAGCATGTATTTGGATCATGAGTAAATGCTACACCGGATCGAATGACGTTGGCCAGCATTGGTTGGACGATTATTTGATCGTCTTGATTTTCACGACCGTAAGAGGCTATCACTTTATCTATTGAATTTGCTAAATTTGGTTTTCGCACGTTCTTTAGTGACAGGAATGCGCCAGCATTTGAACTGAATTTCGTGTCCTCATTTGAACAACTAGATCTTACTATAAAAACACTCGTGTTTAATTTTTTATCTATATCTCCCAAGATAATCGAACCCTGACGACGCCAATCTGCAACCGTAAAAACGATTAGTGGAGCGATTTGCGCAGATCTAATTCTCTCTTTTAAATATAATAAACTGGAGGCCTTAGAATTTCCCAAATAAGGCATACTTAATCCCTACGAAATACTGACCACGCCCGAGTGAGGTATGCGGCTTCTATGGTATCAACACCTGCTGTTATATCATTAACAAAATCTAAAAATTGTTGAAATTTTTTTGTTCCTAGTTGCACGGGCAGATCATTAACTGAATGCCAAATTCCCAAATAGCGCTCTCGACTCATTCGGATGACATGCTGTCCTTCTAAGTAATTAACGTTATGAAAATATGGCGTAGAATTCAGCTTTTTCATTAATTCTTCTGTATTAGTCGATCTACCGGAAGATATCCGTTTTATACTAGGTTGGAGTGAACCTAAGTGGGCATCTAAATCTTCTAGAAGCGAGTTACCTTCAATTAAACGAGGGTTCCAAATTGCTGTAAAACATCCTCCTTTCCGCAATAAACGATGGAATTCTTTGATGGCTGTTTGAAAATCCACCCAATGAAAGGCTGACGCCATTGTTAACCAGTCAAAAGATGCTCCATTTAATCCTGAAATTTCTGCAGATCCGGCAACCCATTTTATATTTGCTCCTGAACTATCACTAATTCCTCGCTTTCGCATGTCTTCATTGGGTTCTAGGGCTACTGCTGATCTGACTCCTCTTGACATTACCATCCGGGTCCAAATCCCGGTCCCGGCACCAATGTCTACAAAATCCACATTTGTTATAGGGATATTTATTAAGTTAATAAGTTGATCTAAAACTTCGGCAGAATAGTCTGGTCGATTTTTTGAGTAGTTTTCGGCCAGATTCCCAAAATCACCATGTTTCATAAAATTACCCAAATTCTGAGGAGTTATATTTCCATTGTCTTAGTCGGGACCATCTTTGTTATTAAGTTTGAACTAAATATCCAAAAAAATATGTATTGAACATCATTTGATTGGTTTAATCTCTGTTATCTAAATAACCAACCAAATGTTCTACTGTAATATCCAGTTTAGGGATCGTTGGATTCTCCAGCAACAAATCTGGCGACTCTGGTATATCCACCGATAAATCTAACCCTGCAACATTTTTTAATTTCCCTTCCTGGTATTTACGGTAAATGTGTTTTGGATCGCGACGGCGGAGTTCTGCAAGTGGAACGGATAGAAATACTTCATAATATCCAGGAAGATTTTCTCGGTTCCATCTGTGAATTTCGTGGAATAAAGAAATGGTTGCTATTACGACATTTACATTTTGAGTAGCTATTATCCGAGCTAACTCTGAATATTTGAACGCTAGTTCTAGTCGAGTTTGACGTGTATAATTGTCTTTTCCATTGGATGCACCGATTATTAATTTACGTAGATCATCACCATCTAGCCCAATAACAGTGATAGCTCTCTCTCGCGTCTTATCCAAAATTTTCCGCAATACGAATGTTTTACCTGATCCAGATAAACCAGTAATCCATACAACCTTGCCCATGTTTTGGATCATTTAAGCATCTCAAATCTAACCAATTATACAGCTAATACTCAGATTAATTTAAAACCATAAACGTTCGTCTCGAAATAGCATTTCTGGAAACCGTTCTAGCTAAATATACCAATGAATCTTTAGCAATTTTGGAATTTTACGCTACTGCTAAAGTAACCTAAACCCCGTTACTTTATCATGATAACAAATTCTTAATTGTGCCGAAATATTCTTTGCGGATTTATTAAAATAAGAAAACAGAAAAGTGGATAGCGGATCCTGTTGTGCTCACGACAGCAAGCGTTTTTGAAGTTCGGGAATTGCTCGGGGATCTAAATGCCTTCCATCACAGTGGTATTTTTCATTTGAAAGACCGAAATTGTTTGAAGTAAAATCATAGGTATCGATAAATTGTTCCCCTTTATAGAGAGCTAACGACCTTAATGATTTATTAAAAAATCTTATCGTCTTCAAACGGAGAATGACGGATTCAAACTTAGAGTCTGGGCCAAAGTCTGAGATAAGAGGCGCCGGTACGCCAAAGAAAAATAAATTGCAGTCCTTGTATTCGAATTTATTAAATACATAGTTTATAAAACCATCTACGGTTTTATAAACTATGTCTTCCAAACTAACGTTATGATTTCGAAAAAACGGTAAAATTCCCTCTTCCTCGGCACAGTCAATCTCCCCAAAGGAAATAAAAACATTGGCACCATCTGGAATAGAACTAATATGGTTATCTAATATTGATTTAAATCTATTAGGGCCAGGTTTAGCGAAATGCCAGGCTTTAGCCCCCACAATTAATCTAGGCTTAACAATATATTCATTCTTTTGAATTTTTACGATCTGATGAGAATACGTAAGGCAATGGCTGTCTCCCACATGAAAAATAGAGTTTCGCCCCTCTCGAGAGGTTTCCTTGGGAACATACTCTATCAAAAAACTGATAAAGTAAGCATATGCACGAACAAAAGTATTCTGCTTATCTGGTGTTAATTTTTTGTATTTTGTCTCTAATGCCGTCATCATTTCTATGCAAAGTTCGATGTTCCCTTGCGTAAAATGATAAATCATTAGATGCCCTAAATATTTATAGGTTACTTTATCGTAAAACGTTCCAGTGTCTTTTTTTAAATCTCTAAATTTTTCATTAAATAAATTTGGTGCTTGATTCAATAATTCAGATAAAGCATCAAGCGCATTAGTTAACAGCGGATGAATCGTTAAAGCTCTCATATAACTTTTGAGCGTTTCCTTGATCCTACCCAGTTCAAATAAGCTGTTTCCGAGATTAATATATGCGGGGGCGTATCCTGGATTAAGTTGTACAGCTTGCGTATAGTTAATGACCGCCTCTTCATATTTACCAAGACGAAGCAGTGTATTGCCTCTATCATAATAAATGTGGATATAGTCTGGCTTGAGGTCAATGGCGTTGTCATAGCTAGCTATCGCTTCCTGGTAGCGTTCTAGGTTATTTAACGCACTGCCTTTATTGTAGTGTGTTAGCGCGTGCTTTGGATCGAGCGTAATGGCTTTGTTGTAACTGGTAACCGCTTCTTCATACCTACTCAATTGGTTAAGCGTATTTCCTAGGTTGTAGTATGTCAGGCTATGGTGCGGATTAAGCTCAACCGATTCATTGAAACTAGAAATCGCCTCTTCATATTTACCGAGGCTATGAAGCACGTTTCCTAAATTATTATGTAATTCTGCCGTGCCGGGATTGAGTTCAATTGCCTTGCGATAATGATCAATAGATATTTCATAATTACCCAGGCTGGAGTTAACCGCACCCAGGATATTCAAGACCCCCGGCGTATCCGGGAACCGGGCTGC
>CAZADS010000055.1:0-9667 GCA_964483985.1 uncultured Thalassobaculaceae bacterium
TATTCAAGATTACCTGGGAGAAGAGGGCTTAAAACGCACTGTTGTCGTGGTGGCTACATCGGATGAGTCTCCTCTAATGCGACGGCAAGCAGCCTATATGACTTTGGCAATAGCTGAGGCGTTTAGGGACTCTGGTAAACATGTAATGTGCATGATGGATAGTATAACGCGATTTGCAATGGCTCAAAGAGAAATTGGACTCGCTTCGGGCGAACCCCCAGCCTCCAAAGGTTATACTCCAATGGTATTTTCCGAGCTTCCAAAGCTTTTAGAACGCGCTGGTCCGGGTCCAGAGGGCACGGGAACTATAACAGGGATTTTTACTGTATTGGTTGAGGGCGACGATCATAATGAACCAATATCTGATGCCGTTCGGGGCATCATAGATGGTCATATTGTTTTAGAACGCTCCATTGCCGACAGGGGGAGATATCCTGCTATTGATGTATTGAAAAGCGTTTCGAGAATGTTGCCGGACTGTAATACGCAGCAAGAAAACCAAATTGTTGGACATGCGCGTGCTCTAATGGCCTCGTACGAAGAAATGGCTGATATGATTCGATTGGGAGCTTATCGATCTGGCAGCGATGCCCAAATAGACGAAGCAATAAGATACTATCCATCACTGGAGAAGTTTTTATCTCAAGATCGGAATCAGAGGTCTGGTTTAGAGGATGGTTATACTACGCTTTCTACGATATTAGAGATGGTTGAACCGGCGGAAGTACCGAATTTGGATCTTAATCCGCAGAAAGATCATGAAAATCAAGATGCTTCTGACTCTTTAGCCGAGATTTCGGAACAGAAAGATTGATTTGTGAGCCAATATGATAAATTAGTGCGATTAAGAGAATGGGAACTCGATGAAAAACGCCGAGCATTAGCAGATATGCTATCCGAAACAGAGGTGTTAATAGAAAAGCGAAAAGCACTTGAAGACGAACTTCGCAGAGAACAAACCATAGCTTCTGAATCTCCTGAATCCGCAATTAGCTATAATTCTTTTGCAAATAGTGTAATAAGTCGGCGGAAGATATTGGATACCGATATATTAGAAAAACAAAGTGCCGCAGCGGCAGCAAATAAGGAAGTTGCGCTGGCGTATCAAGAAATGCGAAAGGCAGAGATCGTGCGCGACGCTTTGTTAGATAAAGAGCGAAAAGAACAGGAAAAGTTAGAACAACGAGAGATCGATGAAATTGGGCAAGAAATGATTCGACGTAAGAATTTTTCTAAGGAGGAGTTTTCTAAGTCAGATTGAAATTTTACCCATCAGGCTCGATATAGCCCATGGCTCCTTACCTTTAAAACGGTTGTTATCGTAATTAATAAAATCAATGAACAGCTATAGAACAATGCTTCTGGTCGCCCTGAATCTATTAACCAACCAACAAATATTGGCATCATAGAGGACCCTAGGTCTAATCCCGAATAAACGAAACCAAAAATTCGTCCCGAGGCACCAGTAGGTGTTGCTTTCCGAACCAACATATCCCGGGATGGCGATGTCATTCCAGCAAAAAATCCAGAAAGTGCAATAGTCGGCACAATTAAGATTTTGCTAATGAATTGACTACCCAACACGGCAAGTAAAAGGGCGGCTAATACAACGCCAGCGATGGCTATTATATCGTGCCTATCGGTTCTATCTGCTGCAACGCCACCAGTTAGAATGCCGATGGCTGAGGCTATCAAAAAGGCCGTCAAGCCAGCCGTAGCCATCTTTAAGTCTATATCGTAAAGCGCCTGCATTGCGGCGACCCCAAAGCTTTGGATGCCAATTAAAGCGGCGGCAAGAAAAGCGAAGTAAAGAAAACAACAAACAATTGTTGGCTGAAGCAACATGCTGACGTCGGTTCTAAATTGATCGAAATTATATTTGGATAAGAAAGTTTCCTCCGTCTGATCTCTCTGAATTTGATTTAGACCAGAGCCCCAAATTAAAAACGAAACAATGACAATTAAACCAATCAAACCAGCAGAAATGACTGCGGTCCTCCAGTCCGCATAATGGGTAATAATGATTACAAAGGCCGGAGCGGCGGCCCATCCTAAATTTCCGCAGAAGGCATGCGCGCCATAGGCACGGCCCAAGCGCCCTGAACTGACCTTATTAGTCAAAATAGCGAGATCTGCGGGATGGAACACGCTGTTCCCGAGACCAGCAAGAATAGATAATACAATAAACATCCAAAGGTCGGTCGCGAAACCGTAGGCCATCACTGATAAAGTTAATAACCCCAAACCGCCTAAAAGAATTCGACGGGCACCAAATAGATCGACTAAAAACCCAGCTGCTGTTTGCGCAATACCAGAAGAGGCATAAAATAAAGTCGTAAGTAAACCTAAGGCCGCATAACTAAGGTCTAATTCTGATTTTAAAATTGGAAATAAAGGTGGAAGGACTAGATGAAAAAAATGGCTAGCAGCATGAGCAGATCCTACTAGGGTCATTACTTTTAAATCGCGTCGGAAGGGAACTGACGTTACAGACATCGCATTGGTATAACCAAAAATAGGGTGGACGGCCATGGTACAGGAAATTACTCCGTTAGTGATACTTATAATGCATGTGCTATGTAATAGATCGGATTAAAGAATTTATGACTATCTTGTTTTCTGGAGAGGTGCATGCCCTTTATTACATCTGCTGCTGATGCCAGGCGTTTTCGGAAACCCCTAGAGGTGCATGGTAATATCTATTATTTAACACCCTATGTAGGGTCCGCTCCCTTGCGGGGTAAATATGTACCTGGAAACGAAATTAACGATGACGGATTACCTCAAGGATTTTTGGTAGAACAGCCACCAAGCGCGATCACACCGCCACATTTTCATGACTATGAACAGTTTCAAGTGTTTATTGATGGCTCGGCTCATATTGGTAAAAGTGAAGCCAGTCCCCTCTCGTTACACTACGCGGGCGGGCACACCCCTTATGGCCCTATAGCGGCTGGGCCAGACGGAATTATTTATTTTACCTTACGGTCCCGTTGGGACTCAGGGGCAAAATATATGCCAGGTGCTAAGCATAAACTTAAGCCTGTTAAGCGCGAACACCGAATGGTTTCAGAAATTAAACTTCTGGATGAATTTGAATTGCGTGATTTTAATTTTTCTGAACCAGTGGAGGTAATCGCGCCTTCAGAGAGCGGTATATGCGCTTATTTATTCAACATTGGCGCCTTTCAAAGGATTGAAATGGAAACCCCTGTAAAAGCTGGCGGTCAATACGCGATAATCGTTGCTGGATCTGCCAGCAATGAATCTCGCGATTTGCCGAGATTATCTGGTTTGTACCGGTTTCGTGACGAAGAGCCGTTAAACGTCAATGCTGGTGAAAAAGGTGTTTCTGTTCTCTTGATGCAGTTTTCAAAAGACGATCCAGCATGAATTTGGCAACCCCAGAACGGGGCTTCCCAAATTCAGAATATGAGCATCGTACCAGGCGTGTTCAAAAAAAAATGGCTGAGGATAATATATCGGCAATACTGCTTACCACAGAACCTGAAATAAGATATTTTTCCGGTTTTTTTACTCAATTCTGGCAAAGCCCAACCCGGCCGTGGTTTTTGATTATTCCCGAAATTGGTAAACCAATAGCTATAATCCCAGAAATAGGCGCGGCCCGAATGGCGACAACTTGGATAGATGATATTAGAACTTGGCCTGCGCCTCGCCCAGAGGACGACGGGTTTAGCGAATTATCAGATTGCCTTGCCCAACTTGCTAATAAAGGAGGAAAAATTGGCCTGCCAATGGGACATGAAACCCATATAAGAATGCCAAATAAATACTTTGAAGACCTTAAACGTAAATTGCGCCAATGCGATTTCACCGATTGCACCGATATCATTAAAGCACTCCGAATGATTAAATCGGAACGGGAAATTGCAAAAATTCGATATATTTGCCAGTTGACATCGAGTTCATTTGAAAATTTGGATCGAATAGCTTCTATCGGCTCGATCGAACGTGAAATTTTTCGAAATTTTAGAGTCGACCTTATTCGTCGTGGAGCGGACGACGTTCCCTATTTGGTAGGAGGTTCTGGATTGAATGGCCCCAAGGAAGTTATCGGCCCGGCATCTGGACGACGTTTGGAAAAAGGTGATGTGCTTATGATGGATACAGGCGCTATTTTTGATGGCTATTATTGCGACTTTGATAGAAATTTTGCTTTTGGAACGGCGAGTGGGGATGTTCAAAAGGCTTACGAGATTGCCTTTAGAGCAACCGAAACTGGTTTAAAGAACGCCCGTCCTGGCGTTGCTGCATCAGATCTCTGGCATGCAATGGTCGGTGAGTTGGAGACCTCTGGGGTGTCCGGAGGTGCTATAGGTAGATTGGGGCATGGACTCGGAATGCAATTGACTGAATCGCCTTCACATATGGCGTCAGATAAAACAGTTTTAAAAGCAGGGATGGTAATAACCCTGGAACCCAGCTTTAATTTCGCCGATGGCCAGATAATGGTACATGAGGAAAATTTAGTTGTGCGTGATGGCGAACCCGAACTTTTGTCCAGGCGGGCTCCGCCGGAGATTCCGATCGTTTTCTGAATAAAGCAGAAGTAGACGAGTAGTTGGGCTGGGGTATTGCTAGAAAGAGGAAATTCTCATGCGCGTAGGTATAGAAGTCGGAGGTACTTTTACAGATTTGGTGGCTGTTGATCAAAATGGCTTGCGCACTGTAAAGGTTCCCAGCACGCCTGCTCAGCCGGATATAGGTGCCATGGATGCTCTATATGTTGCTGGAATTGACCCATCAACTATAAGCGAGTTAGTTCATGGTTCAACGGTTGCAACTAATGCTGTGTTGGAACGAAAAGGTGCACGAATCTGCTTATTTGTTACTAAAGGAACCAGAGATATCCTGCTACTACAACGGCACGATAAAAGGTCAATATATGACTTACATTATAAGAAGCCGCAACCGGTAGTAAGGCGTCGTGATATATTTGAAATCGAAGAAAGATTAGCGCCAGATGGCAGTGTGATATACGCTTTAGATAAACCTAAGGTTACTCAGACGGTAACAAAAGCACTGGAAAATAAAGGCTATGAAGCTGTAGCTATCTGTTTTCTGCATTCGTATGCTCAACCACGTCATGAACTTTCCGTAGCAGCCATTATTAAGGAGAAATTCCCTAATTTACCAGTTACATGTTCTAGTGATGTGGCCAGGGAATTTAGGGAATATGAACGCGCGTCAACTACATCATTAGCTGCATATGTGCAGCCAGTCATATCTAATTATATAGCAAGGTTTTCTAGCGCGCTTATCTCGAATGGATTTAGGGGGCATTTTAGTATTATGCAATCAAACGGCGGTAGAATGCCTGCGGAAGCTATGGCTCGAAATGCGATTACCGCTTTATTTTCTGGGCCAGCAGCAGGTGTCGTTGGTGCAGTCAAAGGAGTTAAGGATTTAGAATATACTAATATCATAACGCTAGATATGGGCGGGACAAGTACGGACGTTTCATTAATCGCTGGCGGCCGTCCTGATTTGGCATCTATGATTAAAATTGACGGTTTACCAGTCAAAACGCCAGTTATCGATATTGTGACGGTTGGAGCCGGAGGAGGTTCGATTGTATGGAGAGATGATGGAGGCTTATTGAGAGTTGGGCCACTATCAGCAGGGGCTATTCCAGGTCCTGTATGTTATATGCGGGGAGGAAAATCTCCTACTATCACTGATGCCCACCTCATTCGTGGAACGCTAAGGCCTGAGACATTTCTAGGCGGGAAAATGGCGGTAGATGGAAATAAATCCTTGCTTAGTTTTAATAACCTATCAGAAGAATTTAATTTAAAACATGAAGAAATTGCAGATAGTGCTATTCGTTTAGCTGAAGCTAATATCGTGCGAGCTATTCAACAAGTTTCTACAGAACGCGGGCGCGATCCAAGGGAGTATGTTTTGGTGCCATTTGGTGGAGCGGGCCCGTTGCATGCTGCGCGCGTAGCTGAAGAACTAAATATCCAAAGGGTTGTGGTTCCGGTTAATGCAGGAGTATTGTCTGCATCGGGGCTTCTTTTATCTGATTACTTACATTTTCGATCGAGAACGTATCGACTGCTTTTAACTGAGGAATCGATTTCAGAAATTCGTAAAACTCTCGCTGAGCTTTACGAGGAGGCTCGAAACTATATTACTTCATTGGGGATTGAAGCCGATGGGGAATTTGAACGCATTTTAGAAATGCGATACGTTGGACAGGCATTTGAAATACCAGTATCCATTAACGAGATTAACTTGGATGAATTAAGTGTGAAAGAGCTGTTTGGGCGGTTTACTTCTGCTCATCAAAAATCTTTTGAATTTAGAAAACCGGAAGGAGATCCGATTGAGGTAATTTCTTTCAAGGTCGGGGTCAAGAGCTTGTCTCCGGCACTACCGGCTGCCGGTACGTCAGATTTTCCCTCCCTTCCCAAAAAACCTAGATTTGTAAAATTTTTTGAACGAGGTATGTGGATGGATGGTTTATTAATTATTCGGCAAGAACTGGGTTCTAAACCGGTATCTGGGCCAGCCTTGATTGAGGATGGTAACGCGACCGTATATGTGCCACCGGGCTGGAATATTCGTCAAGAGAAGTCAAATGTGTTGATTTTAAACAGAGGGGCTTAATATGAGTACGTCACCTGTCGATCAAGCGATGATTACGCGTGCCCTTATAGCCTCTGCGGATGAGATGGGGGTTAAGCTGATTAGATCAGCACATTCACCTGTTGTTCGTGAAGCACAGGATTGTTCTGCCGCAATACTAGATCGTTTCGGTCGGGTGGTAGCTCAAGCAGAATTGATTCCCATCCAACTGGGCTCGGTGACCCACACTTTTCGAAAGTGCCTTGAACTACATCCGCTTGAGACACTCCAAGAAGGGGACTTTTTAATAAATAATGATCCTTATTCAGGTGGACAACATTTGCCCGATATCTTCCTGTTTTCGCCGATATTTTTGGATGAAATATTAATAGGGGTTACAGCAACAGTTGTACATCACATTGATTTAGGAGGAGGAGCGCCTGGTCTAAATCCAAATGCTGGTGACGTGCATGAGGAAGGCATTATCTTCCCTCCAAGCAAATATTCAATTAATCGCGATTGGAAAGGGGGGCCCTTTGAGCGTTTGGTTCGGGCTAATGTTAGAATGCCGGATTCTACTATTGGCGATATTAACGCGCAGTTTGCCGCAAATGCAATTGGCGGGAAACGATTAAAGGAATTGTGCATAAAATTTGGCGTCCAAACAGTCTTCTCCGCCATGGATGAAATGCTAGATTATTCCGAAAGGAGGATTCGTGCAGCGTTGTTGGAAGTTCCAAATGGTGCTTATACTGGAGAAGCCTGGCTAGATGATGATGGAAAATCCAACGAACCAATTCTTATTCGCGCAACGGTGAGAATTGATGGAGACGGCCTTGAAGTAGATTTTGCCGGTACGGCCAATCAGGTAAGAACCAATATGAATAGCCCGTTGGCTTCATCTATTTCCTCCGCTATTGCTTGTATAAAATCGGTTTTGACAGATCCAGATATACCGTTTAATGAAGGAGCCGAAAGAGCTATCACTGTCAAAGTGCCATATGGCTCCATTATCAACCCTAAACCACCGGCGCCTGTGCGAGCTAGGTTGCTGCCTAGCTACAGGGTCGTTAACGCTGTTATGAATGCTTTGGCTAAAGCTGTGCCAGATCGTGTGATAGCTCCTGGATTTGATACAACAACTGTATCCTGCTTAAGCCATAGAAAAGAGACTGGCTACAACATTTACCTCGAAATATTTGGCGGGGGATATGGTGCAGGGCCACAGAATGATGGTTGTGATGGCGTAGATTCGATGCTGTCCAATTGCTCGAATATACCTATTGAAGCAATGGAATCTGATTATCCTTTCTTTCGCGTAGAAGACTATAGCCTCAGAACAAATTCGGGTGGAGCAGGGCGTCAAAGAGGAGGTATGGGATTTCAACGAGCGTACAATATTTTATCGGATGATGTTGTATTTTCAACTTATGGGGATCGTTTTAAAATAGCTCCGGCAGGTTTGTTTGGTGGTTATCCCGGAGCAAAAGCAGACACTTTCGTGGAGCGAGATGGAAAAAAAATTCAATTATCCTCCAAGCAACAATTCGAGTTAATGGTTGGAGATCGTTTGGTCATTAAAACGGGTGGCGGCGGAGGTTATGGTGCCCCTGAGGATCGGGCATCTTCGAATATCTCAGAAGATACGGCGGATGGTTTTTCGAGTAATTTAGAATAAACACTGGAATTAGAATTGCGTTCCTTAGAGTGCAACTTAAACATATCTCTCTACTATATAGTCCTGAATAGGCGAAAATTCGTAACTTGGTATGTTTATAGAACGCTTAATTTTTAATCTAATGCGGTCTATTGGCAGCAAAATTAAATTAAGACAAACGACATTTTTCCCCAGTAACACTAGCTGTAAAGAATGTGGATTGGGTAACTTTAGCTATTGCGTGCAAGTATTATCCATGTGTTTTACCGTAATAGGAAAAATACGATTAATTCTTAAGCAAAGGGAGTCAACCTATTGATAAAATTAGTAATAAGTAAAATAATTAGGTAAACTATTTAAAAAACGTTATTCAAAAATAATTTTGGTATATATGGTCCCTTGATGTAACGCGTGATAATGTTTCTTAATTTCTTGAAAAGAGTAACCGTTTACGGTGGCGGCCAGATTGAATGGAAATTTAACGGAAAATATACAATACTTTTAACTTTTATAAGAGTTTTTAATTTAAAGTTTGACTAAACCGTTTTGCATTTTTCCTAAACCGGATTCTTGGCAAAGTGCCAGGAGGTCACGATAGATGAACCAGATGGTGGGTTATTCTAAAGCTAGTGGGTTTTCACGCTTAATTGCGCGTTTATTTAGAGCTCGCGAGATTATTTTTAGGTCAGATGGTGAAATTAAGTATTTTAATTTGAGCCGTGGTGTTTTGATTTTAATCTCTGGATTTGTGCTAATAGTGAGCGGATGGACTGCTTTCGCAACTCTGGGTTTCTTTAATCAGTTAGTTGAATTGGAGGCCAAAAATACGGCTGTTTGGAATTCGCAAAAAGCTTATAGACAATTACTTGATCAGGTCTCCGATTATCAAGCATCAATTTTAAACATTACACAAGATTTAAAGCGGACTCAGACCCATCTGTGGACGCAATTTGAAAAAAATGAAAACTTAAAAACCAGTCTAAATAGCACAGAAAACGCTTTGAAAATTACCGAGGCTGAACGGGATCAATTTTCTGCAATTAAACGTAGTTTAAGTGAGCAATTTGAAAATTTAGGGGCAGAGTTGCGATTCATAACCAGTAAAAACACGGCATTACATAACCACGTTGGTGACTTAAGAGGGAATTTGAAAGCTGTAAAACTGGAAAAAGCCGAACTTGCTGCAGATCGTGCTAAACTTGGTGGTCGTCTTTGGGAACTAAACAATGAATTGCAGAGTTCTATTCTCCAGAGAGAAAGGTTAGAAAAGACTATAGCGTCTATGAGAGGTGATCTTCGTGAGGCGGTTATAAGTTGGAACGCCATTAAAACAGAGAAAGCTGCTCTTGAAAAACGGTTGTTGAAGTCAGAAAAGGGCTTAGAAACCGAGGTGGCGAGACACAAAAAAGAGTT
>CAZADS010000056.1:0-26567 GCA_964483985.1 uncultured Thalassobaculaceae bacterium
CGAGGTTGAGAAGGACAGTATTATTGCTAGCCTCCCCTCGTTTAATTTTGAAGGTACCGCTTACTGGGTGGATCCCGTGATGGGATAGTGACGGCTGGTAACGGCGGAAGATGGGGATGGCCGTGCACTTGCTTTGATAAAACTTTATAAAATATCTAAACATTCTGCGTAGGCATAGTCGAGCAAATGAATTTTAGGCATTGATTTATAATCTATTGGCATATAGTACAACTCTTCAACAACATCATGGGATAGTTTGAGGGAGAAGGAGCTTGATTGTAACGGGGCAACACCTTCCGGTAAAGGGATGAACATTAAGGATTCCGTTGCCTTGGTGACTGGGGGCAATGGAGGCCTGGGGCAACGCATCTGTCACGCACTTGCGAGAGAAGGTGTGCATATTGCTGTGATGTATGCCCGTAGCCGTGATCAGGCGGAGAGTGTTGCACGAGATCTTGCTTCTCGGTACAAAGTCAATGCTTCTGCCTTTGGCTGTGATATTACCGACGGGCAAAAGGTAGATGAATTAGTGAAGGAGATCACAAAGCACTTCGGAAGCCTCGACATCCTTATTAACGATGCTGCTTATAACAAATCCATTCCTTTCAGTGATCTTGAAGGCTTAGAGGAGGATGAGTGGAACAAGATTATGGCAGTGAATCTAACCGGCCCTATGCGTCTAACTAAAGCGGTTGCTCCTATTATGAAAGCCCAAGGTCAGGGCCGTGTTGTGAACATTTCCTCTGTTGCCGGTTTGGCACCAACCGGTTCTTCTATAGCCTATGCGGTAGCGAAAGCTGGTTTGATCCATTTGACTCGTTGTATGGCTGTAGCAATGGCGCCAGAAACATTAGTGAATTGTGTTGCGCCGGGTCTGTTGGAGGGTACTCGAGCGACCGCTAACTTGCTGAATGAACACATCGAGCGAGCAGCCTCCGGCGCATTATTAAAAAAAGCGGCAGACAAAGATGACTGTGCCGAAATGGTGGTGACTATGTGCCGTACGGATACGATGACGGGTCAAACAGCTGTAATTGATGCTGGGCGCGTATTTCACTGACTTGAGTTCCCTCAAAAATGGTCGGTGTATTGTCGAGGTCCATCTTTATATTAATCGTCATTGGTTTCTTTCAATACTATCCGGGAACTCCCAAGTCACACGTGCCGACTCTAACGCTATGCCGAACGATGCAAACATAAAACCCCATCAGACAAATCTTTTAATACTCTCGGCACACTCGAATTCAGAGTTTTACAACACCTCAATAACTATATGGCCATGGAGAAGGTATAAATAAAGTGGAATCTAAAACAGAGTTGGCGTCACAGCTGGAAAAACTCGGTTTCGTAATACTATGAATGCAGCATGCACTAGGGTAAAACACCTGTAGCAACTAATGCGCTTTCCCCAAATCGGGGCCTAAATTTTTTTGTGGATTCCATTAAGGGATTAGTAATGTCGGAACCAAATCAGATAGACCTATTACTTGAGCACCTAGGTATCTGCCACGCCTACCTCGCCACTCAATGTCCGGAAGATATAGAAGTTTTCTGTAAAAACCATACCGAAAAGGTCGCTGGTATTGCTTTAATTGGCCCCAATGATGTTAATGGTACCGCCTTTAAAGACTATCATAACAAAATAATGTTTTTGAAAAGCGATTCTGGGTCGACTCACACCACTGCTGAGGATTTCAGAAGAGAAGTGAAAACACCCCATATCTATGAACTCAAACAGTATGAAATATTGCCATGGTCGGATATCGCCATAGACCGCCCTGTAGAGCTAGTCGCCAGTATAACATCTTTTTTTGAAATACTTAGCATTAAGCAAACTCAAGTCAAAATATCCCAGAAACAAGGTCGAGTTGGAAACGTTAATTATAGTATTCATGGTAGTGGCCCACCCCTAATTTTACTACCTTTCACTCTTTCCGCTGCCCAATGGGGACCTGTCCTTCAAGCTCTTTCCGAACGCTTTACCGTGGTCGTAGCTAGTGGACCCAGCCTAGGATTTGTCCCAACCTTAGAGCGCAGAGCTTTTTTACCAACCTATCAAACTATGTTTTCGTCATTAATATCGATGATGAATATTCCCAAGAATGGGCGAGTATTAGAATTGGGGTGTGGGACTGGAGCACTTTGCCGGCAAGCCTTAAAGTTGAGACCGGACTTGGCTATTACGGGAGCTGACATCAACGATCACCTGTTAAATGGAGGTTCACAAATAGCAGAAAATGAAGGAATTCGAGTGGATAAATATTTCGAAAATAAACCTCTTCAAGAAAGCGAGGTTTTAAAGCCTGGGGAACTTACCCTAATATTTAGTGATGCTACAAACATCCCATTTCCAGATAATTTTTTTGACTCAGTATACTCTGTCACCGTTTTGGAAGAATGCGATTCTATAAAAGCCTTGGCGGAAATTCACAGAGTGCTGAAGCCAGATGGTGTCGCCGGAATAGTAGTGCGCGCGATCGATATGCCACAATGGTTAAGCCTAGACGTTTCAGAAGAGCTGAACAGGAAAATTAGTATTCCCCCACAGTTAGTAAGTAGTAAAGGTGTTGCAGATAAGTCGCTTTATACCAAGATGGCATTAGCAAAATTTGGTGATCTAATAAGTTATCCCTTTATGTTTTCGGCCTGTGGTGGAGAGGAAGGAACAATATACGAGTGGTATTTTCGTAGAACCCGTCAAGTTTTAAGTAAAACTGAACAAATGGAATTTGACGCTGCCGTCAATAACGTGACTGACAAAACGCAACTAATTTTCTCCACTCCATTGCATTGTTGTATTGGTTGGAAGCGACCTTTATAGACTTAGCGAATCTACTTAAGAATGTCGTTTTGTATCGCCAGAGTTCGGTTATATATCGAGTTCTTTATTGTACTATCAGTTTATATTGTTGCATTCAATAGAGAGTAAAATGAAGTTAATCTTCCTTGCAAAAAGATTCTAGCAAGCCTGTCTCTAACTGTGGATGAGTTAGGTAATTTTTTACCAACTTCCCGTTTTCGTAAATGCCGCTCTGTTCTTTATTCAATGCCCGTTGATAAGAAGGTGGCCCGAATTCGTATTTACATGAGGGGCCGTGACGATTTCCATTCCACCAGTATATCTTACTCTTTACTTGAGCTGATGAGCTGTTATTAAATTCAAGCCAAAAACCCTCTCGCTCCCCTTTCGTATACTTTCCTTTGAAGTATAATTGACCGCCTTTTGGCCGATAATAACGCCAGAGACCTTCCTTTTTACCATCTTTGACGATTCCACTCCATGCGCCGGTAACTATTCCAGTAAATGGAACATCTGTGAATGGTTGGTAATAAAGCCCTTGGCGCTTAAGCAGCACCTCTCCACACCATGAAAAATTCCATTCTGCATCGCATCTAAGTGTCTCGCCCCATGCTACAGTGGAAGAAAAGCTCAAAAAAATAACCAAGTTCCAAAAATAGTGTATAAATATTATTTTCCGCATTTATTTACCCAATTATCATTATTCCCATAAGACGGAAAAGCATTGCGGACATTTATTGTCAATAAATTGACATACTTCTAACTGCTGTCAAGACGCACCAACAGTTCTGCCGTTTGGCACGAATTTTATCGTGTGCGCTGATTAAGTAATTAGGGTTTTGTATAATCCATGTTTGATAGTTATTTTGCAGTAACATTTAAATGACGAACTGTTTTGTTAGAAGGGTAATCTGACCTGTATATTCTTAACAATAAAAATGCAGTAATCACCGGTGCGGCCTCTGGTGTTGGCCGAGCGGCTAGTCTTTTGTTCGCTCGTGCAGGTGCGGCGATTGCGTGCATAGATAAAGACATCGACTTAGGCAAAGAGACCGTTGAACTAATTCAGGCAGAAGGAAACGAGGCCGTATTTGTCGAAGCCGATTTAGCTAACCCAGAATCAATTATCAGCATGGCAAAATCCTGCTTAAAATGGCGAGAAAACATACATGTTTTGTTTAACAATGCCGGCGTCGCTAAAAGAGCATCATTTGAAGATATTTCTTTGGAAGAATGGGATGAACAAATCTCAGTAAATTTAACCGCGCCATTTCTTTGCTGCCAGCATCTGTTACCAGGATTAAAATCAGCTAACGGCGCATCTATTATTCACCATGGATCGATAGATGGAATTCTTGGAAATCCAACGTTAGTAGCGTATTCGGCTTCAAAAGGGGGTATTCAACCACTTACCCATGTAATGGGTTACTGGCTTGCCCCTCATGGAATTCGTGTGAATTGCATAAATTCTGGTGCGCTTAGACAAAGCAAGCAAGGAATACCTGTTCGCCTGACGCCTGATAATATAGAGGGTTTGCCCATGAGCGACATTCAGCGTCGTGCGACCCCGATGGGAAGAGCTGGTTATGTTGAAGAAGCAGCAGATGTTGCTTTATATTTGGCCTCCGATTCTTCTTCATATATCAACGGTAGTGTCATAACACTTGATGGAGGCCGAACCGGCCTAACTCCAGGCACCTTTTCGTAAAGGCCGGTAGTTAAGCTAATTTGATAAAAAATCACTTAAATCTATATTATTTCTTTCTATTCAACTTTCGGCCTTACGCACTTAGGCGTTTTCATCAAATCCATAGTCCCTCCGCGCACCTTCCGGTGAAATGAGGTCTTCGGAAAGGTCCCGAAGTATAAGGTCGAGGGATCTCTTTCGCGGATCACCAAAACCGCCGCCTCCCGAATCCTCGATGCCAATTATGTCACCAGGCTTCAAATCGTAACGACCTTTTGGATGTACTACTGCATTATTTAATCGATATTGCCGCCTAGCACCTGGCCGCCCGCCCCCAAAACCCAGGGCTGGAAACTCCGTCCGGGCACCCATTCCAGCAATTGTTACGACATGGCCAGAATCATTGCGAAACTCTATTATCTGACCGAGACCACCTCGGAATTCACCTGCTCCTCCCGAATCCACCCGGAGATGGCGACGCAACACCCGAAGGTTCGTTTCCTGTTCCCAAAGTTCTGTTGGAACTACTGCCATGTTTGAAGGTGCGGGCGTTGTATTAGTGCCGTCAAACCCTTTTAATGCCCCAAATCCACCACCAGAAAAATAGAGCGTAGCAAATTCTTTCCCATTTCGACAGCGTCCTGTGAGATTAAGAATATTCATCATACCAGGGTCGGCCTGTACACGTTCCGGCAAAGCTGTCTCCATCGCTCCAAAAATTAAAGGTGCAATGAAATGCCCTACCATGAAACGTGCACCAGTCGCTGCAGGTGGCTCACAATTAAGGATCGAACCCAATGGCGCTGATAGTTCGACTGGATTAACCGACCCCTCGTTGTTTGGCACACTGGGCAAGATCAAGCATTTTACAGCAAAACAAGTCATAGCTCGGGTGTAACAAAGCGGAACGTTGATTGAGACCGGCAAGCTTAGACCAGTACCGTCAAAATCAACACAAAGACGGTTTCCGGAAATTTCGATAGCACACGCCAACTTAACCGGTTCTTCAAATGCTTCAACCTGAATACTGTTGCGATAAATACCATCCGGCACGGCTTCAATGCTTTGGCGCATGGCCTTCTCGGACTGTGAAATTATTGCTTGTGATACCGTGCTGAGGTCTTGGATGCCATATTCGTCCATGAATCCTACAAGTTCCCGGCAACCAACTTCAACTGCACTTACGTTAGCCATTATATCCCCCAGGACTTGATCGGGAACACGTACATTTTGATGAATTAAGTCTGTTAATTCGGTATTTAGATCACCTGCTTTTACCAGTTTGCAAATAGGAATTTGTAGGCCTTCTTCAAAATGATCCAGATTTAGCGCCGACATACCGCGGCCACCGATATCCGGTAAATGAGAGATACTCATAGCAAAGCCTACTAAATCGCCGTTCCGAAAGGCCGGACGCATGATACATATGTCCCATAGATGACCAGTTCCCATGTATATATCATTGGTAACAATAACATCACCTGGCTGAAGAGACGCAGCGGGAAATTTATCCAACATATGACGCATGGTCTGAGGTGCCGTACCGATAAAAACTGGAACGCTAAAAGTGGCCTGTGCAAGTGAGCGACCTTGCGCATCAAAAAGAACGCAAGCCAGATCATAAGCACGGACGATGCTGGAAAAAGAAGTGCGAACCAAAGTAAGAGCAATCTCGTTGGTAACCGAAATCAGTCGGTCCCAAAGAATCCCCAGATTTACCCGATCTAGTTCACTCATCCGGCCCGCCCCCCTCAATCTTAATATCAGCTACTAAATTGCCAGCGGTGTCAGCTCGGACAGTATCGGCAACACCAACGACGCATGTTGATTCGTTTTCTTCAATTAGTGCAGGTCCTTGGATTAACGTCCCAGGATTCAGTGCATAACGATCGTAAACAGTAGCATCAATGTAACCACCCGCCTCATGAAAATAGGCCTTTCTTGTACCCTTTTTAGGTTCTACCTCATATGAGCCTGGAACAAGGTTCATTTCTTGGTGTACTTCCGGAACTGGTCCCTGCGCCTCGACTTTCCAGTTGACAATCTCAATGGGGGAATCCAGCAGATTAATGGAGAAGATACTTTCATAGCTTTTGGCAAAAAGATCCGGTAACTGTCGAAAGAGTTTGGCAGAGTCGCCAATCTTAGGTAGCTCTACTTGGATTTCATAACCCTGTCCCTGATAACGCATATCAAGACGGTGTGTCATTTTTATTTCACTTTTCGCAATACCCGCACGGATTAAGAAACTCGATGCTTCCTGCATTAGGGCATTTAGGTAAGCTTCAAAATCTTTTTGATCCATCTTATCAAGTTGCTGGAGGTTTGATCGTCCAAGTTCAAATGATAGCGGACTAACAAGCATACCTAAGGCACTTGCAACGCCGGCTGCTGCTGGAAACACGACTCGCGGAATGTGAAGTTTATGGGCGATGCGCAATGCATGCACCGGACCGGAACCACCAAACGCAACCATACTGCAATCGCGATAATCGAACCCAACTTCCGAAGCATGAACCCTAAAAGCTCGAGCTACGTCTTCATTGATCACCTCGTGAATTCCCCAGGCGGCACGCTCAACATCAACGTTCAAAGCCTTTGCGATATTAGTTTCTATAGCATGCTCTGCCGCTGATTTATCAAGTTGCATTTGACCACCGAGAAAAAAATTTGGATCAAGATAACCGAGCACTAAGTCTGCGTCGGCCAGAGTAGCTGCTCGCCCCCCGAGCCCGTAGCATGCTGGCCCCGGTTCGGCACCAGCGCTTTCAGGTCCCACACGAATAACGCCTCGATCGTCCACGACCGCAATACCACCACCACCCGAACCGATTTCTATTAAGTCTATAGCTGGCACCTTGACCGGTAAACCGCTCCCAACCTTGAACTGATGAATGCGTGCGACTTCAAGATCATAGGTCTTGCGGACAGCACCATCTCGAATAATGGAACCCTTCGTTGTAGTACCACCCATGTCATACGAGAGTAAATTCGGGAGATTCATAACACGCCCATGATGAGCCGCAATCTGCACGCCAGCAGCTGGACCGGACTCTATTGTTCGGACTGGATAACGTCTAGCCGTTTCAGGAGTTATTGTACCGCCGTTAGAAGTAACTATATGAAGATCAACTTTCAATCCAAGGCCCCGCAATCCGGTTTCAAGGTTGTTTAGGTAACGATCAGCCATCGGTTGCACAAAAGCATTAATTGCGGTGGTATTCCAACGCTCATATTCCCTGGCAAACGGAAAAACGTCCGCCGAATTAGAAACATAAAGTGATGGAAAATGCTCTTTGACGATCTCCCTTGCCTCCAGTTCTTGGACCGGATTCAGAAAGGAGTGCAAGAAACAAACCGCCAAGGCTTCTATGTTCTCTTTTTCGACCAGTCCTGAGACTTCTTCCACTATTTGATCTGGATTAAGGTGTTGAACTATTTCACCATCAAATTGGACTCGACCATCGACCTCAACCCGTCGCCGACGAGCTATAATCGGATCCGGGAAACGTATCGTCAAATCGTAAAGGTCATACCGTCGTTCCATAGCAATATCTAGGACATCTCGAAACCCACGCGTGACCAGCATTCCAGTGCGCGCGCCTTTGCGCTCTATAACAGCGTTGGTTACTAGGGTGGAACCATGGATTACTTGGGATAAAAGGCGAGGTTCGGTATCCGAATTTCGCAACAAAGCTTCCGTACCTTTTAATACTGCAACAGATGGATCAGTAGGAGTAGTGAGCTGTTTGCTAATTGTCACTTCGCCGGTAGCATCATTGATCAATGCAAAATCCGTGAAGGTTCCTCCTATATCTACGCCGAGCCGAAACGTCATATCGCAGTTTCTCTAGTCTATAAATTTAGTTTGTTCAGAACGCAGGTAATCCTCAACCCAATCAGGCATAGTAAGGCCATTTCGAATTTTAGTTTGCAATTCCGCTTCTTGGTTTTTAACCTTTTCTAGACGAGATATTACTGCCACCATTTCAGAACGTGCGACCACCACTACTCCATTGCGGTCGCCCACCAAAATATCGCCGGAATCGATGAGAGACCCACTCAGATTAACCGGTAGTCCAATCGAACCGGGGCCAGTGCGATACGGTGAATTAGGCGAGGCTCCGCGACAGAAAACCGGGATTCCCGCCTCTAGAATACCTTCGACGTCTCGTACCAGTCCGTCTGTAACGATCGCCGCAAGTCGATTATTGGCGGCCAAAGAGGCAGCATTATCGCCAACAATTGCTGCGCCATCGTATCGTTCGGTAGCCACTACCAGTACATCTCCAGGCTTAGCCAGGGAAATCGCAGGCATTAAAGCCAGGCAGTCGCGTGATGATGCTTTAACGGTGATAGCAGGTCCGGAAAACCGCATGACGTGGTTTAAAGGTTTAATACTGTAATCGATAGCGCCGGAACCAAATTGGGCATCAGCAACGAAGCTAGTGGGAACGTTAATGAAAGCCGATATCTCTTCTTCCGTCGGCCTTGAGAAATTTCTCCGTATTTTCAGTGGTTTAAATTCATCATAGATCATATTGGTCAATCCACTGGTAAAGTTTGAAGGAGAACATCTATTATACCATCTAGTGGTGACAGCGTATAGGTCGTCGTACTGTACCTAGTGTGACGAGAACTTGTCGATTAAATATTATGGGATAACCAATTGTAACCATACTTGCTGTAATCCACCTTATAGCATTATGTCATTTGAAGAGACCTCTTTCATACGAGTAGAAACTATACACACCTACAAAGTCACCTTATTCAAGTCTATCACCGACCATTTCTTTTTATACTAGTCGTGTCGATGTTGCGGCAATTTTGAAGAATTGAAAGCATGGAATAGGGTCCATTTGACCGGCCACTAAATCTTGATTCATAATTCCGCGACAAATTATTTAGTGAATCCTGCCTGAATTTCTCTAATTTGGGCTAGCGCTTCTGCATCCAACGGCCCTCGATTTACTGCATGAACTGCTTGTTGCAATTCCTTAAGAGTAGCTATACCAATTTCGGTTGTTGAAAGAGCTGAATAGGATATAGCATATCTGATTGCCAACTCTGGCAAATCCGCAGCACATCCTGAAATAACAAGTGACCGGAAGCTGAGAGCCCTTCTAACATCGGTCGCATAGTCTGAATTGGATCCGATTGCTTTCACATTTTTTATACTCAAGGGATGGCGTTTCATTGTTCCTGAAACCGCCCCACCAGCGAGCACCCGTACGCCAATTGAACCAACACCGTAGCGTTCGGCCACGTTCAGTATTTGCCCATAGTCCTGCGCGGGATAACCTAAAGGCATCGCCTCCCCTGCTGAAGGAACCAGAATATTAAAAAAAATTTGAGCACTGTCAAAATACCCAGACTGAACGAGACTATGGAGGGCAGTGGTATCACCTTTAGCTGTAAATCCGAGATATCGGGCCTTTCCTTCTTCCTGCATTTTTAAAAAAATAGGGACAACTTCCTTCAGGACCCGGTTGGCCGTTATCGTGCCTATTTTACCAGACTCGTCCACCGTGTTGTGCAACTGGAAAATATCCACATAGTCCTGCCTCAAATTTCTAAGACTCGATTCCAAAGAATCTTTAATTTCAACGTTTAGACCTTTCCCGGACTCTTCACTAACGCCTACTTTTGTACTTACGACAATACCGTCCCGACCCCGACCTAGAGCACGACCAAGGTTTTTTTCTGACATAGTGTTTCCGTAGGATGGCGCTGTATCGAAGTGATTGATTCCGTTTTCGCGAGCCCAAGCGACGGCGCGATCCTGATCAGCCGAACGCCCTTCCGTCATTAATCCGCCTACCGCGCCGCAGCCAAATGTCAATACTGAGAGATTTAGACCGGTCCTGCCAAAACGTTTTTGCTTCATGGATACTTCCGTGGATAGAAAATAACACTCGCGCAATTAGTATCTTGTAACGCAATCTTAACCGGCAACACTAAAGAAACTCAATCGTTCATCTAGATTTGAATTCTTGCACCTATCAACGCCTTTTCCAGAATTTTTATTCCGCACAATCGAGGTGTTTTATCGAGTTTATCTTAGTACAAATTCATTGGAATATAAAACTACTATTACAGAACTCATATGCCGCTCATTTTTTGACTGTTCCACGACGACACTTATCTGGTATTCTGACTAGCTTCTACAAAACCTATTTTCCTTAGTGATTCCACAAAATGGTCCACAAATGATTGATCTTTGAACGGAAGAATTTCTTTCAAATGCTCAGTAGTGAGATCCGGTTTAAGGCCCATCAAATCTGCGAGTGCCGACTTGCCTTCAATTTCTTTGCCTTGGACACTAAGAGCGGCGACAAGAATGATAAATGCCGTGAATTCAGATGTTGGCTGACTACTAGCTTGTCGAGCCACCGCTTCAGCGTCTTGATATTGTTTTAATCCGTATAGAGCCATTGCTTTTACTGTTAACATAATCCAAAGAAGTGGGTCGTGAGGACTTAGGCGTGTTGCTCTGTCAATATTTTCAATAGCATCCACCCATTCACCAGAAAATAAAAGCGCCGAGCCAAGCCCAAAATGGGCGTGGGCAAAACTCGGGTTATAATTAATAGCAACCTGAAATTGAGAAATGGAGGATTTAAGATCCCGCTTCAAATATAAAATTCTACCCAATGCAAAATGGGCATCTGGATCACGTCCGTCAAAAGCAACAGCCTGGCGGCCCGATTCGAATGCTTCCCCAAGGGCAAGCACCCTATTTTCCGCGTAGCCGTGCATATATGAAAAATAAAGTGCATGGGTGAGTGCGGACTTAGCCGGCGCAAAATTAATTGATTTCCTGCTAGACTCCTTGAAAAGGCTTTGAGCCTCGGTATTATCGTCTTTGTTAAACCGATAGAGGTTCCACAATCCTTTTTGATAACACTCCCATGCATCCAAGTTTTCTGGCGGCAACCTTTTCGCTCGATCTCGCTCCACTTGATCAATTTCTGGACCTATTGCCGCTACAATTGCTTCCGTGATTTCATCCTGAACGGAAAACAGATCTGTAAGATCGCGGTCATATCTTTCCGCCCAGATATGTCTTCCCGTGTCTCCCTCAATCAACTGACCTGTAATCCGGATGCGAGAACCACTTTTCCGAACACTTCCCTCCAAGACATACCTCACTCCTAAGTCTCTAGAAACATCCCTCAAGTCAGGTGATTGACCTTTGTAAGAAAAACTCGAGTTTCGAGCGATAACAAACAACGACCTGTATCGGGATAAGCCAGTAATTATATCTTCAGCCATCCCATCAGCGAAAAATTCTTGTTCCGGATCACCGGACATATTTTGAAATGGAAGTACTGCTATCGATGGTTTATCGGGAGGCGCCAAAATGTTCCCATTTTCGGAATTCAGCCCATCTTCTGGTTTTTCATAGCTCAAGCGGTAACATCTGATTTTCTTATCCATGCCTTTAACCGACTGATTTCCTAAATCCTCAAATTGGCATTTCACCGAATTTACTACTTGTGAATAAACACTTTCAGAAATACATATTTCACCAGGCTGGGCGAGTGCTTCCATTCTAGCTGCTACGTTCACACCATTTCCAAATAGATCATCAGAATCAACTATAATATCACCCAAGTTGATACCAATTCGGAGAATGATTTGTTGCGAATTTAGAACACGAAGTCTATTTAGACTTAATTTGTGCTGAATTTGGATCGCACCGCGAACAGCCTCGACAACACTACCAAACTCAACCAAAGCACCATCGCCCGTATTTTTAAAAATCCGGCCTCCGTACTCTCGTATGATTGGGTCAAAAATGTCTGATCGCATAGTTTTTAGTCGCTCTAATGTCCCAGCTTCATCAGCTTCCATCATATTGGAATAACCAACAACATCTGAAACCAAAATCGCTGCTAGTCGACGTTCCATAATTCTTCCCTACAACATCTTTTCAGGCATTATTATAATAATAGTGGCAAATAACACCATTATATTCATCCCGTATTTTGCAAAATCAATCCTATACCGATTTGGATATTGATAATAAGAGTTTGCTAACTCGACTCTATAATCGAACTCTAAGTCGAACAATAGGAACTAGGTAATCTGTTTTATATCCCCAAGCGACATTTTATAAAACACAACACCTGAATAGAATTTCTGTGCCTACTGCCATGATTAGCCATAGCAATCAACATTTTAGCTAAACCATCTTCCGTCCAGGCCCCACCCCTTTTCCTGCATCCCCAACCTGATATTGTTTTGTGATCTCAACAATGCCATGATTTTCAAATACAAAATGGGTGATAGTAATGAAAAGTAGCACATCTAATTATCCTACCCCCACAACTAGTCTGCGAGACTGGATCAAGAGATTGGAATCTTCCGGCCGACTTGCACGAGCCAAGCCCAGGATACCATTAAAATTCACTTTAGCAGCTATGGCCAAACGCCTTGATGGTAAAAAAGCCATCCTGTTCCCAGAACCAGATGGCCATCCAGTCTCAGTAATATCGGGTATTATTTCCAAAAGATCGTGGATAGCGGAATCTATGGGTATAGAAGAAGAATTGTTGCTAAAACATTTTCGGGATGCCGTTTTAAATCCTTTACCTTGGTATGAATCTCCTAATGCTCCGGTTCAAGAGGTTATAAAGCGTGATACTGACCTCAATATATCCAAAATCCTACCAATCCCGACCCATAACGAGCATGATAGTGGCTCCTATATCACCGCCGGATTAGTAATCGCACGCAATCCTGAAACGGGCGACCAAAACGTATCAATCAATCGGCTACAAATAAATGGTCCCAATAAACTTGGCATTTTAATTCTTCCACGCGACTTGCACAGATTTTTTGATTCAGCCGAGGCTGCAGGAAATGCCCTGCCCGTCGCAGTTGTCATAGGAGTAGATCCTTTATGTTTGTTGGCAAGTCAAGCCATACTCCCTTTAAACTCGGATGAACTTATGGTGGCGGGCGCTCTAATGGGACGACCACTAGACGTGGTCAAATGTGTGACTAACGAAACGCGTGTCCCAGCTCAAGCGGAAATAGTAATAGAAGGAAGATTATTGCCCGATGTTAGAGAATTAGAGGGCCCGTTTGGTGAATTTCCGCAATATTATGGCCCTTCCGGCAAGCGGCAGGTCATAGAAATTGATGCAATAACTCACCGTAAGGATCCGATATTCCATACAATCGTGCCAGCAGCCATGGAACACCTACTGCTTGGCGCTATACCACGAGAGGCATCGATTTTAGCTTCTTTGCAACGACAATTTCCAGGTGTAATCGACGTTCATCTATCTCGAGGGGGTGTTTGTCGTTACCATCTTCACATAAAAATCCGCAAGCGGTGGGAGGGCGAGCCAAAGAATATTATTATGGGTGCATTCGCTAGTCATGCAGATATCAAACAAGTAATTATAGTAGATGACGATATTAATGCCCATGACAGCACGGAAGTAGAATGGGCGATTGCCACCCGCTTTCAAGCAAGCACGGATTTGATTGTAATACCAAAGGCGCAGGGCTCTAGACTAGATCCCTCGTCGGAAAATGGATTAGTTGATAAAATGGGTATGGATGCAACAAAGCCAATTTTTGGAGATCCTTTTCGCTTCAAAGTAGTTCATATTCCAGGTGAAGACGACATAAAAATCGAAGATAAATGGCTGGCCTAATCAAATATCATTTCGCAGAAATTGAGACCGATTTTCATTACACGAAGCTAAATCCAATTTATATACGAAGAGCAAAACCAGATTAGTTAGGATGTATTGCACAAGAAATGTAGGAGCTGAATGCTTTTGCACCTTTGTTCTCGGAAAACTCTCATCGTCTTACACGTCCAGACCATTTTTCCCGTAATTTAATCTTTCCAAATCCTTTAGCAACTTTGTCCATTTTTCTATAGTTTGGAGTCCTGATCAATAGACTCCTATTCACGATCACGGCACTTGGGGAGTGGTTGGTGTCCTAGAGAACTTTCTCCAAAAACAAGCATTTATGAGGAAAGACCAAAACTTTCAACGATCTAGCCTCCGCAGGATTAAGTTAACACAAGGTGGTTTGGTATTGTTATCACCGAGAGCAGTGTCAACTTTCTTACCTAATCCTGATCATATTCATAAAACGGGAGTCCTGGCGGGGCAAAAAGTACTTTAACTCTTCGTCTTTATGGAAAAATGCTAAACAGTTTCTACATTTACTACTCGGTTGCCAGCGCGCGAGGCCTAACTAACGCCCAACATAAAAATACTTAGATTTACGTTTTAGCCAACAGTTCGATCTTAAATAAAATTTTGAATGCACTAGGTTCACTCATAACTGCGGGCGTCTTCAATAATCTTTCCATCGTTAGCAAACGAACCACGCGTCTCGAATGCTACTTCACCCCGCAATTTTGTAACATTTTGAATAGTCGCCCTTATTTTCTGCTTTAAGGAATCGTTTCCATCACAATTAAGCTCTACATGCAATGTCATAGTATCCTCGCCAGTACGACCCGTTATTATCAGTTTGGCTTTAGAAATCTCAGGGTGCCGCTTTTCTATATCCGCTATTTGGCTGGGATGCACAAACATGCCTTTTACTTTGGTTGTTTGATCAGCTCGGCCCATCCATCCTTTAATTCGTATATTTGTTCTCCCGCACGGGCTTATGCCAGCCATAATCGCAGACATATCTCCTGTTGCAAATCTAATTAATGGAAAGTTCCGATTAAATGTGGTGACAACCACCTCGCCAACCTCACCATCAGGCAGAGGGTCACCGGTCCCTGGACGCACAATCTCTACGATCACGCGTTCCTCAATTACCATCCCTTCTTGCGCTTCGGTTTCATAGGCGATCAAACCTAAATCTGCGGTTCCATAACATTGCAGAACAGAACAGCCTAAATTATTCAATTCGGTCCGCAGACTCGGCGGCAACGCTTCTCCTCCCACTAAACCCCTGTCCATGCTAGAAGTATCAATTCCCATTTCCACGGCTTTTTCCAAAATAATCTTCAAAAAGCTTGGGGTCCCAGCGTAACGATTGGGGCGCAAACGACCAATGGCTTCAACCTGCTGTTCGGTATTTCCAACACCACCTGGAAAAACAGCGCATCCTATAGCTCGGCAGGCCGTATCCACCAACATCCCCGCCGGGGTTAAATGATATGAGAAAGTGTTGTGAACAATATTACCATTTCGAAACCCAGCAGCGTAGGCTGCTCTGGCAAAATTCCATGCGTCTACTTCAGGGCCTTCCCCCTCAAATATTGGGCCTGGGGACATATAAATATGCGCTAAAAAACCTGGGTCTACTGTCTCTAAGCCACCAAAAGGTCGACGACGTCTCTGGAGCTCTATGAGCTCTGATTTCCGAATTATCGGCAATTGAGCTAAAGCCTCACGAGAAGTTATCATAGTTGCTTGGATATCTTTTAACAAATCTGAAAAAGCCAAAGAGGAAGCTTTCGCGTGGGCTATCTGCTTCGGCAATGCTAAACTCAATTCGAGATTGCGTTGCTCCGGGTCTCGAATTTCCAATTTGTCAAAATAGGGTCCGTCCATAACTACCCTTCCTCCAATTTGATTCGGGTAAAATAAAATTAACATTAGCAAACGGGCTTTGCTTGCTTCACATAGTCGTAGAACAATAAGCCACCCATTCGCAATTCAAAATTTCTTAACCTACTTAGCTTCTTCACAAAGAATCGTGCCGTTACCAATTGTGCAAAGCTGAATGATTCTGCTAACTTTCCTAAACTTAATCATTTTAGAAGTGAACATTTAGGAGACAAGTGATGCCAGCGGAACAATCATCTCTGTCAATTGGCCCTGTTACCCCGACAGGTCTTAACCATCTGGTTCTTAACGTTCGTGATTTAGAAGAATCGCACAAATTTTGGACACAAATTCTAGGGTTTAAAATGGTCGGAGAATTGCATCCTAAGCCAGAAAGACCAAACCCACCAAAGATGCGGTTTTATAGCGGGGAAAAAAATGGTTTAAGCAATCACCACGATATTGCGCTATGCGAAAATCCCAATCTTCCCAAACCGCCCGAGAAGTTCAAACTTTTTGGTGCTCCCTTGGCGGTGAACCATATCGCAATTACACTTGCAAACAGAGATGAATGGCTAAAACAACTGGCTTATCTCCAGTCTAAAAACATCAAATTTGAGAGCCGTATAGACCACGGAATGACGCATAGTCTCTACATCCAAGATCCCAACGGCTACGGAGTAGAATTACTTTACGAGTTACCACGAAAAATCTGGGAAGAAGATATTGATAGTGCATTAAACTATTCAAAACAGCTGCCAACCGAAGGACCCAAGGCATTAAAAGATGAAACAACAGATATTCCCATTTTCAAGAACCCAACGCGGTGAATAGTAGGGTTTATTGTTTCATTAACAAAACCAAGGTTCTCACAATCCGTTTAATATAAAAATTGGATCACTAATTAACCAAAAACACGAAAGCCGGGATCACACAACCCCGGCTTCCTTCCTTGTTACTCGCTTTAAGGGCGAAGTATTGAACGAATTAATCAGTCCAAATAGGTTGCTTTCATGGACTGAGCGTCACCCCAAAGTTTAAACCCTTTGCGAAATGCAAAGTAACTATCTGCAAATTCTTTGAAAATTGGATCCTTACCAGACTCTTCTGCGACTACTTCGTTCCAAGCTCTCTCGAATACTGCCAATTGATCGTCTCTCCAGCGATGAACCTGAACACCATGTTTATCTTGCATGATCTGCATAGCAACAAATTGTTTCGAGTCAGCATCCGCATGAGTGTAAATAACTTGTTCCCTTGCAGTAACCTGAATCATTTCCTTATAAGCCTCCGGTAATGCGTCGTACCTCGGTTTATGCATTATGAATTCTCCGGCAGACGATTGTTGATGCCAACCAGGAAAGTAATTGTGTTTAGCGATCTGGTAGAAACCGAATTTAATGTCTGTAGTAGGCATCGAGAATTCGGTCGCATCAATAACACCGCGTTCCAGCGCTGGGTAAATATCCGCACCTGCAAGTAATTGGGTTGAAACGCCAATTTTCGACATTACTTTAGCACCCAACCCGAAGAAACGCATCTTGAGACCCTTAAGCTCATCTAGTTCTTTAATCGGTGTTTGAAACCAACCAGAGGTCTCTGCACCATGCGCGAACGCATCAATGGAGATAATGTTATGTTTGGCATAAATACGGTCGCGTATTTCGTTTCCGCCCCCCATCCATTTCCATGCCAGATATTCTGAAAGACCTGGTCCGAATGGAACAGACGCCATAAAAACGAGTCCGGGATAACGTCCCGCGTGAAACCCAGGTGTTGTCCAAGCACAATCAATAGCACCTTTAGCCGTCGCATCAAATGTCTCAAGGGACGGAGTCAAGGCTCCCGGATCAAAAAATTTGATCTTAAATTTTCCTTCTGACATTTTATCAATACTATTAACAAAACGAACGCCCGACTCGCCAGCATTCGGGACCGAAGTGCTCCACGCACTTTGCATTTTCCATTTAACTTTCTTAGCCGCCATGGCATCGCCGGATACAGCAAACGCTACTGCTCCCACAAACGTACCAACGGCTAGTGTCTTCATAATTTTCGCTGCTGTCATGTTTATACTCCCGTTACAAGTTTTTTTCACAATTATGTATGCTAAAATTTATTACTTATTCAAATGGTACCAAACTTTTATTGAATTTTGCAAATAATAGCTAAAACACAATAAAAAGGATTTACCAACCGATCCATGCACTAAATAATAACTAAACCCATTGTTGCTATTTTCCAACATTCACACCCTAAAATTCGATTAGTTAGTTTAATGAACAAGTCAAGGTTTCGGCCGGTAAATTCATGGAACGACAGTCTCTCATAATCTGGTTCAAAATAAAAAAGCCGGGATTATTAAATCCCGGCTTTCTTGATTATTGCTCGCTTTGAGGCGAAGCACTAACCAGCAGAATCAATCCAGATAAGTTGCTTTCATAGACTGAGCATCACCCCAAATTTTAAAACCTTTGCGGTATGCATAGTAACTATCTGCAAATTCTTTGAAAAGTGCGTCCTTAGCAGACTCTTCAGCGACGACTTCGTTCCAAGCCTTCTCGAATACCGCTAATTGATCGTCTCTCCAGCGATGAATTTTCACGCCATGTTTATCCTGCATGATTTTCATTGCACCAAATTGCTTCGAATCTGCGTCCGCATGCGTGAAAATGACCTGGGTCATTGCTGCACTTTGGATCATTTCCTTATAAGCGTCTGGCAAAGCATCATGTTTGGTTTTATTCATTAAGAATTCGGAAACAGACGACTGCTGATGCCAACCTGGAAAATAGTTGTTTTTAGCAATTTGATAAAACCCATATTTAATGTCATTCGTCGGCATAGAATACTCGGTCGCATCAATAACCCCACGTTCAAGAGCAGGATAGATATCCGCACCTGCAAGCAACTGGGTCGATACTCCGATACGCGACATCACTTTGGCTCCGAGACCGAAGAAACGCATCTTCATACCTTTCAGCTGGTCCAGTTCTTTAATGGGCATCTTAAACCACCCAGACGTCTCTGGCCCGTGCGAGAATGCATCAACGGCGTATAGGTCATGTGTCGCATAAACACGATCACGGATAGCATTTCCACCGCCCATCCATTTCCAGGACAAGAATTCTGTGAGAGCCGGCCCAAAAGGAACCGTAGTCATAAAGGAAAGACCGGGATAACGCCCTGCATGATAACCAGGTGTCGTCCAAGCGGATTCAATGGAACCCTTGGAACAAGCATCAAACGTCTCAAGAGCGGGAACCAGCGCTCCAGGATCAAAAAACTTGATCGTAAATTTTCCTTCTGACATGGTGCTTATACTGTCAACAAAGCGGACACCGGATTCACCGGCATTTGGCACCTCAGTGCTCCAAGCGCTTTGCATTTTCCATTTAACTTTTTTAGCGGCCACGGCATCGCCGGATACAGCAAACGCTACTGCTCCCACAAACGTACCAACGGCCACTGTCTTCAGCATTTGTGCTGCTGTCATGGCTATCCTCCCATGTACGCGACAAGACAACGACAACCGTTATCTGTGACGTAGTAAACTCAACTTTAGCGAATCTCTTCTTTGAAAACAATTCCTTTGTTAACAA
This sequence comes from uncultured Thalassobaculaceae bacterium, assembly GCA_964483985.1. Classification (GTDB taxonomy): domain Bacteria; phylum Pseudomonadota; class Alphaproteobacteria; order Thalassobaculales; family Thalassobaculaceae; genus CAZADS01. The sequence continues at coordinate 19,636 of CAZADS010000056.1, forward strand.
TGGTTTGATTGATTGTGATTTAAATGTTTTACGTATGTCCGTTAAGCATTGGCAATGCAAATCTCACTATTTCATTTTTTATTTCTTGAGCGAAAGTCAATTTTAGAGTCCAACTTTCCTAATATATTGAAATTGTGTTGATTTTTACCTATTTTATATTTAAGCAACTGACAATTTCCTATCTGATGCGCAACCCGCAAAATAGCTTGAACTCTCAAATTCCATTTTATCTGTTGTTTTTTGTAACAATAAAAAGCAGTTCATCCATTAACGCTGGATTGCACGGATTCGCTGACATGATATAACCGACTCTATCCAACAACAGGAGATTATCGTGGCAGACGTTCCTGAAATTTTAATAATCAACGGTCCCAATTTGAATATGCTTGGTGTCCGCGAACCCCATATATATGGACATGAGACTTTAGCCGATATTGAAGCCATGTGCGAGGAGCGGGCAGAAACTTTAGGCATCGCAGTCGATTTTAGGCAATCTAATTTTGAAGGCGAAATAGTTACAATTATCCAAAGTGCAAGAGACACGGCAGCAGGCATAATCATTAACCCAGCTGGTTACACTCATACTTCGGTTGCGATTTTAGATGCTTTAAAATTAACCGAATTACCCATTATCGAATTGCATCTTTCAAATCCCCATACTCGAGAAACCTTCCGCGATCACTCTTTTGTTTCAGCGGCAGCGAAAGGTATTATTTGCGGCTTTGGTGCCCACGGATACGTCTTGGCCATTGACGCAATGGCACGTGTGATCGACACAGCTTAAAACGAACTACAGGAGACACCGATTGGCTCAAGACATCGATAGCAAGCTTGTTCGAAAATTAGCAAAACTTCTTGAAGAGACTGGGTTAGGTGAACTAGAATATGCTACCGATAACTGGCGTATAAGGGTCGCTATGCCGTCCAAAACGGTCAATTCGGTCCTATCACCAAAGACGGCTATATCCGCATCTCAACAGATTATTACGGAAGCAAGCGACAGCGCGCAGAATTTAGAGCAGCCCGGCGCCTTAAGATCTCCCATGGTTGGCACAGCATATCTCTCTCCAGACCCTTCTTCTCCCCCTTTCGTATCTGTTGGTTCAACCGTCTCTAAAGGTGATACAGTGATGATCATAGAAGCAATGAAGGTAATGAACAGTATTGCGGCACATTGTACTGGAACCGTAAAAGAAATTTTAGTCACATCAAGCCAACCGATAGAATTTGGTCAAATATTGATGGTAATTGAATGAATCAGCTTATGATTAATTTCATTGCCCGAATGGTTGAATGTGAATGTTCGAGAAAATATTAATAGCAAATCGTGGCGATATTGCTTTGAGAATTCAAAGAGCTTGCCGTGAAATGGGCATCAAGACGGTTGCTGTACATTCGACGGCCGACTCCAGTGCGATGCATGTCCGTTTAGCCGATGAAAGCGTTTGTATTGGACCACCTGCAGCAAGAGAAAGTTATTTAAATATCCCTGCAATAGTATCAGCTGCCATCATTTCAGGAGCCGATGCAATTCACCCTGGGGTGGGCTTTTTATCAGAAAACTCCTCGTTCGCGGAAATAGTAGAAGCTCACGGGTTTACCTTCATTGGCCCAAGGCCAGAACATATCCACATCATGGGAGACAAAATTACCGCAAAACAAACAGTACAAAATTTAGGCATACCATGTGTTCCGGGATCTAGCGGTGCCATTGAATCCGTTCAGGACGCTATCACTGTAGCTAAAGATATCGGTTTTCCAGTATTAATTAAAGCGTCTGCTGGCGGCGGCGGTAGAGGGATGCAGCTAGCTTCTTCAAAAGACGAGTTGGCAAGTGCAATTTCGATCGCGCAAACAGAAGCAGAAACAGCGTTTGGGTCTAGAGAAATTTATATTGAACGTTATCTCGCGAATCCTCGTCACATCGAAATTCAAATTCTTGGAGATCAACATGGAAATTTAATTCATCTTGGCGAAAGGGACTGTTCTCTGCAGCGCAGGCATCAAAAAGTTCTTGAAGAATCACCTTCACCAATTTTAGATGGAAATATCCGTGCAAAAATCGAGACAATAACGGTCGAAGCAATGAAAAAATTTGGCTATCAAAGTCTGGGAACTATTGAATTTCTGTATGAAAATGGTGAATTCTATTTCATTGAAATGAATACAAGACTCCAAGTCGAACACCCCGTGACTGAGATGATTACAGGCATAGACCTAGTCCGCGAACAGATATTAGTAAGTTCAGGAACAAAAATTAGCCATTCCCAAGAAGATATTCTATTTAATGGCCATTCTATTGAATGCCGAATAAACGCAGAGAACCCCGTTAATTTCAGGCCATCACCCGGCTGGATTACTGACTACCATCCGCCGGGTGGATTAGGGGTCCGTGTAGACTCGGCTCTTTATGCTGGATATGAAGTGCCTCCCCATTATGACAGCCTGGTTGCGAAGCTTGTAGTACATGGCAATACGAGAGAAGAGTGTCTTCTTCGTTTAAATAGGGCATTGGATGAATTTGTAATCGGAAATATTGAAACTACAATCCCATTGCATAAAAACCTGTTAGCCAGCAAAGAGTTTATCAAGGGCGATTATGACATACATTGGTTAGAAAAAACGTTTTTAAAATCCTGATGATATAATGTCCACGTTAAGATTGTTTGGATGACTCTTGCATGAATCGAATATTGCCCGACATGCTCCTACAGGCCTATACTATCGGTGTATTCCCAATGGCCGAGAATAGGCACGACGACCGCCTATTTTTTGTGGATCCGGATACTCGTGGTGTCATACCACTCGATAACTTTCACATTCCCCGCAGTCTCAAAAAGCTAATTAGGCAACGTCGTTACACAATCACTTGTGATACAGCCTTTTCAGCAGTTTTAGACGGTTGTGCAGAACCAACTAGTTCTCGCCCCAATACATGGATTAATCAAGAAATCCGCACGTTATATTTGGAATTAGCGGCTCGAGGACGTTGCCATAGTATAGAGGTGTGGGCCAATGGCGATTTAGCGGGAGGGCTTTATGGAGTTGCATTAGGAGGCGCTTTCTTCGGCGAAAGTATGTTTAGCCGAAAACCTAACGCCAGTAAAATAGCTCTTGTACATTTAGTTGCTCGTCTAATCTGGAGTGGATTTTTACTTCTCGATAGTCAATTTATAACCGATCATCTAATTCAATTTGGTGCCAAGGAAATCTCCCGAAACGATTACCATAAACAGCTGGAAATTGCTTTGAAACAGCCTGTCAAGTTTCAATCTTCCCCCAACGATCTCCTCTTGGTAGAAAAACTTTTACAATCAAGCGCCCAAATATCGTAAACGGGGTGCTCCAATGCGTTCAATGCTGGACTAGAAGCAAACATCCAGCCCGAAAATAGTTGAACTGGGCTTTGACCTGGTTTTTTATCCGCTATTTCCAAAAATACTGCGCTCTCGGGAGGTTCCGTAGGCGGTCGCTTGCGACAAGACCTCACTGTTATTTTTAAAGTTCCGTAAACTGCGGTATTGTTTATATCCACCTGAAACGTCGAAACTCGGGCGGTAATCTTGTCAAGACCTTGTAGAACTGCAACCGGCATTGCATGCCAACGCGATGTTTTCTGGAGAAAATTTTGTGAGTGAACTTCGTTCGACGTCAGAAAAAGAGATAGTATTAGTTGGCACCACAATGTTGAATGCCATTTAAAGTCTATAGTGAAAACTCTAACTAGTAGTCGGGGATGGGGAATATTTATCATTAAGCTTTTACTGATTTTTTCCTGCTTCAGCAGCAGTAAAGATAAATTTTCCTAGTAACTGGACTATATCAATAGCGTCTTGCGTAAACTCTATCGTTCCGCCAGGTTCAATGAATTCGGGTGAACCTCCAGGAACTAAATCTATGAAATTACCTCCCAATAAACTCTCCGCTATAATAGAAGCTGCAGTATCTTCGGGAATTTGATAGTTTTCATTGATTTGAAGAGTAACCACTGCCCTAAAAGTATCCGGGTCGAGTCTTAACGCGGAAACCGAGCCAATCGAGATTCCACTAATGCGGACATCGCTTCCTACATTTACTCCGCCAAGTTTATTAAAGTATGCATTTATCTCGTATCGATCACCAGAGTCCATTTCAATGGAGGAGAAAACGAATGTTAAAAACAGAGCCGCGGCAGCGAGGACCACAAATCCCATTAGGGTTTCAATCATATTTCGTTGCATGATTAAAACTCCCTATTAAACTAGGATCTAGAAAATATACTTCACATAACAAACAAAAAAAAGCCTCAAGATGGAATCCAAGGTTCATAATCACCAGTGGCCTTTTCCCTTTTACCACCTTGAAGGACATGGCCAGGCGGTCTATACGCATATCGTGTTCCAGTTAAATTAGGCAGATGTAACTTTTGCCAACTAAAAGAATTTTTATCGCTCTCGGAAGGAACCTCTTCTATACTATAATGCAGCCAAGCATGCCACTCTGGTGGTACTTTAGATGGCTCCACCATGCCTCTATAAATCACCCACCTTTTCAATCTACCATCGGAATTACTTCGTGTTTTATGTTCATAATACCGGTTGCCGAATATATCGGAACCTACTTGCCGACCGTTAATCCACGTGTAAATAAGCGTACCGACGTCCATTATGGCACCCTACTCTGTTCGAACATTAGGTGAGAATATGTCATCGAAGGATCATTACGTCCAGTCAGAGCTTCAAAAAGAGCCGTCACGTACTTCCCCTATCACTCCTAAAGATCAAAAAGGCTGGTCAGGTTTTGTGTTTTTAGCAATCACCGCCTTGGCGTTTGGCTCAGCCCCCACATTTGCAAAGGTGGCTTTTGATTCCGGCGTTAATCCCATTTCATTGCAGATATTTCGTTTCAGTATCACCTTTTTCTGCATTTTGACAGCGACTTTGGTTATTAACCAGCTCCAAAAAATCCGATTGGAGGATCTAATTAGATTGTTAGCGCTTGCTTTAGCAACCGCCATTTCGTCATTTTGTTACATGACGGCAGTTGACTATGTTTCTGTAGCGGTAGCAAGTTTGACCTTTTTCACGTTTCCATTGATTGTTGGTGCTTTATCTCATTTTCTTGGTTGGGATCTTCTAACTCCAAAAAGACTTTCAGCCATGATCGTGGCTTTTTTGGGTCTATGTCTAGTACTGGGAGGTGATCTGAGCTTGGATTGGAAAGGGGTATTGATGGCTTTTACCGCGGGTACGGCCGTTGCTATTTCTTTTATAATTTCCAAACCGTTAACACAAAATTTATCCGCGTTAACTATTACATGCTGGGCGACCGGATTACCCTGTTTAATTTACCTTGTCATGGGTCTGATATTAGGTGAACTATCAACACCGGGGACTGCAAAAGGCGCTGCTGGCGTATTTGGGAACTCTATATGCTACGCTATTGGCTTGGCATGCTTATATGCCTCCATCGCAAGACTAGGTGCAATCCGAACCGCCATTTTTATAAATGTGGAGCCTTTAATAAGTGTCGCCGCCGCTTTCCTAATACTAGGGCAATCTATCGGTAGCTTTCAAATCCTAGGCGCCTTTATAGTGGTTGGCGGCATATTACTTATTACAATTGATCAATCAGAACACAGAAACAGTCCATAAAAAGGCATTAAAATTACTAAAATTCCGCTACATCTTGCGAAAGCAATATTATTTCACACAAAATCTATTGCCAGGATCGTCATTGATCGGCATCATAGGAACTGAACCGATCACAAATACCTTTTACGTGATTAACAATGCGAGCTGAGTTAAACGTTCTGTAACGCCTTTCGTTGCAAGATTAACGTTTAGCCCACCTATGAAATAAAAGTCCGGCAGCCATTTGGCCCCGCAAAGAATTAAGTGTAGTAAAAAAGAGGAAATTAACTTTTTTTTACTTAGTGTTGTTCTTATTTTTGAATCCCAATTTTTTAAATTATTTTCATGACGTGACGAATATTTCACTTGCTTTAATATAACCATATTATGTACTGTTGCCGTTCTGACTCACAAGATATAGTTATATACTTAGAATTTATGATTCTTAGTTATGAGGCAAGGGGATACAGATGAAAATCAAACGATGCTTCACGACAGCGGACGGGGGACCTTATTCGAAGGTCAAATTCCGATTAGCTAGTAGTGAAATTCGTAACCCCGATGGCTCTACCGTTTTTAAAAATGATTCTGTAGAAGTTCCATCCGAATGGTCGCAGGTAGCAGCAGATATAATTGCACAAAAATATTTCCGAAAAGCTGGAATACCAGGGGTCAAAAGGCCCGTAGAAGAAGCGAACGTACCAACTTGGCTTTGGCGGCAATCCGCGGATCATAACGCGATTTCAGAACTTCCCGAAGAAGACCAGTATACTGCTGAAAATAGCGCTAAACAGGTGTTCCATAGGCTTGCTGGAACTTGGACTTATTGGGGTTGGAAAGGTGGATACTTTGATACCGAAGAAGACGCCAAAGCCTATTATGACGAAATGGCCTACATGCTATCCCAACAAATGGGTGCACCCAACTCTCCCCAATGGTTTAATACCGGGCTTCATTGGGCATACGGAATAGATGGACCGGCTCAGGGGCACCATTATGTCAACTATGAAACTGGCAAACTTACGCGTTCAAAATCCGCCTACGAACATCCACAACCCCACGCATGTTTTATTCAAAGTGTCAAAGATGATCTGGTAAATGATGGAGGCATTATGGACCTGTGGGTCCGTGAAGCACGGCTGTTCAAATATGGCTCTGGCACCGGCTCCAACTTTTCTAATATCCGGGGCGATAGCGAAGGGCTGTCAGGAGGCGGCAATTCCTCGGGCTTGATGAGTTTTTTGAAAATTGGTGACCGCGCCGCTGGCGCCATAAAATCGGGCGGCACACCCCGGCGCGCGGCCAAAATGGTGGTCGTGG
>CAZADS010000057.1:0-24288 GCA_964483985.1 uncultured Thalassobaculaceae bacterium
TTTGCCTAATTAATCAGATATTATCATACTCCGAGTTGACAAAACATGTTGGTTTGTAGGGTCAATCTCACGCTTAATTAAAGCTAATGCCAATATTGATTTGAACCACGGTTGTATCAGCTTCCTTAAAAGATTTAATCGTCGAAGATATTTAGGTTTAATCTGACGAATCTGTTAAAATCGCTTCAATGTATTAAAATGTCTTTTGCGTATCAAAACTAAGCGAGAAAAATTGCCATTTATAATGGATCTATTTGATAAATTTGCATGCCATATAGAATAATCGAAAAACCCAGGCCACGCGATCGCACACTTTTAAATATTTCTGGGGAGGACGAGCTAGGAAAAGCAATAGTCGCTACAGAAAAGTATAGCTCCGCCGAGATCCGGGAATCTAAAGGGGCAGTCATTCACCAATATAAATTCCCCCAAGGTGACTATTTTTTTCTGCTTAGGCACTATCTATCGTATTTAACCGGCACCTACGAACACCTCAACCCCGATTCAATGAAAACACACTTTCTTAGAGATTGTATGATCTGTTTGAGAAAATTAGCGGCACATAGAAAAACAGCATCCATCCTTGAGATAGGAGGTACCATTGGAGAAAACTATTGGATGCTTTCTGACATAATAAACAATCAAAACCTCGATATTAAACTTGAATTTGTCGGAATCGAACTCGACGGAAATGCCGTTCAGTTTTCACGAGAAATTTTTCACGGGAATGATGCATTTGAGATGATCCACGGCGACGCATCAGACCTTAGTAGGTTTCCGGATAATAGTTTTGACTTAGTAATTTCTCACAGCACTAATAATTTCTTACAAGACCCTCATCTTGGCCTCCGCGAGGCATTGCGGGTATCCCGTTTTGGGACTCTGCTACACCTTTTTATGAACTTAAATGGGGAGTCTAAACGCTACACACATGGATCAACTGGTCAGCCTACATATATTTTCTCGAGAGAGGAACTCCAGAAGATCCTATTCAATCTTGGATCCTGGAAAGTCTACAATCTCACTCGTTTCATTCATTTTGATGCAACGATTTTGCCTACAGGTGGTGATGGTTTTTTTATTGAAGATATTAGTGCCGACCAAATCTATCTAGAACATTTAGTCATTTCACGCTTTGCAATATTTCCGGAACTTGCCTTCTTGGAAGATTCTTTGGAAAGTTCCAGACTATGAAAACACTTTATCGAGCCGCTGGGAGATTTACCGCATTAAAAGGCACAGACCGTATACTTCATTTTATACAAGCTTTACCAAACGCGATTCATGCTTCGACTGATGCGTACGAAGTGGTCCTATATCGTTCGTTGCGGCGTGCTGTTCGGGATGGCACTGTAACCTCCGTTGAACCAGACGGGAGTTCATTCTATCTTTTAGTAGCATCAATTTTTTTTCGACTCATTACCCGCAAATTCCGCCCCGTGCAACGAATTCGCCATCTGAATGCCAAATTAGGGGCAGAATTTGAAGGATTAAAACTATTCGCTGAAACCCGCGAAATTAATCCCGTTTATTTTGATCCCATTTTTCCTTATCAAAGGCTCCGAGATGAATTTGAAGTTCTGCATACCAAAATGGATAGATTAGGCAGCAACGTAAAAAATGGGGTTGCAAAGACTCTGTCTACTTACGAACCATCTTCCGACGACCATAAAATGGAAATCCTCGAATTCCTGGATTATTTTAAAGACAATTCCACACCAATCACACCTATTCTTTCGAACATTTTTAAGACGGGAGATCCAAATAAACGATTGCTCGCGGTCGTCAGATGTACTTGGGATGAGCCAGTTCACGTTACCAACATTTTTGGCGTGAGTTTCACCTTACCATCGGTAAATGATCTAAGGAGGGTCTGCCAAGACAGGAGGCTATTTGGTTCTCTGCTCTATTTGGAGGGGTTCGACCGTGATTTTTTGCTCCCATTTGAGGGATCTTGTGGCGTTGCGCTTGTATATTTAACTCGCGACCGTGAAGATTTATTTGTCGAAGCCGGTTTTAATTCGTTACAAGACAAATCTGACGAGGCAACACGTGCCGTAATTTCATACCAAAATTTAGCCCGCACTAAAAGTTATGACGATTTGTTTTCTTCACAATTACCCGAGTTAGCAGCCGACAAGCAAACCGATTGGCATACCTGGAAAAAACATAGAGACTGGAACCCCGCAGTTTTGGACTGGAAAACGGGCTATTACCGCGGTGACGCTATGATAATGGCGACTGCATTCTCCGGCTCACCAATGGCAACAAAATTAGCGCCCTCGTTAATCAATGATAACTTCGAAGACCCGTTGCTAAGTACAGAAGGTTTCGTTTATTCTGCGGCGGTCCTTAACGAAAACTCACCCTTAGAGAGCCTTTACGCCATTTTTACAGCTTTACAACGGTCGCTTGGTAATCCCCGGCAGATTGCTTATCTAGCGGAACTTTTAAAGCATCGAACAGGAGGCACATTTTCCACCCAATCGATTGTCAACTTTGAAACCAACAACGGGCTAACGACCCGTGGGGCTATCGCCTATCTTTGTCAAACTTTGAAGGCTATAGGCTGGCTTAGGTCAGCGGAAAGCGAAAATTTAGCTAAAACTGCTATCTATGAAGTTTTCAAAAATTCTCCAGCACACTTAGCAGAAGCTTTGGTTGGCTTAAAAACTGCTGTTAGCAACGAGTAGAGTCTTCAACCTATAAGCATCCTTTATTTTTTCTGCGCGGCGATGAATTCCTGTTATCTCAATTGGGAAGCGTAACTGTTGTATTACACGGCTACTATTCTTTACGCCGTGTCAATATGCGCAGCAAGATCGGAGAGTCTACATTCCCTTTATTCTCTTTAACTAGTTAGTACTGTCGAGTTCATTATGGGGTATCGTCGGTCAACTAGTTACTTATCAAACGTTGGTGCCGGCCGAGGTTTTACGATCATAGTGCTCGTAGTGACGAATACTTCTTCGTCTTTCTGATTCTTTAATTTGGAAGTGTATCGCACAAAACCCAAATCGGGTTTGCTCTTTGATACGCGGCTTTCCATAATTTCGATCTGTCCATTCAATTGATCTCCGGGGCGGACAGGTACAGGCCAGAGCATTTCTTCGTGACCAGGGGAACCTAAAGTGGTTTCATAGCATAGGAAAGTCTTATGCATCATCCGGAGCCAAACTAAAGCTGTTAGCCAACCACTGGAAATGATGCCTTCAAATACAGTGTTTTGAGCAGCCTGGTCGTCGACGTGAAATGGAAAAGGGTCATACTTTCTAGAAAATTCGACGATTTCTTCGCGCTTAACGGTATAAGTCCCGAGGTCGAATATTTCTCCCGGACTGTAATCTTGCAAATATTTCAAACCCAATTGCTTTATCCCTTCCAAACGTTATTCGAACGCCCATAGGAGGAATAGTCGATCCCCATCTTTTAGGCAACTCCGTCATAATTAATGAAAACCGGAGCCACTGACCTAGTATTACTTCCCACTAGAAAGGATTAGGATTTCCTTCCCCATAATGTATTGTGATAGAATCCATCATCTTCTAAAATCGGCGTTATGGTATTTGCCAACGTTGAAAGAGCCATACCAAGCAACTCGTATGATGGAAAGGCTGATTCATAAATTGGCATATTGACTGGACTAATGGATCCAGGTTTACCTGAAAAATACTGCATTAAAAATAGATGCGAAGAAAAGGAGGAAATATATTTCGCATAATTTCTTACTATCAATGGCTCCATTTCCCCAAAACTTGCTGCATTCCAAAACATTACTTTTCCTTTGGGGGCCAATACCTCTATTGCCCGCAAGGGCAAACAATAAATTTTTCCCGGTAAAATAGACCCGTCCCAATCTTTTGAGTGACATTCCCGGTATGGGACAACTTCGTCAGGAAAAATTTTAGACAGATAACGTTCCGCAACATACAATTGCGGGGCCAAATCTAAGAGCACAATGGTAAGTTGAGGGAATATTTTCTTCAGTATTTCGGCCTGAGCGCCACTCCCGGATCCAATCTCCACAACTGCATTGTATTTAGATAGATCTGCAAATTGGGCCACAAAACATACAAAATTAAAATAATAGATAGATCTAAAAGTGCGAAATAGCCCATCTTTATTGTATCCAAACGGGTTGCCAAATCGGGAAATTGACAGTTCGGACATAGGCCTGAGACCTACCGCCCCGGCTTTCACATCCGCTAAGCGCTCGCACATCAAAAAATAGTCTGGGAGGGTCAGTCCACCTGGTCCGACATTAATCCCTCGTTCCCAAAAATCATTAGCCACCTGTAATGCCGAAGATAAAACCCTCCGGGTATTTTTTTCGTCATCGCTAATATAGTCGGGAATATCCTCGAATTGGAATTTAGGAGCTATATCCACGCAACCAAAACTCGCTAAAACACGTTCTTTGCTGCGACGAAAGTCGTGCAACCCTCCTTTACGGATCAATTCAATTACTTCTGAAGTGTATCCCTTCCAATATCTAGTTGGTTGATATAAAGCACTTGAGGCCTCCATATCAGCAATCATCAAATCTAATAATGAAATATCATCATCAATTTGAAATTCTGAATTATCCGCAACCTCATATGTCATTGGCATACCTTTTTAATTTCAACATGTAATCTCTTCTACACTCAGCTAAAACCGAACTTTAATAAATTGAAGTGAGTTTCCTCACAAGACTCGCCGCCTCCCTTTTTAAATAGGTTTAAAAACTAACCCGGGTCAATTCAGGACCGAATGGTTATTCTAGTTCAACAACACGACGTTCGCTTATAAAAGCTAACTAACCCAACAAACTACCTTGGCCACGGTCAACTTGCTACGCAAACTTGAGCCTGTCGCCGGAAAGCGAACAGGAGTTATTACCGATTTAATAGTTTTTCCACTAGAACTTAAACCCTGTTTTCCAGCGCGATAAAGCATGTCCTCCATTCCTATAGGGGCTGAAGTAAATATTCTTCCACGCCGGCGTGCTTCAATAACCGAAACGCCAATAATGTCACCATCTTTATCCAAAACTGGGCCACCACTCATGCCACCAATAGACCCAGAAAAATTTGGTATCCTTTTAACTTCAGCCCAAGCCAAAAGAGGTTCTCGTCTGCGTTTGCCCCGATTGGGCTTTACCATCATACGACCGAGTAGTTTCGAATGAATATCAGCGGGTTTGCCCTGTGGATATCCAAAGTGAAAGGCGTCTTGCCCTATTTTTAAATTTTGAGATTCAAAACCTAAGGGTTGAGTCTTACGTTTAGTGTGAAAGACGGCAAGATCATGGAAAGGATTTATCGTGAGATCGAATCCCTTTTCCACACGTTTTCGCCCCACTAAAATCCCATATTTCGCGCATCCTTCAAGAACATGACGAGCAGTCATCCATTCCCCTTCTCCTATTGAAAACGCCGTCCCAGTACTGTTGCCCTTTCTACTAACGCCAAGTGTGAATGTAGGGTCATTTTTAGAAATGGGCGGCAGAACGTCCGTTGGGATTTTTGGTACGGGTCTTCTCCGTTCTGACTGATGCAAAATCGACGGACGTCTCTCAAACTGGTCTCTCTCAACCACATCACTCGACGGTCGATCCAGTCCCCGAAAAGCGAAAGAGAGTAGAAAGATTAAAACAAATCCAATTAATCCTAAATGGTCCGGTCGAAACATTTGTATTCCTTAGTATACCTTACTTAAACAACCCTTTTGGAAGCTAGCGAGGTATCCATATTTTTGGCGTTGGGTAAAACGATTGGCATAGCATCCTTGCCCATTTTCTTGGTCACTTCTTCACGCAATTGGGGATTAGATATCATTTGCGCCAGCCAGGTTTCCAATTCATCGCCATTGCCGTACAGCGTTTTTACGTGCTTTATCACGTCAGTTTGGTTCATTTCGGAAAACCCCCGATTGCTTGCGGCAACCGCAGACAGTGCCACTGGCTTACCGTTTATACAAATCGCTCCACGACGGGCAATATAACAACCCACAGAAAGATTTTCATACGGAATTTCGGGCTGGGCCGAAAGCTTGTTTAATTTACAGTAATCATAGTTGAAGCCCACGGCCTCTGTTCGGTGCATAATTTCAAGTTGGTTTGGTTTTAGCCAGTTCAAGGCCAATTTGACCGTGGCACCTTGTGAAAAGCACAATGTTGCTGGGACAGACCCGTAAGAAGTTATGTGGGCTGAATAAACAACGTCGTAATCATTCAATGCCAACTCAGTAACCGGTATCGTTTGATTGTTGCCAAATTTTCGATGCAGTTGTTCTGGCGCTCGGTTAGAACCCACCGCCAAAACAGGGGTTCTCCCCTCTAAATTAAATTCTTTATCCAGATTCTCAACATTTCCATTACGGAACAAATAATCACCCCTTGGAGAGGAATAGGGATAACCAAGGGCGCGGATTAATTTCTGCGAGGGCAACAATCATGTTCCTTTCAAGATAGGTTCTCTTTTATAACCATTATGCAATCAGTTCGTCCTTTCAATTGTTTTTAATTCCCTAAAACGAAATTGAAATTCAGAGTGAAAAGACTTTTGATTTTACTAGATAAATTCAATCTTTCCCACTTCACAAAAGAATGCTTTTATCAAACGAAATTCATTGTTTTAAATAAGCATGTCAAAGGCAACAACGAGCACACCCAAAAATTATAAATGAGGGGCACAAATGCCGGCTAAATACCCCAGTAATTTCGCTTTTTATAATGCAGCGGATGACCTTATTAATAGAAATTTAGAGGCCGGACGAGCAAACAAAATTGCTTTTGTAGACGCTACCGGCAGTCATACCTACGCAGATATAGCAGAAAAATCGGCGCGTTTCGCCAATGCCCTCCAACGATTAGGGATACAGCGCGAAGCTCGCTTGGCGATTGTAATGCTCGATTCGGCAGAAATGGTGATCTGCTTCCTAGGAGCCATTAAAGCTGGTGTAATTCCTGTCCCCTTAAATACTCGACTCTCTTCGAACGATTACGCCTATATTCTTGCTGATTGCAATGCTAGAGGTTTAATTGTAACAGAAAGTCTTGTGGAAATTGTACTTAATGACGGACCAAAACCCGAGGTAACACTCGTCGATGGAACACAATCTGTTGACTATCCCTTGCTTTCAAAAGTGCTGGAGCGAGAGTCGAATCACCACCATACAGCAGAAACTAGGCCGGACGATATTTGCTTTTGGCTTTATACATCTGGCACAACGGGAGATCCTAAAGGTGTTGTCCATTTACACTCTCACCTTTTAGCTACGGCTGACCTTTATGCTATCCCCACTCTCCAGATAGATGATTCCGATACTATTTATTCTGCAGCTAAGCTTTTTTTTGCCTATGGACTTGGAAATTCGCTAACCTTTACAATGACAGTTGGAGCAACCGCCGTTTTAATGCCTGGGCCACCTGACCCCGTTTCTGTTTGCGACATTTTAACGAAGCAAAACCCGACACTTTTTTTTGGCGTCCCTACTCTGTACGCGATGTTGCTTGCGAGCGAAAATTTACCCGCAGCAAATGGACACTCTCTACGCCTATGTGTTTCAGCTGGTGAGCCTTTACCAATTGACCTATTAGAACGTTGGCAAAAAGCCATGGGTATAGATATTCTAGATGGAATTGGAACAACAGAGATGCTTCACATTTTCATATCAAATCGAGCAGGAGATGTACGCCCGGGAACAACGGGGAAAGTTATCGGTGGCTATAAGGTTCGCCTTATTCACGAAGAAGGGTATGTTTGTAAACCAGGGGAAATGGGCGTTCTAGAAGTTTCCGGGCCAACCTCGGCTATTATGTACTGGAATCAAAGAGAAAAAACAAAGGAGACATTTCTAGGACCTTGGACTAAAACTGGAGACAATTTCGTAATCGATAAAAATGATATTTTAACATATTGCGGACGCAATGACGATATGTTGAAAGTCGGGGGGATCTACGTCTCACCGTTTGAAGTAGAAGGAGCACTTGTAAAACATAAGAATGTCATAGAAGCAGCAGTGGTGGGGCATCCTGATCAAGATAATTTAATAAAACCAAAAGCTTTTGTGGTCCTGACTAGTGACGTCCGGGCGTCAGACGATTTAAAACTAGACATTCAGCATTTTGTAAGAAACAGCATCGCGAATTACAAGTACCCACGCTGGATCGAATTTGTCGACGAATTGCCCAAGACGGCTACAGGAAAAATTCAACGCTTCCGACTTAGATAAATAATTAAGGGGCGCACTAGTACCAAAATATGTTGAAAAACAGCGTAAACATTGGTGGCGGCAATCTAGAATATATTTTCCATAAATCAGATTCGGAAAATAGCCCGGTTCTTGTTCTACTACATGAGGGGTTAGGTTGTATTTCTCTCTGGCACGATTTTCCAATTGCATTGGCGAAAATTACAGATTTTTCTGTTTTGGTCTACTCGCGACATGGATATGGAAAATCTATATCTTTAGGGACTCATTTCCAAATGAATTATATGCACACCGAAGCATTGGAAATTTTACCAGCATTACTGAATCATTTCAATATTGATAAACCCTTTCTTTATGGCCACAGCGACGGTGCCTCTATAGCGCTAATTTATGCGGGCAAGGCCAGTGCTCGCGTTTCTGGGATCATCGTAGAGGCTCCACATGTATTTGTTGAAAAGGAGTCGTTATTGGGTGTAGAGCGGGCCAAGGATGCCTTTGATAGAGGATCCCTAAAAACAGGCCTGGCCAAACATCACGATCATCCCGAATTAATATTCCGAGCATGGAATAATATCTGGCTTGAACCAACTTTTGCAAATTGGAATATCCTGGATTATCTCCCATCAATAAAATCACCAATTTTGATGATACAAGGAAAAGATGACGCTTATGGAACCTTGGCTCAACTTGATATTATTGAGAGAAATGTAGCCGGACCTACCGAGCGTGTAGTTTTAGAAAACTGCGGCCACTCCCCTCACCGAGAAGCGCGCAGAAAAGTACTTGATGTCGTTGATACCTTCACAAAACAGATTTTAGCAAATTAAAAGTTGCATTCCGCATTAAAGGCTAACCAGTAATAATGAATTTCGTTCAACTAAATAGGCTCAATTTTTAATCCAAAAAAATAAACCGACACGGGTTATATATACCTTTTTTTAATGGAACTAATTGACAAGGATTATGCTATGCAACCTTTAACTGGAGTCCGGGTTCTTGCAGTTGAACAATATGGAGCCGGTCCATTTGGCACCATGTATCTCGCCAATCAAGGTGCCGAAGTAATCAAGATCGAAAACCCTAGAGATGGCGGAGATATGTCACGAGGAGTTGGGCCCCATTTTTTAGCACCGGAAGAAAGTGAATTTTATCACAGTTTTAATGCCAACAAAAATAGCGTCACACTGGATTTACAAAGTGATGAAGGAAAATTAATTTTCCATAAATTAGTTAAAACCGCTGATGCTGTTTCCAACAACCTTCGTGGCGATGTTCCAGAAAAACTAGGGATCGACTATTCCTCTTTAAAAGTAATTAATCCAAGCATCGTCTGTGCGCATTTAACTGCCTATGGTCGTACAGGATCCCGACGAACTTGGCCCGGCTTCGATTATCTAATGCAGGCTGAAACCGGTTGGTTTTCCTTGACCGGGGAACCGGAAACCCCTCCCGCCAGGTTTGGACTTTCCGTTGTAGATATGATGACGGGGTTAGCTATGGCTTTTGGTCTAGTGTCAGCAATTATCGCTGCCAGACAAACAGGCTACGGCCGAGATATGGACGTTTCGCTTTTCGACCTCGCGTTACATAATACAAGTTACCTATCGACCTGGTATCTGAATGAAGGCGTGGTAACTGGAAGATTGCATCGATCCGCCCATCCATCTTTGACTCCGTGCCAAATGTATAAAACGGCAGACGGATGGATTTTTTTAATGTGCAACAAGGAAAAATTTTGGCCCATACTCTGCAAAAAATTAGGCGCGGCGCAATGGATAAATGATCGCCGGTTCAAATTTTTCAAGAACCGATTAGAGCATCGCAATTTGATTCAAAAAATGCTGGATTCTAGGTTATCTGCCAAAACGACCACCGAATGGTTAGACATCTTCGCGGGCGCAGTTCCTGCTTCCCCAATTTATGATATTGGACAAGCGATGAGTAATCCATTTGTAGCCGAACGGAATGGCATTCAAGACTTCCCGCATCCTGTTGAACCTGACCAAGTTTTTCGAATGGCGGCACATCCTATTAAATCCTCAGACGATCCACCCCTAAACAGGCCTGCACCAAAATTAGGTGACCATACCGAGCAGATTCTTAGTACAATCGGTTACAATTCTCAGAAAATTGATGAATTAAGGAAAAAAGGGATCATCTAAAGCAACTTTGGCTTGTGTTTTGCATCTATTCTTTTGCATTTATTTAATTAGGCAAAATTAGGCTAAAAGGATCTTCGACCGACCATGAGCGAACGAGATATTTTCGATCCAACCTTTTATCTCACCAATAATCCTGATGTGGCAGCGGCTGGCGTTGATCCATTTACTCATTATATGGAGATAGGCTGGCAGGAATCTCGGGATCCCAATAAATACTTCTCTAGTTTTCAATATTTAGTTCTAAATGCCGATGTTTTGAAAGCTAATTTAAACCCCCTCACTCACTATTCTTTGTTTGGTGTCAGGGAATTTAGAGATCCCGGCGCATTTTTCGATACCGATTTTTACCTTCAACAGAATGTAGATGTTGCTAATGGCCCAATAGAGCCACTCGCTCACTTTTCCAATTTTGGAGAAAAAGAAGATCGTAAACCAATAGAAATCTTTGATAGCTCCTATTACCTTTCTAGGAATGCAGACGTTGCCGCCATTGTGAATCAAAATCTAATTACTGCATTTGAACATTTTCGGTTCTTCGGCCACAAAGAAGGACGGGATCCATCATCAAGCTTCAATACTGATTTTTATTTAAATCTTTACCTCGATGTAGCAGCGTCTAATTTCACGGCCTTTGAACATTACCAACTACATGGGAAAAGCGAAGGGCGTCGCCCAGACGAAACATATATTATACCAGAAGGCACGACTGGAACGATTGAAGGCGTTTTGCTTTCTGAGACTATTACGGGATCTACTGGAAACGATACCATCTCCGGGATCGGGGGAAATGACTTCCTTGAGGGCAGAAACGGTAACGACAGCATTTTGGGTGGTTCCGGTAATGATACCCTTTCTGGTGGACAAGGCGCCGATAGCTTAATTGGCAATAGCGGCTCTGATAGGATAGAGCTTACGGAAACTGGCAACGCGCCCGACACTATTTTTTATCAAGCAATAACTGACGGGTCATTAGCCAATTCAACCGCAGGTGATAATGCAGCAGCCGATGATGGGGCCGATACCATATCTTCATTCACCGCCGGAACGGGGGGCGACAAGATCTCTTTTAAAGGAAGTATTTTTGGATCCACAGGGGCGACAGCTACAACAATAGATTTTCACAATGTTTCAGGATCTGCAGGGGGAACCAGCAATACCAATATAACTGACGTTTCAGCCAATACGGAACTCTCCATAATCATTCACCAAAGCGACCTAAGAGATTATGCGGCACTACAAACATTCCTTGATACTACGGTCAACGGCATTCTTACAAATTCTAATGCTGACCAAGTAATTCTGATTGCAGGTATAGATACTGTAGATTCAGCCATAGGTGGTGAGAATTCCCTATTAATATATGACCCTGACATTGGTTCAACGGCGGATCAATATGTTTTGGCAAATTTAGGAGATCTAGATATATCTGGTCTGGTATCAGCGAATTTTGATTTGTTTTAGAAAATCTAATAGTTCCGCTCGTTAAGAACAATTAGAGAAAACTTCAAAATTAAAGGCTTTCTTTTGCCGTTCCCGACGACGACGTTTGATCCGCATATCCTAACAAAATAGTAAATACTCCGGCAAACGCAAGCATAGAAGCCGCCACGCCAAGCGCTCCCGCTAGGCCACCCCATTGGTAAGCTATTCCAGAAATAATGGTTCCAAGTAATCTTCCTGTTGCATTAGCACTGTAATAAAAGCCTACCGATAAGGCGATTTTTTCCTGGCTGGATAAAGCTAAAATCAGATAAGAATGCAGAGATGAATTAATAGCGAAACAAAAACCGAAAATCGCTAGCCCTATAAAGAGAGTCCAGAAAGGCTCAAATTCTATCCTAATCATCAACGTTATCATAAATGTAACCAACGCGAGAATAAATATCCAAAGCCGCGCCGCCCTTATTTCATTCGATCGGCCATCCGAAGAACTTTTCACAAAAGCGGGAGCAAAACCTTGAATTGCTCCATACCCAACAATCCAAACGGCTAAAAAGCTGCCCACCTCAGTAAAGCTCCAATTCAATACGTCGTAGAGAAAAACGGGTAAGGCCACAACGAACCACACGTCACGGGCGCCAAATAAAAAGATTCTTGCACCAGACAAAAGATTTATAGCTCGGGATTTCGCAAAGATTTCTTTCACTTCCGTTCTAGACTCAGCTTTTCCTATATTACGGGGAAGCATCAATGTTGCAGCGACTAGGACAACTGATAAAAACGTCGCCATCAACCAAAGACCTTGGGCAAAACCCAGCACAGTCAAGAGTAAACCTCCCAGAAAAAACCCTAACCCTTTCAAAGCATTTTTGGATCCTGTTAGAAGAGATACCAACTGAAATAGTTTAGAATGAGCGTCTTCAGGCACAAATAATTTTATTGCACTTTTGGAACTCATCTTCGAAAGGTCTTTTGCTACGCCAGATAGTCCTTGCGTCGCTAGGACAAAAAGGACAGATATAATTTGTGGCCAATTTGTATCCAGAGCAGACAACATTAAAAGTGCAAATATCTGCAAACAAAGTCCACAAAAGAGCGTCAATTTCAGACCAAATCGACTACCAACCCATCCCCCTATTAAATTGGTAACCATACCCATTAATTCGTATAGCAAAAACAATGTTGCTAGTTGAAACGGCGAATATCCAAGCGAGTGGAAATGTAACAGCACTAACATTCGCAAAGCGCCGTCAGTCAAAGTAAACCCCCAGTACGCTGAAGTGACCACAGCATAACTGCGCATATCTTTCATATGCTAATATCCTTAAATTGATAGTCTCAAAAATTTTGAGACTTTCTCTACGAGTTCCATCATCCGATGAACGTAACCAATCTCATTATCAT
Organism: uncultured Thalassobaculaceae bacterium; assembly: GCA_964483985.1. Taxonomy (GTDB): domain Bacteria; phylum Pseudomonadota; class Alphaproteobacteria; order Thalassobaculales; family Thalassobaculaceae; genus CAZADS01. The sequence continues at coordinate 13,203 of CAZADS010000057.1, forward strand.
ACCAAGCCAATACTTTTAGTTGCCTTTCATCTACAATCATAGTGGATAAGCCATCAATAATAGCAGAGCGTGAGTCGCCTAAATAATCAGACGAAACCAAGGGCCGCTCTTCATATCCTAGAACCCCTTCCATGGTTTCGGTAGCGGCTGTTTGGAATAATTCATTGACTTCTTTTACAGTAGTTCCACGCGCCATCTCGAAGACACAATCTGTGAGGGAGGAGTTCAAAAGGGGCACCCTAACAGCCACACCATTTAATTTTCCCTGAAGTTCCGGAAAAATTAATCCTATTGCCGTAGCCGATCCAGTCGAGGTTGGAATTAAATTTAATAATGCAGATCGTGCTCGACGAAGATCAGTATGAGCTTTATCTACAACGCCTTGCGTATTGGTTACATCGTGTATAGTAGTTACCATCCCATGGAGAATACCAATGTTTGAATGCAAAATTTTTACCACTGGGGCAAGACAGTTCGTAGTACATGAAGCAGCGGTAACCACGTTATGGATTTCTGGATCATAAAAATGGTCATTCACACCCATCACGATATTTAAAGCAACGTTATCCTTGACCGGACATGCAACAACCACTTTTTTGATTCCCGCCTCAAAATACGGCTGCAGATCTTTAGCTGTTTTAAATTTTCCTGTTGCTTCAACTACTAAATCGATCCCATGTTTTTTCCACTCTACATCAGCAGGCTTAAGCCCATCACTGTATGAAATTTGTTTTTTACCCATTCGTATAAAATTACCGTCTACAGACGGAGTGACCTGCCATCTACCATGAACACTGTCGAACCCCAGCAAGTGGGCTGCTGTTTCCACTGGACCGCTAATTTCATTAATGTGAACAATGTCATAAACTCCCTCCCCCCAGGGCCCGTTCGGGTGTTCCCATGAGCTTAAAATACTGGGGTCAAAGGCCCAAGCCGCTCGAAGACTAAGCCTTCCCATCCGACCAAATCCATTAATTGCGACTCTAATTGACATCTAACAACACCCTCAATTCTCAGATATATAACAAAACCAATGCAAAATTTTTACAATTAACCTTTGGGTTGGTTGGAAACAACTGCTATCGACCAGCCGGCGAGACTTGACTCACTGAGTGTATCGGTAAACTCGGCATGCCGATGAACCCTCATTTACAAAGATATAATTATCACTCGTTAATTTTATTCCTAACTTACGAGACATATCTTTGGATCTGCCCGCTGGGTATCGAATGCCACCCAGATCAGCAATACCTCCACTGAATCTCCGCAATCGGCCTTGTCTACAGGCAATAGATGCTTGCGAATCAAATTCTGCCGCTTTTGTAAGTGATTCACTACTTCTCGCTATTACGCCACCTTGTGTTTTTTCAACCACCTTCGTGCGATGCTTTCGGGATTTTGCGAAACTTCCACCTCGCCCCCTAGTAGGACCTTTAGTAAAGTGATTTTTATTTGTTGAACGTAATTCCGATGCTTTCGCTACAAAAGTTTCTGTATTGGTAAAAAACATCGTTATGAGAAACAGCAAAATCGATATTAGCGTCGCCTCTCGTACTATCATGCTAATAAGGCATCCGAAGTAATTGGAGTTATAGATACTATCTCTGTCTTGTATTATTTTTTGTGAAGACGAATGATAGTTGACGAACATTCATCCCCTAACCCCATTCTCATTAACTTTCTATTAAGCTCCGTTATTGTAGCTATTACTGGCATCGGAGTTCCAACTGTTTTTGCTAAATCGTGAATCATTTCTAGATCTTTTAAATTGTTGGAATTTTTACCCAAAGCATTACCGGTTGGTGCAATCATTTCGGGCATAGCTTCCTGTAACAAAAAGGAGTCGGCCCGGCCACCAGCCAAAGCCTTTGGTATAAGACTAGCATTAATGCCCGCGTCTCCCGCCAGAGCGGTAGCTTCTGCCACCAACGCAAAGCCGCCCAATACCAGAACTTGGCTAATCATTTTAGCACTCTGGCCTGACCCAGAGGGACCAAAAAGGGTGCATTGGCTACTCAAGGCCTTCCAGATCGGGCTCGCAGACCGAAAATCCTCTAGGTCCCCACCCACCATTATTGTCATGGAGCCTAATTTTGCCGCGGATGCTCCGCCGGAAATAGGGGCATCAATCCAACGCATTCCAGTTTCTTGTTTTAATAAAGCCGCCATTTTTCTACTTTTTGCAGCGTCGATTGTCGACATATCTATATAAAGCTGCCTCTCACGTCCCGTCTTAGCAAGTCCGTTGGATCCAAACACGATTTCCTGCACAGCATTTGTGTCAGTAACGCACGTCATTATCAAATCGCAATCTCGAGCGAGATCAGAAGGAGATTCAACTCTTTGAGCCCCTATTAGTTCTAATGGTTCTACAACCTGTGGGGTCCGGTTCCAAACCTTTAACAAATAACCCTGCTCAATTAATCTGGTAATTATTGCAGATCCTAACTGGCCGGCGCCCGCAAAACCAACCGTGGGAAGATCACTGGTCATGGCTGACCTCCATCAACAAAACAATATCATTAACCACCTGAATAAAGTAAATTTTTCTAAAAAAGGTCAAAATTTATGTAAATACTGATCCTGGTTCCTAAACTCCAACATAACGCCGAACAGCGGATTCTAACTCTCCCAATGTAATTGTTTGAATTCCAAGTTTCTCGCATATAAGTCCACCGCCAAAATTTGCGATACCCATTGCCTCCGCTGGCTTGCCTCCACCGGCCATTGCCGATGCCATTACACTAATCACGGTATCACCGGCGCCTGCTGGATCATTAACTACTCGTACCGATGCTGGAAGGGTCATGTAACTATCATCCGACGCTAAAAGGGCTATACCATCTTTACCAAGAGTCACCATTACATTCTGACACGCTAAACGATGACGAACGTCACGAACGGCAGCTTCAATGTCTTTATCCCCAAATAGCGTCTTTCCTATGGCTTTAGACAATTCCCTCAGATTGGGTTTAAATAACGAAACATTTTTATAGGAAAAGAAATTGTCAAATTTCGGATCTACTAACGTGGTCACTTTTGCGCGATGCGCAATTTCAAGTATTTCTTTAATGACAGACGTCGGGAGCAAGCCTTTGTTGTAATCCTCAATTACCACAGCAGATAATGTGGGAGCCAGCTCTGCAAACCGTGACACTATCTTGATTCTCATGTCATCACTAAGCGGTTCGCAAGATTCGAAATCTGCTCGCGAAACCTGACGACTCTGAGCAAATAGTCGTAATTTAACGGTCGTAGGACGCGACGGGTCCCTAAAAACGTATTGCTCATATTCAGAATTTTGGTCAAGCAAACTGATAAGCTTGCTGCCATTTTCATCATCGCCAACCGCGCCAAACATGATGGGCCGATCACCGAGCGCCTTCAAATTATTAAACACATTTGCTGCGCCACCGAGTTGATATTTTTCTTCTGTAACATCAACAATCGGGATAGGGGCCTCGGCTGAGAGTCTTTCCGCAGTGCCGTAGAGAGAGTGGTCGAGCATTACATCACCTACGACGCCGATGCGGCGCCCACCCATCTTGCTCAATAATTCCAAATAGTGCTGTTGCAATAACATTTATCTAATCACTCTTTACTTGACCCAATTAGAACGAACGTGATTTTCACCCATCCACGAAGATTCAAAACCAGCATCCCAATCACAACGTTGTAGCGGGCTAACGCTAACAAACTAAAACGCAGATCCGTCTTTAACCTTCAAAATATCCCCAACAAAAGTACACAAATTTGTACCCGAAAATAAAAACCCTTTGATTCCTGCACTTTTTGCCGCTTTTATGTCAGTATCCCGATCGCCAATCAAAAATGACTCCTCCGTATATATGGACCACTTATATATAAGGTCCATTAACATTCCTGCACACGGTTTCCTCCAATGTGCAACATGTCGAAATCGGCCATCGTCAAAATCCGGATGATACGGGCTATATCTGAAATCGTCGATTGTTATGCCTTGTTTGCTTAGTGTTTTGTTCATCCACATGTGCAATGCTATTACATCTTCCTCCTTGTATAACCCACGCGCTATTCCAGTTTGATTAGTAACTACAAAAAGCAAATATCCATTTGATTTAAGTAACTTTAACGCATCCGCTACACCGTCAATCCATTCTATTTGATCAGGACGGTATGCATATCCATTATCTTTATTCAGCACCCCATCTCGATCTAAAAACACCGCTGGGCGCCAACATTTCTGAATATTTTTGTTCATGGGCTCCCACGTCTTAATAGCGTTCCTTATCTTCGGGTTACATTAATCAATATTAAAAGAATGATGCATTTGCCAACGCTCCAAGTATGGTAAATATATTGTCACAAAGAAATGACGATATTACCAAATTGATCGAGAATTGCCTTAGCGGCGGGAGGAATAAGACAAGTCGCATCATATTCTTCCACTATTCCCGGCCCTTCAAATGATTTTAATAGATCTGAACGAGCAATGACAGGTGTATCTATCCAGCCAAGTTCTCGACCAAAATAAGCCTCGCGCAGTTCCTGATTAGGACGCATTATCTCAGTCGAAAGCATCTTGTCTGGAACGCGACTAGTTTCAGATATCCCTCTTCCTACAATAGCTATATTTACTAATTCGACGGGCTCCTCCACCCCTGCCCGATGGCCATAAACAATCTCATGCTCCTGTCCAAAACGTTCCGCTAATTCATCTAATTTATCTAGATCAATTTCTCCATCTGGAGCAGACACAGACAATTCGTAAATTTGCCCCTTATAATGAAGACTTGCCGAGCGCTCTATGACCGCAGCCGGTCCAGTAAAGCCTTCTGCAGCAAGTTCATTTAGCGCTTCTTCAGCGAGCGCGTCCCAAGCCTTATTTATTTCTACTGGGTCAGCATTCGCAAGCAATCTTCTAAATGTGCGGGAATAGTGATGCTCAACATCTGCATAAAGCAAGCCGAATGAAGAAAAAAGCCCCGGCGACGGCGGAACTATAACGCTTTTTATCCCAATTGAATTTGCCATGCCCGCAGCAAATAACGGACCGTTCCCCCCAAAAGCGAATAACGCGTAATTTCTGGGGTCTCGGCCGCGTTCCGTAGAAACAGCCTTAATTGCGCGAATCATATTGGATGCTGAAATTAAATGGGCCCCATAGGCCGCTTCATCCACCGATAGCCCTAAATAATTAGCAATTTTTTGTTCAAATACAAAGGCGGCCCTATCCTTATTCAACTGCAAATCGCCGCCTACCAAGTGTTCTGGATTGATATAGCCCAGAAGAACATTGGCATCGGTGATAGTTGGTTCCTCACCCCCAAGATCATAGCAAACCGGCCCAGGCATTGCTCCTGCACTTTGGGGGCCAGCTCGAAGTGAACCGCCAGCATCAATCGAAAGGATTGAGCCACCACCGGCGCCAACTTCTGCTAAATCGATCGCAGGAACTTTTAGAGCATAGCCAGCGCCGGTTAGTAGGCGCGACCCATGCATTATTCCGCCCCCAACCAGCATATCCAGAGCTCGGGTCACTTCCCCACGAGCTATCATCGATGTCTTTGCCGTTGTTCCCCCCATATCGAACGTGATGACGTTATCTAATCCCGACATTTTAGCAATAGCTTGACTACCGATAACGCCCCCTGCCGGCCCTGATTCAATAATATGCATGGGAAGTCGCGAGGCCGTATCAGACGTGGTCAATCCGCCATTCGATTGCATTAAATAGATGGGTGCCTTTATGCCATCGTTATTTAATCCCTCCCGCAACGCTTGCAGGTACGTTCCCACGACAGGTAAAACGTACGCATTAATCACCGTAGTTGACGTGCGTTCATATTCCTTCATTTCTGGGAGGACATCAGCACTCAAACAAAGCGGGAGATCAGGCGCTTTCTCGCGCACTACCTCTTCTATTAAACGCTCGTGCGCCGAATTGGCGTAACTATTTATCAAACAGACAGCAATCGCCTCCACCTGCTGTGCCAAAAGCTTATCAACGACGCCTTCTATCTCCGATATTGCGGGTTCCCGTTCAACAGTTCCATCAGCAGTGATTCTCTCGTCTATTACTTGACGGAGATACCTTTCTACTAAGGGTGGCGGTTTTTCCCAAGCTAGGTCATATAATCGAGGCATGCGCAGTGTTCTTATTTCAAGCACATCCCGAAAACCGGAAGAAGTGATAAGCCCTACTCTTGCTCCTTTTAATTCTAAAATCGCATTGGATGCCACGGTGGTACCATGACGCAATTCTTGAATGTCATCAGCGCCGATCCCCGATTGCACAAAGATGTCTGACATTCCCTCTACAATAGCTCGAGCATAATTATCGACGCTAGACGGAACCTTTTTGGTATATAATCGGCCCTTTTCGTTAAGAAGCACGATATCTGTAAACGTCCCACCTATATCGACGCCAACTCTAAATTGACTCATGCTTCTACCCCTTGTACCTCTTGCGCACCTTTATTTTTTTCTTCGCGCGGCCAGTCCTCCCAAAGAACAGCATCTGCTACGCCTATGCGACTTTGTTTAATTTTTTCTCTTAACTCCGCTGTCTTCTCCACATTTACTGTCCAGGAACTTATATTAACCATAACACCATAGTCTGAACGAGCACGCTCTACGCTAACCAACTCATTACGCACATCGTTTAAAACCAACTGTGCATCGCGTTCAAGTGGATCCCCCCAGCCTCCGCCACCCGCCAGTTCATGACGAAGCACCTCTCCCGCATACATTGTCATAGTAAGTTTAGAGTCCAGTTGCCTATTTTCTGTACCCGGATTCATTATATTCTGAGATGGTGCGCCGGGATTCCCGCCATATAGCCCATATGGTCGGAAAGTATGCCTATCCGACCGGACCTGTAAAACCGCTTCTTCTTCTAACAGCCGGTAGTCGCGACGATAGGGCGCACCTCCCCTAAATTTTCCAGCTCCCGCCCTATCCGTCAAATATTCGTAAGCCAATACTTCTACGGGATTTTCTGCTTCACAAACTTCTATCGATTGCGAGGCCATATTAGCGAATAAATTAGAATTTCCAGAGAGTCCATCTGCCCAAGGTCGAGCACCCCAAGTCCCGCAAGCAAAATCAACGTATATAAAGGGATTTCGTTTTGAGTCATACCCTCCTATGGACACGCCGGTATTACCGCCATCAGACGCAGCCATGACCTTATCCGGCAACATCATTGCCAATGCCCCGAGAACGCAATCGACCATTCGGAACCCTGTCAATCCGCGTGCGGCGCAGGCGGCTGGCAACACACCGTTCGCTATAGTACCTGGTGGAGCAGTCACTTCAATGCACCTAAAAAATCCCTCATTGGCTGGGACGTCATTTGGCAAAACTGATTTTACTCCGCAGTACGTAGCCGCTTTTGTAAAAGACAAAGTATTATTTATCGCGCCTTTTACCTGATCCGAAGTACCTGTCCAATCTGCAAATAATTTATCTCCTTGTTTCCTAAAAGTAACGAATAACCGAATTGGTTTGCCCACATCTACGCCGTCGTCATCAATCCAATCCTCAAAACTCCATTCCCCGTCTGGCAAATCCAACAATGCAGATTTAGTAACGCGCTCAGTATAATCGACAAAATCTCGTAAAAATTTTGTCATCGTATTAACCCCATGCTCCTCAACCAGCTCCAGAAATTGCCGTTCGGCGATATTGCAAGCCGCGAGCTGGGCCCTTATATCTCCGAATACTTTTACCGGCACTCTAACGTTTGCTTCTATCAAACTCCAAAGTGTTTCGTTTCTTTCCCCGGCTTTGAACATATACATTGGTGGAATGCGAAGTCCTTCTTGGTAGATCTCCGTGCTATCAGAAGCGTTCGAACCAGCAACACGACCACCAACGTCGGTGTGATGACAAATTGTTGCCGCAAAGGCTATTCGTTTTCCATCATGAAAAATTGGCTTAAATATAAATATATCAGGGAGGTGCATACCGCCATGATAAGGATCATTGAGGCAAAACATGTCTTCCGGTCCCATAACATCGCCGAACCGATCAACTACGGCTCCAAGAGCCGTTGGTATAGAACCCAAATGACCAGGTAACGTTAATCCTTGAGCAACCAACTTTCCGTCGGGGTCACAAAAAGCAGTCGAAAAATCCATGTTGTCCCTCAAAACACCTGAGTAGGTCGTTCGCATTATTGTTAATGCCATCTCATCTGCTATTGCCACTACAGCGTTGCGAAGTAGTTCAAACTCGATCGGATTCCATGTTTCGCTACTCATTTCCGTTCTCCCTAACGCCATCAAGGCAAAAGTGTGCTCCGTTCTTATTCAGATAGAAAGGGCTGCCACTGAATTCAGCTCCGATTCTTCGTTTCTGATGAAACGGTTCAGTAGATACGTTATATTTAAACGATCGCCCTGACCAAAGTTTATTTCTTTATTACATTATTAACACTGCTGGCAATTACAGGAGAAGCTATGAACGAAATCGTGAGATGGAACTTCCCCTCAGACATTCGGTTTGGAGCAGGTGCAGTTGGTCTTGTAGGAGATGCCTGCAAAGAATTGTCAATTTCTCGGCCTCTTTTTGTCACCGATCCAGGCCTAGCGGATCTAGGAATGACAAAGGATGCAATACAATGCTGTTGTGACTTGGGTCTAGACGTTAATTTATTCACAGAAGTAAAAGGGAACCCCACTGAACGTAATATTTCAGACGGTTTGAAAGCGTATCGTGATGGTTCGAATGATGGTGTGATTGCTTTTGGCGGCGGAAGCGCTTTGGATGCGGGGAAAACAATATCAATGTTATCAGGGCAATTCTTATCCATCTGGGATTTCGAAGATAAAGGGGATAATTGGACCCGAGTGAAGGAAAACGGCATAGCACCATTGGTGGCTATACCTACGACCGCCGGCACAGGCTCGGAAGTGGGTCGAGCTTCGTCAATAACTGATGAGAAACAAAATCTTAAACGTCTTTTATTCCACCCCAAAATGCTGCCCCCTAAAGTAATTTTAGACCCTGAACTTTCCATGAATCTTTCCCCAGCCCTTACTGCGACGACCGGCATGGACGCTCTATCCCATAATCTTGAGGCCCTTTGTGCACCTACAGATCATCCTATGGCGCAAAGCATAGCTATAGAAGGGTGCCGAATAATTGCTAAATTCTTGCCTAAAGCATTTGAGGATGGCCGAAACATCAGGGCACGCGGTCGTATGCTTATTGGATCAACCATGGGCGCCGTAGCTTTCCAAAAAGGGCTCGGGGCTATGCACGCTCTGAGTCATTCATTAGGAGGTCTATTTGATAAACACCACGGAACTTTGAATGCGATCGTTATGCCTTATGTTCTGCTTGCTAATCGTCCCGCAATAGAGATGGACATCATCTATTTATCTGGCTATTTGCAATTAAAGAAAGACTTCAACTCGTTCATTGATTGGGTAATAAGTTTACGCGAAAGCATGAATTTACCTCATACTCTTAAAGAAATTGGGATTCCTGAAAAAGCAGGACCAAAAATCGGCCGATTAGCAGCTGTTGATCCAGCGGCAATAACTAACCCTATTCCTTTTTCAGCCGAAGCATATCAGATTATTTTTGAAAATGCCTTCCACGGGAGATTGCACTAATAGCCTGCGAGTTTAGATTTTCATCTTGTTTATGCTCATTGTTCACCGATGGTCGTTTATATGAACCGAAACCCAAGATGTCAGCTAGCCTTAAACCTGAAGACACGTATAATATGTTTTCCTGACAGCTGACGACCCAAACGGACCCATGCTTATTGTGGTTTCCAAGGATGCCAATTGACAGCTTGCGAACTAAATTATTCACAGACGCGACAATTTTTAAACGAGGATGATTATTATGGATTTACATCTCAAGGGCAAAACTGTCCTGATTACCGGAGCATCAAAAGGCATTGGGCTAGCCTGTGCTCACGAATTTGCTTCTGAGGGTTGCAATCTTCATCTAGTATCTCGAACTGAATCGGATCTAGTTGCCGCCCAAGATGCTATTAAGCAAGAACACTCTGTGGATATCAACGTTCATCCACTAGACCTTTCTGATTCAAAAAATGTCGATATCCTAGCAAGTCGCTGCGCCGATATAGACATCCTAGTAAACAACGCTGGCGCTATTCCAGCGGGAAACATTCAAGCAGTCGATGAAGCTATCTGGCGGGAAGCCTGGGATCTAAAAGTTTTTGGGTATATAAATATGACCCGGAGGTTCTACCCACTCATAAAAGATAGCGGCGGTGGAGTGATCCTAAATATTGTGGGTCTAGCTGGCGTTCGAGTAGACCCAAATTATGTTGCGGGATCAGCTGGTAATGCTTCACTCATAGGTTTCACCAATGCAATGGGGGCACATGCTTTGGACGAAGGTATGAGGGTATTAGGCATTTGCCCTGGCCCTGTACAAACTGAACGGATCACAACGATGCTAAAAACCCGCGCAAAGACGGAAAAGGGAGACGAAAATCGGTGGCAAGACTACTTCGCTGGTATGCCTCTAAATCGCCCTGCCTTGGTAACCGAGGTTTCAGACGTTGCCGTTTATTTATGCTCAGATCGAGCCGCTTGGTTAACAGGGATTACCATTAACGTCGATGGAGGAGCGGCAAATAGGTAGTAAACGTATTATCCAAATAACAAAAGGGCGAAAACATGCTAGAACGCGAAATACGCAAGCATCCATCCGTTTTGCTATCCAAAATAGAACGTGAGCAGTATTTTGAAGAAGGCGCTGTTTTACTGGAGGGCGTAATTAACGAAAAGTGGCTGAAGAAATTAAGAAAAGCACTAAACGAAATCGTCGAACGAAGCCGCGCTTTATCTAACTCTAACGACGATTACATTCTTGAAAACGGCCACAATACCAAGAAACCCCGTTTAAAAAGATTATCTAGTCCAGTGGATCATCATGTTGTCTTTAGGGAATTTTCATTCAACTCTCCAGCAGCCGACGCTGCTAGAGATGTGGTAGGCCCAAATGTTAAATTCCATCACTCTAAATTAAACTTCAAATGGGCCAACGGTGGGGTAAAATTCGACTGGCACCAAGATATCCAAGCATGGCCGCTTACGGTCTAAAGCCAAGTTAC
>CAZADS010000058.1:0-11484 GCA_964483985.1 uncultured Thalassobaculaceae bacterium
AAGAAGCGATCTCGGCACCTCGATGTGGATGCCGTGGAGCTATTATCGTTAGGAAGTTAGAGATAGTATTTGCAAGTGTTTGATGTGTATCGATAACTGGAGCCTCTTATACTTCGTGAGTGCTAGCAGCTAACCAGACGATACGATCGCCAATGTCTTTCTTTAAAATATTAGCCGCGGACTCATCCAGAGGCAGTGGAGATGCTGCCCTTTTCAAATTACCGCCAACCGCTACATGCGGAGCACCCAACAGGGAGAATCTGTTAGCTTGATTTTCATTGGTAGCCATTACAAGATCAAAAGCAGAGAATAAGGGTTCAGCCATCGTGCCCATTAATCTCCATCGATGAAAGGAATTATCAGACATTCGAGCGTTGATTCTAATGAGAGGAATTCCTCTGGCGTGTGCCTGAAGAATCTGTGCCGGCCAAAACTCTGATTCCATTATTATGGCTAAATCGGGCATCCAGTAGTTAAGGAATGTCCGTACCCATGCTGGCCGGTCTACGGGAACAAACTGGTGAAGTGCTCTTTGGGGCAATCGAGTTGACATTAAACCAGCAGACGACACTGTGCCCGTTGTGACTAATAACGTCCGATTTGGAGCCATTTCTAATAGTCGTTCTATCAAAGTAAGAGCCGCCATGCTTTCGCCTACACTGGAAGCGTGAAGCCAAACTAGTTCTCCAGGTGGACGAGGCACACTTGCTTCGCCGCGTCTTTCGGGTAATCGGGTTGGATCTTCTTTTCCTCGGCGGGCCCGTTCACTTAGAACAAATTCTATCGCTGGAGTACCAATGGTCATTAGGGTTTTATAAATAGGTAAAATCATCGATGATCAATATCCGGACGCAGAATTTTGTGTTCCGTAGGTTCGATAGGATTATGGCAGAATTTTAAATCTGAATTAAGACTTACTAGGTTTAGTTTTTCTTCTATTAGCAATCGATAGTTTTCTTGCTCCTTTCGCGTTAGCTTTTTAGGAACTAGAATAGGTTCTCCAAAGAAAAAGACCCCGCGGGAAAAAGGTCGAGCCAAGATCATTTGGTCCCATGTTTTCAATGTTCTTCTCTGTTCAACATTCCAGGCTACAGGTATTACAACCGCTTGGCTAAGGCGGGCAGTAGTTACTGTCCCTCGGCTAAGCCGCATTCTCGGCCCTCTTGGCCCATCCGGTGTTATCCCGATGGATCGGCCATCTCGGATAGCGTGAATTAACTTCCGCAATCCTCTAGCTCCATCTCGGTTAGTTGACCCAGTTACTGTTTGATATCCGAGTTTTTCAATAGCTCGGCCTATCAATAGACCGTCACGGTGTGCCGAACGAAGTAGTGTTATAGGGCGTGAAGCACTCCATCCTGCTGGCATCATTAAAATCCGGTTATGCCAAAAAATCAAAATTATTGGCCTCCCAGACTCCAGAGTTTTAGAAGTTTCGATGGGTATCATCACCTCCCATCGAATAGTCTTCGCTATCCACCTTATTAGACACGCTATCAGCCAGCTTGCCAAAGCCTGTCCTTTCTCGCTTCGCCGAAGGCGTCTCCACATGGCTAGAAATCAACTCCCATACTGTACTACTTTCGGGGGGGAATCCGCTTCCTTTTCTTTTGAAAACTGCATTTCGTAAAATTTTGCGTATTTGCCTCGCCGCGCTACAAGTTCTAAATGCTGGCCTGATTCTATTATACGGCCAGCTTCAATGACATGTATTGTATCCGCAGATTGGATGGTTGAGAGCCTGTGTGCTATTACGATTGTCGTCCTTCCTCGCATTAATTTAGTAAGTGCAGTTTGAACCGCTCGCTCCGATTCTGAATCCAATGACGAAGTAGCCTCGTCCAATAGTAAAATAGGAGGGTTTTTTAGCATAGCCCTAGCTATAGCTATCCTCTGTCTTTGACCACCCGATAATTTTACGCCATGTTCGCCAACTATAGTCGCGTATTTCATTGGCATTTCCATAATAAATTGATCGGCTGCCGCTCGTTCAGCTGCTTTTTTTATATCGGCAGCAGTGGCATCGGGTTTACCGTAGGCAATATTGGCTTCTATGGTGTCATTGAATAACGTAGTGTCTTGGCTAACTAGGGCAATTTTTGAGCGCAAAGACGAAATAGCGATATTACGAATATCAATTCCATCGAGCATGATTCTACCCGATAACGGGTCAAAAAACCGAAGTATCAAATTTAGGATCGTTGATTTCCCTGCTCCGGAATGTCCAACAAGAGCAACGGTTTGGCCAGGGGCTATTGACATTGAAATGTCATCTAGTAATGGCTTTTCTAGGTTGTAAGCGAAGTGCAAATTTTCAAAGATTATATGGCCTGGGGTAGATTCCAAATTTATAGGTTTTGGATGATCAAGAATAATGGGCTGAACATCCAGCACTTCGAAGACTCGCTCTGCCGCTGCTAATCCCTCTTGCAATTGTGCATTTAGGTTAACTAACTTTTTCACTGGATCGTAGGCTAAAAGTAAGGCAGTAACAAAAGAAAAGAAAGTGCCAGTAGTTCGTGTTCCTTCGATAACTTGCCAACCGCCATAACAAATAACTACTACTATTGCTGTTCCACCCAAAGTTTCCATAATTGGATAAGCGGCTGCTTTCGTCCGAGCTGATCGAAAAACTAAACCAAAAATTTTTTCTATTATTAAAATAGATCGTCCGCGTTCATAATTTTCCATGCCATAGGCTTTGACGTGCCGAATTCCTTGAAATACTTCATTTAATAAAGTGGTAAATTGGCCAATCTCATGTTGAGTGTTGGCCGATACTTTCCGGATGCGTTTTCCAATTTTTATCAAAGGCAGAATCGCTGAAGGGAAAGCAAAAAATGCCGCTATGGCCAACATCCAGTCCTGATAGAACATAATGCAAACTAAAAAGATAATAGTTAAGCTATCACGACCAATCGCTGTGATCACATTAGCCACCGTACCCCGCATCTTTTCGACATCATTAATGAAACGAGCAATGAGATTACCACTAGATTGGTCGTGGAAATATGCTAGGTCTGCTCTTAATAAATGATCGAACATCCTTTTTTGTAGATCGGCAAGAATCCTCTGACCCACAAAGTTCATAATCACGCTTTGTCCATAGGTTGCTAACCCTTTGAGAACGAATATACCCATGACGATGAAGGCTGTTAAATAAAGGCTCGTTCGACTGCGGGAAGTGAAAACATCATCTAGGATAGTTTCCATCATAAATGCCAATGCTGCTGTAGTCGCTGCGACGACGACCATTAATGCAACAGCTGTCACTAGTACACCGATATGCGGGCGTACGTGTTCGGCAATCAGGCGACGAACAAGAAGGCGGGTGCGAGACCGTTTCAAATGGGTGCTCACAAAGTGTGCCTCTCAAATAATCCAGATTTCATACCAATATACACTGTATCATTTACATTATAACACGAAGGTAATTTTCAAACCACGTTAGGAGATAAATGATGTTTTTTGAAATGATTAGTCGCCGGGACCAGCGACTGTCATTCCATTTACGCGAACTGTTGGTGCATCGATACCATGTTTGAATTCAAGATCATTGGCAGGTATCATTTGCGAGAACATCTCTGATAGATTACCCGCTACTGTAACATCGCTTACAGGATAGCTTATTTCCCCGTTTTCAATCCAAAACCCCCCGGCTCCACGGCTATAATCTCCAGTTACCAAGTTGACGCTCATACCCATCAGTTCCGTTACGAGTAGTCCCGAGGTGATGTCCGAGATAAGCTCTTCTGAAGTGACATTGCCCGCCAAAAGGTATAAGTTACTGGCACTAGGACTGGGTGAACTGCCCGCAGATCGGCCAGCGTGTCCGGTAGTGCGGATGCCGAGCTGTCTGCTGGTTGCAAGATCCAAAAGCCAGGACTTAATATACCCATCCTCCACTATCGTGATTGGTCGAGTTGTAATTCCTTCGGCGTCAAATGGCTTGGAACGTAAGCCTCGGGATCGATGTGGGTCATCCATGATCTTAACTTCGGAAGAAAAGATTAATTTATCCATGCAGTCCTTAAGAAAACTAGTGCCACGAGCTATGGCGTTACCATTTAAGGACGCGGCTAAGTGATTTATTAGGCTGTTACTTACACGGGAATCGAATACCACTGGTACTGAAGCACTTGATGGGCGTCTAGGGTTTAGGCGACTGACTGCTCGGAGGCCTGCGGTTTTGCCAATACTTTCTGCATCCCTTAAATCGGTTCCATATATCGCAGAAGAATAGTCGTAGTCGCGTTCCATTTTTTGTCCCTGCCCAGCTAATACTACGGCGCTCAAACTGTGGCCGGAACGTTCATACGAACCCTGAAATCCGTTGCTGCATGCCAATGTTATACAGTTTTTTGACCAGCTGGCTTCTCCTCCCTCGGAGTTTGTAACTCCTGATACTGCTAGAGCAGCTTCCTCAGCTGCTGCGGCACGGTCTCCCAGAATTTCCGTACTAGGCTCTATCGGATCAAAAAGGTCGATTGTTGGAAAATCTTTAGCTATATCGGATGGATCTGCCACGCCGGCAAAAGGATCTTTGGGGGCAACCTTTGCCATGCTTATGACGCGATCGACAAGTTCCTTTAAAGTGGCTGGGTTAATATCTGTAGTGGAAACGATTGATTGTTGTTGATCTATAAAAACCCGCAAACCTAGGTCGTGGTCCTCAGACCTTTGTATAGATTCCCGTTGCCCCATTCGTTGAGTTACGGAAAGGGATTGTCCCTCAATGAAAACAGCGTCTGCTGCTTGGGCCCCATTTTTTTGGGCCAGTTGAATTAGATCAAATAGCAGGTTTTCTCGTGTACTTTTATTCATCTTAGTATCCATTGAACTATAATGTTGTATACTACTGTTACCAAATCGCTCGGCCACTTGTCGGTAATTTATAGCTGGCCCATTTTTTGTCGACCAGATCGATCGTTGCTTGGTTCATTCGTATTTTTGTGCCCCATTTTCGAGAAGTTTCGGGAGGCCATTTGTTTGTAGCATCTAATCCGATCTTACTACCCAAACTAGGTTCAGATGAGGCGAAATCTAAATAATCTATTGGGGTATTCTCGATTAAAGTAATATCTCGGGAAGGATCCATCCGAGTAGAAATTGCCCAAATTACCTCCTGCCAGTCTCGTGTATTGATGTCGTCATCAACAACAATTAACCATTTGGTATACATAAATTGTCGCAAATAGGACCAAATTCCCATCATAATTCGTTTAGCATGCCCTGGATACGCTTTTTTAATTGAAACTACTCCAACGCGGTAAGAGCATCCTTCAGGCGGTAGCCAGAAATCAATAAGTTCTGGAAATTGCTGTTGCAGTAAAGGAACAAAGATTTCGTTCAGAGCTTCTCCCAGCACAGAAGGTTCATCGGGGGGACGACCGGTAAAAGTTGTAAGGTAAATAGGATTTTGCCGCATCGTTATAGCGCTTAGTTTGAACACCGGAAAAGCCTCTACAGCATTGTAATATCCAGTATGGTCTCCGTAAGGCCCTTCGTTTTCGTATTCCTCTAGAGAAACATGACCTTCGAGTACTATTTCAGCATGCGCGGGTACCTTAATTGGAATTGTTTTACAATCTACTAAATTCAGGCGACGTCCGCGCAGAAGGCCCGCAAATTGATATTCGCTTAGGGTATCCGGTATGGGAGTAACGGCAGCAAGGATCGTCGCTGGATCAGCACCTATCACAGCTGCCGCCGGTAATGGTTCATATTTTCTTTCTCTTTTCCATCGTGCGTGATGCTGTGCTCCCCCTCTATGTTTGAGCCAGCGCATAAGTGTCGAACCTTTTCCCGTCACTTGCATTCGATAGATGCCAAGATTAAAGGCATCTTCGCGTTTATTTGAGGGGCCTTGAGTAACAACTAATGGCCAAGTTATAAGTGGACTGGGTTCGTTTGGCCAACAAGTCTGAATCGGGAATGTGCTAAGGTCTATGTCGCTGCCCCTAAAAATTTGGTCCTGACATGGTCCATATGGGACGGTGTTTGGCAGCATGGCCATAGCTGTTTTAAGTAGCGGAAACAACCTAACCGCGTCACGCCATCCTCCAGGAGGTTCTGGTTGACGCAAAAAAGCTAGTGTTTCACCAATTTCACGGAGTTGCTCGGGTGCGCGGTTCATGCCCCAGGCTACACGTTCTATTGTGCCGAACAGATTTGCCAGAGCGGGAATGGTAAAGGGAGTTCCATCTGATTTAATTACGTTTTCAAATAGTACCGCCGGGCCTTTTTCTGCCAGTAGACGGGTTTGTATCTCAGTCATTTCGAGATTTGGTGATACGGGTTCGGATACACGAACAAGGCGTGATTGGCGTTCCAGGTGAGATATGAAGTCTCTTAAGGATTCGTATGGCATGTTGGCTTTAGTACCCCAAAATGTAAACATTGTGGAAACGTTGATGTAATGCATTGGCGAGAAACTGAAAAGCGTTATAGGTAAAGAAAGGTTTTAGGAATGGATTTTAACTGGAATCCGATGGCGAAAGATATAATCTCGGTGAAGGAGTGGCTTGCCGCTTGGCAACCGTGCGTTCAAAAAGCAGAATTTCAACCGGCACGTGACTTGTTTGCACAGAATGTAGTATCTTTTGGAACACATATCGACGTCGTTGAAGGTTTGGACGCGCTAGAGGAAAATCAGTGGCGTAATGTCTGGCCGACGATTGAAGACTTTGGTTGGGACTTCGAACAGATTCGTATTGGAGTTTCTTCTGATAGACTCATGAGTTTTTTAATAACAACCTGGACTTCGACTGGGTTTGAAAAAAATAATATTAATTTCGATCGCCCGGGCCGGACTACGGTAATTTTAGCACGTAAGCGCGTGGATCAACCTTGGTTCGGCATCCATACTCATTTTTCTTTATATCCTGGGACTCCTCAGCGTTCTTTTGGTAGGCGATAAATTAAAACTAATTATTATTAATATGCATGTGGCTAATCAAATTAATGACGGTTCCTCGTTTTTTCCGGTAGTTATTTTTCCCACTGGGATTAAAATAGTTTTGGGGTCGAAATATATTTTTGTGCCCTTAGGCCCATCGGAAAAATGTGATAACGCGCAGTGTGTTTAGGCCCATCAATCCCAACTTTGAGGATACTCGAATTCCCCGATAGTTTGGCAAAGCCGAAGTTTGCATTCTCACTAAGTTCATAAGTATTGGTGAGTGAGTCACTATTGGCGTTTGGCGTAACTATTAGTCTACTGCAGACTCAGTGTGCGGTTTGCTCTGTCTTTAATGTTTGCTCTGTCTTTAATAAAGAGCGGTAATATCTCCATTGAGGATCGGTCCCCGAATAACGCTGAAAAAATGATGATGCTGTCCTACGGCTTAGACAAATTAAGGAGTATTTCAATCATTCCAAAATCAACTTCTAGAAATTCTTCTACCATAAAAGCCATATTATGAGGATGTATAGGTCGCAATATAGTTATTAATGGACATTCGTTTATCCATGAGTTTGGTTTTCATATTTTTATTATATGAATTGAGATTGCGCTATTCTGAAAAGGCCCGTAGCGGTGACATCTTCTGGCAATCTTCGGACCCCATATTTTTTTAAGGATAGGGCTGTCGCATATAAATCCACGAGTTTTCCGTCTCCTATAAGAAAGATCTCAGGAGAGTTCTCATTAACATCAGTAGAATTTATTTCGTGTCCCACAAGTAGACCGGAGAGATAAGAAGACGCCGAATCTTCCTGGAGTTCGTTAAATAAGCTCTTAGAACGAATACCGAAAAGATGGTTCAAAAGCCCTCCAGGCGAATTTGCTCTTTCTATCCCCTCAGCGAATGCCTGCTTTTTCCAAGAATCTGAATCTAGCATATAACTGAGAATGGAATTATCCTTCATTAAACCGAAAATTTCTCCAGTCATATAAGTTCTGAACTCTATTACTTTGCCATCTTTAATTGTTGCCCATTTGCTGTGCGTTCCAGGCAAACAGACTGTACCGGTTGTGATTTCCGTTATTTCTAGAGCCCCGAGAATTTGGACTTCTTCACCTCGCATGACATCTGGGTTTCCAAAACCGTCTCTATATGACAGACCTGGTGTGATCCATATCTTTCTTCCGCGTTTGAGATCTATAGCCGTTAAAGATGATTGTAGCTCATGGATATTGGCGGGGCATTGTAGATAGGGAGTTTCTTTCCAGCCTTGTCGACTACCAATCATACCAGATAAAATTACTGTGGCATCTGGTGAGTTATTTAACCAATCTCCAATGAATTTTTCCAATACTTCCTCAAAACTTGAGTTTCGAATAGCCATTATGCCGGCTGACTCAGTTCGTCGACAAAGGACCTCTCCATCTGGCCCGAATAAATATGCGCGCAAGTTAGTCGTTCCCCAGTCGCAACCTATGACGGTTAATGGTTTGTTGTATGCTGACATCTTTTAACCCTCGTGCTGGATCGTTTAGGATTGGGCCGTCAAGCGGCCATTGTCGATAAGCAAGCGGTTTGAATATAATTTCAAAAAAACTCCGCCGGCTTCATCGGATTAAAATTGAGCGTATATTTGTCAGGCTCTAACAGTCAGCAAAAATTTCGATCGGTAAAAATCATTAAGGGTAGCTGTCGCTATTTTTTATTCAAATGCTCCCATTTCTATTGATGCCGATAGCCAACAGATGTTAAGCCAAGGTTCGCATTTTGGGCGCAGGTTCTATTTTAAAAAATGTAGGGGACTAAAGTTATGAAATTATTGCGATATGGACCCAAGGGTCAAGAAAAACCTGGTTTATTGGATGAAAAAGGAATAATTCGGGATCTTTCCGGAATAATAAATGATATCGACCCATCGACTTTAAATGAGGAAACCATGCGGAATATTGGTTTACTAGATCTGTCCGCTTTGGATGAAGTGCCGGGGTCTCCACGTATTGGTCCATGCGTTGGAAATATTGGTAAGATGGTTTGTATAGGATTAAATTATTCGGATCATGCTGCTGAAACTGGGGCAACTCCTCCTCCAGAGCCTATTATTTTTATGAAGGCAAATTCCGCGATCTGCGGTCCAAATGATGACGTTCGTATTCCGAGAACTTCTGTTAAAACAGATTGGGAAGTTGAACTTGGTTTCGTCATAGGTAAAGAGGCTAAATATGTTACAGAAAGTAATGCTCTGGACTACGTCGCTGGGTATTGTATTGTAAATGACGTTTCAGAACGGGAGTTTCAAGCTGAAAGGTCAGGGCAATGGACTAAAGGGAAAAGCAGCGACACATTTGGCCCTACCGGCCCGTGGTTAGTTACTAGAGATGAAATAAAAGATCCCCAGAATTTAAAAATGACAACCGACGTAAATGGGAAACGGTATCAAGATGGAAATACGAGCACGATGATTTTCGGTGTAAGATTTTTGGTGCATTATCTATCGCAGTTTTTCACTTTGCATCCCGGGGACGTGGTCTCTACTGGCACTCCTCCAGGGGTGGGTTTAGGTGTGAAACCTGACCCAATATTTTTAAAACCTGGAGATGAAATGCATTTAACAATCGAGGGGTTAGGAGAACAGCGTCAAAAATGTGTCCCAGACTGAGTTAGCGGACCGAACGAGATGTAAGGAATGATATCTGAACGAAAGTAATTTTCTTAGGTTTGGAGATGTTGATGAGGCTGGATCTCACAATTGATAATTGTCTTCCAGAGGATTGGTATAACGCTAACTTGGTTGGTCGGGTGTGGGTTCCGGGGAAAGTTGGTGGTCCAGCGGTAGTCGTGCTTCGAGAACAACGTGTGATAGATATATCAGCTGAAGTGCCGACTGTTTCCGGACTTTTGAATAAGCCAAAAATATTGGAGTTTTTAACCTCAGCAACTGGCTCGGATATAGGAGAAATTGGCGAAATATTGGCGAATTCGGACTACAAATCTCGCAATTTAAATGAACCGTATCTTTTGGCTCCAGTTGACCTTCAGGCTATAAAAGCTTGTGGAGTTACCTTTGCCCAAAGCATGTTGGAAAGGGTAATCGAAGAGAGAGCCAAGGGTGATCCCATTGCGGCTGATAATATAAGGGATGAGATTCGCGATAACATAGGAATGGACCTCAAAGCTATTATTCCTGGGTCAGATGAGGCAATGCAATTGAAGGAGGTTTTGATAGGGAAAGGAATGTGGTCTCAATATCTTGAAGTAGGAATAGGACCGGACGCCGAAGTTTTTACTAAAGCTCAACCAATGTCTGCGGTTGGAATTGGTTCTCAAATTGGAATTTATTCGAAGTCGGCATGGAATAATCCGGAACCGGAAATAACTTTATTGGTTAACGCAAGAGGGGAGATTTGTGGAGCGACACTGGGTAATGACGTAAACTTGCGAGACATAGAGGGTAGAAGCGCTTTGCTCCTTGGTAAGGCTAAGGATAACAACGCATCGGCTGCAGTAGGACCATTCATTCGGATATTCGACGATAATTATACTCTCGATGACGTAAGGGTCTCTGATTTATCGTTAACTGTATCTGGTCTTGACCAGTTTACTTTGCATGGACGTAGCTCAATGTCGGAGATAAGCCGCGATGTAGCGGACTTAGTTTCCGAAACGATAGGACCCCATCACCAATATCCGGATGGATTTTGTTTAATGACGGGTACGCTATTTGCCCCGACGGAAGACAGAGATCAAATTGGCGAGGGATTTACTCATAAGATAGGTGACGTTGTTCGAATCTCTAATTCTAGATTAGGAGCATTGATAAATGAGGTAAATTTGTCAGAGAAGATATCTCCTTGGACTTTTGGTTTGGGAGAATTGATGGGGAATCTCGCTGCCCGAGGATTGCTGTAACCAAAATAGCATTCTAAAGAATGAAAAAGGATCAGGGGTCGATTTTTTGAAGATGAAGCTGGTGGCAAGTTGGGGCAATGTTTATCTGGTGTTTCAAAGTTTATTGGCGTGGTCCCGTAAAATAAATTTTTGAACCTTACCAGTAGAAGTTTTAGGAAGATCGCCAAAAAGAATATGTTTAGGAATTTTGAAATGGGCCAGATTTTTTCGGCAATAAGCAATTAAATCAGTTTCAGTCGCTTTTGAGCCCGCCTTCAGTGCAATGAAAGCACATGGCGTTTCTCCCCATTTTTCGTCTAGTTTGGCGACGACGGCTGCTTCGAGTACATCCGGGTGGCGATACAACACCCCTTCTATTTCGATAGTACTGATATTTTCGCCGCCAGAAATAATAATGTCTTTTGACCGATCCTTTAGTTCAATATAACCGGACGGATGCATTACGCCTAAATCACCTGTATGAAACCATCCCCCAGCAAAAGCTTCTTTAGTTGCTTTTCGGTTTTTCAAATATCCTTTCTTGACGACATTGCCACGCATAAACACCTCACCCATGGATATCACAACGGCCGGCAATGGTTCAAGAGATTTGGCGTCCCCAACCTAAAGGCCATCCAGCCCGGGGTATCGCACAACATGCCTAGATTATAAATCCGCCTGTAATGTAAAGGGT
>CAZADS010000059.1:0-24245 GCA_964483985.1 uncultured Thalassobaculaceae bacterium
GTAGGAGTCCGTCCTCTGGTTTTGGGTCGTTTGGGGACTGCCCATATTCTTGCTTCAGAAACTTGTGCTCTCGACATTATTGGAGCCGAATTTGTTCGTGATATAGCTCCCGGAGAAATGGTAATACTATCCTCTGATGGAGTCGTTTCACTCAAACCATTTCTTCCCCAACAAAAACGATTTTGTATCTTTGAATATATTTATTTTGCGCGGCCGGACAGCATAATGGAAGGCTTGAGTGTTTATGATGCTAGAATAGCGATAGTCGGAGAGATGGCACGGGAAAGTCATGTCGATGCCGACGTTATTGTACCTGTTCCTGATTCTGGGGTCCCCGCTGCTGTCGGTTACGCAGAATCCTGCGGCATAAGTTTTGAGCTTGGTATTATTCGAAATCATTATGTAGGCAGAACGTTTATTGAACCTACTGACCATGTCCGTCATTTAGGTGTAAAGTTAAAACACAATGCCAACAAAGCACGCCTCTTAGATAAACGTGTTATTTTAGTTGATGATTCCATCGTAAGGGGCACAACATCAACCAAGATAGTAGAGATGGTTAGAGCTGCTGGCGCAAAAGAAGTTCATATGCGAATTGCTAGCCCCCCCACGACCCATTCTTGTTTTTACGGGGTCGATACCCCTGAACGTGATAAGCTGTTGGCCGCACATATGTCGGTTCCAGAAATGGCCAATCTGATTGGTGTAGATACCCTGGCGTTCATAAGCATAAAAGGTTTATATAGAGCTATGGCAAACCTAAGCGATGGTTCAACGTCCCAGACTTATTGTGATGCTTGTTTTACAGGCAGTTATCCCATTCGATTACTGGATCAGCAAGGAGGAGCCAACGGCGCTCAACTTTCACTTCTTGCAGAAGCATCTTAAGCTAATACTTAGGAAGTATTTTGTGAAATATAATTTGAAAGATCGCGTAGCCCTAATTACTGGCGCATCGCGAGGAATTGGGGCGGCCCTAGCAAAAGGATTCGCTGCGGAAGGTGTTCACGTGATTATAACCGCCCGAACCATTGGTGGCCTTGAAGAAATAGACGACAGTATACGAGCCAATGGAGGATCGGCAACCTTAGTAGCAATGGACCTTCGTGATTATCCAGCCATTGATAGATTAGGAGCGAATATTTTCGAACGGTGGGGTTACTTAGATATACTAATAGCAAATAGCGGTATGCTAGGACAGATTGCCCCTATTCACCAATATGATGCAGAAACTTGGGATGATGTCATTAAAGTTAACTTAACAGCCAATTTTAGACTCATTCGAAGCATGGATCCCCTTCTTCGACTTTCTGATGCAGGTCGACTAATTTTCGTTTCTTCCCCAGAAGCACAAATGCATAAACCTTACTGGGGTGCCTATGGCGTCAGTAAAGCGGGAATGGAGGCGATGGTCCGAAGCTATGCCGCAGAAACGCAGCGTACCAACCTAAAAATTAATTTAGTTAACCCCGGGATCACACGAACAAACCTGCGAGCAATGGCTTTTCCAGGAGAAGACCCAACTAAGTTAAAACCACCCGAAGTTTTAGTTCCCCTGTTTCTAAAATTAGCTTCACCAAACTGCGCCCGCCACGGCGAACTTATTGAAGCTTAAATAAAGTCACTTATTTCTTTAATTGTCTCGCTATTCCGATCGCAGCAAGCTTCAGATTATATAATGTCTTCTCCATTTCTAATCGTTGACGCAAAGGCATATCGTCATATCCTAAAGCAAATTTTATTCCCTCTACCCTGTCTTTAATTCTCCTTAACCGAATATCGTCTTGAACTACTTCATGCTTCCCGACCCTATTGTTAGGGGCGTTCCGTATCCTCCATTTTCTGAAAAATCTTTTTTTATTAATACCAAGTCGGCTCTGAGCAAAGTCATTCAATTCAGTATCATCATTTTGTGACAAACTTTTGACGAAATAATCGCTTTTTCGCTGATTTTTCAATTCGGATCCTTGCTACTTAATCTTTATATTTTGAATTATATGGATTTTTTCCTTTACGCAACATAAAACGTATTGGGATCGCCGGCAGCGAAAACTCTTCTCTAAGTCCATTTACTAAATATCTAACATACGAATCCGGCAAATCATCTGGCTGACTGCAGAAACAAGCAAAAGCCGGGGGACGTGTCTTGGCTTGGGTTATATATCTTAAACGTATACGTCTACCTTTCGACAATGGTGGCGGATGTTGATCAACCATAGTTGAAAGCCAGCGATTAAGTTGTGATGTAGATACCCGTCGATTCCAAGTGTCATACACGGAAATTACAGAGTCTAACAATCTATGGACATTGCGCCCCTCCAAAGCCGAAATTGTAACGTAGGGAATATTGCGGACCTGAGGCAATGAAATTTCTATCCTTTCACGTAATAGACGAATTGATTTATCATGGTCTATTATCGTATCCCATTTGTTGGCAGCCAATACTATTGCTCTTCCTTCTTCTATAACAAGACGGGCTATATTTAAATCCTGACGCTCCAACATAGTCTGAGCATCAAGAACTAAAATTACTACATGAGCATATCTTACCGCTCGCCGAGTATCCTCACCTGCCGCCCACTCTAACCTACCTCCAATTCTTGTTCGACGACGGAGTCCTGCTGTGTCAACTAATTTGATAGTTTCACCACACCATGACCACTCAACTTCAATTGCATCTCTAGTAATCCCGGATTCAGGGCCAGTTAAGACTCGATTTTCACCAAGCAATGTATTCATTAAAGTAGATTTCCCAACATTCGGCCTACCTACTATCGCTAGCCTAAGGACTTTCGGAGTGGACGGGTCGCGCCAAGTCATCGGGTCATCTTTCGATTCGAGCTCAATCGCTTTGTTTTTACGATCCGATATCAAAGAGTCTACGTCAAAATTACTTGGTAAATTTATGAACTTAGAAAGCGCCTCGTACAAATCAGCCAAACCCTCACCATGCTCCGCCGAAATTGATATGGGCTCGCCCAATCCCAAGCCATAGGCTTCAAAGAAGCCAGAGAAACCGGCGCTCCCCTCACATTTATTAGCAACTAAAATAACGTTTCGTTTGATTTTTCGAAGCCAACCACAAAAATATTCGTCTACTGGAGTTATTCCTGCTCTCGCATCTATTAGCATAAGGACAGCATCAGCATATTTAACCGCTATCTCAGTTTGTTGACGCATTTTTCCTTCGAGGAATTCTTTTGAACAATCTTCTAAGCCGGCAGTATCTATCGCACGAAACTGCAAGTCGCCAATTTGAGCCATACCCTCGCGTCGATCCCGGGTTACACCCGGCAGGTCATCCACCAAGGCTTCTCGCCGTCCCACCAAACGGTTAAATAGCGTTGATTTTCCCACATTGGGACGACCTATGATTGCAACAGTCAAAAGCATTGACTTTTTTTAACCCAAGTAACATCTAATTCATCATCTAAGAGCAAGTAGTTTGCCTCTATCGTTCAAAATCAAAATAGTACCGTTTGCTACAATTGGAGGAATGAAAATTTGGTTTCCCCATTCTAACTTTCCAAGCACTCGTCCAGAGTATGGAGAAAGAGAGTATATTTCTCCAATCGAAGACGATATGACCAACCTATCACCTACCAAAGTTGGACCAACATAATAAATTGCGCCCTCACGATCATCTGGAGATTCAAATGCCGGCAACGGCGTAATCCATTTTATACGACCATCTAACTTCGTTAAACAAATCACTTTACCTGAATTAGACACCAGAAAAAGGTATTTTCCCGCTACCCATGGCGTATTGCTGCCAGCTATATTGCGTTCCCAAATCCTGGTTCCAGATTTAAAGTCCAATGCAGTGAGGCGCCCCGAATGGTTTATTGCAAATACTATGTTCCCATCAATAACGGGGTTTCCACCAATATCCGAAATACTTGCTGCCGCATTAGTACGTCGCATCCGACTCATGTTATCTACCCAAAATACACGCCCTGTTTCAGCTTTTAATGCGTAAATTTCTCCCGACGAGTATGGCACAATAACGACATTTCCCTTTACAGCTGGGCTAGCACCGCCGAGAAGTCCTGCAACCTCTGGCACACCCGAATGTAACCACAATCGATCGCCCGAAGTCGCAGAAAGTGCTTCTGTTTTATTATCTATAGTTACCAGAAAAACCCGACCATTACTGTACGTTGGCGGACTTCGAATTGGACCCAATGCCTTCACTCGCCACTTTTGTTTTCCACTCTTTTCATCAACAGCAATAACCTCTCCGTTACCCAACGCTATGAAAATCAAGCCATTACCTGAGGTAATTCCTCCATTATATACGGCTTCAAAATCCTCCTTAGAACGGGTATCCAAACGCCAAATTATAGCTCCTGTCTTCTCATTAAACGATGACACCAGGCCCTGTGAATCAAGCGTGAAAACGTATCCCTCATGCACCAACGGAGATGCAAGTAATGATGTTTCGTCATTTGAACCCGCGCCTATATCAGTGGTCCAGCTAAGGTGAACCTCGGGTCGTGCAAAGGGATGTTGCATCGAATGCATTGCATTACCCCCAGGCTGCGGCCAAGCAACATTGTTTTCAGGTTTCGGTAAAGCTACCTTTATCTGAGCAAGTTGATCGTCAGGCGACAATTTCCGCTCCAAACCCATAATCGAGAGCCTTTTCCCGGATAAATAGACTCTGTCCTCTCCCTCCCCAAAAAAACCAGCGCCACATCCAGACAGAATAGAAATTAAACCCAGATAACAAACAATATAGAGTTGTCTTTTTAAATTTAAAAAAATTGGGAGCATTAAGCGACGCTCTATTCTGGCAATGCCATTAGTATTTCCGAAACTCTCACCCTCATCCGAGTCGGAGTACCATCGGCATCTGCCAATTCTTTAAATATCAACTTAGCTCCAGCATTATCACCCATCTTTATCAACATAAGAGCTTTTGTTTCCTGAACGAATGGGTACCAGGGACTTCCCAATTGACCCACGCTTTCCAGCCGAGAAATTAGCTGCCCGGGATCAGATTCTGCATATTGGTAAATAGCTAATTGTATATCAGCGAATTCCTTAAAAATAATAGGTATATCCGGATCGTCAGCTATATTTCTTAATGCCTTAACCGCTGCTGCATCATCTTTTTTGCGCCCGAATAAGACAGCTTGTTGAAAGCGGGCAAGTATCGCATAGCCGTAACTACCTTTTGCCGCTAATCGATCAATAATTTTCATTGATTCTTCCACTCGGCCTTTTTCAGCTAAGTTAATTGCCGAACTATAGCTTGCAGAATCCTCACTAAGTTGAGTGCTTTCTTTTTCTTGCCAAAACCTGTAACCACCAACGGCCACCAATATCAATATAGCAACCCCTATGGCATACTTACCATATTTCTTCCAAATCCTTGCGGCTCTATCCTGACGTAATTCATCGTCGATTTCTTGAAAGATGTCAGCCACGCCGTTCTCCAACGCTTCTGTGGTTTATTTATAGGATTAAATATGAACAAAATATTCAACATTACTCCGGCTTACCAGTGAAATCAAATCATGATCCAACTTTGGGTGGTTTATCATTTTTAAAATTAGCTATTCGTTTCAAATTAAATTCTAATACTCATATCACGAAATTAAAGTATTTGGTTACCGGCAAATCAGAATACTGATACTCATATTAAAAGGGTTAACCATCCCAAATGGGTTGAAAATCATGACTCATCCATTCTTTTTGCACGTCGGACTTTACCAAGACTAATTTTTGAGGAAAACTAGCAGTAATATTTTGGTAATATTTGGGCTAACTTTTTACTCATGGCCAATCTGATCAGACTTAACCGAGTTGGTAGAACCCACGCTGATGTCTTCTTTAGTAAACATGAGCTGGGGCAAATACTCTCCGAATACAGTGCGGGCGTAATAAAGGGTGACTGGCGGGACTATGCAATTGACCGTAGTTCTCACGTGGCTAGTTTTTCAATTTTTCGTCGTACCCTCGAACGTCCAGTTTACGCTTTCATAAAATGGCAAAAACCTGGACAAACAGCCCCAGTCTTTGCTCTTTTGCATGGACCAAAGATCATAATGTCTTCGCCATCTCTTTCTACGGTAATGGACCGATTTAAAACTATACCAAAACTTGTTCATTCATAGATCTCATTGCTGAAAATGGACACGATCCATTTAGAATTAGTATTGTTTTAAATATTTTGTTCATGTTATGTTCTCATAAAAAGAGGGTCCGTAGTGGGTAAACTTAGGGAACAAGCAATCTATCTTTCTGACAACGGTCAGCAGCCAGCTTTGTTAAAGGATCTAAAAGATGCCAACGTCGATGTTTTCTGCTGGTGCAATCGCTGTGACCATAACATCCATTTTTCTACTAAGCTTCTGATATACCAACTAGGCCCCAATTTTCCTGTTCCTGAAATCGGTACCCGAATGCGCTGTAAGTTATGCGGCTCTAAAGACATTGCCACACGGCCTGCTTGGCCTACGAAAGGCCAAATTACTCGGCATGACTGACTATGTTAAAGAGGCAAAATATGCCTGTCAGAACTGATTTTTGTAAAAACAGGGAGAAAACCAACTAAATTTGAGAAAATAAAACACTAAAACTGGCATGGTCGTTGCTAATTAATTCATTAAATACGACGAAGGTGCTTAGATGCCTAAAATAATGCCGACACATTTTATACCTATCGATAGACGAGCGGATAACCGCATATCCGCGCCAATGACCGTTATAATCGGGAATACTCCGTATGATATCGCCAACTGGAGCTTTGGTGGTATAAAAATAGCCAATTATTACGGGCCATTACAATTATTTGACCAGTCAATATTAAAAGTCCTTGTTCCGACTGCAGGACCCGGTTGCCTCTTTAAAATCAAGGCGGAAGTCAAACGCTATAACTCACTAGATATTTCTCTCGCAATGGTTTTTAGGAACTTAGACACACTGGCCAAAATCACATTGAACCGTTATTTTGAAGAGCAAATAGCTTATGGTCAGGATTAATACACAGGTCCAACTTGCAATGAATATTTCTAACTCCGAGAAAAAAATTCGGGATTTTTCGCAAAAACCAGATTCTTTTGCAAACCCAAGCAGATATTCCAATGGCTATTCGGAATCTGGGAAAGAAAATGATGAAAAATCTAACTCCCCTTTTCCTAGTCTCCGAAAACGTGCAGCCATTGAACGCGCTGATGAAATAGTCGATCGTTTGGAAGATATGATACTCAACCCGGATCGAGCTGACGGCACGACGGGCATGAAGTACCAGGATTGGGCGACAGCAGCTCGGCACGAGATTATAAAAGCTATTCAAGAGGCGGAAACCAGTGCCGCATTTCGAGAATTCCTTTCGGCTAATCGAATTGGTGGATTATGCGTGCGAGTTGGGTTTCTTCTTTTAGCCACGGTGTCTTCGCTAGCTGCATTTTGGTTTGGAATTCTCTTTATATGGAGAGAATATGGAATGACCTGGGGACTCGGTGCAACACTGTCAACTATAGGGCTGTCAATTGCATTTACCACTGCGGGTCTTCTTTATGGAGGAGAAGGGAAAGAACAAGCTAAACGTGAAGCAATAAACCGTTATGAACGTAATGAACCCGAAAATTAGAGCGGGCATAGCGACAACACACATTTCATAAACAGTAATTATTCCCTAAATTATAGAAATACTATTTACTCTACAAGGATTACCAAAATGGCTTTAACTTTTGAAAATAAGAGAGTGATAATTACTGCAGCGGCAGGCGGTATTGGGCATGAGACAGTTAGGGCATTCGCGGAGGCTGGCGCTAAGATTTTTATCTGTGATATAGACGAAAAAAATCTGGATAACACGATTAATGCCTTCGATGGAGTGAATGGAATAGCTGTAGATGTAAGCGATCAAGTCCAATTCCAAACGTTTTTTGACCATGCAGATCGTTTCCTCGGAGGCCTTGATATTCTCGTAAACAACGCTGGGACTGCTGGTCCAACTGCAGCTGTTGAGGATATTAATCTCGAAGATTGGCATAATTGTGTTGCTGTGAACCTCACGAGCGCATTCATTGGAATCCAGCAAGCTATTCCTAGATTAAAAGTGAGTGGCGGCGGCAGTATTGTTAACCTTTCGTCTGCTGCTGGAAAATTTGGGTTTGCAATGCGCAGCCCATATGTAGCTTCCAAATGGGGCATAGTAGGTTTAACACGAACTACCGCCATAGAAGTTGGACCATTTGGAATTCGATGTAATTGCATCCAACCAGGTCCCGTTGACGGAGATAGAATCAACCGGGTAATTAAAGCGAAAGCTGAAGCAGAAGGATTATCCGAAAACCAGGCCCGGGACGAGATGATGTCGATTTCAGCATTGCGCACTTTCATACCTCCATCACACATTGCCAACATGATATTGTATCTGTGTTCGGATAAAGGAAGTACTATTACCGGGCAGGCATTGAGTATTGATGGTGGTTTAGAGGGCCTGGGATAAAGAATTCTATCTCATTAATTTAAAAAATTGCAGTCTATCAATTTTCACCGTCTTGTAGACGAAAGTTTTTTCAATACGGGAATCACCTCAGTTTCCATCATCTGCTTCGCTTCGCTTCCCTCTTGTGTTTCATTTAAGCCAAAGTTCGCTGCTATAAATACTTTGTCGAGCCCAAGCTTATAAAGTTTATAAATGCGTTTCACACAGTGATCAGGGGGACCAACAATCGAAAAATAATTTATGAATTCAGGGGTTAAGATGGACGCCTGACGAGAGTCCCCCTTAGTGTGCGCGTTCATATCATATGCATCTCTTACAGACTTTAAGGCTCGTTCCATCTCTGGAGAAACTGGGCCATGTACTTTGCCGTGCATAACTGAAAATCGAGCAAAAGTAGTTAAACCTCCCTTCACTAGTTGTTGAGCAATGTCCAAATTGCTATGACAAATTGCGTTTATATATACCCCAAAAGAAATACCTTCTGGATTTAGTCCGGATTTACGGCGCTCCTCTTTCGCCAGGTTTATCCCCCAAGCGACGCGGTCAATGTCCGCACCTAGAGCGAACATAATACGATCACAAGTTAAAGCTGCCAGCTTAATAGTGTTTGGCCCCGTCGCCGCTATTTCTAAAGGAATTTCCCGCTTACCACTATGCCAATGAATTTTACTCTCTTTAGGAGCATCAGCAAGATCGAGATCTAAAATTGAGGGAGCAATTTTTTCTGGAATGTCGATAGCGTGAAAAGGAACGCTCTCACCTTTGAGATATGAACTAAGTTGAAAAATATAATCTCTGAATTGCCTCATTCGGGCTGGTGACCGTCCCAAATGTGCTAAAGCCGAATCACCGCGACCGATGGCCAAACTCGCTCTGCCGTTAGACACTCGATCAACGCTAGCTATAGCCGAAGCAGTGACAGCAGCTAACCTTGTCACGGAATTTGTTACAGATATACCCAGGCCGATACTTTCTGTAACGGTTGCAGCCATTGCAAGAGCCACATAGGGATCTCCCGATAAGTTTTGAGAATCGACAACACCTATGCCATCCCACCCTTTTTGTTCAAGGTCCGCCGCTAACTTCATTATGCCCCGTGGCGATGCCGGAGCGTGTGTCCAAATTTCCAACATATATAATTAACCCCAAAATTTAGTAATAGTAACATTGTAATAGGAAATAATTTTGACTCCCCAAAATAAAAAATATTTAGTGGTGATTGCAAATAACTGCAAAAATGACTCACATTTTAATAGCCTTAAAGAATTAAATTTTGACTTGGTTCAGAGTTATTAGTTAGTTTTACAAGTGATGAATTTTTCGTTTCAAAATTCAGATTACGGATATCTAACTAATTATTCTGTTTCTAGGTCGCCAAAGTCCAAATTATAGCTAAAATAACATCAAATCGGATTCAGGAGTCACCGATATGAATATTTTGCCAGAAAAACAACGTGAAATGCTGCGGACCATGCAAACTATAAGGCGCTTTGAAGAACGCGCGTCATCCGATTATGTTGCGGGTGACATATATGGAACCGTCCATTGTTATATAGGTGAAGAGGCCGTGGCGGTCGGTGTATGTTCAGCATTAAACGATGATGACCAGATCATAAGCACGCATCGCGGCCATGGCCATTGTATAGCAAAAGGAGCAGACTTAAATCGAATGATGGCCGAGCTTTATGGACGTGAAACCGGCTACTGCAAAGGAAAAGGCGGTTCCATGCATATAGCCGATTTTTCAATTGGGATGCTTGGTGCAAACGGCATTGTAGCCGGTGGAATTTCTATCATTACAGGAGCCGGTTTAGCAGCTCAAATTGAAGGGAAAGGCCGAGTAGCAGTATCGTTTTTCGGGGATGGCGCATCAGGGGCAGGACCATTTCATGAATCACTAAATATAGCGGCAGCCTGGAAACTTCCGATGATCTATGTTTGTGAAAACAATCTTTGGGCTGTCAACACGTCGGCCGCCAGCGCTATTTCCGTCCAAGATGTGGCAAGCCGGGCAGATGGCTATGGTATTCCAGGATTAGTTGTAGATGGCAACGACATCTTTTCTGTTTATCAAGCGGCATTAGAAGCTGTAGACCGGGCCCGAAATGGCGGCGGCCCAACATTAATTGAATGCAAAACCTATAGGCATAGACGACACACAGAACGCCCGACACAAATTGATATTCGCCCAAAAGAAGAAATTGATGCGTGGATGAAGAAAGATCCAATTGATCGTTTAGTGGATCATCTCAAACAACAACAAGGCCAGCTCAGTGATAGGGAATGGAAAGAGATGGATGAAGCTATTTTAAAACGCATTGAAGACGCTGTAACCTTTGCAAAAGCAAGCCCGTTTCCGGCACCCGATAAAGCGACCGAAGACGTCTTCGCGGTATAAAGGAGAAAGAATTATGAGGGAAATTAGTTATGCGGATGCAGGGATGGAAGCGCTGATTGAGGAAATGCAGCGGGATCCTACCACATTTCACCTTTCGACAGATGCACCACCGCCTCTTGTGGAAAAATTTGGAATCAGCAGGGTGCGCGGCACGCCCATTGCAGAGGGAGCCCTAACAGGTATGGGAATCGGTGCGGCCGGATCTGGGTTTCGTCCAATAATAGACTGGCGCATGATCACTTTTTCCTTTGTCGCGATGGACCAAGTGGTGAACCAGGCATCAAAGATTCATTACATGTTTGGCGGCCAGACTAAATTTCCCATTCTATACCGAGCCACTGTGGGCGGAGGCGTTCGAATGGCTGCTCAGCATTCTCAAAGCCCGTATTCGATGTTTATGAATTTAGCTGGCTTGAAAATGATTTTACCGTCCACCCCTTATGACACCAAAGGTCTGCTTAAAACAGCCATTAGGGATGATAATCCGGTCATATCATTTGAATCCACGCGCCTACTGACGACAGTAGGCGAGGTACCTGAGGGCGAATATACAATCCCACTGGGAGTTGCAGACGTTAAGCGGACGGGGAGCGACGTAACAATTGTGGCCCTTGCTTGGCTCGTTCATGAAGCATTAGCTGCTGCTGATATTTTAGAGGATGAGGGAATTTCCGCAGAAGTTATTGACCCCCGAACGTTAGTTCCCATGGATACCGAGACCATACGTTCCTCAGTTAGGAAGACCGGTCGTCTCATTGTAGCTGATGAAGCTGGTC
This sequence comes from uncultured Thalassobaculaceae bacterium, assembly GCA_964483985.1. Taxonomy (GTDB): domain Bacteria; phylum Pseudomonadota; class Alphaproteobacteria; order Thalassobaculales; family Thalassobaculaceae; genus CAZADS01. The sequence goes on from CAZADS010000059.1 coordinate 11,639, forward strand.
CTACATGCGGCGCGTCTGCCGAAATCTTAGCCTTAGTAACAGAAGATGCCGAAACTTTTAGGTGCCTGAAAACATCAGTGCGAAGAGTATGTGCTCTCCAAGTACCCATACCCTATAGTCCTACATTAGAAGACCATGTGTTTCCTGACCGCATTAAAATTGCTGATGCGGCCAGGGAAACTATGGCAGAAAGTTAAATTATACTATTTCATTGTTAACTCTTTTATTGATGGCGTGCCAAATATTTTAAAAGCCTATCAAAAAATGGTTCCGTCTGGATTTCAAATCCAACCCAAGCGTTAGATTCATTGGGGCTGACGTTTCTTTTTATATAACTTTTTCCAAGGCATTCCGGATCATTAATTTCTATTGAAACCGTGCATGGCTCTAAGTCAAATATCTCCGGCCACAACAAGTGGGCAACAGCAAGAACATCATGTAATACTCCCCCATCAGATGCATAAGAAGTTAGCATTTGAACAACTGCAGCAGCTGCTCGCGTTTCCAACCGGGCGAGCCGACATAACCAATCTTCATCGATTTTTGTCTTTCTTGTAATATCAAGGCCATACATAGCTAAAGAACACCCACTCTGGAAGACCAACTGGGCTGCATGGGGGTCAACAAAGAAATTAAATTCTGCGTGTGGTGTGACATTGCCGTATCCTGCCGATCCCCCCATGACTACAATTTCGCAAACTTCGTTGACTAATTGAGGTCTTTTTTGAATTGCCAATGCCAAATTAGTTAGAGGTCCAATCGCTACGACCGTAATTTCACACGGGTTTTCCGAAATTGTGGTTACAATAAAATCAACAGCGTTACGTTGATCAACTGATCCTGATGGATTTGGTAGAGTCATCCCTTTTAAACCACTTTCTCCATGCACGTTTTCAGCTGTTGTCAAAGGCCTAACCAACGGTTTTGACTGGCCACAAATCACAGGAACATCGTCTCTCTGACACAAACTTCGAATTCGGCGGGCATTAAATTCGGTTACATTTAAAGGCACGTTACCCGCCACAGTAGTAATGGCTAAAACCTCAATTTCTTCCGGACATGCTAAAGCAAGCATTAGGGCAACCGCATCATCAACCCCGGGGTCACAATCGATAATAACTGGTCGCGGTTTTGTCATTTGATCCTCCAGTAAATAGATATACGATCAGAATCTCTGCTTTCTTATTTTCTAGCCGTTAGGGGCTGCTCGAGGATGCGCCTCACATTATATTGTAGTAATAGATCATTTTCATAAGTAAAGGAGCTCTAAATGAACGCAATTGAAATAAATAAATTGGAAAACTATCTACGTCGAGTATTTAGCAACAAAGACATAACCATCGAAGCACGGGAAAATAAGGATGATTCAGCCGAGGTTAATCTTGATGGTGAATTTCTTGGCGTTTTGTTTAAAGACGTCGAAGATGGAGAAACATCTTACGATTTTCATATGACGGTCTTGGAAATTGACCTGGATTCAGAAAATTAAGTTTCGAAGTATTACCATCATCCAGCCGGGAACAAAATTACAACTTATTGAAGTTTAAATAGCGTCTAAGGTTCTTCCCGGAATGCCTTCTTCGAATTGAGTTATTAACCAAAATATACAACAACACCTTGATGTATAATGAATTAATAAAGGATAGATAAACCTCGACGCAAAACTAGTTTTATGACCCACTCAAAATTCTTAGGGATTGGTCTGCTCCCGTCATCAACGAATTACTAGAATAACTTGGTGGCATATTCATATCAGTTAGCCTAGCTTCACCACTATAAAATTCCGGTGCGTCATTAAGGGTAGATGCTTGAACCGTTAAACTTCTACCCGCTCCTAACGCCTGCATATTACCTTTTTGGCCTAATTGACTGGTACCGGAATTAAGCACCGCAGTGACGGAACGGCCACCCAGCGGGTTCTTTTTAATTAATCTAGATATTTTACTCGTTAATTGACCACTGTTAGATTCTTTAGCTACCTCAACTGGTTTCGAAACAGCAGCTGGCGGAGTTTCCGGGGTGCCTCCAGCATTAGACACTTCAGTATTAGGCTCAACATTGACTTCTGTTTGCCTTTCAACGGCGGGAAGAATTTCTGCCGTTCGCCCACCATAACCAGGCGACTGGAGTTCAGAAGAAGCAGATACCCCGCCCTTATTCTCCAACCCTATGTTGCCTGAACCAGCTGTACTAGTGGGAAGTTGCAAACCAATTTGAGTCGCCGTATTAGTTGGTAAAATCTGAACGGTCTCTATACGACCGTCCGAAATACCAGATAAATTTATATTTAGGTCGGCCAATTCCGTGCCAGCCTTAACCGCCTCCAAGCCTCCGGCCGAAACGCTAGTCTCTTTAATATCGCGGTCGGCCAATTCCGTTTGCGCTGCAGCATCCGTTGGGGATGTTGGACACACGCTTAATTCTTGACACAATGCCGTATTTGTAAACGTTTCAACCGATTTGATTTCCTCTATTGAGAAAGTAGTTCTTTCCGAAGTTTCAAATGTTTCAGAGACCGTTTCAATTTCATCCCTAGCGATTTCCGTCAGAAATTTAGTAGCCTCCTTGAAGGACGTATCTTGCCAAGATGAAAGCAACAACTTTTCCCTTAGGATGGTTTCAATCTCCTCGAGATGGGTCTTCACCCGCGTACCTTGTGATCTCGTTATTCTGTTATAGTCAAAAGTCACATGAACATTCTTAAACCGTGGACCGTAATGCCCATCCCATTGTCCAGCATCCCATCCCCTTAACTCAATTCTTACCCTGTTTACAGCATTAGGTGAATCCACATGAAGTGTGCCGCGCTGGGTGGCTTGCTCTACGGTATTTCCAGTTATGGTGTCATTCGCTAACATATTGTTGCCACCTGAGAAGACCTTTAAGTCAATTTCCCAAGTATCTGGATTCGAACCATTGAACTCACCGCTGCCTGCGCTGTTATTTCTTCGATTATCAACATCCGCGCCATACGTAAATGTATAACCTTGTCCTTTTTCTTCATTGGTCATAGTAGGCCACGGACTAACCCATTGTCCGGTCTGGACGTTATATTGATTCCGTCCTTCTTCCACATGTGTGAACACTCGACCATCGTGGGCAGTGGCAAAACCTTCCCCAACGACAATTCCACAAGGATGCCATTCGGTATTATTTCCTACACACCGCGAAGCACCCCAATTCGAGGTCATCCGTTGTCCATCCTTGGAGAACGATCTATTGCCAATTAACTGCCCTGAACTTGTGGGCGTTACTGTCGTAGTAGTTATTTGTTCTGTTGTAGTTACTGTGACAGGGGTAGTGGTTTTAGTTGCCACACGTTGAAAACTGGACGCCGTTACGGGAGTCGATTCAGTTGTCGTGATAGGCGTGGTTATTGTCGTCGTAGTTGGCGTCGTTGTACGAGTAGTAATTGGTATTCTGGTTTTGACCGTTGTTGGCGTACTAATCATTGTCGTCACTGGGGTCACCGTTGTGGTGGTAACGGATCGATCTGCATTGGTTATGACAGTTTCAACCGGTGTCCCTCGAGATTTAGTTATGGTCGGCACACCAACTTCCGACGTAATAGTGGCTGTTCCGCGGGAAACAACCACAGTAGGATCACCCTCAACTGTTGCAATAGCAGGTGCGCCCGTTGAAACAGATACCACCGATCTTCCTGTTTGGGTTTTATCTTGGATAATCGGACTTTTGCTAATAGTGACAACCGAGTCTCCATTAGTTCTAGAAACACTGGAGCCTGTAACCACAGTTCCGCTCACAACAGTATTAGAGTCTACACCCCTTCCACCGGCGGCGACACATAAATTAGAAAAATTAACCGACTGTATCATTAGGACGAACACCGTCCCAAAAGCTAAACGATGCGACCAGAAACAGCTTTTTATAGGTCTGCTATTTGTTTTCCCATGGTTCATGTTAGCTTTTCCAAGCGTACTTTATTTCCAGAGTTTAACAAGCTTACAATTCATTTTAAACTATCTATGTCAAAATAGTTGTGGCATTTGCCACAAGTTCGCTACATAAACCCGAACCAAGTAACCCAAACACTGAAAACGCACATATAATCAACAAGTCTTCCACTTTATGACTAACAGTTTATTTTCTTATTTACCCTGATCATGATTTACACAGTACTCCAACATTTTTCCCGAAAGTTCTTTATTGGCACACTCATCTGGCGTTATTTTGAATCCATTTAGAAACCGTTTCGCGTCTGCTATAAATTCTGATTGCTCCGGCGTGTATTGAGTTTCCCCTTTGTTGAGTCTTACAATGTCAATCTTTGGCTTTTTGGGCGCTGCTGCGGCACCATGTCTATTCCATTCTTTCAAAGCCTCATCCCCTGTTTTCCCCCGGTAGGGGCAAGGCGTTCCCGCCATTTCCATAGCTTCAAAAACCCGCTTGTCCTGACAAAGAAGACTAACTGCCGCGACTTTCATTCCCATGCCAAACAAACTTCGTGCCAGCTTAATTCTTTCGCAATTTTCATCGGTAACTGATATCCCGGCTGCAATCCCAAGAAACGACGCCTGTGCCGCGCCCGACATCCCTAACTTACAGACATCATTATTATTTATTATGACACTGGGTGCCGACGCTGTAGGGGGAGTCTTATCGGTAACAACAGTGGACGAAACAGTATTAGAATCTGCGCCCAAAGAAAATGAATTAAAACTCAATATTGAATAAATAAATATTGATAAAATAAAACAACTTTTTACCATTTTTGACGTCAAAGTCTCTACTATCCCGGAGAGGTCTATTGGATAGCCACAGAAGGATTTTGTCACGTTCAGCATTTCTGTAAAAAATTCCTAAATTTCCACTATTCCGCCTGATTACCCTTAATTCATAAATCCTTTAACAAATAATAAGAGCAACAAATGTGCCAATAATTAACTTTACTATTTTTACCCTTGAAAAAAGTTACAGCTACATCAGTCCAATCACCCCTATAAAATATTTTCTTACAAAAAAATTTTTAAAAATTTTACATGATTGCAACCGTATTTTACGTCTTTTTTCACACGATCTCCCTAATTATCACGAACCTTAACCATTATTCCCCCATTGATCAAATAAAACCCTAGTTTTGTTTATTTTGACCATATTCAAGTAATTTTGATCCTGCAGTCCAAAATGAATGATAATTCAATCAAACGCCAATCATTGCGGGTAATAAACAAAATATCAATTACCGGTGATAACGTTTTGAGACTTCACAAAATGTATCAACAAGCCACCGCCAAAATTAGACGGATGAACAAACCCTATCTTTGAACAACGTCCTCCGGGTCTCCCCGCTTTGTCTATAATGCGCCAGCCAGTCTTCTCAAGGTCAGCTAAAATTGTATCTATATCAAATGTCTCAAATGCAATGTGGACTAACCCTTGTCCTCTTCTAGCCAGAAACCGAGCAATTGCACTTTGATCGCCTTTAGTATTGCCGGCGACCCTTCCCAAATCCTCCGAAGGCTCCATCTTTGCATCAAAATCCGTCATGATTTCTAGGTCGCAATCTCCTACCGTTATAAAGGCCGCCCGCAGGCCGCCCAAAATCTCAGGAGGCCGATTATGATAAATGGCACCATATTTATCTGAAACAAAACTCTCAGTCACATTACGTATCTCTATATCTGTTTCAGTGCTTTCGAGCGGACAGCCTAATTCGTCCGAAAACACGCGAATATTTTCTAAGATATCGAAACTAGCAACACCAAGATGATTAATTCGTTCGATTTTAGTTTGCACAACTGATACGGATATTGGCTCAATAAACCGGGTGCGAATTCCGCAAGTAGCAGCATCATCAATGACTACAAATTTTCGGCCGCATGGGCCGATCCCGTTATTTATTATCGGCAATTTATGTCTTTTTACCGCCGCCAAAGGGTCGCGAGACGTCAGCGCTATATGATGAAGACCAGGAAATACCGCACCATCAAGGTAAGGGCTTTTTACCTGAAATACGGCGACCGAAGCATCGCCTACTCCAAAAAATGGCACTATCTCATCTTGAATATTAATATCGGTTCTTGCTAACCTAAGAGAATTTCCTAAAAACTGGCAAACTGCATCCACATCACGCGCGACAAGCGCTGCATAGGAAAGTGCATAACCAGCCATATCAGATCTCTTCCCTCTCTACAAAATGCGCTAGAACTCCTCCTAGAGCCGACGGATGAATAAAACCAATCTGCGCGCGTCGGGATCCCGGCCGGCCTTGGGTATCAATCAATCTATAATCTAATGCCCCAAGTTTGTTGAGAACTCTATCGATATTAGATGTATTAAACGCGATGTGATGAAGGCCTTGCCCCCTCGACATAATATATCGGGCTATTGCGCTTCTATCGCCACGCGTATTTCCTGGCATATCGTGCCTCGCTTCGTCAAACTTTTCGTCTGGAGTAATATCCTGTAAAAATTCTAATTCGCAGTCCCCAATTGTAACAAAAGTAACCTTCAAACTTCCAACCACTTTTGATCCCCGGGTATGAAAAATATTGTCATAAGCGTTAGAGGTGAAATTTTCAGAAACTGTCTCTATTTGACTGTCAATTTGTTCACTTTCGTAGACACACCCTAAAGTTTTAATAAACGTGTCTTGGGCTAAATTATTATCTAATGAGGCTACGCCGATATGGTCAATCCGATTAACCATGTCAGAAGAAGCGTTTCTCTATTCTAGTGGTTCAGTGTATCTAACCTTCACACCACAAGTAGAGGTTTCACCAAGACTTATCTGGGTGTTGTTATTGAAACCTCTCGTCACTGTGACGATACCTGGCAAACCTAGTTCCTCAACCGAGGATTTAGGGTCGTCCACAGCAATTGCAATATGGTCCACTCCATTTTTCACGTCTGAACCCAAAAATGGATGTCCCGCCTCGAATAATGCTAAAGCCGATTTACCTATTCCTAGTATGGGAACTCCATTGCCATTTAAAAAAAATTCTTGTCTAGGTAATCCAAAATCTTTTTCTAATGACTGGGCTACCAGTAAAGGTTCGTCCACTGCTAGGGCGACATATGCTAACTCCGGTGCCTTAAAGGTGCGGCTCATTCGGTTTCCAGTCGTTTAAAAAAATACAAATAATACCTGGCCGTAATGCTACATTATTTTTGAATTGTTATTTTTTTTCTCAACCGATCATTGTACCCTTGTAGACAACACTCTCTTTAACCACGGTTTGTTCATATTTTCGTTGTTCTGCCATAAAATCCGCATTGACATGTTCATCAAAAGCCGCGGCATCCTCATATACTTCCCAAAGGTGAAATACCCCCTTGTTTTCATTATCTACGGCAACGGAAAAGGTTAAACAGCCCTCTTGCAAAATACTGTTAGCAGCATGTTTCTTCATCCTTTCCGAAAATTGTTCGGATTCTGTTTCATCAACAATTAATTTCGCAGCAATCACATACATCTCCAATGAACCTCCAGATTCTCTCATTCAAAAAACTACGATTGTTATTCTGTTATGCATAAAATCAAGCAAATTAGGGATAAATGTCTCCTCTATCCTTAATATTTTCAATATAGCGTTTAATTACCTTGCACCAGCATGCCATTCAAAGGATAGAATTGCGATAGAACTTATTGAAAGTGAGTTTTGGAAGGATTGATTATGACCATATTTGTTGTAGGTGGTACCGGCTTCATTGGCTCGCGTTTAACCCGTTCCTTGGTAAAACGGGGAGAAAGTGTCGTTTGTTTTGATATCAATCCAAACACAGCGGATTTCAGTGATCTTGGGGAAAAAGTGAAGGTTGTTCGAGGGGATATGACCCAATTCGACGATGTACTTGACCAGATGGCGGCGGCGGAACCAACCAGAGTCATTAACCTTTCCTATTTTCTTGGAAATTTCCATCCTCCACATATTGCTACTAAACTTAATGTGATTGGAATGGACAACTGTTTTGAGGCGGCACGCCTTCTTGGTATTAACAGGGTAGTCTATGCAAGTTCATTAGCCGTTTATGGACGCCAAAACAAATACGGCGCTCGTCCTGTTACGGAAGAGGACCATAAGTTTGGGCAAGACCAATACGCAATGCACAAAATTTTCAATGAATGGCAAGCACAAGATTTTATGGACAAATATCCTGATATGAAAATAACAGGTTTACGTCCAGCCAATGTGACCGGGCCTGATAAAGTTCGTGGATCTGTTGATCATGTCAATTGCATAACACAATCAGCTCGCGGCAATCCGATTGAATTCGAATTCGCAGATTTTATGAGATTGCCAATTCATGTAGACGATATTACGGAAATGTTTGAACGTATACTTATGAAAGATCAACCCGACCACGCCGTTTACAACTCCGGGGGTCAACCAATCAGTATGGGCGAAATAGCCGGCATCGTAAAAAATTTTATCCCCGAAGCCCAAATCATCTTCAAGCATAACAAGGGTGGCTTCGAAAATTCCTCTATTTATTTGATGGACAATTCTCGGATTAAGCAGGAATTTGGCGTGCAAATAAGACCTTATGAAGAAAGGGTTCTGCAAATTATTAACGAAGTGAGGAACGATGAAGGACTAAGCGAGATCATAGCGTAAGTTGCTTATTAAATTAATCTGGCATTCTATAATAAATGTAGGAGCATATAAAACTACCCGACAACCATGCCGATTGCGTTTGAAGAGAATGAAATATAAATCAATTAACTATTACAAACAGGGGCTCCTCAATACATCTTTTAAGCTCGGAAATTAGTTGTTGTCGTCCAGCCTACAGTCTAACGAAACCTAAATTTCACGCGCAATGCGATGGCCGTCGGTAACAGCCAATTCGATATCCCGCGCTTGATAACAATCTCCAATAATGTGCAGATTTGAAAGATAGCGGGCTAGGGAACTGGCTAACGTCTCATCTGCCACACCGCCCGCAGCTAACACTACGGTGTCAATATCCTGTAAAGTTCTAGGCTCCCAAGTAACGACGTTATAAACCTCTACAGAGTCTTCCAGGATTTCCCACACACCCGTAAAGGGAGTTAGCTTTACACCTTTCAACATCAGTTGCTCCATAAGCGGATGCCACGCAGGAGGCGAAATATCACGGCCCACGTATTCCAAACCGGTTACGATTTCCACATCCCGACCCATGTCCGCAATCATTTCAGCAGTGGTGGCGGCTTCTGCCCTGCCTAATGTATCGACCACCAGAACCTTTTGCCCAATTTGGGCATTACCTGAAATTACATCACGAGCCGTAAGAACATGCTGAAGCTCTTTTCCCAAGACGTCGGGTAGAAATGGCAAAGAACCCGTTGCAATAATCACTGCATCGGGTTCCTCTTCTAATACATCATTGACGCCTGCCATCCTATCTAAGCGAATGTCTACGCCAAGACGCTCTAGCTGCCGTTCGAAGTATAAAATAATTTCTTCAAAATTTTGCCGTGACGGTGTGCGCATAATTAATTGGATTTGGCCGCCCACCCGCTTACTTTGCTCAAATAATACCACTGAATGTCCCCGCTCGGCACAAATTCGAGCAGCTTCCATACCAGCAGGCCCTCCTCCCACAACAACTACTTTTTGTTTTTGAGAAGCTGGTGAAAGTTCGCCCCATTTACCTTCTCGACCAGTTACAGGATTGTAAATACATCCAACACCCATGCCTAAATATATATGGCCCACACAACTTTGGGTGCAAGCTATACAAGTCCTAATTTCATCTACCCGACCCTCTTTAATTTTATTTGGTAAATGCGGGTCAGCTATAAGTGCTCGGGCCATGCCGATTATATCCGCCTTGCCGTCGTCTATCATTCTATTTGCAATAGATCCAGAATCTATCCGGCCCGCACCTACAACCGGCAGTCGAACTACCTCCTTTAATCCAGCAGGCAAATAGGAAAATTGACCTGGGTCATAATGATGGGAGGGCCAATGAGTTCTGCCACTCTTGGGACTTGGGACGATGCCCTGCCACATGTTAAAATAGTCAACCTTACCATCTCTTTCCAAAATTTGGGCGACATTCTTGTAATCTTCAAGACGGAGACTATATTCGACAAGGTCATCATAAAATCTAACACCTAAAAGAAGTCTAGGGCCGAGTTCATTTCGAATCACGTCTAACACGGCCTTGAGAAAAGTGGCTCTTTCCTCCAATGTTTGACCGCCATATTTATCATCTCGCTTATTGGCTTGGTGACTAAGGAAATTTGCAAACAGATAATCCATGCCAACAGACAACTCCACGCCGTCCATACCTCCTTTTCGCACCCGGCTAGCGGCAGCGGCAAATAATTGTATAGTTTCCTCAACCTCCACTGTGGTCATAGCACGGGGAACCAACTGCGGTGTTGAAAAATCAGGAGCAGGAATGGCCGATGGAGCCATTGTAGGTCGCTGCAAAAATGCTCCTGCATCAGCCACTCGGCGTCCTCTGTGCCCGAGTTGAGCGAGGATTGGCACATCAAAACTATGTGTTGCTTCAGAAAATTTTTTATAAACTTCTGTTATACGATCATCGTAACTTGCCAGAGACAACGAGGCCTCTCCGTCGTAATGAGGAACCGTGTGACCCGTTACGATTATTCCAGCTCCCCCCTTTGCCCGTTCCCGAACATAATCCACATAATTTTGGGTAGGGAGGCCATCCCCTGTTTGAAAATGAGCGGCGTGACCGGTATTCATAATCCTATTTTTTAAAGTATAACCACCAATTTTTATGGGACTGAAAAGTGCTTCAAACACATTTACCATGAACGCCTCCGGTCTACTAATAAGTAAGGTCCGTAATTCAGGAAATTTTAGTAACCGATAAAAAAATTAGTTTTATAAAACTTTCTCCGCTTTACTGGGACCAAAACCTTTATAAAATAAAATTTTGGAACCTAGATCCCAATTCGTTCTTTGACCAAAGTGTGCCGATAGACATAATTATATTTTTACGCCATGCAACACTGTACCACATGCCAGTTCGAAATTTTTTTCCATACTTAGAGAAGTTACAAAAGGTTTGCCTAGATAGTCACGAGGGTCAGAAAGTAGGTCTTTAACTTTCATTGAACAAAACTGTTTTCGCGCCTTTTCGTCTAAACCGTCACACCAACTATTCAAAATCCAAGTTAAAGTCCATATTGGAAGCACCGAAGCGGGTACTTCATGCCGGTTAACCTCAATCTTATTTCCAAAAAGATTTCTTAATCCGTTTGCAGTCATATTATAATAATGATCTGGATAACCATGGACAGGTGACAAAAACGGCACAGCGCACATTATTTCCCCCCCCGGCTTTAAAACCCTCATCATTTCATTTGCACAAAGCCAAGGCTTCTTTACATGCTCTAATACGGCGAGAGATAAAACAGCATCAAAAGAATTATCTCTAAATGGTAGGGCCTCTCCCACACCTCTAACGTCAGTCGAAGGATAGTCAGCTATTTCCAGATTTACAACATTACTATAATAAATATCCCGGCTCCCTGCTCCGCAATCCAAAACAAGACCGTCTTCATATTTATTTATCAAATTTAAAGCCTCGGGATCATATAAATTGTTACTGACAGCGTTGGTATCTATAACGCCAAATTCCTCCTTTAATTCATCCGTCAAAAAATCTAAGTGATTTTCATTTTCGTCATAATCGATTTTCTCTGTTAAAATATTTTTTATTAACTGTTTTTTTTGAAGTTTACGCTCAGCAAGCAATTGTCCGGACACTAGGCTTAATTTTCTGTTTTCAAATTTCCCGAAGATTTCGAAGTGTTGTCTACCGGAACTACATGATCCTTTCTCTACAGCACGCCGTACGTCCGGGTTTCCTATCAAATATGCTTCTTCATCAAAATTATCTTTCGTTGCTAGAATTGCCAACTCTAAAGAATTAGGATTATTTTGACCGTCTTTAGGAGCGATTGTTTTTACCATCGCCTAATTCCTTTCAAAGTTTAACAAAGCATTTTCATAAAATTATTTCTTAGAAAATATGCCCTATGACGTAATAAACAATTCGGTTAGAAAAAAAAACAATGGAAAGGATAAAAATCCAGATATCAACACTATTTAATAGATATTTTAAGTTTAATTAAGCAAGAGTGTTATATCTTCATTTTAAGAAATACTATCTATTGAGAAATCGGGGCAATTACACCATCACTTAATCACAGCATTTTAGAATTAGGGAGAAGAAAATGCGTATGGAAAATAAAGTAGCAATTGTCACTGGTGGTGCATTTGGTATGGGTAAATCAACGAGTGAAATCTTTGCTAAAGAAGGGGCAAAGGTTGTGATAGCCGATATCGAACAGGAAGCCGGTGAAGAATTAGCAGCCCAACTTGTTAGCCAGAATTTGACGGCAATGTTTCATCGGCTCGATGTTACGAATGAAATTGACTGGGCTGCAACTGTAAAAGTTGCAGAAGATGCCTATGGAAAGCTAACTACATTGGTAAATAACGCTGGAATTTCGGGAAGTGCCGCAAAGGATCTCGACGACACGGAACTGTGGCATAAAATGATGGATATTAATTCAACCGGACCCTTCTTCGGCAAAACACACTGCGCCCCAGCAATGTTACGGGCATATGGGGGAGCAATAGTAAATATTTCGTCTATCAGTGGGATTCTC
>CAZADS010000060.1:0-93568 GCA_964483985.1 uncultured Thalassobaculaceae bacterium
CACGTTTCTAAACCATGACTTCGAGCAAGTATCATTATGTTTTGTAAAAACATTCCCAAGTCTAACCAACTCCCAACTTTTAAATCTCTATGAATGGTAAATAGCATACCAACAGGGGCGTCAAAAAATATCAAATTACGGTCGTGTTGCGATTTAGTTTTTTCATACTCTCCTTTTTTAATTCCTAGCAATTCGTATAGGCCCCAACCGACTTTTCGACGACGCTCTCGATAAGGTTCAAAGAATTTGTCGGGATAGTAAGGAAACTCTGATTCGTTTAGTGCCCCCGGATCGTTAGTTGATTCCATAAGTCCGTCGCTTAGACGTTTTAGAGAATTACCAGTCAGAACGTGACCATTCCAGGGTTGCATGTTGGTGCCGCTTGGGGCTCTGCCAGCGAGAAAAAGTATACGCTTAATAATAGGATCAGGAACGGGATCTGGCAGAAAACCTCTTAGTGATCTTCTTTGAGACACTGCGTCTTCTACGGCATTGAGATTAGCGTAACCGGTAAAAATAGTAGGTGCAATAGTCATTAACTTTACTCTTCACAAAGGAATAAGCAGAGATTTTAATATGGAGGATTTGTCGCTAATCTGAATAATTAGAATACAAAACCTCTTCCGCTCGGCATTCTAACGAACAACAGGCGAATTTATAGACTAAATCAGGGGTTATGTGAACATGCTGAAAGCGATATGATGCTTTCTGAGTTATTTTTAATATATACAGTCTAATTTTACAAAGAATATCCTGATTAAAATCTTCTTTAGACAGAAACTATTTTTAAATAAGTATTTTATTTGAGGAATTTAAAAATTTTTATGAGCTAAAACGGATATTATATTGCAAAAATGAAGCTGAATGGGCCAAAATTTAGGTTGTTGCCATGTACAAAGTTCCTCCATCTGTAATAGAAACACTTAATCTACTCCATAGTAAGGAGTACGTTGCCGATCAATCATTAGCCACCGCCATTCACTTAGCATTAACTTTGAAGCGCCCATTATTTCTAGAGGGTGAAGCAGGAGTCGGTAAGACTGAAGTAGCAAAAGTTTTGGCAAATGGATTGAACCGACGATTGATACGGTTACAATGTTATGAGGGTTTGGATATTTCTTCGGCTGTTTATGAATGGAACTATCCCCGCCAAATGTTGGAAATTCGAATGGCGGAAGCAGCCGGAAAAGTCAATAAGACCTCTTTAACGGATAACCTATTTACACATGATTTTTTAATCAAGCGTCCATTATTACAGGCTCTTGAACCCGATGAAATTGGCCCTCCTGTTCTTCTAATAGATGAACTAGATAGGTCGGACGAACCGTTTGAGGCCTACCTTTTAGAAATATTATCTGACTATCAAATTACTATTCCAGAAATTGGACCAATTTCTGCCTCAGTTCCTCCTATTGTTGTAATAACTTCCAACCGAACTCGAGAAATACATGATGCTCTAAAACGGCGTTGTTTTTACTATTGGGTAGATTTTCCAAATTCAGAACGAGAGACAGAAATTCTTCGCATTAAGGTAAAGGATTCTCCGGAAATTCTTTCGAAACAGATAGTATCATTCGTTCAAAAGTTAAGAAAAGCGGATCTGTTTAAGCAACCGGGGGTCGCTGAAACGATAGATTGGACCCATGCCCTATTGCAATTGGACTATTTAACATTAGATCCCAGTGCAATAGACGATACTTTGGGCGTATTATTAAAATATCAAGATGATATAGCTAAAATACAAGGTAGTGAGGCAAACAAACTATTAAATCAAGTTAAAACAGAACTCTCCATGATGGCAAAAAGTTAAAGGGTCCCTTTAATGCCGGAGGAATTACTTTACATAAAAGATTTAAGAAAAGACGGTAAACTCGTCGATAACATAAAAAATTTCGGACGAACCCTACGTGCGGCCGGTATTCCTATTGGCCCAGATAGAATAATTGATGCCATTACAGCCCTTCAGACAGTTGGCATTACGGATAGAGAAGTATTTTATTGGGCTCTTCATGCGGTATTTGTCAATAGAAGAGAGCAACGAGAAATTTTTGATCAAGCATTTCACATTTTTTGGCGTAATCCACGTTTGTTAGAAAGAATGTTAAAGATGGTCCTACCATCTCTAAAGACGGCTAGTTATCAAAAAAATGAGTTAGATATTAGCCAACGCGTTAGGGATGCCTTTTCAGGTAAGGATAAGATGCGCAATAAAGACCATGACAACGTTAAAGAACAGGAAATTCAATATGATGCAGTAATGAGTTATTCTGATGCAGCAATTCTACAAAAGATGGATTTCGAAAAAATGAATAATGATGAAATCCAAGAAGCCAAAAGAGTCCTAAGTAGACTGCGTATATCTATTAAACCGGCTCCCACTAGGCGTTTTGTGGCTCACCCAAAAGGTAACTTAGTCGATTTACGGTCCACACTTCAAAAATCCTTAAGGTCCGGATCGGATGTTATTTCCTTGAAGATGAAAAAAGTGAAATACCGTCTTCCTCCATTGGTGGTGCTTTGTGATATTTCGGGGTCGATGGGCCGCTATTCTCGAATGTTGCTGCATTTTATGCATTCAGTTGCCAATGATCGCTCGCGTGTATTTACGTTTTTGTTTGGTACCAAATTAACAAATGTTACTCGTCATCTTCGGAATAGAGATGTGGATGAAGCATTGAAAAGTGTAGGTCAAGCTGCCGATGATTGGTCCGGGGGAACTCGAATCGGTCGATGTATATATGACTTTAATAAAAATTGGTCTCGTAGGGTTTTGGGACAAGGCGCAATAATTTTGCTTATATCGGATGGCTTGGATCGAGATTCGGGTCGCGGCTTAACGAATGAAATTGATCGATTACAAAAATCGTGCAAAAAATTGGTTTGGTTAAACCCACTCTTGCGTTTTGATGGATTTGCTCCCAAATCAAGAGGCATTAAAGCTATTTTGCCTCACGTAGATGAATTTCGTCCAATTCATTCACTAGAGAATTTCTATCAATTAGCCGAGGCATTGGAAGGGAATGGAATATCGAATATTGAAGGCGTTAGTTATTGGAAGCGGAAAGCGCGAGAATTTCAAATAAATACAGATCAGATTTGAAGGCATTAATATGAAAAAAGAACATGAAAATTCAGTTAGCGATGATGTCCTTTCAACTATTTCGTCATGGCATTCGAGCGGCATTCAAATAGCTATCGCTACGGTTGTAGAGACATGGGGTAGCTCCCCTCGCCCAGTAGGCAGTCAGCTTGGAATTGATGAAAATGGAAGAATGATCGGTTCAGTTTCTGGAGGTTGTATCGAAGGTGCTGTCGTTAAGGAAGGCCTAGAAGTTATGAAAGAGGGTAAACCTCGACTTCTGGAGTTTGGCGTATCTAATGAGCAGGCTTGGGAAGTTGGACTTGCGTGCGGTGGAACGATACGTGTTTTTGTTGAAGCATTAGAAAGCTAACTCGCCATGCGATCAGAAATTCTTAATGAAGTTATATTTTCGAAAAAAAATAAAATTCCGATAGCTATAGTAACTCGAATTAATGATGGTGTTCAAAGCATAATAGATAATGAGAAAGTATCTGGGGTTTTAACTTTCAATCAAGACGAACTAGAAAAAATAAGGACTTTTATTAAGGATGATAAAAGCTGTTTGTTCCAGAATGGACAATTGTTTGTGCACGTATTTAATCCACCGCTAAGGCTAATTATAATTGGTGCGGTACATATCGCTCAGTCTTTGGCTCCGATGGCAACGACGGCAGGGTATGAAGTTACTATAGTCGATCCTCGAGGTTTTTTTGCCACCAAGGACCGGTTTCCAAGTGTTTCCCTTTCTAATGAATGGCCCGATGAAGCTCTTAAAAAACTCAATATTGATGCAAGAACCGCTGTAGTTACATTAACACACGATCCAAAACTAGATGACCCAGCTCTTCAAGTCGTTTTAACTTCAAACGCTTTTTATATAGCGTCCTTGGGCGGAAGGAATACGCATAAAGGCAGATTATCTAGATTAAAAAATTTTGGATTTACGGATGATGCATTAGGACGCATTCATGGTCCGGCGGGGTTGCCTATAGGGGCTGTGACCCCTTCTGAAATAGCCTTAGCAATATTAGCCCAGTTAACAGCCGTCAGGCGTGGCCGATCAACAGTTTTAGAAATGACGAAGAGCAAGTAATGGAATTTGGAGAATTTCCTCTATCAGAAATTGATGGTGCAATTTTAGCACACAGCCATCGATTAAACTCGGTTACGCTAAAAAAAGGAAAACGTTTGGATGTCACCGATATAGAGATTTTAAGGGAAGCCGGTTACCGAAAAATAGTATGCGCAAAGTTGCACCCCTCAGATGTTTTAGAAGACTTAGCTGCAGATAGGTTGATTCAGGGATTAGTCAGCCGCGATTTGAGGACTTCTAAAGCTTTTACGGGTCGTTGTAATCTATTTGCTGAAAAAACAGGCTTAATTTGTTATGAAACAGAACAAATTAATAAATTCAATTCGGTAGATGAAACCATAACTTTAGGCATCGTGCCCGCATACCAAAGAGTGACCGCTAGACAAATGATTGCTACATTAAAAATCATTCCATTTGCCATTCCAGAAAACGTCTTAAGGTTAGCCTTATCAGTGGCCGAAAAAGCACATCCGTTAATTCAATTAAAACGTTTTAAACCATCTCGGATAGGTTTACTGCAATCAGAATTCGCTGGAACAAAACAATCAGTTTTGGATTCTACGCGCAACATTACGCAAAATCGACTTAGTGAACTTGGAAGTGACTTAGTCCAAGAATATAGATGTCAGCATGACAGTATATCGATGACCCAAGGAATAAAGACCCTTCTCAAAAAAAATATCGATATTCTTTTGATTTCAGGAGCATCCGCCGTGGTAGATAGGCGCGATATTATACCCGATTCCATTGAAAGAGTCGGTGGAACTATTATACATTTTGGCATGCCAGTGGATCCGGGAAATTTACTTTTAATCGGACGTATTAAAAATGTTCATGTCATAGGAATGCCCGGGTGCGCCAGATCGCCTAAATTAAATGGGTTTGATTTTGTTTTACAACGTCTCCTTGCTGGTCTTGAAATTAATCCATTGGAAATTATGCGTATGGGTCCGGGTGGTCTTCTAAAGGATGTGAAAAACAGACCTCTTCCCCGAGCTAAAACCAATCACGTTAAAAGTGACCAAATCTATCAAAAACCTAAGATAGGAGCAATTTTGCTCGCCGCGGGACAATCTCGCCGAATGGGAAAAAGCAATAAATTACTTGTAGAAATAGATGGTCTTTCTATGGTTAAAACATGTGCAATTAATATTTTAAAATCTTCAATCGAAAAGCTTGTTAGCGTAATTGGGTATCAGGATGATAGGGTGAGAGAGGAGCTGTCGAATCTTAATATCCAGATTTGTTATAATGCAGAGTATGACTTGGGTCTAAGTAGTTCATTACAAATAGGCATTAGCGCTTTAAAAAATGACATAAAAGCTATTTTGGTTTGTCTTGGTGACATGCCTTACGTTACCGCGGCGCATTTGGACAGCTTGATCGAGGCATATAATCCTTCGGAAGGTCGATTAATTTGTGTTCCTACCTGGAAAGGTAAAAGAGGTAATCCTGTGCTATGGGACCGTCAATTTTTTCCGGAGATTATGGAGATTACGGGTGACGTTGGAGCAAGGCATTTAATTGGCGCTTATTCAGAATTAGTAGTAGAAGTAGAAATGAATGATAACGGTGTTTTAACTGATATTGACACACCCCACGCTTTATCCTCCTTAAAGACTAAATTTAAAGAAGGATTACTTAGTTGAAATGCTTGAGGCGCTATACCACGACGAGATCATCCGGCTATCTCAAAAATGTAAAAGTCGAAAACGTTTAGAAAACCCAGATTCCACCTATCGTGCTGATAATCCTATCTGCGGGGATAAAGTAATTATTGACCTAAAATTAAATAAACATGAAATTTTAAAAATAGGTCTTGAGGTGCGAGGATGTGCTTTATGTGAAGCTTCTTCTGAAATCATAGCCCGAGAGGCAAGTGGATTAATGCCGGCTGAATTACTGGCAATTGAAAATAATGCATTAAGATTTCTTACTGGACTGGATACTTCCTTGGAGTGGGATTTACTTTCCGTATTTCGCCCTGTTAAGTTGGCTAAATCCCGACACGAATGCGTTTTGCTCCCATTTAAAGCCATTAATGGTGCTATCAAGTTAGATCTTGAAAGATAGTTAAAAATATAAAACACTAGCCTGATTTAGAAAGCGTTTCTAAGAACTTCAGGATTATTTTATCAGCGCCATAATCATAAAGGTCAGAGTGGCCGGCATCTTTAACTGTTTCAAATTGTTTGGGTTCTAGGGCTGAGTCAAAAAGTATTTTTCCTTGTCTGAAGTTTATAACGCGATCATTAGTCCCATGAATAATGAGTAGTGAAGTGTTGATGGATGTTATCGATTGAATAGAATTAAAGTTGTCTTTTAATAGCCACTTGACGGGGATAAACCAATAACGTTTGGCTGCAATTTCAGTAATTGAAGTATATGGCGCTTCTAATATTAAGCCCGATACCTTAACTCTGGATGCAAGAAAGGTAGCCACGCCGGTTCCGAGGGATTCACCATACAATACAATTTTACTATTTGGTGTATCTTGGTCATTTAAAAATTTAATCGCTGAATTTGCATCTAGATTTAAACCATCTTCGCTAGGCCTCCCTGGATTCCCACCATATCCTCGGTAACCCACCATTAATATACCGTACCCGTGATCGATTAAAATTCGTGCTTTATAGGCTCGGTCTGCAACAGTTCCCGCATTGCCCTGGAAATACACGATAGTTAATTTTCCAGTTTTGGATTTGTGGTACCAGCTAATTAAACTCAATCCATCTTCAGTCCGTAATTTAATCTCCTCCATTTCTGGCACATCCACCTTCTCAGGACGCGATATCACTTGCCCTGGCACGAACAAAATTCGACGTTGGAGGGTATACAGAGTCGTGACTATGACAATGTAAATAGCACCAAAAAATAATCCAATTTTTAGTATTCCCATATTAATTGCCCTGGATTCCTCGTCTTTAATGTATTTTTAACTTATAATTGATAAAATTTTTCGTTCCTTGCATAGGAGTTTTACCCTGAAACTGCGATTATTTTGGATCTTCTTTCTATTCCTCCATACAACGATGTCGTTAAATCCAAAAGATGCTTTAGCTGCTCGCGTGCAATGGTTTGTGGAAGTATTGACTGATCCAATTAGTAAAAAGCCAATTTTGGAAGCTCGTATCCTGACTAGACTAGGATATAGGATACATCTATTTAGGAAACCTGATAATAGTATATGGGCCGATTTTCGTCTTCCACGTTCCGTTAGAAAGCAATTAACTAGCGATATATTACCGGTTTACTGGGTGGATGATTTTGACCCTATTGATTTAGAACGCCTTAAAGAACTAGAAGTCGGCTTTAGCCCTACTCTCTATAAACATGAGGGTAAGCAACTACAATTTATCGTATGGGGTTCAGCAGCTCCTGGATTTATTCCGCCTGTCTTGCGGCAAATGATGCTCGGGGAAAAACTATATGTTAGATATTGGACTTTAATGGGGAAAGAAGGCTTGGCCGAAATCTCACTGCGGCGAGCAAATGAAGCTATAGCCCAATTTCTTCGAGTGCAGCCATTAAATAGAATAACTGATTCAGTACAAGGTGATGCCAGTTCTTTCGAAACCGTTGCAAAACGATTTTATGAAATTTGCGAAGATTTACGCTTTGGGCCTGAAGACACAGATTTTATAGAATGCCGAGACAAATATGTTCTGTGCAGTGAGGCTCCAGGTATGACCACGGGAAAATTGAAGGTATGTTTAAATTATTTTCCCGAGCGAGGGAAAACAAAGAAAAAAAATTGAGGTAAATATAAAACTTAGGACTGTATTTTAAAGCCTTCCAGATTTAAGCTTTGAGAACAGCCTAGCCAGCAAATATTTTCTGTATGATCAAGCAAATTATTACCCGTGCACTCGTGTATAAAAATTGTCAGTCCCTGCCGATTGTTTATCAACCATGGAAGCAATTCGGAAAATTGACCTTTTCCGAACTTTATTTGGTAGCTCCATTCTGGATGAGGTCCAACTAATTTTTTATGGACACGTCCCATCTCTATATTAAACAAATTGTTAATTTCTTGTTGAAGGCTCAATGCTTTTTTTAGAGTAGCAGCATTAAAATATACATGCGCATGATATATTTTCTGATTTGAAGATGAATTTTCTAACATGATTTTAACTGCAATACCTTTAATCTATCCAATAAGACTTGGATAACTGAGGAAACTATAACCCTCAAAAAGACTAATACCAACGCTCAAAATCTATTTTATTTAAAACATTTAAATATTTATTGTTGATTGTATTAATTCCTTAACTATTGTGCCTTTTTTTCCATTGAGTGTGGAACATGAACCTACGAAATATAGCGATCATTGCTCATGTTGATCATGGGAAGACAACCTTAGTTGACGTGCTTCTTAGGCAGTCTGGGGCTTTTAGGGAGAATCAACGTGTTTTGGAACGGGCTATGGACTCTAATGAATTAGAGAGAGAACGTGGCATTACTATTTTAGCTAAATGTACTTCAGTTGTTTGGAATGATATACGAATTAATATTGTTGATACTCCTGGTCACGCGGATTTTGGTGGAGAAGTTGAGCGTATACTTTCAATGGTCGATGGTGTTCTAGTTTTAGTGGATGCTTCCGAAGGACCTATGCCACAAACAAAGTTTGTTTTAGGAAAAGCTCTAAAGCTTGGACTTCAACCAATTGTTGTGGTTAACAAGGTTGATAAAAAAGAACAACGTTCTTATGAAGTGCAAGATGAAATGTTTGATCTGTTTTCTGCCCTTGGAGCCACTGAGGAACAACTCGATTTTCCAACGATTTTTGCTTCTGCTAAATTAGGATGGGCATCAACCGATCCTAATCAACCTGAAGAAAACATGGCTCCTCTTTTTCAACGAATAGTTTCTCATGTTAGGAGTCCGACAGTCGAAGAATCCAATTCAGCGTTTCGAATGTTGGTAACCACCTTAGAATATGATCCGTATCTAGGGAGGGTCCTAACCGGTAAAATAAGCTCTGGAAGAGTTTTTCCTAATATGCCTGTAAAGGCATTAACTAGAGACGAAAAATTCATAGAAGAAACACGAATAACTAAATTAATGGCCTTTCAAGGATTACGGCGTGAACCTTTAATAGAAGCAAACGCTGGCGATATCATTGCCGTTGCTGGATTATCTTCCACCACGGTCTCAGATACGATAATGGATTTGTCAACTGATAGGGTAATCTCCTCCAATCCAGTCGACCCCGCTACAATAGCAGTAACTTTTTCAATCAACGATAGTCCGCTTTCTGGAAACGATGGCGATAAAGTAACCTCAAGAACTCTTCGTGATCGTTTGTTCCAAGAGTCCGAAGGTAATGTCGCAATCAAAGTAACGGAAACCACTGAAAAAGACGCGTTTGAGGTAGCTGGGCGTGGAGAATTACAACTTGCGGTCCTGATAGAGCAAATGCGCCGTGAAGGTTATGAGATGTCTATCAGTCGGCCAAGAGTGCTTTACAAGGATGATACCAAGACAGGCCAGCTTTTAGAACCTATGGAAGAAGTAGTGATTGATGTAGATGAAGAGTATACGGGTTCGGTTGTAAGTACCATGGCGGATAGAAAAGGCGAACTTAGAGAAATGCATCCTTCGAATTTGGGAAAACAAAGGCTTGTTTTTTACTGCCCATCAAGAGGACTTATTGGATTTCATGGGGAATTTATGACGCAAACGCGTGGCACAGGTGTACTCAATCGAGTATTCAATTCTTACGGTCTTTACAAAGGGTCCATACCGTCTCGGAGAACGGGCGTATTAATATCTCGAGAACACGGGCGCGCTGTAGGGTACGCACTCTTTAATCTAGAAGAAAGAGGTTTATTAATGATTAATGCCGGAGACGACGTCTATCCTGGAATGATTATTGGTGAGCATTCTAGAAGTAACGATTTGGACGTAAATCCTTTAAAATCTAAACAGCTTACCAACTTCCGGGCAGCTGGAAAAGATGAAGCAATAGATCTAACACCACCAATTAACCTGAATTTAGAAAAGGCTATTTCTTATATAGCAAATGACGAGTTAGTCGAAGTGACACCAAAAACAATACGACTACGGAAAAAACTTTTGGATATTCATGAACGTAAAAGGCATGCTAAACGAACCTCAAAAACGTGATATTCCAAAATCAAACTTTACGTTTGAATTATATAAGTTCTTTTATTGCCAATATCCCTTCTTCAACAAATATTTTTATTTCGTTTAGGCTCATTAAAATATGTTATCAACCGTTCCTGTTGGAGGACTAATAAATGGCTGACTATGATGTAATTGTTGTGGGAGCTGGGAATGCTGCACTAGCCGCAGCGAACTCAGCAAAAGAGGCGGGTGCCAAAGATGTTTTAGTCCTGGAAAAAGCAAATAGGAAAGAAAGGGGTGGAAACACTTTTTTTTCCGGTGGATTATTTAGGATAGCGTTTGATAATCCGAAAGAATTAATGGCGATGGTACCGGATGCGGGGGACAAAATACCTGGTTTTTTTAATGATGTGCCTGCTTACACCAAAGATGACATGTGGCATGATATGTTGCGAGTCACTCATGGAAAAACTGACCGAGAACTATCGACTATTTTAATAGATAATTCTTTTTCTACAATAAAATGGGTCCATAAAAAAGGCGGCATTCCCATGGAACCTGCAACCAGCCTATCTGGAATTAAAGTGGGCAACCGTATTAAATGGCAAAAAGGCGCGATAATTCGTGCCCAGCACGAAGGCGTTGGACTTTCTACCAATTGGTTTAAAACAACTGAAGCCAATTCTATAGAGATACGATATGAGACTGCTGCAGATGATCTAATCAGAGATAAAAAAGGTTATGTGACTGGGGTAATGGCAAAAGGCCCTGACGGTTTATTTGAGATTACCTCAAATTCGGTAATTTTAGGTTGCGGTGGTTTTGAGGCCAATTCACAGTGGAGATCGCAGTATCTAGCGGCTCCATGGGACCATGCTAAAGTCCGTGGAACAGCGCATAATCAAGGCGACGGCCTTCGGATGGCTTTAGCTATTGGAGCACTTCCCTGGGGTCAATGGTCGGGCAGACATTCCACCCCTATTTCTAACGAGTGGCCCGATTTTGCCGACCGAAGCAGGACTGATAAATCTAATCGGTTGTCCTATCCCTATGGCATTATGATAAATAGAAATGGTCTTCGTTTTTGCGATGAAGGAGAAGACGTCGGTTTATATACCTATGCTAAATATGGAGGGGAAATTTTGAGGCAACCAGGCTCTCTGGCTTGGCAAATTTTTGATCAAAAAACGGTCCACTTATTAGAACCGAGATACAATACAAGTATAGCTATCGAAGCCGATACATTCGAGGATTTAGTGGCGCAATTAGACATCGACGATAGAGAACAGGCTGTACAGACGCTTAATGAATATAATAACGCCACTACAGGCTCGAGTGACTTTGATCCCAGCAAAAAAGATGGGCTTTCTACAAAAGGCCTATCGCCTAATAAAAGCAACTGGGCCCAAGCTTTGGACAAACCTCCATTTTTAGCTTATTCGGCAACAGGAGGAATAACATTTACCTTTGGTGGCTTGAAAATCAATAAAAGAGCGCAGGTAATAGGCACGGACTGGCGCCCTATTCCCGGTTTATACTGTTGTGGCGAAATGGTTGGTGGCCTATTTCACTTTAATTACCCAGGAGGAACTGGATTAGTCTCTGGATCAGTATTTGGGAAAATAGCTGGCCGGAACGCCGCTGGAGCATAGTTTTCGGTTAATTCACCCTATACCCCTCGGTATCTTCCTTCGATTGGATATGATGGATCGTTATATCCTGGCGTGGAAGAATGTCCGCTAACTACAAAAGAATTTATCAAATCTTCGTCTTCGTCTGTAAAGGTATAGTTTAGCGTATTTAAATAGGAATCCCACTGGGCAAGTGTCCGAGGGCCCGCAATAATGGAATTGACTACTTTGTTATTCAATAACCAAGCGACTGCAATATCAACTGAAGTAGCACCTTTCTTTTGAGCATAAAGGTTTATTTTCTGCGCTATTTCAATTGATTCAGCGCGCCATTCAGTTTGCATCATCCGCCTATCATTTCTGGCAACTCTACTTCCATCCTCGGGTTTTTTGTTTAGCGAGTATTTTCCTGTTAAAATTCCACGAGCAAGCGGGCTATAGGGGACAACCCCTAGGCCGTAATGCCTGCACGCTGGTAGATGTTCCAGTTCTGGCATCCGGTTCATAGCATTATAATAAGGCTGACTTGCTATCGGTCGATCCAAACCCATACGGTCACAAATATTGCAAATTTCAGCGACTCTCCATGACCGGTAATTTGATAAACCAAAATAACGCACCTTCCCCCATCGAATTAAATCACCGATAGCTCTGACTGATTCTTCAAGAGGCGTTAAATGATCCTCCTTATGAAAATAATAAAGGTCAATGTGATCTGTGCCTAAACGCTGCAAGGAATGATCACACGCTTGAAACACCCATTGCCGAGAAAGTCCACCATGATTCGGATTCCCCCCCATTTTATTGGCAAGTTTAGTGGCTAGAATCCAATCATTACGATTGCTTCGAACACATCGACCAACTATCTCTTCAGACGCTCCATCGACATAAGTATCTGCCGTATCAATAAAATTTATACCAGCCGCTCTTCCTGACGAAATAATCCTCTGACTATCCGTTTCATTTGTTTCTCTTCCAAATAGCATAGTCCCTAAGCATAAAGGAGACACCTTTAAACCGGATTGGCCCAACGCTTGGTATTCCATACTATTTCTCCAAATATCGACTGACTTAAAGTGAATTAATCATTTGTGTTTCGAGTTACATAGCCCTCTTTGCGGTCGCTATTTCAATATGCGTCCAATTCCCTTAGCTATCGTATGTCGAAGCATTAAAGCTTAGTTCTTAGTTACTAAACTTTACATATTATCGAAAGACAATCTGTTATGTAATCCATAAGGTCGTTTTATGAAAGGAGCTTATACCATGTACTCTGCTAATCGAAACTACTGAAATAGAAAACTGTAAGCACTGGTTTTTAACTACAAGCCGACTTAAAAGGGGGCTAGTATATCTTTTTCTAAAATGAAGCTAATACCCTAAAATTCAAAGTTGATGGTAGAATAAGCTTTAATCTTCAGTACATTTTGGGGGTAAGAATATAGATCGTATATCTGGTCACTGGGATGGTAAACAAATAGCTTTTTATTGAAAATAACCCCGAAAAAAGCTTGAAGTGAATTAATTTTCTAAATTAAGAGTTTAAAACCGCTGTCAAATTAAATCTTGTAATTCATCAAATATAAAACCTTGTGGAATATCTAAAATGAGCATAAAATTTTACCATAACCCGAGATGTTCTAAATCTCGTCAAGCTCTTGCTTTATTGCAAAAAGAAGGTGTTCAACTCCAGATTATAGAATATTTAAAACATCCACCTAACTTCGAAACACTTTCAGAAATTATCCGTAAGTTAAATTGCAAGCCGATAGATATAATGAGAACCAAAGAAACTGTCTTCCGGGACTTATCCTTAAATTCTGCTAAAAAAGACGAAGAACTAATTCAATCAATGATTGAATATCCTATTCTTATAGAAAGACCAATTGTAGTCTCCAAAACAAAGGCAATTTTAGGCCGCCCTCCTGAAAACGTTTTAACTATATTATGAATATTGAATATCTAAATAAAATAACACAATGATTATCATTCTTTAGGCCTGCATCGTGAAAACCGCTTACGTTGTGAGGGCCCGTTTCGGTTTTCCCGTATGCCATGCTTTGATGTTCTCTATCGTTTGGCCGAAAAAAATCTTATACGTCTCTTCGGTCATATAACCTGTATGCGGAGTCATTACCAAATTGTCGAGTTCGCAAAATCTATGGTTAGGAGGTAGTGGTTCTTCTTCAAATACATCGACGGCTGCAGAACGAATAGAACGTGTTGCTAACGCAGTGATTAGAGCGCTCTCCTTAACGATTGGACCGCGAGAAGTATTTATCAAAAAGGCATTAGGCTTCATAAGCTTAAATTCTGGTTCGGCTACAATATGTTTGGTTCTCTCACTAAGTACTAAATGAATCGTTAAAAAATCCGAATTTTTAAATAGTGATTCCTTATCAACTAATTTTACATCTAATTCATTGCATCTTTCTTTAGAAAGATTCTGGCTCCAGGCAGTGACGTCCATTCCAAAGGCCTTGCCGAATCTGGATACTTGCTCACCAATTCTACCAAGACCAAGAATGCCTAGAGTTCTTCCATGTAGCTCCACACCCATTCGAGTTTGCCAGTAGTTTTTCTTCATCATAAAATCGTCGTGGGGGATATTACGAGCACAGGATTGAATTAAAGCCCATGTATGCTCTGCGGTTGCCCATTTCGATCCTTCTGTCCCACAAACTGTAATTCCATTTTCTTTTGCAGCACTAATATCAACCGATGCATTCCGCATGCCCGTTGTGATGAAAAGTTTAAGATTCGGAAGTTTGTCAAAGATATGTTTTGGGAAGGGAGTGCGTTCGCGCATGGCGCAAATAATCTCAAAATCAATTAGCCTTTTAATTAGATCTCGTGGGTCAACCAGGGTATTCTTAAATATTGATATTTCATATTCTTCGGGGAGAGATTTCCAGTCTCCAAATTTCATTGCGGATTCGAGATAATCATCAAGAATAGCAATTTTTGGCATGGCAATATATTCGCTTATATTTTGATTTAAGTTTTGAATGGTTGATAAAATTTAAACTGTTCTAAAAATCGAAAAGTAAATAGGAAAGCATAATTTTTTTCACTATTCCACGGAATCGTCGGTTTTATCCCTCGCTTCCAGATTTAAAGATGCTGAATTCATACAATAACGCAATCCGGTAGGGTGAGGTCCATCATCAAAAACGTGGCCAAGATGGGCCTCACATCGTGAACAGTGAACTTCAGTCCGTGTCATAAAGAAACTCCGGTCACTCTTGGTCCCTATTGCGTCTTCAAATAGAGGTGCATAGAAACTGGGCCAACCCGTCCCCGACTCAAATTTTGAGTCGCTGTCAAAAAGATGTTGTCCGCAACAAACACACGCATAAATTCCAGAGTCTTTGTTTCGGGCGTATTTTCCCGACCATGCTCGTTCCGTTCCATGCTCTCTAGTTACTTCATATTGGGTAGCCGTAAGCTGGGCCCGCCACTCTTCGTCAGTTTTACTGATTTTGCTCACAAGGAACTCCTTTTGATTAATCAAGTTTTCTAAATATTAAAACAAATCTAAATCAATTAATTTCAGCTTTTAAAATATTCAGTATTTTCGTCTTAATTTAAATAAATATTTCAAACTTTGCGCCGTTCTTCCACTAATACATTTTCCCTTGCAAGTTCCTGAATTTCATCATCATTAAAACCATGCGCAGAGAGTATCTCTCTTCCATGCTCACCAAACTTAGGCGGCACATTTTTAATGCTTCCAGGAGTTCGAGAAAATTTAATTGGGATACCCCAACTCTGATACCAATCTTTTTCTACTCTCATATTGCGATGCTTGGTATGGGGATGCTTCATGACTTCATCCGTATCCCTAATCGGGCCAACTGGTAACCCGGCAGCCAAGAGTTTCTCGCAGAATTCTTCGCCATCCACCTCGGCAAAAACGCCCGCCAATTCTGCTTTTAATAAGTGTTTATTTTTCTGACGATCACCATTGGTCTGAAAACGTTCATCTTCACCAAGTTCTGGTCTTCCAAGTTCCACACAAAGACGTTTCCACGTTCGATCGTTTCCACCGGCTATAAAAATTTTGCATGTTTTCGTTTCGAATAAATCATACGGCGCGATATTTGGATGAGGGTTTCCTGTTAAACCTGGGATTTTTCCTTTTGAAACAAAATAATTTGGCACATGTGGATGCATTAACGACAGTCCGCAATCGTATAATGTCATATCTATATATTGGCCTTTTCCCGACCGTTCTCTTTCTAGTAGGGCCATAAGAATAGCATTACCTGCATAAAGACCAGTCCCTATGTCCACCATAGCTAAGCCTAGTCTGGTAGGGCCTGATTCAGGTGCACCATTGATAGAAAAATGCCCAACCATTGCTTGAATAATACCATCGTACCCTGGAAAACCGCCATATGGCCCATCTGAACCAAACCCCGAAATTCGGCAATGAACCAATGTCGGAAACTTTTTGCTAAGAATTGCTTCATAACCTAGGCCCCATCGCTCCATGGAGCCGGTTTTATAATTTTCAATAATGACATCAGCTTCTTCTAAAAGTTTTAACAAAACTTTTTTGCCCGCAGCGGTTGTAAGATCTAAACCTATTGACTTCTTATTTCTATTAACACCTATAAAATATGATGCATCATCCTCATGAAAAGGTGGGCCCCAATCTCTAACTTCATCTCCCTGTGGTGGTTCTACTTTAATTATTTCGGCACCATGATCGCCCAGCATTTGGGTGCAGTACGGGCCTCCTAATACACGTGTGCAGTCAATGATTTTTATTCCGGCTAACGTCCCACCGTTATTTTCATCTCTCATAATAAGGCGTACCTCGACATAATAAATTGTGGAGAAAATTCATGCATCTTTGATGATAAATTCCGAAAAAGTATAACAAAACCTATTTAAAAACTTATTTGTGGTCTATTTGAATTAATCATGTCCAAATACTCTTGAAGCAAAAGCTGGATATATCTCAGAAATTTCGGCCGCGACAGGCCCGCGAATGGAACGTAAAGTATCATGATCAGGAGTTGCAGTAATAGGTACTGGTCCAGATGGCAAATCAAAATTAAACCCTGTTTGTTCCTGCACTTCTTTAACAGTATGACCTGGGTGAACAGTCTCCAATCTAAAACGTTGAAGTTCCTTATCCACTATAAACAGACATCTATCTGTGATTAATTTATAGGGCCCACCGGGGCGATAAACGTGTGATTTTGAAAAACCTGGTGCACTTATAAAATCAACTTCTTTTACTAATGTACGTGGCGTGTGTTCAAGCCTAAACAAAATAACTTTAGGGACCAAAAAATATAAGTAAGCGGAACCAAACGAGCCCGGAAATCGCGCTTTCGGACGACGATAATCACCAACCGAAACTAAATTTACATTTGCTTTGCCGTCTATTTGAGCTCCACTAAGAAAAAATGCATCCATACGCCCCTGTGCAGCAATATCAAAAATCTCTTTTCCGCCATCACTAAAAAAATTATTATCTTCGCTTCCGAGTATTGAAACTCTCATTGAGCCTTTACTTTTCACACGAGCCAGCAGTGCTGCTGCGCCAGGAATTGGGGAAGAAGCACCAACTGCGACATGCCTTAAACCCTTAAGATTCTCGGCTATTGCATGGATCAAAATTTCTTCCAGTACAATTTCGTTCATATTGCTATTCGACCGCTTCCTTAGATTGGTAAATATATTGTTGAAGATAAGTCTGAAAGCCTTCTTTATCTTGCGCTAATTGGACATATCGAGAAAGGTGTTCCCTATCTTCATCATATCCTCCAGGTATTCCTAATGGCCAAGCTCCCTGATTAGATTCAGCTATTCCAGTGACATAAATGGCTGGAATAGTACCTGCTTTAATGGTTTCATCTGCCATAAAATCACCATCAACAATTTTTTCCACTGACACATAGGTACGCACGGATGCGTGCGCCATCAACATTTGTTCGCGTCTAACGCCGATCCAAATATTTCCAAATTTATCAGCCATGGGGGCGTGAAAAAGGGAAACGTCAGGTCTTATAGGAGGTAGATATACTATCGGATCATTTTGTGAAAATGGATTTTCCCCAACTTTCCAATCTTCCCGTCGGGCCAAAATATCAGAACCAATCAAACCCCTAAGTGGGATAAATGGGATACCTTTTTCAGAGGCTTGAAGCGCGGCATGAATTGCCGGACACGTAGCATCTTTTATATTTATTTCACCAGCCTTAACCGCATTGGTAAACCTGGGTGCCAGCCCAAATTCAGATAATGTTACAGCTGCTGCTTCCAGTGTTGTAACGCAACCAGCACCTACCAACAAATCGGCCGGAAAACCTAATGTCGGAACTCCTACTATATGTAAGTTTTTTATCCCACGGCGTATCAACGCTCTAACTGTTGAGAAAGCACAGTAGCCATAGTCAGGAGGCAAGGCCAACTTCGCCCCGTCTGGAATTTCTCCAGCGAGTTCTTCTACCGTTAGCTGAGTGGCACGCATGGAATTACCTCCTCATTTATTTTTAATATCTTATTCTTTTTCAGTCACATACTCGTGAATTTAGAGTTATATGAACTGGTCTTTCATATTTTAGGCCCATCGAAGACTCATACACGATAATCCGCCATCCACTTTATCAATCTCTGTGACTGGAAGTGCAATAATTTTATATTCCGCGTCTTTTAGGATTTTAATTGTCTGTACGTACTTTGATCCAACAAGAATTGTATCATTAATTCGAAGAGAATTCGCTGCACCTTCCTCTCCAACAGGAGTGATAATTTTCTTATAACTTTTAAATATAGGCATTTTACTAATCTCTGCCGACGCTAGGATTGTATCATTATCAAGCAAACTACAATTCGACTTCAGGTGCAGACAGCTCTCCGGAACAGTAACTATAGACCCTTTGATATTCAATAATTTTAAGCAGTTGACTAATGCCTCTGCACCCTCAAGATCAGTCCTCGTAGATAATCCAATAATGACTTCATTAGGGGAATTTATTATATCACCTCCATCCACATATCCTCTGGGTAGCTCTAAAATAGGATCGAATAAATCATTCAATACAGGAATTAAAGTATTAGCTTCTCCATGACGTGATAAGATATTCGACCGTAATATAATCGCACCTTTGTTAAATACTAAAGCCGCGTCCTCCACGAAAAGAGAGTCAGGATAGTCTTCTAGCGGTGGTAAACTAATTACCTTTAAACCTTCTTTTTGTAAGGTCTTAACATAGATTTCATGCTCTTTAAGCACTCTAGTGTAAGAGGGGTTTCCAAAGTCTCTCTTCCGTATAGCTCTAACAACTGAATTAGATGGATGGCGAACGATGGCGAAATTAAATTTAAAAATTGAGTTCAACATTTAAACTATAATATTTTCGATGAGACCGAGGTTCAGACTGTCTTTAAAATTTAACCATGTCACCACCTTTTAACGCCAACATTTCTCTCGCTTCGGAGGGACTGGCCACCTCTAATGATAAGTCTTCTATGATACGTCGAATTTTTTCCACTTGTGCTTTATTGGATTCTGCTAATTGGCCCTTGGCTATATAAAGACTGTCTTCAAGACCTACTCGAACATTACCGCCAAGCATAGCCGCCATTGTCACAAAACTCATTTGATGTCGACCCGCAGCTAAGACAGACCATTGATAGTCGTTTCCAAATAATTTATTTGCAATTCTTCTAGAGTGCATGAGGTTTTCCTCGTCAGCACCCACACCGCCCAGAATTCCAAATATAGATTGCACGAATAAAGGTGGTTTGACCAAACCTCGGTCAAGAAAATGAGCAAGATTATACAAGTGTCCTATATCATAACATTCGAACTCAAATCGAGTGCCATGTCCTTCACCTAACTCCTTTAAAATATATTCTATATCCTTAAAGGTATTCCGAAAAATAAAATCGCGAGAATTTTCTAGATGGGTTCTTTCCCATTCATATTCAAAATCATTCATTTTATCTAAAATTGGATATAGTCCAAAATTCATAGACCCCATGTTTAAAGATGTCATTTCAGGGCTTGCTCTAAGAGGACCTTCAAGCCGTTCTTGGACTGTCATTCCGTGCCCGCCTCCCGTAGTTATATTAACCACGGCGTCGGTAGACTGTTTTATTCTTGGCAGAAATTCCATGAATACATCAGCGCTGGGTGTAGGGCTTCCATCCTTTGGATCCCGGGCATGTAAATGAATAATTGACGCCCCGGCCTCCCAAGCCCCTATTGATGCATCGGCAATTTCGTCCGGTGTTATTGGTAAATGTGGGCTCATGGACGGAGTATGTATAGACCCAGTGACGGCACACGTAATGATTACTTTATTGGAAACAGCCATGGAATTTTTCCCTATTTATATCTTATTAGTTAACTTACTGATTCTAATCATTAGTCAAAAGGAAACCGTGACGAATTAATGAAGGCAATGACATCGTTGTCAAATTGAAAATAGAACAACGAAATTCAAGAAAATATTGACGTTTTAATTTGATCATTTTTGGTAATTAAATCCCAACTTGATTCTCTATTCGTCTCTTTGTTTTGCAATAGCTGCGTTTCTTATAGCAGTTAAAGTAGTCACAGGTGTAATAGCTTCAGGATCTATTTTGATTTCAATTAATGAGGGGGCATTTGCTTTCATCGCTCGTTCAAACGCTGGCTTAAAGTCATCAGTTTTAGTCACAATTTCACCATTAGCCCCATAAGCACGAGCTAATGCGGAAAAATCTGGATTGCGAAGACTAGTATTCGCAGCCCTTCCAGGATATTCCCTTTCCTGATGCATACGAATTGTCCCTAACATACTATTATTCAACAAAATAATTATTATGTTTGCGTCATATTGCATAGCTGTCGCAAGTTCCTGACCATGCATCATAAAACAACCATCTCCGTTCATACTAATCACAAGGGAGTTTGGATGAACTAGCTTGGCCGCCACAGCCGATGGCAAACCATATCCCATCGATCCACTAGTAGGCGCCAGCTGAGTTCCAAACTTTCTATACTGGTAATATTTGTGCATCCATGTGGCGTAATTTCCAGCACCATTGCAGATTATAGCATTCTCTGGAAGCGTTTCATTTAGCCATGCAGCTATGTTTCCCATCTGAACTTCACCTGGTACAACGAGTGGTTTTAAGGAACCTAAATACTCGGCATGCCCTTGAGCAGTATTATGTCTCCAATGTTTACCATCCAGGTCACCTAGATCACTCAGAGCCAATGCGAACGCCCGTGGGCTGGCGTTAATCGGTAAATCGGGTTGATAGACGCGACCCAGTTCTTCTATCCCAGAATGAACGTGAACTAAACATTGTTTTGGACGTGGAATTTCTAGCAATGAATATCCGCCCGTTGTGATCTCCCCCAATCTAGCGCCAATCACTAATAGAAGGTCACTATTTATAATCCTATTCCTTAGAGAATCGGAAAGACCGATACCTATATGGCCTAAATAACTTGGATGCCTGTTATCGAAATAATCTTGACATCGAAAAGAACATCCTACTGGCAGATGATTTATTTCCGAAAATTTTTGTATAATATCGCATGTCTCTTGATCCCAGCCGCTGCCTCCGAGGATCAAAAACGGAGATTTCGCCTCATTAAGGAGATTCCAAAGCTGTTCTATATCGCCTGGATTAGGATATGGTTCTATTTTTTTATATTTATTTACGTTCTGCACAGATACCATTTCAGTTAGCATATCCTCAGGAAGAGCAAGGACAACTGGCCCTGGTCTACCTGATGTAGCTATATGAAATGCCCTGCTAATATATTCCGGTATTCTCTTTGCGTCATCAATTTGTGCAACCCATTTGGTTAGTTCTCCATACATCCTTCTATAATCGATTTCTTGAAATGCTTCTCTATCCATCATTGCCCGACTGATCTGGCCGACTAAAACCACCATAGGGGTAGAATCTTGAAAAGCAACGTGCACGCCTGCACTCGCATTTGTTGCTCCAGGCCCTCTAGTGACTAGACAGACACCAGGGGTTCCCGTGAGTTTCCCATAAGCTTCTGCCATCATTGCCGCTCCCCCCTCTTGGCGGCAAATTATTGTGCGAATACTATTAGCATCGTGCAGACCATCCATCACCGCTAAGTAGCTTTCTCCGGGCACTCCAAATACCATTTCAACACCGTGGGTTCGAAGGGAATCAACCAAGATATGCCCGGCTAGTTTACGCTCAGGTCTAGTTTTAGAGGATGATGAATTCATCGATAAACCCTTTATTTATTTGATAATTAGGCGTTCTAAATTTTCCTGACGAATACAACTAATAGAATTTTCCTTTAAAGTTTTCTGGAAGAATTATTACGTGCGAGAAATTATTATATTAAGTAATATCGGCCCGCACAAAAACTGGTGTTAAACTCAACTCTAACAATGTTTCGTGAACTCCATAACATTTAGAAACGTCTCCCTCACCAATTTTATGACTATCTTCTTTCAAAACGCGGACGTCTGATTCCTTTACCTCAAATTTAGCAAGGAATTTTTCAAATTCAGCTAGTTCCCAACGCTAAAATTCTGTATTGAAGGATCTTACTTTTATTTTTAGCCATTTCCTTAGTAAAATAACAGCGTAAGTAGTGCATTGAGCGCAAAATGCTGGCATGAAAGATCCTGATTGACAGTAAATAATGCTATTTCTCTATGGTCTACTATCCGAAAAGATTACGTTCGGAGCAAGAATATCTTTATTAAAACCTAAGCCGTAAGTTGATTTGGTCAAATTTGGGCCCAAAATTCAATTCACTATTCTATCTTTGGCAGAAAGGTGAAAAAGATTTGTCCATACGAATTATGTTTTTACGGAATCGTCGTTATTTATGTTTCAACTAAAATTTGAAATCGATCTGCAGCAAAACAAGAAATTCCAAACTCCAACGCCTTATTATTAAAATCAACATTAATTGATTCGGTAGTTAAAACCGGTCTATTAGGAGATTGCCTCAAAATATCGGCTTCTCGACTTTCAGGCATTCGGGCAATAATTTTAGTATGTCGGCGTTCATAATTGGCATGTCCCAATCTAGTTAGTGTCTTGGTAATGCTCATTGTGGTTTTGAAAATATCTTCGAATGATGGAAAACGGATAAGTGAAAAATAATGATTCCCAATCGAGACTGGGTCCCCGTCTATCATGTTTAATATCTCGATTCTTAAAATTGGCGTTCCAATTTGGGTATTTAATGTAAATGCTAAATCCTGATTCGCTGTTTGGATATCCGTTAGTAACAATGTTCCACTGGGTATCCTATTTTGGCGCTTGACTGTCTCACTGAAACGGGTCCTTTTTTGTATGGGATAATCGATAATATTTCTTGTTACGAAGGTGCCTCGGCCCTGTTCTACTTTAACTAACCCAAGCTCCGCCAACCGGGAGATTGCTCGCCGGACCGTGTGGCGGTTAACGTTATATTGACGGGCCATTTCAATTTCTGTGGGTAATTGGATCCCCTGAGGGAAATGTCCAGCGGTTATTAAAGTGGCTATATGCGTTTGAACTTGATGCCAAACAGCAATTCCACTCTTTCGTTCAATATTTATGATTAACCCCCAGTTGTTTGTAAAAAATGTAATCTTTTTGATAAATTTTATCTTTTACTGGTCAGAAAAATTAGCTATGGTAAACCGATAAGATCTAAACGTCTATACAAATTGATACCAAATATGCTTTCATTAAACAAAAAGAATACTAATTGCACTAATGATGCAAGACGCAGATGGTTGTCAATCCTTGCGAAATCAAATTTGACTGATCTCCAAAGACTTTGGGACCAATTATCAAATTATCCAAACTGGACTATAATTAAACAACCAAAAATTGGAATGGTTATGGTTAGAGGGAGGATGGGAGGAATAGGCAGTCAATTTAACCTAGGAGAAATGACCATAACGCAGTGCGCTATTCGCCTATCAAATGGAATAACCGGTTTGGGGTATGTTAGGGGTAGATCAAAAAAACACGCCGAACTAACAGCAGTTTTGGACGCTATGCTACAGAGCACGGAATTTGATGCTGAAGTAGAAGACAAAATAGTATCGCCTTTACAGAATATTCAACTTACTCAACGTGAAGAACAAAGAAGAAAAACTCAAGCTACAAAGGTAGAATTTTTAACTTTGGCTCGGGGAAATAGATGAAAATGCCGGCTAGCTCCAAAAACAATAAAAAACCCCACAACCAAGCTCTAAAAGATCCGGTTTTTGAAGAACAAAATATATTCCGAAAAATCCTTAATGCTATGGCAAATCCAGGAACTATCGAAGAATTAAAAACTACTGCTATGTTTTCCGGCAAGTTAAACCCAGCATCGTTGGCAATTTGTCTCACGTTATTAGACTTCGAAACCAAACTGTGGATTGACAAAAAATATAACGTAGAAATGCTTAATTTTTTAAAATTACATTGCGGTACAAAAATAGTTCAGGATTCATTAAAAGCCGATTTTGCGTTGATCACTGGCGAAATCCCGTCATTAGATAAATTCGACAAAGGTTCACATTCCTATCCCGATAAAGGAATAACTATCATTGTTCAAGTGAATGGGATCCATCGACCTGGCCCTTTGGTGTTGAAGGGACCCGGGATTCAAACAACTGAAAAGTTAAATATAAAAGGGCCAACACCAAATTTTTGGAGGGAGAGAGAAAAACTGGGCCTTATATTTCCAAAAGGACTGGATTTTTTATTTACCTTCGAACATCAATTAGTTGCTTTGCCTCGGTCTACAAAAGTCAGTTTTTGCGATAAAGTTTAATTTGAACAGGAGTTTGAAATGTATGTTGCGGTCAAAGGAGGTGAACAAGCGATAGAAAACTCACAAAAACTGCTGGCCGAAGAACGTAGAGGTGCTCCGGACATACCCGAACTGACCGTTAGTCAAATTAAAGAACAACTTTCCTCTGCTGTAGACAGAGTAATGATGGAAGGATCACTGTATGATCCAGAACTTGCCGCACTGGCAATCAAACAAGCTGGAGGTGATTTGGTAGAAGCTATATTTCTGCTTCGAGCCTACCGCACAACTCTACCCAGGTTTGGCTATACTTTACCTATCCAAACATCAAAAATGTCAATAAGGCGAAGAATATCTGCTACGTTTAAAGACATACCGGGTGGTCAAATATTGGGCCCAAGTTTTGATTATACTCATAGACTTTTAGATTTTAAACTTATTGCCGACAGTGCTATCGAACCCGCCGAACAATCCAGTGAAATGATTGATGAAGATATGCCTAGAGTGACGGATTTATTGGGACAAGAAGGTTTGATCGAAGAAGATGAATTAGGGGACGAAAACGAACCATTTGATCTTACCCGGTCTTCGTTAAAATTTCCAGCTGACCGACAGACGAGATTACAAAATCTCGCGAGGGGTGATGAAGGGTTTTTACTTTCATTGGCTTATTCAACACAAAGAGGGTGGGGCCGAAATCATCCTTTTGCCGGAGAGATTAGAATGGGAGGAATAGCGATTGAATATATGCCAGATGAACTGGGGTTTTCGATAAATATTGGCGAAATCACAATAACCGAATGCCAAATGGTGAACCAATTTAAAGGTTCTTCGCATCAACCCGCTCAATTTACCCGAGGATATGGGCTAAGTTTTGGGTATACAGAACGTAAGGCTATGACCATGGCCATGGTTGATCGAGCATTACGGGCGCCCGATTTTGGGGAGCAACCACAAGCTCCGGCGCAAGACGAAGAATTCGTCCTAAGCCACTCTTGCAACGTTGAAGCATCTGGTTTTGTTCAGCATCTTAAATTACCCCACTACGTTGATTTTCAGTCCGAGTTGGTCACCGTTCGTAAACTGCGGGCTGCCAAGACATAATTACCATGAAAAATTCAAATAACCCGTCATCAGACGACACAGAGTTTGCCTACTCTGACCCTCTTCCCGGTTATGCTTTCGCTTATCTAGATGAGCAAACTAAAAGAATGATACGTCGGGCTATTTTAAAAGCGGTAGCTATCCCTGGATACCAGGTTCCATTTGGTAGCCGTGAAATGCCGCTGCCATTTGGTTGGGGAACCGGCGGTATTCAAATAACAGCAAGCATAATAGGATCTAACGATATATTAAAAGTGATTGATCAAGGCGCTGATGACACAACTAATGCTGTAAATATTCGGAAGTTTTTTGCTAAGACGGCAGGTGTGACAACAACCGAAAAAACTGTTGAGGCTACTATTATCCAGACCAGACACAGAATCCCAGAAACGCCGTTGATTAAAAATCAAATTCTGGTTTATCAAGTTCCCATACCCGAACCACTTCGTTGGATAGAGGCAAGAGAATCTGAAACTAGAAAAATGCACGCTTTATCAGAATACGGAATAATGCACGTTGGACTTTATGAGGATATATCGCATTTTGGTAGAGTAACAACGTCGTACGACTATCCCGTTCAAATCGACGACCGTTACATTATGTCTCCTAGTCCAATTCCCAAATTTGATAATCCCAAGATGGATCAGATGCCTGCCCTTCAACTATTTGGCGCCGGGCGTGAGAAACGTATTTATGCTGTACCACCATATACAAAAGTAAAAAGTTTAGATTTCGTTGATCACCCATTTTCGGTGGAAACGTGGACCGAGCAATGTAATATATGCGGCTCTCGTAATAGTTTTCTTGATGAAGTGATTACAGATAATTCAGGCTCCCGTATTTATGTATGTTCAGATAGCGATTATTGCAAGGAGCGCAAAAAATTGGGCTTCTTGCCGGCTGAATCGTCTGGGATTCCTGATCATGAAAAATGATATCGAAACTAAACTCCTATCGGTAACTAAATTAACTCATTACTTTGGGCCACAAGTAGCTTGTAGTAATATATCGTTTGATATTTCTCCTGGAGAAGTGCTTGGTATTGTGGGTGAATCAGGTTCGGGTAAAACCACTCTCTTGAGATGCGCATCTGGTTATCTTCAACCCAAGTCAGGTGTGATAAAATTTGATGCTGATAATCAAGGCCTATCAAATATCTACGAAATGAGTGAACCAAAGAGACGTCTTCTTATGAGGACAGATTTAGGAGTTGTATTCCAAAATCCGAAAGATGGACTAAGGATGGGTATTTCAGCGGGAGCAAATATCGGCGAAAGATTAATGGCCATTGGAGCCCGGAATTATGGTCAGATAAGATCAGAGGCAAAAATGTGGTTAGAAAAAGTTGAAATCAAAACGGAAAGAATTGACCATTTTCCGGACACTTTTTCCGTTGGAATGCAGCAAAGACTGCAAATAGCAAGGAATTTGATCACTCAGCCTAGATTAGTCTTTATGGACGAACCTACAAGTGGTTTAGATGTTTCGGTCCAAGCCCGCTTACTTGATTTAGTAAGAAATTTGGTTAGAGAGTTAGATCTCGCCTGTGTGATTGTCAGTCATGATTTGGGTGTTGTTCGATTACTATCAAATCGTCTCATTGTGATGCGTAACGGGGAAATAGTTGAGCACGGATTAACAGATCAAGTGCTAGATGATCCACAGCATCCGTACACACAACTTCTTGTGTCATCCATCCTTCCTGTATGAGGTGCAAGTGTCGGTTTCCAATAACACCATGATTAGAGTAGAAAAATTTCGTAAATCCTTCATCTTACATAACCAAGGGGGTGCTAGAATTCCGGTTATAAAAGATATCTCACTTTCGGTAAATCGCGGTGATTGTTTAGTTCTCACAGGGTCCTCAGGCACAGGAAAATCTACTTTACTTAAATCTATTTATGCAAATTATGTCTCTCAAGAAGGGCATATTTTGATTAAACATAAAGGGCGTTGGATAGACTTAGTTGGCGCTAAACCGAATGTCGTTTTAGACATTCGTCGACAGACCTTAGGTTATGTGAGTCAATTTTTAAGAGTGATTCCAAGAATACCAACCCTTGATCTTATCATCGAACCTCTTTTAAATACCCAACTTGATTTTAAAACAATTGAAATTCGCGCTAAGAGCTTACTAAAGCGCCTTGCAATACCTAAAAAGCTTTGGTTAATTCCACCAGCTACTTTCTCTGGTGGGGAAAAACAACGAATAAACATTGCTATTACCTTTATTAAAAACTATTCGATTTTACTTTTAGATGAACCGACTGCTTCATTAGACGATGAAAATAAACAAGCGGTTGTTGATCTTATAAATGAAGCACGGAAAAATGGGTGTGCTATTATTGGCATCTTTCATGATCCCTATGTCAGAGAATCAGTGGGAACGCACTTCTACAACGTTGAGCATTAGAGAAAAGACCTATGACTGTACCCTCTGATCAAATGGTTTTAACCAATACAAATATCGTTTTACCAAATGAAATTTTACGCGGATCGGTGCTTATAAAGAAAGGTATAATAGCGGATATTAGCGAGGGTGAATCATACGTTCCATCTAAAATTAATTTAGAAGAAGATTATCTTATTCCCGGTCTGATTGAGCTACACACGGACAATCTAGAACGTCACTGCACTCCTCGGCCAAAAGTTTATTGGCCCTTTTCTTCCGCCGTTATAGCGCACGATGCCGAGATGGCGGCTGCAGGAATTACCACTGTTTTTGATGCAATTGCAGCGGGTGGTGCCATTGAAAATGACGCGAGAGATACAATGCTAATTGAGGCTGCTAATGCCATACTAGAATCAATTAATTCTGGCGTAATGCGAGCGACCCATTATTTGCACATGCGCTGTGAAGTCTCTAACCCACGCGTGCTTGAATTTTTTGAACCATTTAAAGATGAACCATTGGTAAAATTGGTTTCTCTGATGGATCAT
The DNA here is from genome assembly GCA_964483985.1 of uncultured Thalassobaculaceae bacterium. Taxonomy (GTDB): domain Bacteria; phylum Pseudomonadota; class Alphaproteobacteria; order Thalassobaculales; family Thalassobaculaceae; genus CAZADS01. The sequence continues at coordinate 28,704 of CAZADS010000060.1, forward strand.
ACTCCAGGGCAACGACAGTTTGCAGACGAGAATCAGTTACGAATTTATTATCAAGGAAAATATGGTTTGAGTGAAAATGAATTTAAAAATATGATTGTTGAAAGGAAAAAGTTACATGATTTGTTTTCCAACAAAAACCGAAAAACAATCGCAAAAGTTTGTAATGAAAGAAAAATAATCACAGCAACACATGACGATGCAACTCGAGAGCATATTTTAGAAGCCGCCGATCTGGGTGCCACCATCTCTGAATTTCCCACAACTTTGGAAGCTGCAGCTGTCGCCCATGAAAAAGGCATGAAAACTGTAATGGGTGGGCCAAATGTTGTTCGAGGTGGGTCCCACTCAGGCAATGTTTCGGCATCAGAGTTAGCTCAAGCTAACGTTCTGGATGCTCTATCATCAGACTATGTGCCGTCAAGCCTGTTACTTGGAGCTTTTAAGTTTCATGATGATTTGGAAACCACATTGCCAGAAGCTATTACCATGGTAACAAAGAATCCCGCAGAAATGGCTGGATTTAAAGATCGGGGGCAAATTTCGATTGGTAACCGAGCTGATTTGGTGCAAGTGCGTCGAATTAACAATCAAACTCCAATTGCGCGCCAAACGTGGTGCTTGGGCACTCGTATCGCATGATTTATTAATTCGATTGAAGAATTTGATTAATGCCCTTAGATTAAATTTTAGGTATTCATTAAAGTAGGTATATCTGGTTTTGATGAAGCTGATATCAATTATCTAAGTCAGGCGCTTTATTTTAGAAAATATGCTTTCATTTTGAAATATTGCACTGGAGACGATGCCTTAGCGCCACGGCTACTATATGAAAACCCAAAATCATATTTAGTCGATACACGCTCAAATCAATTTAAAATTTCTTCGAATAGTTCTGTGAGAAGCTTAGAGCTTCCAGATAGTCCATATCACCAACTGAAACAACCAGATTTGGGCCTTGTCCTTTTTCTCGTTGACGAGTATTTCAACTGAGAGTCTGTGAAAAAAATTTCAAAACCTTAGAGAGAACACCCTATCGTTTGATGTTGTTAGAACTGACCTTGAAAATTTTTTAAACCCAAATCTAAATGAAATTATTCTTCATTACCTAACAGCGTTATCGATCCATTATCCTAATTTTATTCGTCTGATATTGACCTCCCTTTTCCACTATCGATAGCACGTCGATAAGCGAGAGAAGCGAGACCTAAATCACCTGCTGCGTGCCCTCTAAATATAAAAGCAGTTTTTTGAGTTTCTATTGTTCTACCCTCAATTTTTTCTTGCACTAATAGACCAAGATCTCCGGATACATATTCAGTAGGCACCAGTTTAACCGGCAAGGATTCTTCTTGCTTTAAATCATCAATGACAATTAAATCAAAATTAGAAAAGCTTTCTTTTTTCCAAGGAACGGCTAAGTCCACAATAGATACAAAAGTTCCATTTTCTACCAAACTTGCATCAAGAAAGGGGTTCATATCGACGGCGAAGGTAATTGTGGTTGTTAGTAAGTCAGCTCCCAAAAATACTGAATCTGGGGATTGATGAATTTCCACTTCTAATTCAAGGTCCTGAGCCAATTTACAAAGTGATTCTATATTTTTCTTGCCCCGTCCAAAAATGTTAACTTTTTTCAGTGGGAATAAGTCCGAATAAATTTTTAAGTGACTATGGGCTTGAACCCCGCATCCAATAAATGCAGCGACCTTGGATTCTGCTCTAGCTAATTTCCGAGCTGCCATACCGCTAAGACAGGCAGTTCGGATAGCAGTAATCCAGTTTGCGTCAATTATAGCTAAAGGGAGCCCTGTTTCCGAGTTTAAAACCGTGATGAGGCCGTTTATTTGTGGTAATCCTCGACTTAAATTCTGATCGTTTAGTAAAAGCGATTTTACTACCATCACACCTTCGTCGTCTCCGGCTGCTAGGGTAGCCATAAGATATCGCCCGTCAGGCGTGACAATATTAGCCTTTGGCGCCCACCACACTTTATTATCTGGTTGGGCTAGAAACAAACGTTCAATCCTGTCGAGACAATCTTTTGTGCTTATTTCTAACTGACGTAAAACTCCCTCAGGCAGATAAAGTATTTTACTGGGGGCGCTCATAGGTCGCGCAACAAGTCTGGTTTTCTATTAAACCAGGGACGTGCAGCTTCGAGTTGTCCTGCTAGACGGAATAATGTTCCTTCATCTCCAAATCTACCAACAGCCTGAACTGCAAGAGGAAATCCATCAGGGTTTGATCCAAGCGGGAGCATCATCGCTGGCTGACCAGTGGTATTGAACCAAACAGTAAAGGGACTAAATTCAAATACTCGTCGCCAATACTCATCCAAATCATCCAACATCATATCCAGCCAACCCAACTTTGGAGGCAAAGTACCTAATCCCGGGGTCAGAAGTATGTCATAGTTTTTATGAAAAGCTGCCATTTGACGGCCGATTCTATGTGCCGTTTGAGTTGCGTTCATCAATGTCAACCCATCTATTTTTTCGGCAATAGCGATTGTATTGCCAACCACGTTTTCTACTTCTCCAGAATCAGGTCTTTTTCCTGATGGATGCGTAGAAATCGCATTTAATGCATTAACCGCACTAATAACTCTAAAGGTAGGGATAAGGGCCTCCCCTTCTATTTTAGGATTAGCTTCTTCTACGCTATGCCCTAAATCTTCACAAAGCTCAGCACAATCATCAAGAGCTTTCAAATATTCTGCATCAACCGGTGCACCGTTAGGACTATGCTTTGTAAATGCAATTTTAAGCCGTCCTGGATCTGTCTTTGCTTCGTCAAGATAGCGATGCAAAGGGGGGGGTGCGCTATATGGATCCCCCGGACCCGACCCCATTGTTAAATCAAGTAGCGCTGCATTATCTCTTACGGTCAACGAGACAGCATGTTCGATAGAAAATCCCATCATTCCTTCGCCAGCATAGGGCCACTGTGTATTTCTACCACGCGTTGGTCTTAGACCTATTAACCCACAAGACGCGGCAGGCGCACGAATGGATCCAAAACCGTCGGACGCATGAGCAATAGGTATCATTCTACTACTTACGGCGGCAGAAGCTCCGCCACTCGATCCTGCGGGGGTCCGACTAATATCCCAAGGATTTTTAGATGCTCCGTGCAACTGAGGTTCGCAAGTAAGACTCAACCCAATTTCGCATGTATTGGTTTTCCCAAAAAGAACCATTCCTCCTGCCTTAATTCGAGTGACATGAAGACTGTCGTCTTTTAACGGTGGCAAATTAGAAAAAAACTTACTACCACGGGTAGTTATTGCTCCGGCGAGTGCCGAACCAAGATCTTTTAATAAAAAGGGCACCCCAGTAAAGGGCCCTTCAGGCAGGCCAATTTCTATTTGCTTCCGCCCGTAATCATAAAGTTTTTGAACAACAGCATTAACAACTGGGTTTCTAGCTTCTACTCTTTCTATTGCAGCTTCTAAAATCTCGATTGCTGATATCTGTTTTGAATTTACAAGTTCTGCCAAGCCAAGCCCGTCATAATCCTCGTACTCTTTGAAACTAACCATATTGTAGTGTCCAAATTAAAGTGTATCACTTATTCTATAATTTTTTTCAAAACGTGCCGACGATTAAAGGTATGTGGTCGCACTGCATCGGCCCACCGTCCTTTTTCTCCAGCCGCAGCCCAGGCATCACTGGTTAACACCTCTGGACGTTCGATTTCGTATATAGCTGTGTATTTTGGCTCGTCGTCCGTAACCATTGTTTGAATTTCGCCACCTAGTGTGATTTTTGTCGGTTGCTTAATAAGTCGTTTTACAGAAATAACACCGGGTACTGTGGATAAGAAGGGTACGTGTTCATCATCATACACTTCATTAAATAATGTTTCTTTTTCTGGAGAAACATCCATACTTACCATTAACAAGTATCGTTGTTTTGCAGGCATTTTTCGCTCCAAATATATATTTTCGTTTAGCAATGTTAGACATGCACTAATGTTACGGCTACCCTTTTAAAATCGCAGTAAATGATTTTACCGATTCCTTTAGTGGTCGATCGTTTTTAAAGTAAATGAACTTGCCGTCATTCATAACTAAACGCAAGGATCGTTGAATACGTTTTTCAATTTCATCTTCATTCTCCCGCCCTCTTTTCTTTAGCCGTAACCTGAGAATTTCTGTCGGTACTTGAATGTAAATTACTTGGGAATTGGGATAGGCTGCTTGAATTTGGGCTAACACCCCCCTTGAGCCATTTAAGACTACATTCTTTCCTTGAATCAAAGCCCCATCGATGGATTTGTTTACACCGTAATCGAAACCATTTGCCGACCAAGATAAAGCATATTTACCCAATTTTCGTTTTGCATCAAATTGTGTCTTAGTGATTTCTATGTGTTTTTCTCCTCCAGCGTCGGATGATCGGGTAATCTCTCTTTGGGGAAACACAAACTGGGGATCTCCAACGAATAATAATTTGGCACCCGAAATCAAACTATCTTTACCACTGCCTGAGGGGCCAACTATGATCCATAACTTTCCTTTTTCTATCACTAACTTTTACCTCAACGCTCACGAACGTAGGTCTCTATTTATCAGATATATGCCGGCATACAATAAAGAATTGAAATGCATAACAAGGGGATTATGTTGCGACTATGGAAAGTGAAATCAATTACATATTGGGTGATCGACTACCCTCCCCGCTCGTCCCTATTGAAATTGCTCCCGGAATTCTGTGGGTACGGTTGCCAATGCCCATGGCCCTCGATCACATCAATATTTACCTGCTTGACGATGGAGATCAATGGGTATTGATAGATACAGGCCTTGGAGACACAATTTCTATCCAAACCTGGGAACTATTACTTCAAAATAATTTATCTGGGCGTAGAATAGGTCACATAATAGGGACTCATTTTCATCCTGATCACGTTGGTTTAGCTGGTTGGCTAATCAATAAGACAGAAGCCCAATTTTGGATGACCCAAATCGAATGGCTAAGTGCTCGGCAAGCTTACTTAGACATCGAGGACGCTTCATCCATTTTAATGCAAAGGTTTTATTACCGATGTGGGATAAATCCTGATGAAATTGAAGAATACCGAAAACTGGGGAACGATTATAGAAGCTTGGTAACTCCTATCCCTGCCACTTATAAAAGAATTACTTCAAATACAACATTTAAAGTTGGAAATAGAGTTTGGGAGCCAATATTTGGATCGGGGCATAGCCCAGATCATGTTGCATTGTTTAGTAAGAATGATGAGATTTTATTAGGAGGAGATATGCTTCTTCCAAAAATCACACCTATTATTGCCGTGTGGTGGCAAGAACCTGAATCGGATCCTTTAAAGGACTACCTCGACTTTTTAGGAAGCATTAATGATTTAACCGACAGAGTTTTGATCTTACCCGCACACAATAGACCTTATCGAGAGGTTCGAAAAAGAATTAGTAATCTTCAATCTCACCATGAAGAACGACTATCTATCACTCAGGAAACGTGTCGGAATCCATCAACTGCCAGGGATGTTATGCGGTCTCTTTTTCCCCGAAAATTAGATCCTTTTCAAACACGATTTGCTATCGGTGAAACGATGGCACATATAAATAATTTGCTTTTCAAGAGTGAATTAACTCGTTATTTAGACCACAAGGGCCAATACCGTTTTGAACAGTAATTATTGATTCATGAATCCAATTATTAATTTGTTCTATACAATTCCACTAATTAAATTAGAATTATAAAGAGCTTTTGGATCAAGCCAGGCATTGCCTGGTTTCATGCCTTTGATTACCTCTTGAAGTTTTTTCTCTTGATCAAACCTGGCTTTTTCTGCTTCGCCAACTGACACTTTTGTAAAACTAATATTTGTGCCAGGTTTCATTAGTCCCAACCGGGATATGTCGGCAGAAATTACCGTTGCAAGTTTTGGATATCCTCCAGTCGTTTGGTGGTCGGCTAACAAAATGATGGGTAGACCGTTTCCAGGTATTTGGATAGATCCAGTAACTATACCGTCGGATATGATGTTGTATCCCTTTTCGTGCTGTAGCGTTGGGCCACTTAACCTTATGCCCATTCGATCAGCATCTTTGGTTATTTCATACGTATTGTTTAGAAATGCATCTACACTTGATAGTTTAAAAAAGTCCTGTTGTGGACCCAGCACAACCCTAATTGGCCTTTTTATTTCGAGATATAATAAATCTGCCAAGCTCAATTCTTGTCGCATCTGGACTTCATTCCTCTTTAGAGGCAGCACGTCTCCTGCTTTTAAAGCTCGCCCGTGAAAACCCCCAATCTCACCTCTTGTATAAGTGGAAAGACTTTCGTAAACACTAGGTAAATCTAGTCCGCCTTCGATTGCTAAATAAGCTGTAGCGGTATCTGTTAAAGTTCCAACTTTAAAACGCTGACCACGACGCAATAATATGCTTTGATTAGCCGGTAAAAACACGGGTTTATCGTCAAGAAGTTGTATGCGCACATTTGTTCCAGTAAGGGCAACCCGAGTTGTTTGGGCGCAAATTTCTAATGTTGGTCCAGACATACGAATTTCTAATCCTGCTACATGGGTGGTATTACCAACTAATCCATTACCTAATCGAAGAGCGATTGGTGCTAGAGCCCCCGATACTGGCACACCCAAATGTTGATATTTGGGCCTGCCCAGATCTTGAACAGTTACATTAAACCCTGAATCTAAGCATCGGATACTAGGCATATAATTCATCTACTTTAAATTGCTCAAAATTTATCCTTGCGCGTATATATTCGAACTCATCAACTTCAATTGATTTAAATTTGATCCTGTCTCCACTCTTGACCAATATCGGTTCGGTCCTATGGACGTCGTAGAAATCAATGGGCGTTCGTCCAATCAGGTGCCATCCGCCCGGACTATCAATTGTATAGACGGTCGTTTGTCTGGCTGCGATCGAAATAGAATTTTTAGGAACCCTTACTCTTGGTAACGTTAGGCGTGGTAAATCAAAAATTTTCGGCAGAAGCCCTAAATACGGAAACCCAGGAAGAAAGCCCATCATAAATACTTCTAACTCAGCAGACGTGTGCTGTCTGATCAATTCTACTCTGGATACATCTAGTTTTTCAGAAACCGCGCCGATATCTGGGGCGTATCTTTCTTCGTAGCATACTGGTATGCGCCAAGTTTGACTATCTTGTATCAGTGGCACAGTGATCCCTATTTTTGGTTTGATTGATCGAATTAATGTTTTTTGCGAAATAACTAAGGGGTCGTAATGTATTAACAGCGAACGCATTGTCGGAACTAAATTTATGATCCCTTCGGGCGAATCTTCTGCTATGACTGCGGCCAACTGTCGTACCGAGCGGTTAATTACTGGATCTACGATTTCCCCAAACTCCACTACCAAAGCAGTGTCGCCAGCTGATAAAAACCGAAAGGTTGAACTTTTTTTCTTAAATGACTCCTTCACCATGGACGTTGACACCTTATACACGTTAAGTTTGAGATTACCCCTTAAGCAACGTAACACATTCAAAAACTGTAACGATAAAGACGAAAAAATGAAAAAGGTCAATCTTAACTCCGATATGGGCGAAGGTTTTGGTGCCTATGATATCGGTGATGATAGTGCAATGTTAGATCTAGTTGGTTCTGCAAATGTCGCGTGCGGTTTTCATGCTGGTGATCCGAGTGTCATGAATCGTGTAATTATAGCCGCGCTAAATAAGGGTGTTAGCATCGGTGCTCACCCAGGTTTTAATGATTTATCGGGCTTTGGAAGACGCCGAATAGACATGAGTATGGATGACATCTACACGATGATTTGTTATCAAATTGGAGCATTACAAGGCATAGCGTCTGCAAATGGAACAAATGTTAGCCATGTTAAGCCTCACGGCGCATTAAATAATATGGCTAGTGAACGTGAGGATATCGCAAAAGCTATTGCGAAAGCTGTCCATTCATTGGACAAAAATTTGATTTTAGTTGCCGTTTCAGGGTCATCTTTATTTAAAGCTGGAATGGAGGTTGGATTGCCCGTTGCTTCGGAGGCATATGCGGATCGTACTTATACTGACGACGGGAATATGACAAGTCGAAAATTTTCCAATGCCATGATTCGAGACCCTAAGGAAGCTGCGGAACATGTTCGTCGAATGGTACTAGATGAAATTATCGTAACAACAAGTGGTAAAGAAATCCCCGTAAACGCTCAGACAATTTGTATTCATGGCGACGAACCGACAGGGCCAGAAGTAGCAAGGGCAGTTAAATCTGTTCTAACCAAAGCAGGAATTGAAATGATTACTCTACCCGAAATAGCCGAATTTTCTGTTAGGTAAAAATTTAAATCTAGGAGGCTTGGAGAGTTAAATGATAAAACCTTGGCTTTTATCATTTAATAGGCTAATCAGTTACACTAAATAACTACAGTTCGTTTGATCTTTTGCTGACTAAAAACAACAATGACATTGGTCAATCTATAATTTATCCACTCGTCAACTCTGGGTATGCTGGGGTAACGTTTCGGAAAACTTCATCCAGGAAAACCTCAGAGGGTGGCTTTTTGGATTTGAGTAAAATCTCTTTATACGATTTGTTGATTATGGTGTAATTAGCACCCTAACCACGACCTTTTTCTTAACGTATTGATTGTATTAGTGTTACGTCGCACCTGACAAAAGATCGATTAATTAGGCCCCGATAAAGACACTCGTTTTTTATCGAGCATCAAAGTCAAGAACTAATTTTTTTGACCGAGGACGAGATTGACACGCTAGGACAAAGCCCCGTTTTATCTCTTCTGCAGCTAAAGTATAATTAACATCCATTTTGACGCTTCCCGTGATCACTTTCGCTCGGCACGAGCAGCACATCCCAGCTTTGCACGCATAGGGCACCTCTGGTCTTAATGTGAGTGCGCCTTCTAAAACCGTTTCCTTATTTCCATCTATAAGAAAGGTGGTTGTGGTCCCGTCAAGTTGTATAGTCACTTCGCTAAAATCTTTATTAATAGCATTGGTCTGGAATGATTTTTGACTGGATGGCTTGGTGCTTTGTATGGGAAATGGTTCTGTCTTTGAAGTAAAGTGCTCAAAATAAATATCTTGTTTTCGAATCCCAAATTCAGGGAGAGCTTCCACTAAGGTGTCAATCATAGAGTAGGGTCCGCAAAGATATGCAGCGTCAATACTACGGGGATTGACCAAGGAATCAAAAATATTTTGTAATTTATTTGCGTCCAGATGACCAGATTGCAGCGGTTTTTCCATAGGTTCCCGACTTAAAACGTGAAAAACGCCGAATCGCGCGGGAAATTTATCCTTTAGATCGTCCAACTCCTGTTTAAACATTATAGAATTTATATTACGATTACCGTAAAACAACATAAAATGACTTAAGGGTTCGCCCTGTAACACGCTTTTCAAAATTCCTAAAACAGGAGTTATCCCGCTACCTGCTGCAAATGCGATGTACCTGTTATTGGCTTTTAAATTAAGTTTGTGAATAAAATTTCCTTCAGGGGGCATCACTGCTAATTGATCACCTATTTTTATGTTATTTTTTAAATAATTGGAAAAAATACCGTCAACGACTACCTTAATTCCTATCTTTAATTCATCTTCCCCTACACCACTGCATATTGAATAGGGCCGTCTATGCTCTTTGCCATCAATAACTGCTTTCAGGGTTACGTATTGTCCGCAGTAATGAGAAAATATTGATTTTAACCTTTTTTCTAGTGAAAAAGAAACGCTGATACTTTCATTGGTATCGCATTTAATATCCTTGATTTTAAGTTTATGAAATTGTGCCAAGCGGTCCTCCGCCGCTATATGCATTTTAAATAGTCAAACGGTTCGAGACAGATTTTACAATAAAATAATGCTTTACAAGGTGTGGAACCAAACTGGCTTAATATTTTTGTGTCACTTGACGCGCAGCGGGGGCATGTTATCTCTTCTTGCGTTGTTAAAGTTTTAATTGATTGCTGGTGCCTTTTTTTAGGTGATGCGATTCCAAGATGTCTTAATTTTTTCTTGGTTTTCGAACTCAACCAATCTGTGGTCCATGCCGGGGAATATGTAGTTTTCACTGCAATATTTTTATATCCAGCCTTTTCTAACGTAATATACACATCATTTTCAATGGCCTTAAGAGCCGGGCAACCGCAGTAAGTAGGAGTAATTTCAACTACGATTCCTTTGGCATTAACGATCACATTTCTTAAAATGCCCATCTCTAAAATGCTTATTCCCGGTATTTCGGGGTCAAAAACCTGATTCAATTCTTGATAAATGTCCGAACGCATCCCCATAAAAACCATCCTATATAAATGCTATCTCAACAGAAACTACCATTTGGCATCCGGATAAGCTCGCGGCAAAAATTGCATTTCCGCAAGGATAAAACCAAGGCATTCAGAATGAAGACCTTGGCGGCCTCGATGAATAGCCTCATTGTCTTTAGGTCGATCTAAAGTAGATTTTCTCAATACCTCATTAATTTCCTCATCCCAGTTTTTTTTTAGTTCCAACGAAGAAGGTCCTATACCAAATTTTTTCATTTCGATATCTATATCGTCTTCATTAAAGAATTCGTTTGTATACCCCCAAATTTCGTCAAGAGCTTTTTGAGTCCTAGTATGGCTTTCGGAAGTCCCATCGCCCAATCGTATCAACCATTCGCCACTATGGCGTTGATGATATGCCACTTCCTTAACACCTTTTGCTGCTATCGCTTGGATTTGCTCGTTATTAGACCGCGTCAAACACATAAGTAGATGATAGTGATAACAATCATATAAAAATTGTCTAACAATCGTATAACCAAAATCTCTATTAGGCTGTTCTACTAAATTTAAGTTCCTCCAATAAAGAACATCTCTAAAATAGGCAAGTCTATCCGCATCTCTCCCTAATCCCTCGATTTGTCCAGCCAACTCCAGCCATAAAGTTGCTTGGCCGATTAAGTCTAATGCTATATTGCTAAGCGCAATATCTTCTTCAAGAATTGGGGCATGGCCACACCACTCCGATAACCTATGCCCTAAAATTAGAGGACTATCACCTAGCCGCAACAAATAATCAAAGAGTGCTAGGGGTGAAACCATTACAAATATTCCACGTCATCTGGGACATCGTAAAATGACGGATGTCGATATATTTTATTCTTTGCGGGATCAAACATGGAGTCTATATCTTCTGGTTGAGACGCTATAATTTCAGATGATTTAACAACCCAAATACTCTCTCCTTCACCACGCCTGGTATAAACGTCTCGAGCATTTTGTAGTGCTAATTCAGGGTCAGAGGCATGCAATGATCCAACGTGCTTATGAGCTAAACCCTGTCTTGGTCTGACAAAAACTTCCCAAAGCGGCCATTCATTAGTCATCCGATTAACCTCGTCCTTCTTGCTTTCTCATGCGTTGCTTAGCTGCATAAGCCATTGCTGCTTCCCTCACCCAACGTCCGTTATTTTCTGCTTTTATCCGCGTAGAAATTCGTTCCTTATTACAAGGACCATCGCCAGCAATTACCCTATATAATTCGTCGAAATCAATTGGTCCAAAATTATAATGATTATTTTGATCATCCCATTTCAATTTTGAATCTGGGATTTCAAGCCGAAGATAGTTCGCCTGCGGCACTGTCATGTCTACAAATTGCTGTCTCAATTCATCGTTCGACTTGCGTTTAATTTTCCATGCCATTCCTTTTGCAGAATTCGGGGATTGAGAATCATACGGCCCAAACATCATTAGCACAGGCCACCACCATCGATCCAACGCGTTTTGTGCCATTTCTCTCTGATCTGGCGTTCCATTACACAGACTACACATAATCTCGAATCCCTGACGTTGATGAAAGCTCTCCTCCCTACAAATTCGTTCCATTGCTCTAGCGTATGGTCCATAAGAGCACCGACACAGCATAATTTGATAAATAATAGCAGCACCATCAACCAACCAACCGATGACACCTATATCTGCCCAGCTTAAAGATGGGTAATTAAAAATACTTGCGTATTTAGCAGCGCCTGAGTGAAGTGCCTCTGTCATTTTATCACGTGACGCTCCCAAAGTTTCAGCGGCACTGTAAAGATATAAACCGTGCCCAGCTTCATCCTGAATTTTAGCCAGAAGTTGAACCTTTCTTCGTAATGATGGAGCTCGAGTTAACCAATTGCCTTCCGGTAGCATTCCAACAACTTCCGAATGGGCATGCTGGGAAATCTGACGAATTAAATTTTCACGATAAGCATCTGGCATCCAATCTTTCGGTTCTATCTTTACTTCGTCATCAATTTTTGATTGAAACAACACTTCGTCAGTTAATGATTCGGCTTTATTGGAAATCTCTTCCACCGCCTTTTCTCCTACGTCTTTTCAGATATTCATTCAATAGCATCAACCGCGTTATTTATTATCCAGATCTTACACCAATTGGGGTTATTTCTTGGAAACTATTTTGGTAGCTATGATTTATAAAAAACTGTTATTTGTTAGCCTTAAATTCGTTAAACTAAGATCTAACTGGAAATATGAAATTTTATGTCAAACCTTGATCAAGTTTCTCTCTCCCGTAAAATTGCAGAAGCAATATTAAAAAAAGATTTAGCAACTACCAAACTTGGAATAACGGTTGATTCAATAGATCCAGGAAAATCAACTTTATCAATGCCGGTTCGTCCTGAAATGATCAATGGCCAAAATAATTGCCATGGAGGATATATATTTATTTTAGCTGATTCGGCTTGCGCTTTTGCATCAAATTCCCGAAATATTAATATGATACTTCAATCGAGCACAATTAACTATATCAATTCGGCAGGAATTGGAGACCGGCTGACCGCTGTAGCAAAAGAATCTGTGTTAAAGGGACGATCAGGTATCATTGATGTCGAGGTCAAAAATCATGAAGGAACACTCATAGCTCTGTTTCGCGGGTTAGTGCGGGTTATTCCCGGCAGTACCATAGAACAGTAACCAATGATTAATTAGGGAAATAAACTAATATGCCGGATCAAAGAGGCTGGAAGTTAAAAATAGGCGCGGTTGTACCGTCTACAAATACCATTGTTCAACCAGATTTCGACGACCTTCGCCCCAATGGTGTTACCAATCATATAGCCCGTATTTCTATTCCTAATATGTCCATAAGATCCGATGATGACTTTGATAGAATGGTCCGATTGAGTGAAGATGATTTAATTGCTTCCGTAGACCGTGTAATGACTGCAGAACCCAATATACTGATTGTAGGAATGTCTTCATTGATTGTTTGGGACGGTTACGAAGCATCCCTTCGAAGGCGAGAAATGTTAGAAAAACGAACAGGTATAGGAATAACGGGAGGATCGTTTGCTGTCGCGGACGCATTGCAAAAACTCAAAGTCAAAAAAATTGCGATTTTGTCCCCGTACATGCCTATTGCGGACAGACATATAGGGAAGTTTTTTTCAGACATAGGTTATGAAGTCGTCAATTTTATTGGATTAAAATGTTCTAGCCCAGTATCCATTTCCCATGTGACACAAACAGAAATACATCAAGCTTTAAACCAAATTGATGGACCAAATATAGAAGCAATAATTCAATTCGGCACCAACTTACATTTCATGGAGCAAGCTGACATTGAAGAACAAAAAAGAAAAAAGCCTGTACTAGCTATAAATTCTATAAGTTACTGGCACGCACTGCGGATGTATGGCCTAACTGATAAGTTCGAAAGTTATGGTTCAGTTTTAAGGGACTTTTAATTTCCAATGTCCGAAACCATAGGTTTGTCTCAACTATATCATTGTTATATTTAGTTTATATAAAGAGCTATTGATTCTGCCACACAAGCAGGTTTCTGCTCTCCTTCAATTTCTATTACGGTCTGGAACATAACCTTAACTGTCTTTTCGTTAGATCGTTCGGCACTTCGAAGGCTAATCCGCCCACGAACGCGTTTCCCTACTATTACGGGAGCCATAAATCTTACTTTATCTAACCCGTAATTTATGCCTGCAGATCTAGGACGGTAATCTATGATATCAGCGATAAAACTAGGAACCAGGGATAACGTAAGATGTCCATGTGCTATCGGAGCTCCATAGGGCGATTCCTTAACCGCCCTGTCTACATCGACATGTATCCATTGGTGATCGCCGGTTGCATCAGCAAACATATCGACCTGTTTTTGTTCTACCTTATACCAATCACTCACGCCTAGCTCATTACCAACTTCTAATCTCAATTCGTCAAATGTTTCAAATATTCGTATTTTTGAGTTTTTATTCATTTGGTTGGATCCTCTGAAACTTGTACGATTAGTTTGCCAAAATTTTTTCCTGTTAAAAGCCCGATAAAAGCTTCTGGGCCATTTTCTAACCCCTCCACAATATCTTCCTTATATCGAACGTCGCCTTTTTTTATCCAACCACTAACATCGTTTTGAAAATCTGAAAATCGGGCCCACCGATCTAAAATAATAAACCCCTGAACTTTTAATCGATTTGTGAGTATGGAACGCATCAATTTAGGTAAGGCATTAGGGCCAGGGAAATCCCCTAAATGACTGTATCTTGATATTAATCCGCAAACAGGTACCCTCGCAAACGGATTTAAAATAGGAAGAATAGCGTCGAAAACTTTACCACCGACATTTTCAAAATAAACATCGATCCCGTCCGGACATGCGGCAATTAGTTCATCCATTAGGGTATCACTCCGATGATTGAGACAGGCATCAAACCCTAAATCTTCCGTCGCATACCTACATTTTTCCGCTGTACCTGCTATCCCCACCGCACGGCATCCCTTCAACTTGGCAAGTTGTCCTGCAAGCGACCCTACAGCACCCGATGCAGCAGAAACTACTACGGTCTCTCCGTCCTTTGGTTCTCCAATGTCCAATAAACCCACGTAAGCTGTCATGCCCGGCATTCCAAGAATACCAATTGAAGTCGATATCGGTGACAACGTTGGATCTAATTTTCTCACTCCCCGACCATCGTTAATGATGTAACTTTGCCAACCGAACATGCCAGTTACGAGGTCATTAGGTTGAAACCGCGAGTTATTTGATTCCATAACTTCCGCCACGGCAGCTGCTCCCATGACTTCCCCAATTTTAACTGGAGGAGCGTAGGATTTGGTGTCGTCCATGCGACCCCGCATATACGGGTCCAACGAATGATAAATAATGCGACATAAAATCTCTCCGTCCCCTAACGTTGGAAGTTCAACCTGAGTCATGTGAAAGTCACTTAGTTTCGGCTCCCCAACTGGGCGGGCGGCCAATTGTATTTGGGTACTGATAATTGTCATAAATCACTCCCTACAACGACATAGTATTTCTTCTGGTTAAGGTTAATCCGTTTACTTAACCTTTACCGGTAACAGGAATTATCGCTCCGTTTATACCTCGGGAATGGTCGGATATTAAAAAAAGCATAACATCAGCAATTTCATCTGCTGAAACCCATCCAATGGGATCAGTATCAGGCATAGCTGACCTATTTTCTGGTGTATCTATAACGCTTGGCGCAACCGCATTGACACGGATACCAGTTTGCTTAACTTCACCTGCCAAGCTTTCAGTAAATCGCATTACCATGGATTTTGAACTGGCGTAAGCCGACACGCCCGGTGGTCCTTTTGAAGCCGCTGTGGCCGCCGTAAGAACCATTGATCCTCGACCCTGTTTTTTCATGGGATTCAATATGGCTTGGCTAATATGAAATGTAGTTTTCATATTTAAATCCACCATTTTTTCCCACGTGAGATATGAATCTTCATCGACTAAGGAATAGGCGAATCCACCCACCGTTGAGATTAAGCCGTCTATTTCCCCAAATTTTTCTTGTCCCTTGTCAACAAATTCACGACAGGAATTAGCTTGCGAAAGGTCGATATCCGGAAATAAAGCTACGTTATTACTTTCTTGAAACAAATTTTCAAGTTGATTTCCAAACCAGTCGGTAACGATTATCCGCGCCCCGTAACTTAGAGCCCTTTCGGCAACCACTCTACCTAAGTTTCCAGCAGCGCCAGTAATTAATATTACTTTATTTTCAATACTTTGCATAATGTTTCTTTCATAAACAATGAATAATAAATGAATTCATATACATAAATTTACTTTCAATTTATTATTTAAGATACAAATATACCGGCTAGCCATTAGATAGTGATCGGGATAATATTATGAAACTGATAGACCTCAGTCGCGAAATACATCATCGGACACCAGCGCATCCTTCCCATCCTCCGGTTATAATGACGGTTTGGAATGACCATAATGAAGTAAAACAGGCTGGGAAAACAACATTCACCTCAAAATCCTTAACCCTCTCCTTAAGCGATCACTCAGCAACTCACGTAGATGCTCCATGTCATTTTAATCCATCAGCTGACGCACCGTCTATCGATCAAGTACCATTGGAGAACTTTTTCACAGAAGCCATATGTCTCGATTTATCCGATGTTCCATTAAAGCACGAAATTACTATTCAAGAAATGGAAGAAGCGCTTAAAAGGTCGGGACAGCAGATACAGGAACGGGATACGGTTTTATTATACATGGCGGTTAATGAACGACTTTTCGGGACCCCTGGCTATCTGCATGACTTTCCCGGTCTGCACGTTGATGCAGTCCATTGGCTGGCCGATAAAGGTATCATTATGTTTGGTGTAGAAGCCATAAGTCCCGCACCAGAAGGAGAAGCTAACTTCAAAGCACATTTAGCTTGCGCTGAAAGAGGCATAACGCATATGGAGTGTCTCACTAATCTTGATCAACTGCTAGACAAAGGACGTTTTCGCTTTATCGGATTCCCATTGAGGATTAAAGGTGGAACAGGAAGCCCTATTAGAGCTGTAGCAATGATTGAGTGAAGACAACAATCATAAATCATCAATACCATATATTGTTTTAGCTTGCTCAACACTGACTAAGCCATTTTTCACGTCATTAGCGATACTTTCCCTCTTTCTATTCTTAGGATTACCTAAACCCCCTCCGCCAGGCATTTCGATTACCACACAATCGCCCCTTGGAATACTTTGTCGACCTTTACCTTTTAACTCCTTTCCGGATTTTAGAAATATACGTCCAGTAATGCCATTGCATCCTCCGTTTCTACCTCGCGGTGGAAAAATCACCCTGTCAAACATTGTGTTTATGGCAAATGGGGCATCTTGAGCATGCGCTATTTCCATAACTTGCCCTACACCACCCCGGTAAGTACCTGGGCCACCGCTATCCTTACGATACTCTTTCTTCCAAAAGATTAGGGGCGCAATGGTCTCGTTTACCTCGATTGGTGTATTTCGAACGCCAGATGGGAACGCTGTGGCACTTAAACCATCTTTAGCGGGCCTAGCACCTGTTCCACCGGAATGAAATGTATTCATAGCAAATGGTGTAGCGCCACCATAATCTTCCTCTGTTAATCCGTGGCCTCCTAGTAAAACGGGGTTCCAAAGACATGAAGTTCCTTCTGCTGGAACACGTTCTGGAATAATCTGATTCAAACAACCAATCACTACGTCTGGAAGCATTTGGCCAATAACATGTCGGGCAGTAACGGCAGCAGGATGTGGTGCGTTTAAAATACAACCCAACGGAGCTTTAATTTGGACTGGAGCTAATGAGCCGGCATTATTCGGGATTTGGGATCCTATTATACAACGTATTCCAAAGCTAGCATAAGCTTGGGTATACGTAACAGGCACATTTATTCCAAAAGTTGAAGCCGGAGAAGTCCCAGTAAAATCCAATTCTATACCTTCCGAACCAATAGTCATTTCGCAAACTAGATCAATCGACCGCTCATAACCGTCTATCCGCATGCTGTTTTTAAATTTCCCAAAGGGAAGCTTTTTTATTTCTTTAAGCATTCCTTTGTTAGAGGCCTCAATAATATGACGCCCAAGATTTTTCAGTGACGTTAATTTAAATTCTTTCATCATGTCTATTAAACGAATTCCACCCACCTGATTGCAAGCAGCTAAGGAATATAAATCACCTTCAACTTCTAACGGATTCCGAACATTTGCTCGAATAATTCCAAATAATGGTTCAGAAAACTTACCTCTTTTAGCCATTGGCATAATTGGTATATTCAAACCTTCTTCATAAACTTGTCGACCATCTGGTCCAAAACCTCTTCCTCCAACATCAACTACGTGTGTTGTGCTTGCAAAAAGTGCCACTATGTTTCCATTCAAGAAAGTCGGGGTGACCACTGTAAAGTCATTGAGGTGTCCGGTTCCTTTCCAAGGATCATTAGTGACATACACGTCCCCTTCTTCCATTATTTCGAGAGGAAATATTTCGAGGAATGAACCAACTGAAGCGGCCATAGCATTAACATGTCCTGGAGTACCAGTTACGGCTTGCGCTAACATTCGCCCCAAGGGATCAAAGACACCAGCCGAAATATCACCAGCTTCACGAGCGGCAGTGGAGAATGCCGTTCGGACCAACACCTGTGCCTGTTCTTCCACAACTGACAATAAGCGATTCCATTGTATTTGCATGTTTATTTGGTCTATAGCGCCAACATTTCGCATACTGCACCTCCAAATTCAGACACCGCGTGTTAAAATCATATGACCTTTTTCATGGGTTTCTGCCACATATCCCTTCGATACAATAATAGTCGTTTGATCTTCCATAATCAGGGCTGGACCAGCAATTTGTTGACCCAAAGTGATATTTTCGCGTCTATAAGTATCTGCCACGATATAACGAGATAAAGATGAATCAAATATCTTGCGTCTACCTACTCCATCCCCTTTTTCTTCTTTACCAGGCATTTTTGACGGAGCACCCTGCGGTTTTGGTCCGATTGCAGCAAGCGTCCAACTTAATATCTCTGGCTGTTGCCCTGGAACCGACCGTGTATACAAACGTTGATATTCCGACTCAAAGGATTTCCTCAAAGTTTCCGAATCTTCTGGTTGCAGTAATCTGTTGGGAACTGGCACAACAATTTCGTGTCCCTGACCATGGTATCTCATATAAGCGAATCTTGTTTCAACAATATCATTAGTTCCGGATCCGCTTGCAACAATTCCCCGAGCTTCTTTAGACATTTCAGATAACAAGGAATTCGCCATCGTCGGATCAAATTGCTCTAGCATCATGTATTGACTGCGCACTACTTCGTATGAAATAGGTGCTCTAAGAAAGCCAATCGCAGAGCCTACTCCAGCCCCTTTTGGAATAATAATCTTCTTTATACCAAGTTTTTCCGCTAACCTAGCTGCGTGAATCGGTGCCGCACCGCCAAAAGCGATCATCGCACGAGCTGTAATGTCTTTGCCCCACTCGATAGCATGAACGCGTGCTGCGTTTGCCATATTTTCATCCACGATTTCCGAAATACCGAACGCAGCCATTGTATCAGTTAATTCCAAGCGAGTTCCCACCCTCTTAATGATCGATGCTATTGCATTTTTGGGTGCTAAGGTAACGGTTCCTCCTGCAAAACGGCTAGGTTCAATCTTCCCTAAAACCAAGTCAGCATCCGTTACGGTAGGCAAATCACCGCCTTGATCATAACAAGCTGGCCCTGGTACCGCTCCTGCACTCTCGGGACCAACTGATATACGATTCATATCATCGACACTGGCTATGGAGCCTCCACCTGCACCAATTTCAACCATTTCTATTGCGGGAATGCGGACCGGTAATCCACTACCTTTTAAATTTCGATATACCCGTGCGACTTCAAACGTCCTTGTCATTTGCGGTTTATGGCCATCTATCAGGCAAATTTTAGCGGTAGTTCCACCCATATCAAAAGACACAACATTACTAACATCGCAATCTTTCGCTATTTCCGCAGCCAATATTGCCCCACCAGCAGGACCGGATTCGATTAATCGGACTGGAAATCGGATTGCAGTGTTAAGATCCGTCAAACCTCCACCAGAGGTCATTAATAAAAAGGGACAATTAAATCCGTGACTTTTTAAATTCCTATTTAACCGAGTT
The DNA here is from genome assembly GCA_964483985.1 of uncultured Thalassobaculaceae bacterium. Taxonomy (GTDB): domain Bacteria; phylum Pseudomonadota; class Alphaproteobacteria; order Thalassobaculales; family Thalassobaculaceae; genus CAZADS01. The sequence goes on from CAZADS010000060.1 coordinate 48,677, forward strand.
AAGTATTCGGAAAGCATAGGTTGGACATATGCGTTGGCACAAGCGGTAGACTGCCTTTCATATTCCCTGATTTCCGGGCAAACCTCGCTAGATAATGTTATTGATAGTTCCGGATTGTATTTGCGTATCTCATTAGCTATATGCTGTTCATGAATTGGATTTGCATAAGAATGAATCAATCCAATTGCAACGGATTCGACTTCGTGTTTTTCTAATAACGGCAGAATTTCGGTAATGGAATGCTGATCTAATTCTATTAGAATCTCACCTCGATAATTTAACCGTTCCTTTACACCCCATCTCAAATACCTAGGAACCAGGGGATTAGGTCGGTCAATATTTATATCGTATTGCTCAAACCTGTTTTCCTGGGCCATCTCGAGCGAGTCTCGTAACCCCTCCGTCGTGATTAAAGCGACTTTAGCACCCTTCCGTTCGATTAATGCATTGGTCGCTAGTGTTGTGCCATGAATTATTAACCCGACTTCATTAACTTTCAAGCCGCATTCGGAAACGGCTTTCTGAATGCCAGCAATAACGCCCTCTTCTGGCCTTACGGGAGTCGTAAGCACCTTCGCTGTAATTAAACGATCTTCATATTCCAATGCAACGTCGGTAAAAGTGCCCCCGACGTCCACGGCTAAACGTACACTATCCTTCACCTCTTAATGTCCCCCAAAATTCAAATTTATACTTTTTATTTCCCAAACACACTCTACTCGATAAATAAAAATGTATACATCAGGAGAAATTTTATAAGATGGATTATCAACAATCTACTGTCTCCTATACCAATGACAATTCTATCAGGAAGTTTCTAAAAACTCGTCCCTACAATTCATTTTTCGTCAAACCGCCAAACACCATCCCAGTCATTGGGAGGTGGTTCCCTACTAAAAGTTAGGACGCGCTCTAAATATATCTTACTTGGAAGGTCACGTGGATATCTCGCACAGAGTTGCTCAAACAGATCAACCGCCGCGATCCATTCCTTGGATCTATAAAATGCTAGGCCTTTAGCAAAGCTAGATAATCCCTCTGGATCATCCGCCATCTCAGACGGACCATCTGTTCTAACGACTTCATAAATCACGTCTAATTGATCTTTTCCTTTTACTGCTATTAGATCAAGTTCTCGAATCGCAATATCTGGCGAGAGAAGATTTTTTGTTGCCTCAGTCACAAGAACCTCAACACCGTAATGTTTAGTTAACCCCTCTACTCGAGAGGCAAGGTTTACCGAGTCTCCGATAACAGTATATTCCATCCGTTTTGGCGACCCTATGTTCCCGACTACGGCTCTTCCGGAATTAATGCCAATACCCATCTTTATTTCTGGAAGATCCTTACTTCTCCTTTCTGCATTCATGGCCTCGAGGGAACGGCACATATTTAATGCCGCGCGCACAGAATCATCGGCATCGGTACTCGCGGGAAAGGGCGTACCAAATATAGCCATGATTGCATCACCAATAAATTTATCCAACACCCCATTTTTGTCAAAAATCTCATCAACCATCCGGGTAAAATATTCGTTTAGCATTTCGACAATTTCGGTTGCCGTCAGTGCCTCCGAAATGGTAGTGAAACCCCTAATATCTGCGAATAAAACCGAAACCTCTTGGTCGGTTCCTCCCAACGCATCAAGTCCTCCTTCCATGACCTGATCAACTATATCGGCGGATAAGTAGCGCGACATAGAGGACTTAAGACGCTTCTCATCACTGAGATCTTCGAAAGACAACAAAGCACCAATTACAGTCCCGTCCGCGTCAGACAAAGCATCCGTCTTGACATGAGCCGAAACCGTATCACCGATTTTTGTTGTGAAATCAAAATCCAATGCGATATCCGAACGGGCACTACGGATTACCCGCTCCACCGTTTCTATAATATGGGATTGCCCATCCAAGAATAACTCTCTTATATTGCGATCGACGGCATCCTCTCCTCCAGCTAATAACGATTTTCCCGCCTCGTTTATCTTAATAATCTTACCATCTGTTTCGACGGTCACAATTGCATCACTGGCACTTGCCAAAATATTCTCGTTGTAGTTTTTAACTTGTAAAACTTCATCGAAGAGTTGTGCATTTTCCAATGAAACTGACACTTGGGCAGTAAATGCGGTCAATCGCTGCAAATCGCGATTGTTAAAAGCGCCGTCTCTTTTGTTAAGGACCTGAGTAACGCCCACTGAAGCCCCGGATTTTGTAAGAATTGGGATGCTAAGAATATTTTTAGTGATAAAATCAGTTTTCTTGTCTATTTCCTGGTTAAATCGTGGATCTGTATAGGCTTCGTTGACTTGTATCGGCTCCCCCGTTTTAAAAACTTGACCTGCAATCCCTTGATTTGCCGGAAACCTGATCTCGCCAGATTCCATTCCCATTGCGTACCTTGACCATAATTCATCCGTTTTTTTATCATAAAGAAATACAGTAGCACGTTCCGAGCCCAACAGGTCTGCCGCCGATTGCATCAACCGCCCTAGCAGTGCATCCAAGTGAATTTCCCCACTAAGATCCTTGGTGACCTCCAACATTTCGAATTCCGATCGCAGACCTTCAATCATCGTATTGAAACCGCGATACAAATCCATATATTCATCTGCTGATACGATCGTCAATTCGCTTGAGAAATCCCCTCCTTCAACTTTATTCATTACGCCTAACATGTTTGTAACGTGGCTACCTACCTCTCGTGCCATTACTAATGCCGCACCCATACCTCCTATCAAACACAATAGTGTTGTAGTCCAAACTGAGATATAAATGCTGGTCTCGATACTCCCACTTCCTATTGCTAAATCGCCTAGTTTTATGATTATAGAGCTTGCAAGAAATAATATCGGTAGAGTTGAAACAAAGACGATCAATACTATCAACTTAGCTCTTAGCCCTAATTGAACGACCCTCTCACCCAATTCTGGCGGATGCGTGCCACCCCGCGGCCAAATTTGCCCTAACAGTCGTTCACAGTATCTCGATACTGAGAAAAATTCGAATAAGGCATGAGCTGGAGTCGCAAAAACTAAAACAAATCCTAATAAAAAACCTATCTGAATACCTGTGAATTCAATCCCAATTACATGCTCTAGAAACATTATCGTTGCAAAAGCTACGATAAAGGAGGTTGGGCCATGGACCGTCAAATTACGTATTACGGATTTCCATGGCAGGTTGAGCAAGCAAACTAATGCATCGACCATTAGTTTCCTGTCCACGCTATCCAACTGTTCAGCTGCGAAGTAGCGAGTTAGCGGCGCCACCTGACGTCTAATAACTAAAACATCAACAGTAACGTAAAGCGGCACTACGACAAAAATCGCTATCATAAACGCTAAAAATTGTTCGATACTGTAAAGTGAATCCGTTCCTAATAAGACAACAAAAGCACCAACCGCAACAATTGAGGCCTTAATATAAAGCCAAACCATATCACGTAAGACCCTAGGCTGCTCTTTGGCATCCTTATTAGATCCAAAGTCAAACCTAGCCATTTCGCCTCCTAAATAGAATTGGACTTGAGCGCCTCAACACTAATAGTCTTCAAAACTTCAACCGAAGACCCACTCCAAGAAAATGCGATGTTACATCGTAATTTCCACGAGTTCTCGATCCGGTCACAGCCGTTCGGTCTTGGGGGCCATCGGTAAGATTATGAAATTGATAACCGAGATCCAGAATAATCCCCAGTTTATACCTATAAGATGCCCCAATCGCTATAATTATTCGATCAGCATCTGGAACCGATGGTTCTCTGAAACTATCGCGAACAGGCGACTGCTGGAGTGCTACCCCACCACGTATAATAACTGAATCAGATGCTTTGTAATCTAAACCAGCAGAAAATTGATATGAATCTCGATAGTCAACTCTAGACACCGAATCTATGGCAAACGGATTTTCAAACTGAATCCGCGACTCTTTTACAACAGACCAATCAATCCAACCTAGAGTTGCCAAAAGAATAACCCTATCGTTCAAAATATGGGATACTGATAATTCCCCACTTGCTGGAAAATAAAATTGGCTAGACGCATTACTATTTGTGAAGGCTGGGTCGGTTCCCGTCGCTAACAGAAACCTTTGAACTTCTTCCGGAAACTGATTGCGTGCATGGCCTTGGCCATCGAATTTCAGCCTAGATCTATAAGCTATGCCAACCCTTGTGGCCTTATTGATATCGTAAAGCGCGCCTAAATTAAAACCCATTGCCCAATCATCAATACGCACTCTAGCTAAACCGTCACTTTGCCCGGGGACTAAATCAAAAACCTCATCACATGTTGATCGTCCAAGTGCCACTCCACAAACGCTACCAAAATCAACTGCCTGACGTAATTTTTGACGTCCATAGGCAACATTTAGTCCAAAACCAATCGCAACTTTTTCTGATATTTTCCAAGCCGCAGATGGATTAAAATTAACACCGAAAAGACTAGCGTTGACCAAATCGTATCGACCTATAAATTGAGGATGGTAATCTGTAACAAGGCCGTACTGACTAGTGATGGAGGCACCGACCGCAAATTTATCATTTACTGGCATAGCAACATGCATATTAGGGACAAAGGCCGGTGTCCCAGCGTTGCCGCCATTACTTCCTGAAAGTATACTGCCGTCAAAAAAATTGGAATCAGCAGGTTCAAAAGCAACATCTGGATGTACGTAGGTTCCTCCCAGAATCCATTCTCGACGATTCAGTCGCACTAGACCAGCCGGGTTCGAATGGTTGATTGACGCATCGCCGGCTAATGCAGCTCCTCCGGCACCGGCACGCCCAAGATCCGATACACTTTCCGCACCTATCTTGTAGCCACTGGCTAAACCCGAGGAATACACTACTAAGTTGAACAAAATAAAAATGCTAAGGAAAACAATTGTTTTCATGCATTCAAGACGAAAACGAGTGATAGAGATTTTGCAGAAAGGACTCATGGGCTCGAAACGATTTCTCTAAAAGTTGCAAAAATCTTCATATCTACATTCGCTAAACATGCTGTATATATCGACAGTCAGTCTTATTTTATTATTACAAACATAACCTCAGAAAAGCTCTTTAACAAAATATTCGTCTATTGTAATTTCTTAGTGAAAATCAGAAAACAGAAATTCATTTATTTTTCTGCCATCCTAATTTACGAAAATGGTCAATATCCTTGATATTAGTATTGATATAAATTCAAATAATCCACTACAATTGAAACATTGGTCATGGTCTAAAACAGTTAGATTAACCATAAAAAATTTGATTTAAGGACTAGCATCCTGCTCTATATCACTTAAATGATAAAAAATTATGATGGCACAAGTAGATACTTCCATATCAGATTTCGAATGGTCACTCCGTGTGGAACTGGCATGTTTGTTTCGTATAAATGCTTATCTTGGTTGGGAAGACTCCATTAATACCCACAGTACAGTGCGTGTACCTGGAATCGAACACCATTTTCTTATTAACCCCTTTGGACTTCGATTAGGTGAAATCAAGGCTTCTGACTTAATTAAAATTGATTTAGACGGAAATGTAATTGGACATACAAAGTTCCCTTTAAATCGAGCAGGCTATGTGATCCACAGTTCAATACATATGACCCGCCCAGACGCCAAATGCGTGATACACACACATAGTATACCTGGTATGGCCGTAGCAGCGTCTAAAGACGGAATACTGGAACATAATATCTTTGGTTTAGGATTTCATGAATGTCTATCTTATCACGAATTTGAGGGTGCTAGTGGTGATCACAACTTAGACGAACGAGAAAGGCTTGCTACAAGTTTAGGAAAATATAATAAAGCAATGATATTAAAGAACCATGGCCTCCTTTCTGTAGGGGAAACTGTGGCGGAGGCTTTTATCTGGATGTATAGGCTTGACCGAGCATGCCAAGTTCAAATAATGGCCAATGGATGCGGGGGTTATTCGGTTCCCTCAAAAAGGGCTGCCGAGTTTTCAGTTAAGGGAGCAAACGATTTTGCAACAGGGTTTGGAGCGTGTGAACCGGGCCATATAGAATTTGCTGCGTTTATGCGTCTCATGGATCAACAAGATCCAAGCTTTCGAGAGTGAAAAAACGTATGGCACAAGTTTTTATTTTTCAGCCCCCTAAGTTGATGAAACGTGATTTTTAAAACGTTCCCTTAGAGTTAACTTAGAAAGTTTTCCCGTTGCGGTGTGAGGCAATTCATCAACGAAAATTACGTCTTCTGGCAGCCACCATTTGGCAACCTTATTACTCAAATATTTAATTATATCTTCTCCCGTAAGCGTGGCCCCTTGAACTAAAGTAACAATCAACAGCGGCCTTTCGCCCCATCTGGGATGAGGGATGGCGATGACCGCACACTCTATTATATCGGGGTGTGCCTGAGCTGTATTTTCTAACTCAATTGAACTTATCCATTCTCCCCCAGATTTAATTACGTCTTTGGTTCTATCTACTAAAATTAGAAATCCATCCACAGTAATTTTAGCTATATCTCCTGTTTTTAACCAGCCATCCTTTGTCATAGAGCTAGACGAAGCTTCTTCGTCCTCGTGATAACCGTTCATTACTCCGTGGCCTTTTACCTGTAATTCCCCAAAACTTTGACCATCATGGGGCAATGCGATACCGTTTTCATCCACGATACGCCAATCCACAGTATACATTCTTCGTCCCTGATAGGACTTTAAGTCTATTTGTTCTTTAATGGGTTTAGCTCTCATCGAAGCATTTAATGAACTTGTTGCTCCTATTGGGCTCATTTCAGTCATTCCCCAGCCGTGAAGAACACTTACGCCATATTCTATTTCAAATTCCTCGATCATTGATCTAGGTGCCGCAGCTCCGCCTGTAAGTAAAACTCTAAAACCACGAGGCTTGCGCCCATGTTTTCTAATTGCTTCCAGCAATCCTAGCCAAATAGTAGGAACTCCCCAAGCCGAAGTAACGACCTCTGAATCCATAAGATTGAAAAGGCTCTCTCCATCTAAATTTGGACCAGGCAGCACCAATTTGGCACCTACAAGTGGTGTGGCAAATGGTAACCCCCATGCATTAGCATGGAATAACGGCACTACTGGTAGCACTACATCGTTTTGAGTTAATCCAGCTTCCGCCCCAAATACTAGCATGCCAAGCGTGTGTAATAAAGTTGAACGATGAGAAAACAACACTCCCTTTGGATTCCCGGTAGTTCCCGAAGTATAACAAAGTCCGGATGCAGACCGTTCATCTAATGTTGGCCATTCAATTGATTTCGGTTGTCCTATAAGCAAGTCCTCGAAACAGTGCACATTTGGCAATTTGGACTCTGGCATACTCTCCTTAGAGCATAAAAGCACAAATTTAAGATCCTTTGGCAGCTCCTCAATAATTGAAAATATCAGGGGAACAAAACTAACTTCCAAAAATAAAATTCGGTCTTTTGCATGGTTAATTATATAAACCAATTGTTCGGGAAATAAACGTGGATTGATCGTATGACATACTGCCCCAATTCCTGCTATGGCAAAATATAACTCTAAATGACGGTATCCATTCCACGCCAAGGTGGCGATCCTATCACCCTCCAAAACTCCCCACGATTGCAAAGCGTAGGCTAACTGAGCCGTTCGGACGCTCGCTTCACTGTATGTGTACCGATGTAAATCGCCTTCAACCCGCTGAGACACAATTTCAACGTCTGACCGAACATCCGCAGCGTAATCCATGATGCTAGAAATCATCAAAGGCAAATCCATCATGCGGGAGTAAAGGCTCGTCATGATTTAGTAATCCAACGTAGTATCACTTGAATTAATTTATCACCAATAGTCACCAAACGACCAGACTTTAAAAGTTTATAAATTCAATGTTAATCGTTCTAGCATTTTATAAGCTATTTCGTCGGTTGCGTTGCGACCAATCGGAGATATAGAAACGAAGTTTTCTTGTAGTACAGAAATATCCTCATCGGGATCAGGTTCATCGTACTGTTTTGAAAGATATAGCCAATAATATTTTTGATTTCTTAAATCAATTCTCGTTTCAATCGCCGGAAATGTTCGGGTAGAACGCCCAGACCTACTTGCTCTGATACCCGAAATTGAGTCAAGGTCGCAGTGGGGAATATTTACGTTCGGGACAAACTCCCAAGGCCATAAATCAATTTGTATCAAAAACTTCATTACTTTTGGTAACCAGAATTCGGAGTTTTCCCAAGGAATAGCATCTCTACTTTGCCAACCTTGACTCAGGGCCACAGCTGGAATCCCGAGAACATTAGCTGTCATAGCAGCACCTACAGTTCCGCTAAACCCTACATCACCACCAATATTAAATCCCGAATTAACGCCGGATATAATTAAATCTGGTTTTAGTTTATTTAAAACGGATCCCACACCGATCATGACGCAATCCGCAGGTGACCCAGTTAAGGCATATCTTTGCTTGCCATATTCGTGCAATCGTAAAGCCTTATGCAGACTTAATTGTCGCGATCCACCGCTATAATCCGCTGCAGGTGCTACCGTCCAAACTTCTTCAGCAATTTTAGCGGCGACTAATTCGGCTATTTTTAAACCTGGAGCATCAATACCGTCGTCATTTGTGACTAAAACTCGTTTTAACTGAATTGTACTGTTTAAACCCATATCTTTAATCCTTCCTTACCAAACGGTAGTTTGCTCGATAGCTCTAAAGACTAACCTTAGAAAGTTTCAATGACTTTACAAAATCCTGCTAACCTTAAGAAACTGCTTTTACCAAGGGAGTGCGATATGTTTGGAGCAGGTGCAGGGCGAATTATCGGAAAAGTAGCCCTAATAACAGGTGCTGGATCAGGAATAGGGCTGGCTACCAGTATTATGTTAGCTCGGCAAGGGGCTTCGGTTATTATGACCGACATAAAACCGATGTCACCGAAAAACACTGGGAAGATATTCGAAGAATTTGAAACAAGTGTGACAAGTCTTCATCATGACGTTACTTCAGAAAAATCTTGGATCAAAGTTATTCAGGAAATAGGACTTTTGCATGGTAAGCTTGATATTTTGGTCAATAATGCTGGAGTAGGAACGGGGGGAACAATTGAAGAAACTACCCTTCAACAGTGGAGATCCATCCATGCCGTTAATTCAGAAGGTCCCTTTCTGGGATGTAAATATGGACTAACTTTGATGAAAGAAAATCCCAACGGAGGGTCTATAATTAATATATCTAGTGTAGCTGGAATAATAGGTGCCCCGCAGTTAGCCGCCTATTGTTCTTCCAAAGGATCTGTGCGTTTATTAACCAAGTCGGTTGCTCTCCACTGCGCGCGGAAGGGTTATGGAATAAGATGCAATTCCGTTCATCCATCCTATACAGACACTCCAATGGTTAACCAAATGGTAGCACAACATCGTATGCCGGACCGTTATAGATCTGCGTTGGAGACGGCTGCACCGATGGGGCGATTGGCAAATGCTGATGACATCGCCGGTGCAATTCTATATCTAGCGAGTGATGATTCCAGGTTCACAACAGGTTCCGAAATAATTGTTGATGGTGGCCTGACCGCTACTTGAAAATTCATTTTTGTTTAACGGAGTATTGTTGATGTTTGATCTTTCTGAAAAGGTGGCTGTTATTACCGGTTCGACTAAAGGAATCGGGAAATCGATTGCAGAAAATATGGCTGCTATTGGAGCAAAAGTAATAATTTCTAGCCGGAAATCAGAGGCATGTGAGAAAGTTGCAGCAAATATTAGAGATAAAGGTCAAGAGGCTGTGGCCATTCCATGTCATATTGGCAGTAAAGTTGCATTAACTAATTTAGTTTTCCAAACTAAAAAAATCTATGGAAAAATTGATATTCTCGTTTGTAATGCAGCTACCAATCCAGTCTACGGGCCCATGTTCAATGCTGATGATGGAGCATATGACAAAATTATGGATACCAACGTAAAAAGCGTTTTCTGGCTATGCAACATGGTTTGCCCAGAAATGGCAAATCGAAAAGATGGAGTGGTAATAGTTATTTCCAGCATCGGGGGCTTCAAAGGCAGCAAAAACCTCGGATTATACTCACTTTCAAAAGCCGCCGAACAGCAGTTAGTGAGAAATTTGGCCGTAGAATGGGGTCCTCATAATATACGTGTGAACGCTATTGCGCCTGGCTTGATAAAAACGGATTTCGCAAGAGAACTATGGGAAGACCCTAGAAAAACCGCGGCAGTAGAAAAGATAACACCTCTCGGCAGATTAGGAGATCCCGATGACATCGGGATATTAGCTGCCAGCCTTGCTACTAGGGCTGGTAATTATCTTACGGGTCAAACTATTACAATTGATGGTGGTCGCATGATCACCGATCCTTCCTAAGGATTGATTGATGGCTAACCTCGGCCCAGTTGGTGCAAACCATAAATTCGACGAATTCGAACTTTCTAATTATCTAAGCTCGCAGGGTTTAAAAGACTTCAAAGAAGGTGTTTCAGTTCAACAATTTCAAGGCGGGCAGTCTAATCCTACATTCCGACTGGAAACCAGTCGTAAATTATATGTGTTACGAAAGAAACCCCCTGGAAATCTGCTTCCATCAGCTCATTTGATAGAACGCGAATACAGGATTATGGCGGCTTTGGCGAATACTCCTGTTCCAGTCCCCCAAATGCACCATTTATGCGAAGACCCTAAAATTATAGGCACTCCATTTTTTATAATGGATTATTTGGATGGAAGAGTTTTCGATGACACATCCTTACCAGGGAAATTTACACCGAATGAACGAAGGAAAATTTTCTATTCTATGAATGATGCGCTGTCATCACTTCATTTAGTTGATTTTGAGACAATTGGTTTGAAAAATTTTGGTAAACCCGAGAATTATATAGGACGGCAAATAGAACGTTGGACCAACCAGTTTGATGCAGCAAAAACGGATCCAATTCCTGCTATGGATTGTTTGATCGATTGGTTACCTAACCACAAGCCATTCAAAGATGAAATATCAATCGCACATGGCGATTTTCGTATGGGAAACCTAATGATTCATCCTCGAGAACCAAAGGTAATAGCCATTTTAGATTGGGAATTATCAACGTTGGGACATCCGTTAGCCGATCTGGCATATAATTGCATGCCATATAGCTTACCTCATGATGGAACATCCCTTAATGGATTGGTCGGACTTGATTTGAAGGCCCACGGCATCCCAGATATCGAAGACTATGTAGCAAGATATTCAATTGCCACGGGAAGGGTGGATATCCCAGACTTCAAGTTTTTCTTGGCTTTTTCCTGCTTCCGACTAGCCTCCATTTGCCAGGGGGTCTATGCCCGCGGCCTTCAAGGAAACGCTAGTTCGGAAAACGCTGTGGAAGTTGGAGTTAAAGCTCCACGATTGGCAGATATAGGTTGGGAAATTGCTCAATCTTTATAATAAATTATAAAAATTAAAAGCTCTGCAGTTTGAACCGATTAAATAATTTAACATGAGGTTAGACCGAGTAAAAATGCAAGCGTTAAGATTAATCATTTCGCCGAAATTCTGCTTTCGCTATGGCCTCCAAATGCACCTCATCGGGACCATCTGCCAATCTTAAAGTTCGAGAATGGCCGTAAGAATGCGCGAGTTTAAATTCTTGGCTAACGCCACCGCCACCATGTACTTGAATGGCTTCATCGATAATTTCACAGGCCATTCGAGGTGCTGCCACTTTTATCATAGCTATTTCTTTACGAGCCGCCTTATTGCCGACCGTATCCATCTTGTGAGCAGCATAGAGAACCATAAGTCTTGTTTGATCAATCTTAATGCGCGCTTCAGCTACTTTATGACGCAATGCCCCTTTATCAGATAGCTTTGTGCCAAATGCCACCCGGGACTTAGCTCGAGATTTCATGGATTCTAAAGCCCGTTCTGCTTGTCCTATACATCGCATACAATGATGGATTCGTCCCGGCCCAAGTCTTCCCTGAGCAATTTCGAATCCGCGTCCTTCACCTAATAAAATATTATTTTTTGGTACTCTAACATTCTTAAATGATACATCTCCATGCCCATGTGGAGCATGATCATATCCAAACACGGTTAGAGCTCTGTTAATGGTTATACCAGCCGTATCTAACGGCACTAAAATCATTGATTGCTGTTTGTGTTTTTCTGCTTTTGGGTCTGTTTTACCCATGAAAATAAGAATTTTACATCTCTTATCTAGGATGCCAGATGTCCACCATTTCCGGCCATTAATCACATAAAAGTCTCCATCTCGGACAATACTTGATTCGATGTTGGTGGCATCCGAAGAAGCTACAGCGGGTTCTGTCATGGCAAAAGCCGAACGAATATCTCCGTTCAGCAAAGGTTTTAACCAACGCTCTTTATTGTCCTGACTCGCGTAGCGTTCAAGGACTTCCATATTTCCTGTATCAGGGGCTGAACAATTGAATACTTCTGATCCAAATGAAATTTTTCCCATCACTTCGGATATCGGCGCGTATTCTAGATTCGTTAAGCCCGCTCCTTTATCCGATTCAGGGAGGAATAAATTCCATAACCCCTCGCCTTTGGCCTTTTGTTTCAGCTCATCGAGAATAGGAGGACAATCCCATCTATCATCCGCATTATCGATCTGCTGATAATAAAGGGTTTCATTTGGATAGACATACTCGTCCATAAACCCCTGGACTCGGGCACGCAGCTTCGAGGCGCGCTCGGTCATCTCCGGAATCATTTTGATCTCCTTTTAAGTACCCGTTTTAATGAAACTACACTAATTTCGCAAATCGATTAATATGGTAATCTGTATTACCAAAAAGAATATCTATCATTGTGAGGCGTTTAAAATAGTGCCCAATGGACATATCATCTGTCATTCCCATGCCTCCGTGAAGTTGGATGCTCTCCTGGCCAATTTTCTTTCCTGCTTTACCCATCTCAACCTTTGCCGCAGAAACGGCCTTTGCACGGTCTTTTGAGTTGCCATTGTCGATAACGCCGGCGGCACGATAAGTCAAAGCTCTTGAAAAGTCTTTGGCACCCAACATATCTACGGAACGGTGTTGTAAGACCTGAAAGGACCCGATAGGGACACCGAACTGTTCTCTCGATTTAAGGTACTCAGCGGTTAACTTTACAGCCATATCCATTGCCCCCGCAGCTTCGGCACATAATAATACACATGCTCGATCACAAATAGCCTCGAGTATAGATATCGCTCGGCCAATCTCGCCTAAAACAGAAGATTCATCAACGCTAACGTCATCAAATTGGATTTCGGAAGCCCTTAGACCATCTATAGTTGAATAAGATCGCAAAAATAAACCCGGGGTATTTCTATTCACGAGAAATAAAGTTACTCCATCTGGGCTAAAGTCACTCCCATTTACGCGAGCAGAAACTACTATTTGATCAGCTGATGCCGCATGGTATACAACGGCCTTACGGCCGTTTATAACATAACCATCGCCACTACGAGTGGCTCTAGTGGCAACGTGATTTAGATTGAACCTTGAACGTGGTTCAGTGTGTGCAAAGGCAAGAAATTTTTTCCCTTCAGCTATTTTTGGTAAAATGTTTAATTTTTGGTCGGTATTGCCGGATTTAACGATAATAGCCACCCCTAAAACTACAGTGCTAAAAAATGGCTCGAGTACTAAGCCTTTTCCCATACTTTCTTGTAGAACCGCCAAATCAACCGTGGTTCCTCCAAGGCCGCCATATTCTTCCGGAATAGAAAGAGCAACCCAACCAAGATCACAAAACTTTTTCCAAATTTCTCTGTCAAACCCATCCTCTGAATTCATTATTTTACGTCGAGTTTCAAAAGAATAATTATCCTTAATAAATCGATCCGCACTTTCCGCTAGAAGTTTTTGATCATCATTGAACGAGAAACTCATTGGAAACGAAGTCCTCCCAAAACCTTAATCCATAAAATTTCGAATAAAAACAAAGTTTGGTGGTGCATTCTAAAAACCAAGCACGGCTTTGGCGATTATATTTTTTTGAATCTCATTTGACCCACCATATATCGAGGCTTTTCTCCAATTAAAATAATGAGGAGCGATTGATGCAGCATACTCTGGACCGACTGGGTCTTCATTCCATCCAGTATTCATAGACTCTGGTATGTATGGATGGGCATAGTAACCCACGGCTTCAATCAAAAGCTCAGTTATTCCCTGTTGGATTTCAGAGCCACGAATTTTTAGAAAAGAAGCCTCAGGGCCAGGCCCTTTTCCTGCTGTTTCGTCCGAAAGAATTCGCAATACCAATGATTCTAACGCGAGTAAATCAATCTCTATAGATGCTATTTTTCTATTGAAGGTGGGATCTTCTATTAGCGGTTTCCCTTCGTGTTCTTCTAACGAGGCAATGGTTTTTAGTCGCGTTAATTGTGCCTTAGATCGACCTACAGCCGCTATACCTGTTCTTTCATGTCCTAATAAGTATTTTGCATATGTCCAGCCTTTATTTTCCTCTCCAATACGATTCTTCACAGGAACTTTTACATCTTCCAAGAAAACGTTATTAATTTCGGTACTACCATCTATCGTTTTGATCGGCTGCACTGTTACGCCCTTTTGCTTCATATCGAGCAATAAAAACGTAATTCCCTGCTGTTTTTTTCCTTCCGAAGATGTTCTGACTAGGCAAAACATCATATCTGCATGTTGTGCTAAACTTGTCCAAGTTTTTTGACCGTTGACAATATAGTAGTCCCCAGACCGAATTGCTCTGGTTCGAAGAGATGCAAGATCAGATCCAGACCCTGGTTCTGAATACCCCTGACACCACCAATCTTCTGATTTTAAAATTCGAGGTAAATAATAATCTTTTTGCTCTTCATTCCCAAAAGCCATGATTACTGGTGCAACCATAGTGACACCAAATGCTATAACCGGAGGTGCCCCGCCTGCTGCACATTCTTCTTCGAAAATATGCTTTTGCATGGGAGTCCAGCCCGTACCACCATATTCCAGAGGCCAGCCAGAGGCCATCCAGCCTTTTTCGTAAAGCCTTTTTTGCCATGCGACGTGTTCAGCTTTTTCTAAACGAAATCCTGTCATAGTTTTTAATCTAGCTTGTTCAGGCACATTGTCGGTTACAAATTTTCGGACCTCTTGTCGAAAAGCCTCCTCTTCAGATGTAAGAATCAATTCCATATCAATCTCTCATCATAATACTTCAAAAAGCCCTGCTACACCCATGCCACCGCCGACACACATGGTAATAACAATATTCTTAGCACCTCGCCTTTTTCCTTCAATTAGCGCATGACCAGTCATACGTGCTCCACTCATGCCATAAGGGTGCCCTATTGAAATCGATCCTCCATCCACATTTAAAATTTCATTAGAAATGCCAAGTTTATCGCGACAAAACAACACTTGTACTGCAAAGGCTTCATTCAACTCCCAAAGATCAATATCATCAATATTTAGATTGTGCCGCTCGAGTAAGCGAGGAACAGCAAGTACCGGGCCAATTCCCATCTCATCTGGCTCGCAACCAGCAACTGCTAATCCTTTGTAAAGACCGAGAGGTTCTATATTTCGTTTTTCGGCTAGCTTTGATTCCATTACAACGCAAGCGGACGCCCCGTCGGATAATTGGCTGGCATTTCCAGCGGTAATAAAATGGTCTAATCCACGAACGGGTTCCAATGCCGATAGCCCGTCCATGTTAGTTTCAGGGCGATTACCTTCATCTTTCTCTAATAAAACGTCTTCATAGGAAATTTCGCCTGTTTCCCGATTCTTTAACATCATAACTGATGGCAAAGGAACAATTTCATCGTCAAATCTACCTGCTTTTTGCGCTGCGGCTGTGCGTCGCTGACTTTCGCAAGCATATTCGTCCTGCGCATCTCTACTTACACCATACCGATGACCAACCGTGTCTGCTGTTTCTATCTTTGGCATCCAAAATTCAGGCTTTGTTTCAAGCAGACTATCTTCCGTATAGTTATTAGTATTCATATTAGGTTGGATAAGGCTTATTGACTCGAGACCTCCAGCTACAATTGCTGGAACTTGATCCATGACAACTCTTTGGGCAGCCATCGAGATAGTCTGCAATCCAGAACTACAGAACCTATTTACCGTCGTTCCAGCAGAAGTTACTGGTAACCCACCTTTTATTGCACATTGACGAGCAACGTTATGGCCCGTGGCTCCCTCTGGAAAGCCACAACCAATAATCACGTCTTCAATTTCCGATGGAGCTAAGCCAGATCTCTCTACGGCATGTTGAACCACATGTCCACCCATAACAGCCCCGTGTGTATTATTAAACGCCCCTCTAAAGGCCTTACCTATCGGGGTTCGGGCCGTAGAAACAATCACCGCTTCTCGCATGTTATTTCTCCCACTAAATACTATCTCGTTTTGAGCTTAAAATTGTTACCATTTTCCCATTTTTTATACTTGGATCATACGGTTGGATGCTTCATTTAACTCATAGCTGCTATTAGGCCACGACCTGCCGCAAGATTGGCCGCATCTGCCTCGTCAATCATTTGTGTCAACGCAAAAAAGCCGTGAAGCACCCCTGAGTATTCCTTATAAGTAACTGAGACACCTGCGTTTATTAGCTTATTAGCATAATTTCTAGCCTCATCTCTTAAAACATCACATCCAGCAGCAATTATGATAGCGGGAGGGAGGTTTTCATGCGATTTTGCCAACAATGGAGATGCCCGCCAATCATTATGATTTTTTTTATCTTGCCCCAAATAGTGGTTTTGGAACCACAGCATAGTATCCTTTTCCAGAATTCCATACCCTTTGCCGAATTGATCGTAACTACTTCCTTCACATCGGTAATCAACTAACGGATATATTAATACCTGATAACAGAGTTTTGGGCTTTTTTGATCTCTGGCCATTAAGGCAACCGCCGCTGCAAGGTTACCCCCAGCGCTATCCCCACCAACGGCAATTTTATTGCCATCGATACCTAATTTAACGGCGTTGTCAGCTGCCCAAACCGTTGCCGCAAAACAATCTTCAACGGATGCGGGAAATACATCCTCGGGTGCCATGCGATAATCAATAGATAAAACCCCGCAACGCCCATGGTGACATAAACCACGCGCACTAGCGTCATGGCTAAACAAACTACCTATAACATGACCACCACCGTGGAAATATACAAGCAATCCAGGCGGGTTAGCTGTGTTCTCGGTTGGTAAATAAAGTCGAGCAGGAATTAGCCCAGCGGGGCCTGGTATTCTTAGTTCCCTAGTTTCTTTAATTGGCAATTGACGAATATCCCGAGCCGCTACTGCTTTCTCCATTTGTTCCCTTGCTTGTTTCGGCGTCAATGTAACGGTCAAGGGTAAATTTAATGCTTTTATTTTTTTCAAAAAATCCGCTGTTTGCGGTGTCACGTCAGCTGGGGGTTCGTAACTACTCATTGGCCATTCTCCAAAAAACTGGTAATGATTTCAGCTAATTCCACAGGCTTATCAAAATCTGCCTGATGTCCTGCACCAGCCAGTATACATTCTTCAACCCTGCCAGATAGCCCGTTGCTGTAAAGAGATCTATGTTCATTAGGGATTATCTTATCGTCAGCTCCCCAAATAATTAATGTATCACAACCTATTCGCGAAATACGTTTTTGTAATCCGGTATCTCCGTTAGGCCATAGCAAACGAGCCGCTGCTTCATTTGCTCTTATTTGTGATACTTCCCACTCAAGTTCATCTTGACCTTCTGGTATTTTTTGGTGTTCTTCAATCACTTTGGGCGAGTTGCACAATAAGCGTGGTTGATCCTGAGCCGTAACCCCCCATGGATCAATTATCGGTTGGTTACCGTTGCATATTCCTAAAGGAGACACCAAAACTAAACGCTTAGCTTTATCGGGCCAAACAGCGGTAACATCAGCGGCCAAAGCACCCCCTAGCGAAACACCAATAATGTCTTCCCCAGTTAAATTACATCCATCCAGCAAATCGCGAACCAATAATAACCAATCCAATTCACTATCTAAAGATAGGTGGGAGCGACCCCCCCCCCCAGGAAAACCGGGAAGTGAAGGAACAATAAAGGAATTTGTTTTTGAAAGTGTTTTTAGAAATAACGGCCATTGCAATAATCCACCAAATCCGGCAAGAAACCCTACTTTGGGTCCTACCCCGTCCTCCCAAACTCTAAAACCCTCGCCTTTAATATTTATTGTAGTTTCTTTCATATCGTTCACTCGGCGGCTTTAGAAAATTCACCATCGAGCTCACTATTTGGAATGGCTCGAAGCGTTTCCGGCATGGGATTCGGCCACCAATGATCTTCCCAATTGTCATCAAATTGCTCAGTAAGTTGTGGTAATACCCGGTCAGCAAACATCTTTGTGTTATAGGCTGCTAATTGTTTATCCATATCTCCATATTGGCATAACGTCATAAGGTGCCCGACGTTCATCTCCTGTGTAGCGTGTTTAAGCTGTTCCGCGACTTCGTCGGGACTTCCAATAATAATGTAGCCCTGATCAACGATATCTTGAATGTCCGTTGCAGTTTTAGAGCGATTGGTAGCTTGTTTAGCTGCAGCGGCAACTTGTCCTTCTACCCGCGCCCTGATGGTCGCTTCTGTAGTATATCCTGGTGGTTGGACAAATCTCGGATCAAGATGCAGACATCTCCCATAAAAGTACTCTGCTGGTCCCTTATATAATCGCATGGCTTCTTCACGGGATTCCGCCACCCCTACAAATTGCAGGAATCCCGCACGGTAAGGATTAGGTTCCTTCCCCAATTTTTCCATTTCATTCCAGAAACCTCGCATGGTGCTCAGCCCAATTTTATAACCGAAATAAGAAAGATAACAATAGACGTAGTCCATCTCAGCACACCATTGCCAAGTCTCTACGGATCCCCCACCTGGAATCCATATAGGTGGATGGGGTTTCTGAACCGGATGGGGCCAAATATTTACGTACCTTAATTTATTAAATCGGCCATTAAACGAAAACACTTTCCTGTCGGTCCAGGCCTGTTTAATTAAATCATGGGCTTCATAATATCGATCCCGCAGCATGCTTGGATTTTGACCATAAGCGTAACAGGTATCCATGGGTGTTCCTACCGGAAAGCCAGCTATCAACCTCCCACCGGAAATACAATCAATCATCGCCATTTCTTCAGCTACTCGGGTCGGCGGGTTGTAAAGAGCTAAGCTATTTCCCATTACACAAATTTTAGTGCCTTGCGTGCTCCGAGCCAATCCTGAAGCTATTAAATTAGGAGAAGGCATGAGGCCATATCCATTGGCATGATGTTCATTAACGCAAATAGCATCAAAACCACATTTAGACGCAAATTCCAGTTCGTCCATAAAATCGTTATACATATGGTTAGCCCGTTCTGGATTGAATAAATTTGAATCGATATCAACCCACACCCCAGCGTTTTTCTCTCGGAAATCATCGGGGAGTTCCGTGTAAGGCATTAAGTGGAACCACATAAGCTTCATAATTCTCTCTCTACAAAATTAAAAAACACATATGTCCGTTATACCTAAACCGAATTATTTTCAATTGGAACGAATTATAGCCTGTCCAATAATACTTTATCTAATAGATCATATATGCCAAATACATCGCTCGATAAATAACAAATTCGATATCAAATAAGCTTCTGTTTTTACCAGTTAATTTATAAATTTAATAGTCAATGAGGCGGTTATTAATCGTCTGCTGTTGACCAATATCAAACCGAAATGTTTATCTGTATATTTGATGCTTTATTTTGGTAGCCAATGTTTAAGATAATACATATATTGATAACTATTTTATACTATCACGCATGGGGTAGGTAAGAAGTCCCATTGACTTATTAAATTGCTCAAGCAAACTCCTATATATTAGTTATTTTTGATCGGGTCCGTGTAATTCATCATTATTTTGGACCGTTCGTAGTCAAAACGCTTGCAGCGCCCCATCTATGAGGTGTAAATCGTAAGTATCAACTGAAATCCCTATGGGGGACGGAATTACTATGCAATCAGTTCAATTCGAAACACCCGAGACCGTTGAAGAAGCGGTCGCACTTCTCAAAGACGCGTCGGGCGATGCCCGAGTACTTGCCGGAGGGACTGATCTTTTGGTCCAACTCCGTGCACATATCATCGATCCCAGCTTAATCGTCGATATTAAACACATCGAGGAGACACGCACCTTAACAAGAAATTCGGATGGTTCTTATACAATTGGGGCCGCCGTTGCTGGTGCCGAAGCTGGTGATCGTGATGATATCACAAAAGATTGGCCAGGCTTGGTTGAGGGCTGGGAGTTGATTGGGTCTACTCAGATTCAAGGCCGAGCCTCTCTAGGCGGCAACCTATGCAATGCCTCGCCAGCGGGAGATAGCGTTCCGGCGATGGTGGCAGCCGGCATGACTGTCAATATAGCAGGCCCGAACGGACGGAGAACCATACCAGTTGAAGATGTGGCAACCGGACCGGGGAAAACTAGCCTGAATAAAGGCGAGTTTGTCGTAAGTTTTAATTTAGCAGCTCGACCGGATGGAGGTGGAGATGCCTATCTGCGACTCATCCCTCGTACGGAAATGGATATAGCTGTTGTAGGTTGTGGGGTTGCATTAACGCTTGATGGAGCAGGAACAGTTACTACAGCTAAAGTTTCACTAGGCGCCGTTGCTGCTACTGTTTTAGTGGTGGAAGATGCTGCTAAAGCAATAATTGGAACCAAATTGGACTCAGACGCTATGGCTTTATTGGACGCCGCATGTCAGGCTGCTTGTAAACCTATAGACGATAAACGTGGAACTATTGAATATCGTACCAAGGTTGCAGGTGTTTTAGCACGCCGTGCAGCCTCAATCGCAGCAGAACGCGCAAGGAACCAGTGAGCATGGCAAAACATCATATATCCTCCACCTTGAATGGTGAACCCATCGAATATCTCTGCACAACCCGCCAGACATTACTCGATGTTTTAAGGGATGAACTGAATCTAACGGGCAGCAAAGAAGGTTGCGCTTCAGGTGACTGCGGTGCTTGCAGTGTCATGGTTGACGACCGATTAGTTTGTTCATGTTTAGTATTAGGTGCCGAGTGTGACAATAAAGCCATACAAACAATAGAGGGGATGGCGGATGGCGAAAAACTCCACCCTCTACAGCAAAAATTTCTTGAAGAAGCCGCTTTGCAGTGTGGAATTTGCACACCAGGCGTCTTGATTGCAGCAAAAGCGCTTTTGGAACGAAACACCAATCCTACAGAAACCGAAGTCCGATATTGGCTAGCGGGTAACCTGTGTCGCTGTACTGGCTATGATAAAATTGTGCGGGCAGTCATGAGTACTGCTGCAGACATGCGGGGAGCTGCCGAATGACAACCGGGAAAACTGATTATAAGTGGGTCGGGAAAAGAACGATTCGACCTGACGGACATGATAAAGTTACAGGGCGAGCTAAATTTGGTTCAGATTTTGCTCTCGCGGGGATGATTCATGGTCGCGTACTTCGTAGCCCGCATGCACATGCAATTATTAAATCAATAGACACATCTGCAGCAGAACAGCTTCCAGGCGTAAAAGCAGTAATTACATCGAAAGATTTTAAAGATCAACCGTCTGAATTGATTGCGGCGGGAGAAGCGATGGTTAATTTTCGAGATATGACCCGAAATATTATGGCACGGGAAAAAGTTTTATATGATGGTCATGCCGTAGCTGCTGTCGCAGCAAATACTGTTGAAGTTGCTGAAGCCGCTCTATCATTAATAAATGTTGAATACGACGTGCTACCCCATGTCATAGACGTTGATGATGCTATGGCTGACGCAGCGCCTATATTAGATGATTCTCTGGTGCCAGTCGGAATGGATTCCAGTAAACCAACCAATATAGCGAAACGAGTTGAATTTACTTTAGGTGATACGTCTCAAGGATTTAAGGATTCAGATATTATTCTAGAACGTTCCTATCAAACTGCTGCCGTTCATCAAGGTTATATAGAACCTCACGCGGTGGTGGCATCTGTTTCCGAAGACGGACAGGCACAGATTTGGTGCTGTACTCAGGGCCAATTTATGGTTCGCACTTTCGTAGGCCAGTTATTAGGGATACCAACTTCCTCTATTCGTGTCACTCCATCCGAAATAGGCGGGGGTTTTGGAGGTAAAACTGTTGTTTACCTTGAACCATTGGCCACTTTGCTTTCCAGTCGGGTTGGCAAACCCGTTAAAATGACCATGTCTCGTGAAGAAGTGTTCCGTGCTAGTGGTCCAACGTCGGCCGGCTCAATGACATACAAAATTGGGGCTAAAAAAGATGGCACCATCACATCCGTTGAAGCCACAGTAAAACTTGTAGCAGGCGCTTTTCCTGGATCCCCAGTTCAGCCAGCTTGTATGTGTGCATTGGCACCGTATGATATTAAAAACGTAAGCATTACCGGCTACGACGTAGTGGTAAATCGTCCTAAAGTAGCCGCTTATAGGGCGCCAGGGGCACCTATTTCAGCCTTTGGTGCAGAAAGTATAATCGATGAATTGTCGAAAGAATTGGGTATTGACCCCCTGCAATTGCGTAAAAAGAACGCAGCAAAACAAGGAACGAAAGCGGCTTATGGGCCGACTTTTAGAACTATAGGATACGAAGAAACGGTAGATGCGGCTATTGGACATGCGCACTATCAGGCACCACTTGGCCCAAATCAAGGGAGGGGCGTTGCGTCGGGATTCTGGTTTAACATAGGTGGAGAATCAAGTGCTACAGTAAATATCAACGAAGATGGCACTGCTGTGGTTGTCTCAGGAAATCCTGATATTGGAGGATCTCGCGCCTCTTTAGCCATGATGGCAGCAGAGGAGCTGGGTATTGATTATAACGATGTTAGACCCATAATAGGAGATACCGCTTCGGTTGGATATAATTTTTTGACTGGTGGTTCGCGGGTAACCTTTGCTACTGGATTAGCAGTCGTGGAAGCCGCGCGTGATGCAGTTCGACAACTCTGCGAAAGAGCGGCAAAAATTTGGGAAGTGGACACAGATGGGGTGATCTGGGAAGACGGCTTTGCAAAACCAGCTAGTACAAACGTGGGAGAATTTGATCCTCTATCGCTTGCTGATTTAGCCGGTAAAGCTGCAAAAACCGGCGGGCCAATTTGCGGCCATAATGCCCAAAACGTACAAGGGGCTGGACCTGGTTTCGCGACTCATATTTGCGATGTAGAAGTGGATCCAGAAACCGGAGAGGTAACCGTTCTCAGATATACAGCGGTTCAAGATGTCGGAAGAGCCATTCACCCATCCTATGTAGAAGGTCAAATCCAAGGTGGTGCGGCGCAAGGGATAGGTTGGGCTTTAAATGAAGAATACATCTATAACGCTAATGGCAATTTAGAAAATCCGGGGTTTTTGGATTATCGGATCCCAGTAGCATCGGATTTACCGATGATCGATGCTGTCATAATTGAAGTGCCTAACGATCGGCATCCTTATGGTGTCCGAGGAGTCGGTGAAGTTCCAATTGTTCCGCCAATGGCGGCAGTTGCTAATGCCATAGAAAATGCCACGGGCGTTCGAATGGAATCTCTACCCATGTCCCCTCCCCGGTTGTTGGCCGCGCTTGATGCTGCACGGTTACCTGAGGCTGCAGAATAATTTAGTCAATTAAAGAATGGCCCGAGTAATACTGACAGATTCTTTAAGTAAAAAATTTACCGATGGCGTGAATGAACTACAAATAATCGCGCCATCGATCAGGAGTTTAATCCGAGAACTTGATAAACGTTATCCGGGCCTCGGGAGCCAGATTGAAGGTGGTTTTATATCAGTCGCAATTGATGGCGATATCCATCAGGATGCATTTTTAGAAGAACTACAACCTGATAGCGAAGTCGCGTTTCTTCCAGCGATTAGAGGCGGTTAGTATTTAAACTATATCTGATATCCTCCCAACCCAGCTCTTTCTAATTGACGAAGAAGAGCTGGCCATTCATGACCAACTTCAATAAACCCGCCAGGACCATACATTTGAAGCCCTTGTTCGATAGAATTTTGTTGAACAATAGGGGAAAGTTCTTCTAAAGGACTTCCGCCAGAAATCGCGTCGATTTGTTGACGACATGCAGTTTCAATCCGATACATCCAGACAAAAGCTTCACCAACAGTGTTTCCTACAGTCAATAGTCCGTGATTGCGTAAAATCAATATATTTTTATCACCTAAATCACTAACTATCTTGACTTGTTCACCTTTTTTTAGCGCGGGCCCTTGAAAATCGTGGTAAGCTAGCCATCCCATAACAGTTAATGCTTTCTGACTAGCCGGAAGCAATCCGTTCTTTTGCATAGCAACCGCCGTCCCGAACCGACTATGAGTGTGCAATACACAATTATGATTCATACTAGATAAATGGATTGCTCCATGAATAATGAATCCGGCTGGGTTTAATGGGTAATCTGCCTTTCCAAGCACCTTCCCATCCCGGTTTACTTTAATAAGAGATGAGGCGGTAATTTCGTCGAAAAACATCCCAAAAGGATTGAGCAAAAACTCATCATTAGTTCCAGGTACCCTCAAAGAAAAATGAGTATTGTTAAGGTCTGTCCAACCATACAATGAGGCAAGCCTGTAAGCTGCGGCTAAATCGCAACGAGCTTCCCATTCCAATGCGCTCATTTCATTATTTTCTTTTATATAATCAACTCGGTGTTGATCCCTCATTTATTATGTACCCCTATTTGTTTAGATTTTAGCTGTTTTCGTATAAAACACGCTTTTAATAGCAAATATAGGAAATAATAATGCTTAAATCCAATCGTGTTCAGGAGATAGAAATTCTCACTCTAGATCGGGAATTTGCTGGAAATTCGATAAATAGTAAATTAACTACAGAGCTTTTAGAAAAATTACAAAAATTAAAATTAGATGACTCTTTGCGCGCACTAATAATTACAGGAGCGGGCAATAAATTTTTTTGTTCTGGAGGCGATATAAAGGAATATCAATTAATCAAAGACAAAAAATCACTAGAATATAACTTTAGCAGAACACGAGAAGTTATGGATTCCATTGAAAATTTACCGATCCCAGTGATAGCAGCAATAAATGGCTATGCGCTAGGTGGCGGTGCGGAATTGATGCTTTGCTGCGATTATAGAATTGCTTGCGAAGGATCCCAAATTGGTTGGCCACAAACCAGACTTGGTATAATTCCGGCATGGAACGGTATTGATAGGCTGGTAAGGGACTGTGGGCCAAGAGTCGCCAGCCGCTTGCTGATGACTGGATTAACTGTTACTGCGCAAGAGGCTCTGGATGTTGGTATTATTGATGATGTTGCAAAAACTAAGTCTGTTTTGGATACTGCACTAAATTATGCAAGCTCACTACATGATGTTGCACCTCTAGCTCTTCGTGCTACAAAACGAATTATAAAAGCCGCAACAACTCTGGAAGCCTATAAAGTACGTGAACTTCAGTACAAATTGTTTCCAGATTTATGGTTTAGCAGGGATCACAAAGAAGCCGAATCAGCGTTTGCTGAAAAACGTAAACCTAAGTTTATTGGAAAATAGGGAAATATAACGACAGTCAGTTCTGATATTTACTTGGACGACAGGCCTATTCGGTCAAATTTATCTAAAATAGCTCCCGGCCCCTTATTCATTTCAATATAGGATCCGCCATCAAAGACTTTTGACCCGTTTACCCATACGCTATGAATGCCTTTTGGGTTTCGTATGGTTCTCGTGCCTCCTCCAGGTAAGTCGTTGATACGGATAGGAGCAGTCATACCTATATTATCAGGGTCAAATAGCAGGAGATCAGCGTATGCACCAATAGAGATTCTACCGCGATCTTTAATTCCATAAAGAGCAGCGGGACGACTGGTTAATCGACGAATTCCTTCAACTAGATTAAACAGGCCTTGGTTGCGAACCCAATGCCCCAAAAAATGCGTTCCAAATCCCGCATCGCACATAAAAATAAGGTGTGCGCCCGCGTCAGATAATGAAACAATTCCCGATTCATGTTTTAAAATTTCAGCTACCCCATCATTAGCTGAATTAAGAAATCTGCCAACTATCGTCGTTCCCAAATTTTCATCTAAGGCCAGATTACAAAATGTATCGACAGGGTCTTCGGACCGTTCCGCTGCAACCTGAGCTATGGTGTGACCAATTAACGAAATATTATGTTCTTCAGTCGTTAAAGAAATTTCTACTTTATTCCAATCCCCATAGAAAATTCCACCCGGTTTTGGTGCTGCTAAATCTTCCTTGAAACGTTCTCGAAAGCTAGGATCACGGTACGCATCCGAAATTATCTGCGCCGACCCAGCTTTTATATCTTTAAAAGCGTCGTGACTGTAAAATGGATAAGGATTAGCAGGCGTAAAATCCATCGAAAAAGGCTGACATGTCACTTGTGCATAAATATTGCGCCCGCTCTGACGAGAAAGTTTACACCTATCTAAAATTTGATGTGCTTTTCCAGGAAGAGCTTCATTATACATTGTCAAAGCGGTCGTCATAAAAACTGGGCCACCCGTCGCGTCAGCAATACCTTCCATCATCTCCACAGTACCCCGCGCGCCTGATGCTATTTGAAAAACCCCGTGCCCTCTCCCTTTCATTAAACTCGCTAATTCTATCAATTCATTATCACTTGCTATCGTAGAGGGCATAGGCACGCCATTCCATCCCATATGATTTGGAGAAAATGACGATGCAAACCCTATTGCTCCAGCATCTAAAGCCTCTTTCACAGCGTTTTTCATAGCGGACATTTCACTATCTGTGGGTTTAGACCGCTCAGAGGCTTCCTTACCCATCACAGCGCTTCGGGTAACTGAGTGGCCTGCTAATACAGCCGTATTTGGATAAACGCCCTTTTCTCTCAAATAATTCATATATTCAGGAAAAGTTTCAAAACCCCAATCAATTCCGAATAATAAAGCATTAAGATCCATCCCTTCCACAACAGAGAGATTAGAAACAACAGTCTCTCTCAATCGAGGGGGACAAGGGGCGATACCAAAACCACAATTCCCGATCACTATTGTTGTAACTCCCAAAGCTGGTGACGGCGAAGCGGTAGAATCCCAAGTCAATTGCGCATCATAATGAGTGTGGGTGTCTATAATACCTGGCGATAAAACTAAACCGTCAACATTTAATACTTCCAATGCCGATTCATGTATTTGGCCCATTTCCGCAATGCGGCCATTCTTTATTCCAACAGCAACGTCTTGTTCTGGACTCCCTAATCCATCAATGACCCTAGCTCCTTTAATGATTGTGTCTAGCATCGGTGACCTTGCCTTTCAAACTTTTAACTTTTTTAAATCTACGGAAATTCAATTAGACATGTAATCTCTAAGGATAATATCTTAACTAGCTGGTATTAAAACATTTTCGATTATTTAAAATTCATAATACCCTTAATAGTTAATAAAAATCTTCAAATCCAGGAAAGACATTTGGTCAAGCTATCATGGTCTTGGATTTGTATAAGCCATCTTTAGGCCCTGTAAAAAGACTTCCAACTTCGGGATGGCCCACTGGTCCATTTTCACCGTCTTCAATGAGGTTTTGCTCGGAAACATAAGCCACGTAGTAATTTTCTGGATTTTCCGCAAGCAAATGATAAAAAGGCTGGTCTTTGCGCGGCCGTCGATCCATAGGAATAGACTGGTACCACTCCTCTGTATTGTCAAATTCTGGGTCAACATCAAATACAACCCCACGAAAATCATACACTCGGTGACGGACTATGGCACCAATGGTAAACTTTGACTCAACAATCTTCATCACAGTCTCGAAGTATTAAAGTTGCAAATTTTAGTATATTAGACTGAGACACAATACATCCATTCCAATTACTACCATATTTATTAGCATATCAAATGCTATATACAATAGTATTGAATTTTAGGAGCAGTCAAAATGTTAGATGAAAGTCTCTTATCAATAAATCAAGTTACTACGCGTGAGCAGTGGTCGTTACGCCAAGCCGTCGAAGGATACGCTCGACAAGGAGTTCACGGCATAGCTGTTTGGAGAGATAAGATGCAGCAAGGCGGTGGAGTTAAGGAAGCCGTCCGTTTGTTAAAAGACCATTCTATGCAAGTTTCTGGATTTTGTGTTGCGGGAATTTTGACGGCACCCGATCCAAGTGATTTTAATAAAAGAATAGATGAAAATAAGAGGTTAATCGAAGAGGCAGCAGCCATTGAAGCCAAGGCTATCACATGTATAGCTGGTGGGTTACCAGAAGGCTCAAAAGACCTCATGGCTGCTCGGGAAAGGGCGCTTGAAGGGCTGTCTATTTTGCTACCAGAAGCGAAAGCAGCTGGCGTGACGCTTGCTCTGGAGCCATTGCACCCAATGACAGCAGCTACTCGGTCAATTTTAACAACCATGAAGGAGGCGAACGATTGGTGCGATTTATTAGGCGACGGTCCTGAGTTAGGCATTGCCGTCGACGTTTATCATTTATGGTGGGATCCTGAATTAGAATCCCAAATTGCCAGAGCTGGAAAAAGAATAGCGGCTTTTCATATCTGCGATTGGCTTATGGACACCCAGGACCTACGATTGGATCGAGGCATGATGGGCGACGGAGTTATTGACATTAAAAAAATTCGAGGATGGGTGGAAGCAGCCGGTTACACTGGGCAAAGAGAAGTAGAAATTTTTTCTGAAAGAAATTGGTGGAAAAAGCCGGGGGAAGAGGTAGTCCGGATCATTAAGGAAAGGTACCAAACAGCCGTATGATAAGCTTCTTTATATAAATTTTTTAGTAAAATTTTGATGTTTAAGTTCCTGGAGTGCCATAGTTATATGATATCCGGAGCTTAAGGGCATGGTAGAATCGGCCACCGACCAATCGGAGTTGTATTTTTCAATCCAATGCCCATTCGGCAATAAATACTTTTCAAGCAATAGTTCCATTGAGGTCGCTAGACTTGGAGTTAAATCAACGTCGGGAAAAACTGTCAAAGACTTAATTAATTCAAGCAATGGCCAAAGTCTTTTTGTATGCAAACTAGCACTTAAGTCATAAATGTTGATTTGGTCAAAGACGCCCATCAAATCTTGATCCCATCCGAATTGGCATCCAAATTTTAATAAAGCTTTTCCTTTTTCTCTCTGTCTGGGATCGTTAAACACAAGAGAATACCAATTTAACAACCAAGACCACTCAAAATGATGCCCTGGCTCCACTAAATGACCAATATCAACTCTAGAACAAAATGTTTCATCCAGATGTTCAAGAACTAAAGACCTATCGAAATCCAAAAATTTTCCCTGGCATAATGTGAGTAATTCCAATAGTTGGGCACAATATGTTTTATTGTCTAACGTTTCACTCAACGAGAGAAGAGATTCAAATAGATGCATATGAGGATTCTGACTGCGCCGATTCGTCGAAATATCCACGAAGTCGGCTGTTAATTCTTCGGAAAACGACTTGTCGTCTCGCTTAAATCGTTGCTTTATTACTTCAAAAGATTTGACGATCCATGGAATAGCTTCCGTCCGATCCAAAGCTTTAAAATACTTAGTCAAACCAAATAGGACAAACGCATGACTGTAGAGGGTTTTATTGGAGTCAGTGACTTCCCCGTCTAGTGATACTTTTGTAAACCAGCCTCCATTCTTTTCATCCCAAAAATATTTAATCATGTAGGAAAATATATCGTCAGCCAATTCTTTATACTTAGTTTCCCCAATTTGGGTGCCCCAAATAGCAAAAACATAGAGTTGTCTGGCGTGGACCATAACTCTTCGGTAATTTTCCTTAGTCGGGCTCCCGTTTGCGTCTAGACGTTCAATTATGCCTCCATAACTCTTATCCCACCCCTGCTCAGCTAAGAACGGTAACGTCTTCCCAATAAATCGTTTTTCAAAAGTTTTTAATAGGTCGCAAGTTAATGGATCCGATATCACTTAATTTCCTTTTGTGAATATGGTTCTATAGGCGTTTAATATTATATTTCAAAATTTTATAACTTGCCCTTTTCTACCTCCACAATCATAAAATAAAAATCTAGAAAAATTGAATAAAATTTAATTCTTCCACTATTTGCTAATAACTACGCCGCTTGTACCCATGATCCTTTAATTGAAACCCTTTATTTTCGTTTTAAAACCAATAATTAGAAGTGTTATCAAAATTACGAAGCGTTAAACAAATATACAAAGAATTTTAGACTTTTTTTTGTAGATTTGGCCAACTTGGCAACCGCTTTCATTGATAACCCCCGAACTGCTCTATGTCGAACGACCACCTAAAAAAAATTGAGGACTAGAAATCTTTAGAATTCTTTTCATCGGCTTAAATTTGGATTAACAATAATATTTTAAACACCACAGAATTCAAAAGTTTGACGCTTTACTAATTCCTAAACGAATATTTTTAAAATTGAAAATTTCCTGATTCTAATAAAATGTTTTTCGTCTTATTCCAACCAGCTTGGAGTTAAAAATGTCCAAGTATATTCTAGCTATAGATCAGGGCACGACGTCAACTAGGGCAATGTTGTTTGATGAGCATCTTTGTTTAACGTCTTCCGCTCAAAGGGCATTTAACCAATCTTTTCCGAAACCAGGTTGGGTAGAACATGATCCAAACGATCTTTGGCGTACCTCCCTTCAGACTTGTTTGCAAGCAATAAAAAATGCACAAATTTCCCCGTGCGAGATCGTTGGAATTGGCATAGCTAATCAACGTGAAACCACACTTTTATGGAATAAGAAAACAGGTCTTCCAATTTATTCCGCTATCATATGGCAGGATCGACGGACAACGGAATTATGTCATAAATTAAAAAAAGATAATTTAGAGCCTTTGATCAAGGAAAAAACTGGTCTGTTACTTGATCCTTATTTCTCGGCAACAAAGATTGCCTGGATATTAGACAATATAGAGGGTGCCCGAGCTGCTGCTATAGCTGGGGAATTGGCTTTTGGCACGGTAGATAGTTATCTGATATACAAATTAACCGGCGGCAAAAAGCACGTGACAGATGCCACAAATGCCTCACGAACTTTGCTGTATAATATCCATAATTCCAATTGGGACCAAGAGCTTTTAGATTTATTCCAAGTGCCAAAATCAATACTACCTGAAGTCATGGAC
Source organism: uncultured Thalassobaculaceae bacterium (assembly GCA_964483985.1). Classification (GTDB taxonomy): domain Bacteria; phylum Pseudomonadota; class Alphaproteobacteria; order Thalassobaculales; family Thalassobaculaceae; genus CAZADS01. Next base: position 79,764 of record CAZADS010000060.1, read on the forward strand.
TGTGCGGATAATTTTGGTGCCGCTGACCCCGGATTATTCGGCTTCTCAATACCTATTAGTGGTGTTGCCGGCGACCAACAAGCCGCCGCTATTGGCCAGGCATGTTTTAAGCCAGGAATGCTTAAATCAACCTATGGAACAGGTTGTTTTGCGCTACTTAATACCGGGAAAAAAGCAATTCGTTCCCAACATAGCCTGCTAACCACAATCGCCTACAGTTTGGAAGGCAATATAACCTATGCCCTTGAAGGTTCGATATTTGTTGCCGGCGCCACTATCCAGTGGCTTTGTGAAAACCTAGGGATTATTGACACAGCATCGCAGAGTGAACAATTTGCGGCTGAATCCGATCCTTCGCAACCGATATATATTGTTCCGGCATTCACTGGATTAGGAGCACCTTACTGGGATCCACAAGCACGCGGTGCAATCTATGGATTAACCAGGGAAACCGGACCTAAAGAGCTTGCTCGAGCTGCCTTAGAATCCGTAGGTTACCAAACTCAGGATCTACTACAAGCCATGAAATTAGATTGGAATAATAAAGATGATACTCAAACAATATTACGGGTAGATGGGGGCATGGTGAAAAATGATTGGATGATGCAGTTTCTAGCGGATATTCTAGATGCTCCTGTAGAACGTCCTAAGTCATTAGAAACTACAGCTATAGGCGCCGCATATCTTGCCGGTTATCAACACGCTTTCTATCCAAATTTAACTGATTTCGGTCAACATTGGGAACGTGATAAACGATTCGAACCTATGATAAAAAATGAAGATCGAATCCAAAAATACAATGGGTGGAAGATGGCTGTAGCCAGAACGTTATCAGCAAGCTAAAGATGTTGCCCCGTAAGGCGGGTAGTGAAAGGAAAAACCAGATGGCCAAAACCAAAATAGCCATAGCCGGCTTAGGAGTTATAGGGAGAAAGCATGCCTCAGCTATGAGTTCTAGCCCGACGTGCGAATTAACAGCCGTTGTAGATTCAGACCCAGATGTTACCAAACTCGCACATAATCAAGGCGTAACATATCACGATAGTCTAGATGAAATGTTTGAACAAACTCCCGTCGACGCTGTAATTATTTCTACGCCTAACGCCCTCCATGCCGCCCAAGGAATTAAATGCGTCGAACGTGGCCTTAATGTTCTTGTAGAGAAGCCTTTTGCAACCTCGGTTGAAGAAGCTCGCTCTTTGATAAAGGCTGCAGAAGAAAACAAAGTTCAGATTCTCGTTGGTCATTACCGGAGATTTAACTCTCAAGTTATTAGGGCAAAAGATATAATTGCATCAGGCAGAATTGGAAAGCTAATTGGCGTATCCGCTATTTGGGCGATGAAAAAGCATGACGAATATTACTCAATACCCTGGCGAACCGAATCAGGCGGTGGGCCTATATTAACTAACTTAATACACGACATAGACTGTTTGCGATGGATCTGTGGAGAAATTGAATCTGTTACTTCACAAACATCCAATAACGTCCGTGGGAATAATGTTGAAGATACCGCCGCTATTTCTTTAAAATTTCATAATGGAGCACTTGGTACAATTCTATTGTCCGATGCCGCCCCGTCACCGTGGGCTTTCGAAGCATCTACATCGGAAAACCCAGATTTTTTTCATATGGATGACTGTTGCTATAGGTTTATGGGAACAGACGGAGCTCTGGATTTTCCTCTGATGCGATCTTGGCTATTTCCCGATGCAACAAAACGTTCGTGGGAACACCCAATGGTTAAAACACATCAACCTACTGGTCCAGGCGATCCACTTGCTGCTCAAATCGAACATTTAGGCCGAGTTGCACGGGGTGAGGAAACTCCGCGGACAACAGGTCTGGATGGAGCTCAAACTTTAGCCGCAACACTGGCGGTTACCAAAGCTTCTATTAGTGGCAATCTTGTGTTTGTTGATAAGGTTTAAGGAGGATAGCTGTGCATCATGCTTTCAAATATTGTTCTGTGAATAAGGATGGAAAAGTGATTTGGATTACTATCCAACGCCCAGAAGTTTTAAACGCGCTTCACTATCCAGCCCACGCCGAATTAGAAGAAGTATTTGATCGATTTTCTGAAGACACTGATGCGTGGGTAGCAGTTATTACTGGTAGCGGAGATCGTTCGTTTTGTGCCGGTTCAGACCTTAAATATATTTCTGCGACAAATGATGGAACCATTCCAACACATGGATTTGCGGGAATCACACATCGCCCCAATTTGAATAAACCTGTTATAGCATGTGTAAATGGCCTTGCGGTGGGAGGCGGATTTGAAATTGTTTTAGCATGCGATTTAGTTGTTACTGCCGAACATGCTAAATTTGGCTTTCCTGAACCAAAAGTAGGTTTAGCACCGGTTGGAGGGGGCGGAATGCATCGACTTGCACGGCAAATTTCCCTCAAGAAAGCTATGGAATTACTCTTAACCGGTCGTCTGATTACTGCCGATGAAGCGATATCACTGGGATTAGTTTACAAATCAGTCCAACTAAAAGATTTAATAAAAGTTACAGAAGACTTAATTGGGCTCATTCTAAAAGGCGCACCACTAGCAATACGAGCTACTAAACAAGCGACTATGGATGGACTGCAAGTATCGTTGCAAGAGGCCCTTAGTTCGAAACATCCCGACATAATAATTATGGAAACCAGCAACGATGCAAAAGAAGGTCCCCTCGCCTTTTCTCAAAAAAGGCCGCCCCAATGGACAGCAACCTAACAAGAGGATTAACAAGATCTATGCAAGAACTTCACCAGAACCTAGCAATTATTACCGGCGCAGCTCGAGGTATAGGGCTGGCTATTTCGCTACGGTTAAAGGAATTAGGTGCCAACGTCGTTTGTTGGGATTTAAAGAGCTCATCAGCGCCTCGGACGTTATTCACTGGAATTGAAGATGTTGATGTTACTAGTTTAACATCAATTGAAACAGCGTTTGAGCGAACCATAAAAGCCCATGGGCCACCAAAAATCTTAGTCAACAATGCAGGCGTGAATGGTCCCACCCTTACAATCGATAAATATTCAGAAACTGATTGGCGAAAAGTAATTGATGTAGACCTTACTGGTGTTTTTCTTTGTTGCAAAGTCGTTGTTCCCAGTATGATTAAACAAAAATATGGACGAGTTATAAATATTGCCTCAATAGCAGGAAAAGAGGGCAACGCTCGCGCGATTGGCTACTCAGCAGCTAAGGCTGGCGTAATTGGACTTACAAAAGCCCTTTCAAAAGAAGTAATAAAGTCTGGTGTTCTGGTAAATGCAGTTGCTCCAGCTATGGCTGAAACCGACCTTTTACGAGAGATGACTGACTCTTACATTCAGGATATAAAGTCACGTATGCCAATGGGGCGATTAGCGACTGTGGAGGAAATAGCAGATACTGTCGCGTGGATAGCTAATCCCCGATGTTCTTTTACCAGCGGACAGGTCTTTGATGTAACCGGAGGTCGTGCAACTCATTGATAGCGATTTGCTCTATTAGCTTATTCAACGAGAAATCACTATACTACGATATTATTTTTAAAATCGACCACGATCTACAACTACACTCAATAAATTAGGCCCCGTTTTATTCGCCAAAGCGGTTTGCAATCCTGGAAGAAATTCCTCATGCTTAGTCACCCGGACCGCAGGGACACCAACTGATTCCGCCAACCCAACAAAATCAACATTAGGTTCCTTAAAATCCATTCCGATAAAATTATCATTTCCATGAAAAGAGAAAAGTCTTTCTTTTATAATGCGGTAGCCACCGTTATCGCAAATGATGTAATTAATCGGAAGTTTTTGATTGGCGGCAGTCCAGAGAGCCTGAATAGAGTACATGGAACTACCATCGCCAATTATAGCCACAACTGGACGATCGGGATAAGCGGCTTGGATTCCACATGCCGCTGGGACCCCCCATCCTATACCTCCACTAGCCATTCCAAAAAGCGAGGTGGGATCACGGTAAGGAAGCAGAGAACTTAACTCCCTTGTACTTAAAATACCTTCATCCACTATGATTGTATCGTTAGGCATATTATCAACTAGCTTCATAATCATCCAAGATGGATTAATAATGTTGGTTTTCACCTCTTCCTCAAGCTGAGTGCGTAATTTTTTTCTTTTTGCATTCCAGTTTTTATCGCTAAGGTTATTTAATTTTGTTTCAGCTCGCTTTAGCAGCGCATTTCCCCCTTTTTTAGAAATAACAGGGTTAAGAACTCTCAAAGTTTGTTTTATATCTGCCCTCACTGCAATTTCTGTAGGAAAATTTTTTCCCATTTCCCAATCTCTTTGACCGATTTGGACTACAGGCATACCATCAGGTAGTGGCTCAACAGGAGCCCAGACAGACATTCGCAAAACATCAGCACCCAGAACAATCAAAAGATCGTGAGGAGATAGTGTATCGCGAACTTGCTGTTGATCTCGGGTCAATGCACCCATAAAAGTCGGATGCTCAGAAAGAAAATGAGCACCATATTGGACGGTTTGCTGATAAACTGGAGCACCTAAAAGGGCAGCAAATTCTGCGGCCTCTTCTAGGGCATGGTCCGTAGCCAGTTCATGCCCAGCAATAATAACTGGGTTTGACGCTGATAAAACTCGGTCTGCTACTCTTATAAGAGTGGATTCTACAGGCTGTACTTTGGTATCTACGCGGGTTCTCGCTCCTAATTCTAATGCATCCTCTTCATTTAAAATATCGCCCGGCAATGAAATAAAGACCGGGCCCATTGGTGGTGTCATTGCTATTTTAGCAGCACGGCGGACAATTCTAGGAAGATCTTGTAAACGTGGGACTTCAACTGCCCATTTTACAAGCGGTTCCGCTATTGGCACCAATGGATCGTAGAGTAAAGGTTCTGTTAGACCATGCCCGAGTTCTTGCTGTCCTGCTGTTATTATAATGGGAGTGTTTGAAAACTTCGCAGCATAAATTGCACCCATAGCATTTCCTAAACCGGGTGCAACATGGACATTACAAGCCGATAATCGACCGGATGCGCGAGAGTAACCTTCTGCCATATACACGACGAGAGATTCTTGCATGCTCATCATATAATTTAAATCAGGATGTTCGGTAAGAGCATCCATAATAGGAAGTTCAGTTGTTCCAGGATTACCGAATAAATGGGTTACGCCCTCATCCTTGAGAAGCGCGAGAAATGCAGAACGCCCAGTAATGGTATTGAGACCCATAAAATGCTCCTAAAAAAAAAGGGATCATACACTTATGATAAATTATCCTGCTGTGCATGTCATAAATGCATAGATCACCTAACTCAGGAATCTTAAATGAGATGGCTAAAGATTTTATGTATAAAGTTTATAGAGAAGAAACTGAGACAGCACTGAAAAAATAACGTTAATAATTATATCAGAAAATTGGATGTTGAGTAAAATTTAAACAATGGTAACAAAGCTATGATAAAAAGAATTAGTCTTTCATAGCGTAAGGCTGGATTAACCGTTGACCAATTCAATCAACACTGGAAAGAAATATACGCTCCTCTCGCATATAAAGTGCCTAATATCCGAAGATACGTTCAAAACTAAATATCAGTGGAAAGTGTCCGTAGCGATATCTTAGATATAGATATCGAGATCGACGGGATCGCAGAACTTTGGTGGGAAAACGCGGAAACAATGAGGACCTCTATACAATCGCCCGAGGAAAAAGCAATGTTTGCCGACGGGGCATTGTTTATTGATAAAATCAAAACATATCTTATTGGTGAAAAAATAATCATAAAAAACTTAAAATTGGTTTTTATAACTAATACTTCGATATCACTTTATCGGAAAACGATTGAAAATTTTGTCTAGCTGTTGACATTGCTGGTAAAAGGGTTATTTCATTTAAGCCCATCGCTTCTCTCTCTCGAATCATTTCTATTATCTCTTCTGGTGACCCGACCAAACCGCCTGTAGAGCGTATCAAGTTTTCCGTTACGAATTTTCTTTCTTCAGGCATGGTAAAAGCGCAGTGACCAAGATGGATTTGCTGATATCTTTTCTCAATAGGCATTTCCATTTTATTGGTAAACTCTAAATACTCCTCCCATAAATTCCAACAACGCCTTGCTACAGTGCTGGTATCTCCATCCATTTGATAAAGCTCCCACCAGTAATGAAGCGTTGCTAGAGCCATTGATCCTATTTCATCTATAACACGTTCAGATGTAATGCTTTCGCCTGGATTCAGAACACAAGCATATGAAAGTGCAGTGCTATGAAATTGAGTTGTAAGTTTACGCCCGGATTCCTTTGCTCCCTCTTTAATTTTATCAAAACTATGCTTTAAATGGGCCTTGGATTGGTTATGTGAACAAACACGACCGTCTCCGTAAGCACCAACGGACTTTAAAGTCAAAGGACCGTCGGCAGCGACATAAATTGGCACTGGTTGAGCAATATTTATAAAGCCGGAATCCGGATGTAAAAATCGGATGTCTCTATCTTCGGCTTCTATATGGAAATCTATTTCTTCTCCATGCAGCAACGCTCTTACTACTCTGAGATATTCCCTAAACTTCCCAACTTTCATAGGATTAGAACCCATTATACGCATGGCTGTATGTCCTGTACCCAATGCTAAAAACGTCCGCCCAGGGGCCAATTCATTGATGGTCGCTATAGAATGTGCTGTTACGGGGGCCAACCGAGTGGCTGCTATAGCGACACCAGTTCCTAATCTAATTCTGGACGTACTGATAGCGGCTAAGGCTAGAACAGCGTAGGTATCGGAGTAAATCATTTGGGAATCAGGTGCCCATGCACTATCGTAACCCATCTCCTCTACATCTTTGAAAATGGTCCAATCGGAAGCTCGAGGCACCAACATTGCTCCGAATTTCATCATCTTGTTCCTTATCTTTTAAACCGATCTTGAGCGTCTGCTCTTAATTCCGCTTTTTTAATTTTTCCCGAAGCCGTCATAGGAAACTCGTTAACAAATACAACAAATTTCGGAATTTTATAACTTGCTACTTTACCGGCACAGAACTGAATTAAATCGTTTTCACTTAGTTTGTGCCCAAACGCAAGTTGAACATAGGCAACCGGCACTTCATTCAATACAGAATCCATAATGCCCACAATTGCGACTTGTCGAACTCCCGCATGCTCAATTAATAATCCTTCAGTTTCCATCGGATCTACATTTTCACCACCTACTTTGATCATATCTTTATATCTACCAATGAGACGAATATAATCATTTTCTAACCGCACCACCGTATCACCAGTCTTAAACCATCCGTCATTCGTATAACAGTCATTGGTTTCCTTTGGTTTTTTATAATAGCCCAACATTAAGCTGTGCCCCCGGACCTGCAACTCGCCTGGCATACCCGTGGGTTGAATTAAGTTCGTATCCGGATTAACAACTCGAATTTCATAACCCAAACAAGCATATCCCGATGTTTCACATCGGGTGTATTCACTATCATCCAACGAACATAATGCCACTCCAATCCAAGTTTCCGTCATTCCAAAACCAGAAATATTTTTAAGAGGAGCCAAAACTTTTGCCCCTTGTCTAGTAATTGGTGTTGAACTCAACATTCCAGCTGCAAAAATACCGGTTCTTAGAGAAGAAATATTGCGAGGTTTGGATAGTTGCGCTTCTGTCAAAACCTGCATATGGGCTTCAAAACCGTGCATGATAGTAACTGATTCTGTTTCAATCAAAGAAATACTCTCATCTCCTTCAAAACCTCTTGTAAGAACTTGTTTAGCACCCGAAATAAAAGAAACCAAAATGCCTTCGGAATACCCAAAAGTGTGAAAAAGGGGTAAGTAGTTCAAAATTGTATCCTGAGGCGTTATTGCCATCCTAAAAACCCGTTCTTCTACATTACGAATTAGCTTATGATTGTGGACTACTCCCTTCGGGAAACCAGTTGTCCCTGAAGTATACATAATAAGAACTGGATTATCTGGATCGACTAACTTTTCAAGTTTTGTTATCTGGCTGTCCTTTATCTTAACACCACCCTTACCCAAAGTTTCCCAGTGCTGGACTCCTCTTACCGCACTCGTAGACAACATGATCACGCTTTTTAGAACAGGAAAATCAGGATCCTGGATAATGTAATTTTCTTCAGTTAACGCCACAACTTCCCTAACCATTTTGAAATAGTCTATGGGCCCCGAAACGTCCTGTATAATAAGAAACTTACTATCCGACTGTCGTAAAACGTAGGCTAAATCGCGCTCCCTAAAACGAGTATTTATCGGAACAAGAATTGCCCCGATTTTATGAATCGCAAATGCTATAAATATCCAATCTGATTGGTTATTTAACCATAAAGCAACATGATCACCTGGGCTAACTCCCGCTGCTATCAATCGTTTAGCAGCATCAGTTACTTTTAAAGATACCTGCAAAAAGGTATACCGATCACCTTCAAACACTAATGCTTCTCTGTTCCCAAATTGAATAGCAGCTTCGTCTACAAGATCACCAAATTTTCGTTTTGCATACCATCCCATTCCTAAAATCCAGAAATTTAATTCGTTAACATTCACCGGGAACCGCGTTTTTTAAGAAAAGCATTAACTAAATTCTTAACTCTATAAGATTTTGATTAATTACCCATCACAAAGCCTTCTCGTCTAGGATCAGCAGCTCCAACCAATGTCCCATTAGGTTTAATTAAAATAGCATGTAATCCACTATTCAGTACTCGAATTCTTGTCTCATGGCCCATAGTTTTTAAACCTTCCATTAAATTTTCAGCTTCCGTTCCAACTTCTAAATCGGTTGACCCGTTACGATTAACAATGTGACCCATGTTAAAAACCGATTTGGGATGCAAGCCCCAGTCCAAAATACCGATCAAAGTTTGAGCAACGTAAGATATTATTCGCGATCCCCCTGGAGACCCAGTTAAAAGAAAAGGCGAATCGTTTTTAAAAACAATTGTTGGAGCCATTGAACTCCGTGGTCGTTTACCACCTTCTATTCGATTAGCAACTAATTTTCCGTCTAAAACTGGGCGAAAAGAAAAATCGGTCAATTCATTATTAAGTAAAAATCCTCGTACCATTACCCTGCTGCCGAAGCCCATTTCTATGGTCGTCGTCATAGAAACACAATTCCCCATCTTATCTCGAATTACGAAGTGACTTGTTCCTGGTCTATCAAGCGGATCACTAGGCGCAAGAGACTGGGCTTTCTTCCAGGGAGGTTGTCCAGCCGTAGCTTTAATCATCGCTTTATTAATATCGATTAATTGGCTCCTTTCCCTTAAATATCCACCGTCGATTAATCCATCCAAGGGCAAACTCACAAAATCCCGGTCAGCCATATACATCGAACGGTCTGCATATGCTAGTTTTGAAGCTTCTACAAACAGATGTGCAGCTCGAAGACTTTGTCCCAATTTTGGTAAGTTAAATGGTTCAAGCATTTTTAATATTTGTGCAACTGTTAATCCGCCAGAACTAGGCGGACCCATACCGCATACTTTGTTATCTCTATAATTAATGCATACTGGGGGCCGTATCTTAGCTCGATAATTTTGTAAATCCTCAAGGGTCATTTTACCCGGATTGTTAATGGTAGAGCGAGTTGCGGCAACTATATCTTCGGCAATGTTCCCAGAATAAAAAGCATTAACCCCCTTGGATGCGATAATTCGAAAAGTTTGGGCTAACTCGTGGTTTTTTAAAAGACTATCCGCTTTCTTGGCCAGGCCTTGCGCATCAAAAAAATATTCCGCGGTATTCTTAAACCTAGCCAGGCCCGTTTTTTTTGCCGCCTTAATGGAAGCTGCCAAACGGGGAGATATTTTAAATCCTTTTTCTGCGATTTTAATTGCTGGCTGAAATAAAGAAGAGAAAGAGAGATTCCCGTAAATATTATGAGCTAACTCAAGCATTCGCAAGGTTCCGGGAACTCCTACAGATCCCCCGCCTTGCACGGCTTTCCAAAATGGCTTAGGTCTCTTTAATTCGTCCAAAAAATAATCAGTATCGGATTCAGCCGGAGCCGTTTCTCGTCCATCAAAGGTAGTTAATTTTCGCAATTGAGCATCCCAATAAAGCATAAAAGCTCCGCCTCCAATTCCAGATGATTGGGGTTCTACTACATTGAGAACCATTTGGACTGCGATGGCGGCATCTATAGCGTTACCGCCTTGGGCTAATATTCTATAACCCGCACGAGTTGCTAGCGGATGGGCCGCAGCCACCATAAATTTATTAGATGAAGAGACCAAAGATATACTAGTGCCTGTTTTGGTATTTCCTCCTTTGCTTGCCCCTCCTAAACTTGAATTACAATTTAATAACCAGGGAACAGTAATAAAAAATATTAACAAAGTACCAATCCAACCAATCCGCATCTCTCACTCCAATGAAAACGCTAAAAAACACTTGGAAATCAGTTATAACACCGACGATTTTGATAATACCTAAGACATCCAAGAGAAACTTAGAACACACCGACTAAATTCTAACTATTAGAAAAACTTATATCCATCCAAATTCCGATTATTGGGATAGAAGCGTTCTTAAAAAACGCATACGACAATATCGTATTAGATTTTAATTTTATAACTTACAACGCATCATCGAACTGGAGTGTAGCATCTGGAGCATGTAATTATTACAAATTAGACTTATATAATTAAATAAAGGCTTATGAAATGGCGACAACCTTCGACGTAATTGTTGTTGGTGCAGGTATCACTGGTGCCTCCACCGCTTATCACCTAAAGAAAAACCATAATGAAAAAATTCTTTTAATAGAAAAAGAAACTGCAGCATCAGGCGGCACAGGGAAAAGCGCTGCAATATGCCGACAACACTACTCAACTCCGCTAATGGCCAGACTTGCTTGTGAAAGTATTGCGATAATGTCGGAATTAGAGAATGAAAAACTGGGCGGCTTTTTTCAAACCGGTTATATGATGCTTATTCCCGCTTCCCTAATGGACAAAGCAAAACAGAATATTCAACTCCAAAAATCCGTAGGTGTTGATACGCGTTTTCTCAATAGTGCAGAAATTACCAAAATGACACCATGGCTCAATCCCGATGGTGTAGCTGGCATAATTTATGAACGGTTAGGTGGTTACGCCGATCCTGTCCGCATTACGGAACATTTTATCGATAAATTTATTAATAGCGGAGGTATTTACCGCCCCAAAACTGCATGCCGTGGATTAATCAAAGATGGTAATAAAATAATGGGCGTATTATTGGATGAGGGACCGATTTACGCGGGTGCTGTCGTAAATGCTGCTGGACCATGGGCATCTTTTTTAGCGAGCGATGCCGGAATTGAACTTCCCATTCGCGTTGTTAGAGAGCAAGACTCTATATGGGAAGCTCGGGGTAACCGACCGCTCCCTAATGTTTCAATTTCAAACGCCGTCGATGCAATATATATTCGTCCTATGGGTAAGAAACGGTTTCTTATTGGTCAAGGTTATCCTAAAGATTATTTTGAGGTAGACCCCTATAATTACAAACAAACAGCCGACGACGACTTTATTAATCTAATTTTGGAACGCACTTCTGTCCGTTACCCTACTCTGGATGGGATGCAACTTATCAATGCATATTCAGCATTATATGATGTAACCCCAGATTGGTATCCGTTTATTGGGGCTCGTTCAGATATCCAGGGCTACTTCGACGCTTCAGGGGGTAGTGGTCACGGATTTAAAATCGGGCCTGCAATAGGCCGTGAACTGGCTCAATGGATAATTAGCGGTTCGACATCCCAGGATTTTTCTCAACTTAGCCACGATCGGTTAGCCAATAATAATCTTTTTGTTGGCGCTTATGGAGGTAACAGAGGCTAAATAGTTTAATCCTTTAGAACGCAGTAGACTTTCTGCCAGAGAATTGCATCTTTTTCCCAGACTATAAAATTATATACCTCTACCTTAATCTACTGTTAATTTGTTAATAAGAGTTATAATTATCTTAAACATATTGTTTAGAAAAGGACCTAGCCAGGTTATGTCCAACTCTTTTCCGATACCCGAACATGAGGAAGACAGGCTCGCTAATTTAAGCGAATACAATATAATGGATACTGCTCCAGAAATTGTGTTTGACGAAATTACCGAGCTTGCGGCTGAAATACTTCAGTGTCCTGTTTCTTTCATTCAATTTATGGATGAAGACCGACAATGGTTTAAATCAAAGTACGGTCTTCCAGACGATTTCATTCAAACACCACGTGACGCGTCTGTATGCGCGGCTACTATTTGTCAAAACGACCTTTTGTTAGTTCCGGATCTATCCAAGGATGAACGGTTCTCTGATATACCAGTCGTAAAATCAGAACCCAACATCAGATTTTACGCTGGCATGCCCTTAATCACACCTAATGGGCACGCAATAGGGACGATATGCACCATAGATTTTGAATCTAGAGAAATAACTCTTAATCAACAAGAGGCTATGCGGCGTCTATCTCATCAAGTAGTCACTCAACTGGAGCTAAGGCGAACGGTTATAGAAATGGACGATGCTATAAAAAGTCGAGATAAAATGCATGATGAATTAGCTTCTGAGAAGAATCGATCCGACAAACTGCTTCTTAATATTTTACCAGAAAAAATTGCTAATGAATTAAAAGAAAACGAAAAAGTTGAACCAAGATTTTACAATTCTGTCAGTATTTTATTTGGCGACTTTTCTGGATTTACAAAATTAGCTGAAAACATGGAACCAAAATCCTTAATAGATTTACTCAATCAATATTTCTGTGCATTCGACAAAATAATCTCAAACCACCAAATAGAGAAACTGAAAACGATTGGGGACGCATATATGTGCGGCTCGGGTCTACCAGGGGAAAGTAGAGGCCATGCTATTCGCTGTTGTCTTGTTGCCTTGGAGATGAAACATTATTTAGATAGAGCTAATGAACTACGTGAGAAAATGCGGATGCTTCGTTGGGATATGCGGATAGGTATCCACTCTGGACCAGTCATCGCCGGTATCGTCGGCGAACACAAATTTACCTATGATATTTGGGGCGATGCCGTCAATACGGCAGCGTTGATGGAACAGCACAGTCATCCTGGGAAAATCAATATTTCCCAAACCACATTCCAGCAAGTCAACCAGATATTCGAAATAGAAGAAAGAGGTAGTATTGCATCTGGAAAAAAAGGGGATGTTCCTATGTATTTTTTGAATAGAATAAAACCAGAATTCTCGGCTGGTTCGTCTGGTTTTAAATCAAATGATATGTTTCAGAAAAAATTCGGACAGATGATGAAAATATATAACCCTTAGACCATTAACATAAAAAATATCTTACCGGCCCTAACAATACTTTCAAATCACAAACTGGTGAAGTTAATAGTTAATTTTTCGATTAAATTGGTTTAACGGCCAACATCTATACAAAAATGACTCGAAGAATTTAACCGAGTTGGTTAGTGATTCCACCAAGGTACATCCGAAAAGGAACGCAAATCGATTTCATGCGTCCAAGTAGATCGATGCTGCTGGAATATATGGAAATAAGTATCCGCAATTTTCTCTGGAAGCATCAAGCCATCGTGCTGCAAACCACGGGCTTCCCGTAATTCCTGAAATTTTTCGGCACCGAGCATTTTTCCTAATGTATCAGGGGCATCAACGGAGCCATCTATTAAAATGTGCGCGATATGAATGCCTTTTGCTCCAAATTCCGCGTTCAATGATTGACAAAGCATTCTCCTAACCCCCATCGATGCTGCATGAGGGAGATGAAACCCATTGCCCCGAACTGCAGCAGTCGCAGATGTAACGAGAATAGTAACATAACCTCGAATCTACAGAAGAGG
>CAZADS010000061.1:0-144223 GCA_964483985.1 uncultured Thalassobaculaceae bacterium
ATTTTGACGTTTAAACACCCAGTCAATAGGATACCTACGACCTGGCCCAGCACGCAGATAAACTTTATCTTTATTCAAAGAAACAAATCTTGGAATAGGCAGACCCGTTTCTCGTCCAATATCCGCTAGGCTCGGATGGAATGAAAGAGAGCTTAATCCTATTACAACTAACAGTAATATTATTAGTCGAGCTACCATAGATTTTTTCAATTATCCAAAGTGAGGCGTTGTAATTTTCTTAATATCCGGTTTTTGACCGCATAATGGGCACGTGGCACTTTGTTTATATTGAATTTTACGAAACGTCATATCTAAAGCATCAAAAATAAGTAAATTCCCGGACAGGGTTTTGCCGATACCTATTATCTCTTTCAAAACTTCAGTAGCTTGAAGAGTTCCTATTACACCGGCAATCACTCCTAAGATCCCTGCTTCATCACAACGCGCCACAGTATTTTCAGGCGGCGGTGCTCTGAACAAACACCGATAGCAAGGTTCCCCTCTATATTTTGGTAGACCACCTCGGAATGTAGTTAACTGCCCTTCAAAACGCAACAATGCACCGGAAACAACAGTCTTACCATTAAGATAAGCCGCGTCATTAATCAAATATCTTGTGGAGAAATTATCGCTGCCATCTACAATTAAATCGTACTCGGCAAAGAGCCCTTCTACGTTATCGACACAAAGCCGCTGTTGATATGTATTTAAATTAATTGTCGGGTTTACTCGCTCAAGTGTTTCTGCCGCAGATATGACTTTCGGTGCACCCACGCTTGCTGTGGCATGAACAATTTGACGCTGTAAGTTAGATAATTCTACAGTATCGTCATCAATAATCCCTATAGTACCAACGCCAGCCGCCGCTAGGTACATAAGAATAGGCGAACCCAGTCCACCAGCACCGATGCAAAGAACCTTAGACCCTAAAAGACGTTCTTGCCCTTCATCACTCACCTCATCTAAAATTAAATGTCGAGCGTAGCGTTCGAATTGGGTGTCACTGAGTTCCATAATGCATACCTTACCCCAGGTCGGATTCAATACCTGTAGATCCGTAGCCAGAGGTTCCTCGAGACGTTTTAGAAAGTATTTCGACGTCGATAAGAACGCCGCGTTCTATTTTAGCAAAAACCATTTGTGCTATTCTATCACCCCGACTTATTTTAAAATTTTGGATTCCCAAATTTATCAAAATGACTGATACTTCTCCCCTATAATCTGAATCAATAGTTCCTGGGGAATTTAAAACTGTGATCCCATGCTTTAGGGCAAGCCCCGAACGAGGTCTTATTTGGGCCTCATAACCTATAGGAATGGCGAACATAAATCCGGTAGGTAACAATATACGGTCTTTCGGCTCCATTATTACAGGCTCGTTGATCGCAGCCGCCAGATCTATACCTGAGCTACCTTTCGTTTGATATTCTGGCAGAGGTATTCCAAATCCATGAGGTAGACGACAAACGTTGATCTTTAATCTCGACATTGATCACTTCGCAAAATGAGCAGCAATTCTTTCAGCCAGTCTTACTGCCACACCTTCTTTTGTCATACGGGGCCAATCTTCTGATCCTTTATCTGTTAAAAGATGAACAGTATTTTCGTCACTGCCAAAAGTTCCTACCTCTGGCCGTACATCATTCGCGACTATCCAATCACATCCTTTTTTCTCGCGTTTCAAAATACCATTGGAAACAACGGTTTCTGTTTCTGCGGCGAATCCAATTACAAGAGTTGGGCGTGACATCTCCAAATTAGATAGCGTTTCTAAAATATCCGGATTTTCTTTAAGCTCTATAATTGGAGGAATGTTATCTGCCCTCTTTTTTATCTTTTCTCTAGAACTATTTTCCACCCGCCAATCTGCAACTGCAGCTGCACACACAGCTATGTCTACTGGTATTGAAGCATTACAAGCATCAAGCATTTCAGAGGCCGATTCTATATGAACGGTCTGCACACCCACGGGATCTGGAAGAAAAGTAGGACCGGTTACTAGCTTAGTCGTTGCCCCTAAAAGAGAGAGAGCAGAAGCAATAGCATGCCCTTGCTTACCAGAGGACCTATTCGCTATATAGCGGACCGGATCAATTGACTCCCACGTGGGTCCCGAAGTAACGATTGCTGATCGACCAGTCAATGGCCCACCATCTCCGATTACCTTTTCGATCGACTCTACAATTTCCATAGGTTCAGACATTCGGCCCGGGCCATATTCTCCGCATGCCATATCACCCGAGTTCGGCCCTACTAGTCTCACACCTCTTGATCTGAGTATCGCAATATTGTTTTGGGTAGCTGGATGTTCCCACATACGAACGTTCATTGCTGGCACTATCAAAACCGGCTTGTTCGTCGCTAACAAAACAGTCGATGCGAGATCATTTGCAAGGCCTGATGTCATTTTTGACAAAATATCGGCAGTCGCTGGTGCTATTACTATAAGGTCAGCCTTTCTGGAAAGTTCAATATGCCCCATTTCGGACTCTTCTGTTAGGCTAAACAAATCTTCATACACTTTGTTTCCGGTTAACGCCTGCAAACTCATCGGCGTGATAAATTTTGCTCCCGCCTGAGTGAGAATTGCCCACACGGTGACCTCACGCTCTTTCAACCTACGCACAAGTTCCAAAGCCTTAAAGGCCGCTATTCCACCAGAAACTATCAATAAAATACGCTTATTTCTAAGCATCCCTACCTCTCTACTACTTAGCTTCCAAAATAAACGGGGTTTTGACCAACGCCCTAATATAGTCATCCTTCAAGTCTTAATCCGCAACATTCTCGAGGGGCGGGTCCTGATACTGGTAAAGTCTAGAGCAATAAGGGCACAAAACCTCTTTATCCGAACCCACAGTCAGAAATACGCGGGGATGGCCTAGCGGTCCATTTCCACCATCGCACGAGAGAGTTCTTTTCTTGATTTGGATGACTTCAGTAGGCTTTGCCATCTTCGGTATCCACACTTTTATCTATCTAAATTTTACTACAAATTTCATCGCATATAATTGGACGCGACACTAAACGCATGATAGGCCACCGTGTATGACATTTCTCACGCTACAACACCTTATACGATTCATCCTATTAAGTATAACGGGATTTCTCGATCGAAGAGCTTTTTACCTCTTAGTCACTCTATTATCAATTAGTTCTTGTGGACCGGTGGTGCAAAAGCCACTCAATAACAATCAAAATTCAAGGTTAACCCCTAACAACGCTATAATGCCGGACGGAGCTATGCTTCCAATTATATACTGGCCCTCCAAAAAGAAAACCCGGGCGGTATTGATAGCACTACATGGCTTTAATGACCATTCGGGTGCTTATGACAGCCTAGCTCATATTCTATCTAAAGAAGGCATAGCGGTATATGCCTATGACCAGCGTGGATTTGGCGATGCACCTGGCCGAGGAATTTGGGCCGGGCACGAAGCGATGGCGAAAGATTTCTTGCAGGTTACAAGTTTGGTTAGTGCTAAACACCGCGGTCTACCTATTTTTGCGATGGGCGAAAGTATGGGAGGAGCAGTAATCATGGTAGCCATTGACCAAACCAAAAAACATGGCATCGAAACCCCAGTTAAAGGTGCAATCCTATCAGCACCAGCGGTTTGGGGGAGATCCACTATGTCTACGTGGCAGAGTCTCGTACTTAGTGTATTTTCACACTTATTGCCCATGATCCGACTAGAGGCCCAAGGTTTGGGAATTACGCCATCAGATAACGTTCCAATGCTGAGAGCGCTTAATCAGGACAGTAGATATATCCAAAAGACCCGTATAGATGCAATTTACGGTTTAACTAATCTGATGGATAACGCTTTAGCGTCCGCTGCCAATCAGTATATACCACTTTTAGTTTTATACGGTGAGAAGGATGAGATAGTGCCCAAGCTCCCTACCTGTCTCATGCTTTCCAAATTACCCACTATAAACAGTTCCAGAAATTGGCGGATAGTTTTATATCCTGATGGATATCATCTGTTGTTTCGTGATCTGAATGCAGATCTAGTGGTAAACGACATCAAAGTCTGGATTCTTAATTCAAATAACACATTGCCATCGGGTCACGAACATAATCCAAGAAATAACTCTGATCCTCAGAAAACAAATCCATTGCCGAGTTTTTGCTAATCATCCGTCACCGGAACTCGCGCCATCTTGCCAGAAAGCTTAGGTAGCGTTAAAAATCTACATCAATGCACCCGTAGCTCAGCTGGATAGAGCGCTGCCCTCCGAAGGCAGAGGTCACAGGTTCGAATCCTGTCGGGTGCGCCACTTAAGCAACTGATATCTAGGGCACTATCTAAATGCGTTTAGATTTGATAATTATTTACGAACCCCGCTGTTACAATCGTTTCCCAGCGGATCTTAGTAATGACAAGTTTAAGTTAGGCGAAACGGAAATAAAAAATCATCTAAACCATTTTTAAAAAAGATAGATGCAACTTCCGCTTGCCGTGTAAAAGCTAATACTAGGATTCCAAGAGCTAAAGAGGCGAGTGTCGTTTTCGTATACTCGCTACCAATAGCTCAACTATTCTCAGGCTAGGTGTGCGAAGATTGAAAATCGAATGGCATTATCCACGGCACTTATAATGTGACCTTCACCTGTTATGTCTTCCCCAAAATAGACTCCCCCGCAGAAATAATTCGGCAGCTCCCATCACCATTCTCACCTTGAGTTCCGCCTGTCAAAGGTAGGACAATCTGCCGTTGTGGGGCATTATGAAAGTCGTAATGTAAATCAGCTGCTGCATACACATATTGGAATTTAGTAATTGAAATAGATTTCGTCACTAAGCTTTTATCAGGTCGTTCATAGTACGCTAGTTCACCGTCCTGAAAATGGGATCGCCCATCTCCTCCCGTTATATTTCGAACGTAAGGGAGCGTTTGGTTAGATTTCGATAGATCGGAAATATTAGGCGAACTCCGAAAACTCGGGTTTAAATATATAATCGCTGCTCGGAACTCCTCCGAATTAATAGTTTCCATCTTAAGGGAAGCTATCGAGGGATCTAAATGCTCTATAATGTCTCCTGATTTCAATATGCGGTTTTCGCCTGTGCTAACGGTAAAATTAGAGAACCCTTCCATCATTAGAATTATTCTTGGGATCTTGGTGCTTTCGGTGTTCCCGTTAAAATCCTTGGGCCACCAGTTAAAATTTATTTCATTTGCCGCAATTGCCCTACTTTGTCTCAATGGACCGAGAGTTTGATCGTACGGTAGATTTTTGTTCTCAAAACAACTTTCTCCCGCTTTATTTGCAATCACACTATGCACGAAAATATGACTGCCGTCCGTGTTATCTCGTATCATCAGCACACGCTTTTTAATTCCTCGACCGAAAGAGGTCGAATGACAACGCATTTACATAATGTTCTTGATATCAGTTTTTAGGAGCGCACTGGATAGCACAAGATATTTTAGTTTTTGTACTTACCACAAAAATATCCAAATAATTTGATTTTATTACATTAAAATACTAGATAGTATCTGTATTCCACACTGTTTCTGGATCAAGCGGAAAAACGGGCCTTGGTAAATTTTTCCAGTTAAAGTTGGCCAGATTCGGGGACGTAAGGCCTGGTGAATCGATCTCTATAATCCTTTCAGGTGGAAACAAATGTTGGAAGCCTGCTCGAAAGTGCCCACGTGATTTTACCACAATCGATCTGCATTTTAACGGATTTATCCCAAAAGCCGAAAGGTAATCAGAAGAACGGCATTGTTGCCTTTTACTAATACAAATAATTACAACGCCGCCAAGGTCCAGCACTGCCGTAGGACCAGTGTCAACCATGGTTCCTGCAACCATTCCATAACGTGCCTTGAATTTTCCAGAATGCAGAGATACAACTCGGGCTATAACCGCTAGCGGCTCTGAAAACTCATTTTTTTCAGTTTCGTTTAGTATAATTTTTATAGTGGAACCCATACCTGAAGAAAAGGCCGCCTGAACCGCGGATTTATCATAAAAAACGGCCAAAACGCAGCCGTCTACACCTGCATCCAATAGTGCTTTTAGAATATAAGTTGTGTTGCCTCGTCCTCCGCCTCCCGGATTATCAGCGGGATCGGCAAACAAGATTGCTTCCAAAGCTTCATTATCACCCACAACTTTCGCAAGGGAAACAGCCTCAGATAATTCAGTCATATTAGATCGATATCGATCTTTATCTTCCCATGCTAATTTAGCTAGCTTTATAGACACTTGTTTGGCGTTTTCGATACTTTCACGTGAATGCGTTATTATCGTCATCCCATTCTTTGGCGTGTCACTAAATGCAAAACCAGATAGAATAGATACATTTATGATGTCTGAGTCGATAAAAGTTTGCCCGAAGCGGATCAAATCCCCGTAGGGATGCCCTACAGCAGTTAGTTGTGTTACAGAAGGCGCCACCAGCGGTAACCGAATTCGATGCTTCTTTGGCCGAACTCCATCAAACATCTCCAGCATACACTTTGCTGCTTCCTCCCCACGTTCAAATAAATCGATATGAGGGTTGGTTCGATATGCAATCAGCATATCGGTTGCGTCCATCATTTCTTCTGAAATATTAGCGTGCAAATCAAGGGTCGCAATTATTGGAATAGCCGGCCCAATAATTTGACGAATTAGTTTAAACATATCCCCATCGGGGTCATGAGTATGCGTTGCTACGGCTGCGCCGTGCTGACAAATATACACCCCGTCAACTATCCCAATAGCCCTAAGCATGGTTTCCAAATTGTGCAAAAATTCCTTAAAAAAATGCTCTTGGACAGGTCCGGCTGGAGTAGAACCGAGCAGTAACGTTGGTTTATCAGACCAACCCCCACAACTCTTTGAAACCCTATCCATCCAAGAGTAAAAGCCCTTAATGCCAAGATGAATAGAGGAATTATGCGTACGCGCCTCTTGGGATATCCTATCCCCAACCAGATACATATTTTCTTCAAAGTCGTTTCGGGAACAAGTCGGCGCGAATCTGTTGCTTTCGAGATTGAACCCACATATTGCAATTCGTTTGTAAGATGTCATGCGGTTAATCTATTTTAAACTATAGTTTAATTGTTTTTTAGAAGTTCTTGCAATTTTTTTCAATTCGAAGCCTTGATAAGAATTAATAGCAATTTACAGCGACAAGAGAAGTCAAAATTTAATTGATAGAAAATTTTATAAACGCGATAGGAGATTAGATGAATCAAGCTCGGGACATAATTGAGCGGCATGGCCATGCTTCTAATAATAAAGATATCGAGTAATATCAAAAACCCCATCTATTATCCATTTGCTTATCAGAAACATTAAGGTTTTGAGTTTATAGTCCGCAGCACTGATAGGTTGGGAAAACTAAACGTCCACCACTTGGGATATTATCAAAGAGTCACCCAAAAGGGCTGCGAACGCATTTCGAGAATATGGTAGAAGTGGCAAAATTCCCCATGTCTGGAGTCTATAGCGCGGTATTTCACCAAATTGATAGCAATGATATTCTTTCGGAAAGAAACATACTTAGTGGATTTTCGTTTACCAAAACGGAAAACCGGCGATCGCATTCCAGCATGATTAAGGAAGACTTAAAGAGGAGTAATTAAATTCTGAGGCTATCGTTTTACACTTTTTTATCAACTCTATTGAGAGAATTAACGACACTGGGAATCAATTATGATTATTGATGCGTGGATGCAGCATCCGAACGCTAATTGGATAAATCTCCCCATGTTTGTTTCCCTAAGACGTTGGAAACCGAACAAATGAACGGAAAGTTACCAACCCATCGAAGCAACAATCTCGGTAATAGTTGCTGCTGGGGTTAGCAAAGGGTTGCTGTGCTCTTGGTGGGAGCCAAATGGTCCTCTGATCAGTAACGATGAAGCTGCGCATTACTTGCGCTTATATCGCGATATATTTTTTGGTGTAGCATCCGTGAACCTTTTCGACCAATGGACGCAATCCGTGAATTCCGACGACGCGTTCGTAAAGATGGATGTAAAGCACTTAGAATATTGCCTTGATTGTGGGGTTTGCCTCCTGATGACCATCGCTATTATCCATTGTTAGCTGAATTCGGTGATTTAGGGATACCTTTTCGCACGCAAGTAGGTCTCTCGGGCCAGCTCCATGGTTCAGAAGCCAGTCGCCCTTTTCCATTCTTGGGACGCATGGCTTTGGAGTTTTCGGAGATTAAGATTATTGGAAGACACATTGGTGTGCCATGGCTAGATGAAATGATATCTCTAATGATCAAATACCCTAATGTATTCGTGGATACATCAGCTTATAAAATCAAACGGTACCCTGCTGGACTTATCAATTATATGAATTCCATTAATAGGCATAAAGTTTTATTCGGATTAAATCATCCTTTTTGGCCGCCATCTGAATGCCTCAAGGGTATTGGTGACTTAAGTCTATTTAGTGAAGTAAGAGATCTATTTTTATTTAAAAATGCCCAACTTATTTTCAACCTTTAACCACCTCAATAATATTAGAGTTATTTACTACCAACTACTTAAACAAATCTCGCAAAACAGCAAAAAACACAAACCAGTAAAATCGAACTTTATTGAAAGCTCCTCTCTGAACGCTAAGTTCTGCGTACTTTTGCTGCCCGCATATCGTCCTAATTCGCACTATTCGATCCTACCCTAAATAAACCGAAAATCTGCCCTAGACATACTCGCTGCCTGATATTTAATCAACTCGAATGCTTAAGCTGACCCATTACTTCAAAAATTAGGTGCCGAAGTTACTTGATTGCACTAGAAGAGTCAGATCTATTTGATTTAATATGCGGGGAAAAAACTGGGAAGATTTCCATGATTGTTAAAAAGCCAGTACTCTCTGACAAAGAAATCAGTACTTATCTCCGAGATGGCGTGATTATACCTTCATTCCGCCTGCCTAACGACGCCCTAGCCCGACTTCGTTTATTAGCGGATCAAATCGTACAAAATAATCCTCATTTAGGTGATGAACCCATGGCCTGTCCGCATGTCCCGGGTTCGGGTATTCAAAAACTTCAAAGTGAAACAGGCTGGATAGAATTCCCAACATATCCTGCTATCCTAGATATGCTTGAACAAATCCTCGGCCCAGATATAATCCTTTGGGGAACGACGCTATTTTATAAACCCCCGATAAATGGCCGCATTGTTCCTTGGCATCGAGACGGGCGCTATTGGCCCATTAAACCGCTCGAAACTACTTCCGTATGGATCGCCATAGATGAATGTAGTATTGAAAACGGGTGCCTAAGAGCAATTCCGGGTTCACACAAAAGCCGAGAGATTGGGCGTCATTTTAGATCTACTCGAAATGACATCGCCATACCCGAGACATTATTCGAAAATGAATATGACGAGTCCCAAGCATTTAATATCGAATTAGAACCAGGGCAAATGGTCATCTTCGACGTCTATACAATCCATGGTTCCAACGCCAACTATACTGCGGACAAAAGAAGGGGACTAGCGATGCGATACATTCCAGCAACCTGTCACTTCGATCATTACAATCTGCCTATAGAAGATTCCCGAGGAGCAGCTCATCATACCCGACCACTGATCCAAGTCCGCGGAGTTGACCGTACGGGTCTAAATAACTTTAAAATAGGACACCCGCTTTCAACCTGAAAACCCCCCGTCAATTCGAACATTCATCCCAGGCTGTAAATCCCATCAAGTCCTTGTCAATTCTTTTGGAGTTATGAACGTTTTGAGTTGGGCTGAACTTTCATCAAGACCCGCCCACGTTTTTGTATTAAGAGTCAACGTCGCCAATGCACCAGTTGGAAACTTTTGGTAAATCTTGTTGAAAATTTCTTGGTTTTGACTCCGAGTCTGTTTAATTAGCGAGCAAATCAGCATTTGGATACCAGGATTATGACCGATTAAAAGAATTTCTTTTTCGTCATTTGGTACATTGCGTATAACATTTAACAAAGACAAAACTGATGCTTCATAAATGTCGCGCCGAAATTTAACATCACGAGGCACTGGTAAAAAACGGTTTATGATACCCCATGTCATTCTCGTTCGGAGTGCGGGAGAGCATAGAATTAGAGTAGGAGATAAATTGGTTTTTTTACAAAACCTCCCAATTGTACTAGCCGACTCCAAACCCCGGTCATTCAAGGGTCTATCAAAATCATTCACCGGCGCGTCGGCCCAACTCGATTTCGCATGACGTAATACATGGAGAACTAATTCACACTCCTTTCCGCGATTAACATTGTTAATCATTCTTCCTCCTCAGAATGTATCACCCTACTAAACTTTGCAGGCTATGGTCTTACAAACATTCAATTTGATTCATACCATCAGTTATTTTTTTGGTAGATGAAGCATTCTCAAACAAGAGCTACCCAAAGACCGCTATTGCACAACCACTGGTCATACAAAAATTAAGACACCTTTATAAGAAATACGCTAGTCACTAATAAATAATAGGCTAAAGCAATCCTTAATTTTAGATTTTTTTAGGCATTTTAATACTAGCGAATCAAAAGCTAGCATAAAAACGCAATTATGTTACAAATCAACGAAGTGGCGATCAAATCCTTGGAGGGTAAAACGATGCGGCACTTTTTTGTTTCCGTGCCTATCCTATTAGCAACTATTCTACTTTCGAGCTGTTTTTCGGAAGAAGAAAAAGCTGTCACCAAAAAGAAAGATTACATAATTGCCCGAAACGGCAAAGTAGAAGCGTTTAAGGTCATCTTACAAACTCGCCTTAAAGATCACGTTCTTGTACCTTTTGGAGAGGAAGTAAAAATAGAATTTCCTCCCAACAAAAGTAAAACCGTCCTAGTAAAAACCAAAAGTCAGGATCCAAACTGGAACGATTGTTCCATTGCAATGCAAGTGGGACAAACTTTGGTAGTATACAAAAAATATGAGCATATTGAGTGTCGAGCAGAATAATTCAATTTTCGAAGCTTAATAAATAGCTAGTTTTTGATTTTGATCCACGGGTTTTCTACAGAAGTAGAAATAGCTCATTTTACTTCGAACAAATTTCCGACCGGAGATGTGATTAAAGTGACTGCGACTGTAATACGAGCAGGTTCTAAACGGATTAATAATACCAAAGTTATAATTGGTGGAATAGCCGCGCCCGAAAAGATCGAAAAAGGAGTAAGGCCTTTACTAACATTGTTTGTAATTTGATTAGCACCTTTCTGGTCCTATGTTCGCTTTTTAAAGAAACACACGAACGCGAAACGTACACATGCTGGATTGAAAGCACCAAATATCTCTTTCCCCATATTACATAATTCCTAAACAACTATTGTTTTCATGTTAATTATATATTTTTCCTTGTGAAATTCACTTGGGCACGTCGATTTTCTAATAAGGCGTGCCAGCAGCAATGCGATCGAACATGACTTCAGGTAACCAAAGTACTAAATCAGGGAATAACATAATCAAAGCCAAACAAACGAAATGCAGGGCTATAAATGGAATAACCCCGCGATACATATCAACTAACTTCAGTTCTGGCGGGCTAATCCCCCGCAAAAAGAAAATAGCTGGTGCCATCGGCGGCGTTAAATAGCTCGTCTGTATGACAATTAAAAACATAACGCAAAACCAAACGTCGTCAACGCCCATACCCCTCAGCACTGCAACCGAAATTGGGACAACAATTATCATTATAGATATAAATTCCAGCACAAAACCTGCAACAAATGTAATTAGCATTAGAATGAGCATTGTTGGCCATACAGTAAGATTCGCCTCTTGAAAAACATCTCGGACCGCGCTAATGCCCCCGAGAGCTACAAAAACACCAGCAAACATCATACCTGCCAGCAATATCGTCAAAATCATTGCTGTAATACGCAGCGTTTTCAGTAGTGATTGCCGTAAAACTTTTAATGAAAAAGTCCGGTAACATATGGTCAATAGGATAGTGCCGGCTGCTCCCATAGCGCCCGCTTCCGTTGGCGTTGCCCAACCAAGCATGATGGTACCTAAAACGCAAAATATAAGACAAAATAATGGGATAAGGGCTGTGGCAATGACCCATAGCTTTTCTAAAAAATCGGGACCTTCTTCAATTTCCGAGATGACGGGCCCATCTTCAGGGCAAAGTATACACCGTACTAGGATGTAAAGAATATATAATCCCGCTAAAATAAGACCTGGGAGCATAATCCCAACAAACAAATTGCCAACACCGACGCCAGCAATGGGACCCAAAATAACGACGACTACCGACGGTGGAATAATAGTACCCAAAGAGCCTCCTGCACATATTGTCCCTGCTATCAACCCTTTGTCGTAACGGTGGCGCAGCATTATCGTAATAACCATCAAACCAACAACTGACTCTGCTGCTCCTACTACCCCGCTTGCAGCGGCAAAAACAACGCACAACATAACGGTGGCGATTGCCAAGCCGCCAGGTAATCTTCGTGTCCAAAGATGCATAGCCTCAAATAATTTCTCCGATACACCCGATCGTTCAAGCATACACCCCATAAAAATGAACAACGGAACAGCAGATAAAACGTAATACGAGGCAACGTCGTCCACTTTGGCAACCAATTGATGAATAAGAACATCCCCGAACCTGAACAGCCCAAAAAAAATCGATACACCAATTAATGAAAATGCAACGGGAAAACCGATGAAGATAAGAATCATCAGCACCGGAAACATCATTAAGCCCAAGCCTATTGTCATAACATATTCAAACTTTGTTTGCGCTAAAGTTGGATTTCTTACGTTCCAAAGATTTTTACTCACCTATATTATTATGTTTGTTGATAGGACAATTAATCCGGTAATCTCCAAGTAGCGGTGCCTTCCGCTATTAAGAATGCATCCGCATCCCACACTTTTGCGTCCAGCCGCCCTATCGAATTATCTTGATTCAAAAATTGAGCCTCGCAACGCCCTGGACCTCTATTTAGTTTGTGAAAATATTTCGTTTGCAATTCAATAGTAGCGCCGGCAGATCCGGTCATTTTTTTACTAAGATGTGCCATGGTAATATCTATGACCGTAGTGATTAGTCCCGCATGAAAACCACCAAAAGGACTAAATAAAAAATCATCAACGGGAAATAAACAAATACACTTATCATTTTGGTAGCTGATTTTTAAACCTAGAAATTCAAATAAAAAAAATGAGTTTTTATAATTTTTTAAAGCTCCGGATAACCGTTGCTGTAATGCTGTTTCTTTCATTTAATTTTTCCCCAGCTTACAGCCTTTTCCACCTCAATTACTATTAAAACTCTATTTTCTAAATTCATCGTTCTATACTGAGTGTATCGGCTACGTAAAAGCTGAATAACCTCCTCATTCAACTCGCTAACCTCCCTGACCATTGCCTGCCCACGGATCATCACCCATCCCAACTTTTCCCAATCATCTTCATAATGGTCTACCACCAATGACACATACGGGTTTCCAGAAATATTTCGTACCCTTTTCAAAGACATGACATCAACAGTTTTTGGTTTGTCATCAAGAACTATGTAGATGGTTTTTCCCAAAAGGACAAAACAAACAGGCACGACGTGCGGGTGTCCTTTATCATCTACAGTAGCGAGGTGGGCTATCTTGTGGTGATTTAGAAAACGTTCTTGATCAATAGATAACATACACACCTATTAGAAAAATGCAGAGTGGCCAACTGGTATTATTAAACGAGTAGCCGGTTTTTCAACCAATACGATTAAAATCATTTACCTAATTTATAGTTATTCTCCTATTTGAAAAAGGCGGCCATGATTTCGAGCTCCGGCAAATGACCAACCAAATACTATTGCGCCTATTAACAGATAGATTAAATTAGCGATAATAGCACCCACTAGCAGATCGGTGCGGAACACACTATCAATAAGCACTGATCGCATACCTTCAAAGACATACGCAGAAGGTGTACACCAAGCAAATATTTGCAGCCATTCGGGCAACGTCTCTACTGGGTAGTAAATTGCGCTAATTGGCGCAAATGCAAAAATTGCGACCCAAGCCAGACTTTCGGCACCTAAACCAAAACGCAAAACAAATGCGATGACCACCATCCCTAATCCCCACCCCATCACGAACAAGCAGGAGAAGAAAGCTACAATGCCCGGACCATAAGCAAATATAGAAAAATCGAAAAACAAGAATGCTAGAATCCAGGAAGGAACTAACCCCACAACGCCTCTTAAAAAGCTAATTATCATTAAAGCACTAATAAATTCATAGGGCCTCAATGGGCTAACGAAAAGATGGCCTAGGTTTCGGGACCACATTTCTTCTAAAAAACACATAGAAAAACCTATTTGACTACGAAAAAGTAAATCCCAAAGTAACACCGCACCAATTAAGACCCCAGTTGCATTTGCTACCCAACTAGAATGCCCTGTGAAGAACTCCGTCACAAAACCCCAAATAATCATTTGAACAGTAGGCCAATACGCCATTTCCAAAATTCGTGGAAAGGAGCCTCTCAACAAATAATAATGCCTTTTAACCAAGGCATTTACCCGTCTCATCGAAAATATAGCTGAGTTCCGGCTTGATAGGCTACCGTGAGAAAAATCATTCACAAATCACCTTCCCTGTCTCTGTTACGGGCAACATCTAGAAACACTTCTTCCATATTGGTGCGACCGTATTCTCTTATTAAGATTTTTGGTGATCCACGATCCACAATTTTACCAGCTCGCATCATAAGTACGTTATCGCAGAGACGTTCTACTTCCGCCATATGATGAGAGGCCAGTAAGATCGTCGCGTTTTCATCACGAGCGTATCGCTCCAAATAGGATCGAACAGAGTCTGCAGTGTCTGGATCTAAAGATGCAGTTGGCTCATCTAACAATAGTAATCGAGGTGTATTTATAAGAGCCTTTGCTAACGCAACACGTGTTTTCTGACCAGCCGAAAGTTGACCCGTTTTTCGATCAAGTAAATTATGGAAATTTAGACTTTCGGCCAGAAAATCAATTCTCCGTTTAATAGATTGGATCGAATATAGCTCACCGTAGACTTGTAGATTTTCTCTTATAGTTAACCGGTTGGGCAAGTCCACGTAAGGTGAAGAAAAATTTATTAGCGGCAGAATGTCATGGCGTTCATTTATCATACACCGCCCAAAAATTTGGACCGAGCCACTAGTAGGAATCAGAAGTCCTAATAATATTGCAATTGTCGTGGTTTTACCGGCTCCATTGCTACCCAATAGAGCCGTCACTTGGCCTTCCTCAACTTCAAAACCAACATCATCTATGGCGCGGATATTGCCAAACTTTTTAGTCAGAGCGCGCGCATGGATAGCAAAAGTAGACATTAAAATATAGACCGTCCGGATAAATTACTTATTCAATTAAACAGATTAATTGCCACTCGCCATCGTCGCAAGTCGCCATTGCCTAAGCTTGAAAAAATACCACCTGGCAAGTATATTCCCGAAAGGAACTGGTCCCTTTTTTGGGTCCTAACCCATTTTACTTTCAATCTAGATTTATTCTGGTTCAACCTAATAGGCTAGAATGGTAAAAGTTGGCTCGATAAAATGAACGGGACGCGTATGATCGAGGAAGGAGCGCATCCAAAATATATCCTCAATCCCGTCCCAACCGGAGCGGTAAGTGCGCGCACCTTAATCACGCTCCGTTGGGTTGCTATCGTAGGCCAGATGGTTGCTATATTAGTCGTAGAATATGGTTTAAAGTTTTCACTGCCACTTTACCTCTGCATATCTATTATCTTAGCCGCTGCTATCTTCAACTTGTTCATGCAAGCTAGTAGCCGAACACACCCAAGATTAAGCGATCAATCGGCAGCGTTATCGCTTGGCTGGGATATAGCGCAGTCAACTGCGTTGCTGTTTGTTACTGGAGGAATGGCAAATCCTTTTGCTCTTTTATTGCTAGCTCCCGTCACCGTATCGGCTACAATTCTTTCTCTAAGGTCTACGATTTGGCTTTGCCTACTCGCTTTATCAGCAGCAACTATTTTGATGTTAATTCATTTACCATTACCATGGCAAAAAACAGGGATACAGCTACCCACGTTATACATTTTTGGGATTTGGACCGCATTAATTATCGCTATCTTCTTCATAGCTGCATATACCTGGCGCGTAGCAGATGAGGCTAGAAGGATGACAAATGCGCTTGCAGCTACACAGATTGCTTTAGCTCGCGAACAGCAAATCTCAGCGCTTGGAGGTTTGGCTGCTGCTGCGGCTCATGAACTTGGTACTCCATTAAGTACGATAGCAGTAGTGACAGCCGAGTTATCGCGTGATGTTCCATCCGATAGTGAATTCTCCAGCGATATTGAGCTTTTACGAAGTGAAAGTGATCGATGTGCAGAGATATTGGCTCGTCTTTCGCATAAACCTGATATAGAAAATCCAGCACCTTTTGATCATATACCCATAAGTACATTAGTCGAACTCGCTGCAACACCCCATCAAAGAGATTCGGTAGAAATAATCATTGAACAGCACACACAGCGCAAACAAAGCGATCGCAGAATTCCTAATTCTGAGCCACTGGTTACCAGACGACCCGAAATGCTGCATGGTCTCAGCACTCTAGTTGAAAATGCTAGCCAATTTGCTAAAACCACTGTCGAAGTTACTATTGGATGGAATGATGACGAGGCGACTATTCTGATAGAAGATGACGGCCCCGGATTTTCTCCAGCCGTATTAGATAGACTAGGAGAGCCATATCTCTCCACAAGACGAAATAGTTCAAATCATATGGGGTTGGGTATTTTTATTGCAAAAACTCTCCTCGAACGAACAGGTGGTCAGCTCGTTTTTGGCAACCGCCCTGACAACGGAGCATCGGTAACAGCTCGTTGGCTTCGCTCCTCCATAGAGCCCAATCCGAATTAGATGGCAAACACTTAAAAGAAAATCCGAAATCAATCTATTGCTTGGCACCAAAATTGGTACATAGCAATGAATGTGTGGGGATTTTCCTGCTCGAAAATATGCCAATGCAAAAGATCTTGGTTAGTATCTGTTCCGGGAAATAGATTATTAAAGGACTTCATTGTAGTGGGAGATAAATTCGCAAAACCCAAAAATTTCATATCTAATTTTAGCAAATAATCCGCTATTTTTGGTAAGGCCAATTGGGATTCTTGGGTATGGAAAAATAAATCTCTACATCCGCTAATTGAATAAAAATCTGCAAACCTTAAAACTATTGCTTCTGGTCCAGTCGGAGGACTAGTGAGCAAATCCGCCCTATAACTCCGAATGAAATCATTAATCTTATCTAAATTATATTTTTTTGGAATGTTTTGTCCTAGTTTCTGCCATTGTTTGCGTGCCAGAGCACTGTACAAGCCAACCCTCATCAAACCACCCGGCTTTAAAAGTTTACGAAGAATTTGCCAACCGACACTTGGATTGCCCATATGATGAAGAACACCAGAGCTTTCGATTAAGTCAAAACGTTTGTCTAATTGCTCTAACTCCAAAATGTCTCCTTGGGCAAACGATACATTATCAACACCTAAAACTTTAGCCCTTTGAGCCCCATAAGCTAAAGACTGGCGACTTAGATCAATCGCCAAAACCTTACAATCCCTGTATCTCGAGGCCGTGGAGATCGCGTGACGTCCCGTTCCGCAACCAGCTATTAAAATTTCTGGGGAAATCAAATCCACATGCTGGGCCTGAATAGTTGGGAATAGGCGAAAAATTCTATCCTGCAACGTTGTTGGGTCGTTATTCCGATCCACAGATAACCATTTGGGATAAGGATTAGTTTCGTACTGGTCTCGCACAGCAAGGGATGTCTTGTCTTTTATCTTGGTCAAAGTAGGTAGGATTTTTTCAATTTCCAATTCGTTTTGTTTTTCTTTCTTCCACAGAACAAACAAGTTTTTATTTTCAAATGATACCGAGGCTTGAATTGGGATATCTAATTCAGCTAATTCCGAAAAAGGTAAAAACATAGCAGATATTGCAAAATTATAACTGTCAACGTCTTTTAAATTCTGTAAAAGAGTTTTGGCGTTTAATCGCTCGGCCGGATCAATCATTTGAGCCAATTCAGTGTTTTGGCATTGCGCTACCAAACCCCATAATAAAGAGGGTTTGGTCGTAATTTTTTTCCCCTCCAAAGCCCAACCCAGCAATTGGCGACGCGCCAAGGTAATCCATGCTTCTACTTTGGGAATAGGTATTATGGTTTTCTTAAGGAGTAATATCAAAAGAGGGTCTGCTAATTCCCTGGGGGTCAACGAGTGAAAAAGTTTTCCCATTGGATATGCTTTAGAAGCCACTTCAACTAAGGTGGCAAATCTCTTGTTAGCAAGTAAAAAATCCGCTGTTGGTAAAGCCAGCACTTGGTGATCGATGTCATTTCGTTCAAATAAAACAAGTAAAAGTTTTCGGATCACCGTCGAAGGCCGTTCGATTGTCATCTCAGTTAAAGTTTTTGTAATTCCCGTTCTGATAGCTGAATCGTCTGGATTGTCTTTTAGCAAGACTGCATAATTTTGTAAGGCTTCCTCATGTCTTCCAAGTTCTCCTAAAACACGCGCGAGATTTGCTCTCGCCACCTTGTATTTTGGAGCTAATTGAAGGGCTTTTCGATAACTTCGCAACGAGTCCATTGGTGAACCAGCAGCACGCAATGCAACACCCAAGTTGTTATGTATTTCTGGGTAGTCAGGATTTATTCGGCTAACTTCCTTATAAATTATAATCGCCTCTTTAAATTGGCCTTTTGCTAGCAGTTGGCCGGCTCTACGTGATTGGTCCGCCCAATGAGGTTTCATCATGAATTTTTCGCCTCACATATGCAAATCGAAAGCAATACTAATTCTCTCTCCGGTCCCCACGAATGGAATCGTTCCGTGCCATACATAGGAAGGGAAGAGAATTACCATGCCTGCTTTCGGTTCAATGACTTCTATGTTTTCATCCCCACCTAGGCAAGGCAAACCGTAACCTGGTCTATTGAACTCGATCCAACCAGCGTGTGGGTTAGAGGCGTCGATATGCGATGGAACAGTGACATAATATACACCACTCATCCACCCCTGATTATGAATATGCGCTGACTGATGGTCATCAGGACCCAACAAGTTCGCCCATATATCCAACTCATAGTTACTTGGTTTCCTGGAGAGATAAGGGTGTTTTGAGTCTTCAGGTAGTGACTGAACATATCCATCAATAAGTTGGCGAAGCGTACCTTCCAATACTTCCAGTATTTCGGATTTGTGATCAAATAAACGAGGAACCACCGCCCCTCCGCGTATTGCTCTATGGTGTGGATCCCAATCAGATGAGAGGTTAGGGTGGTTTTTTAAGGTTCTGGATAGTTCTTTATTGAATTTTTCCAAATTACTTATGTGACCTTCGTTAGCTATGTTGAAAGTGCGAACAAGGGAACCAAACCCTACTAAAACATTCGCCTCTTGATTTTTTCCAACCCCTCTCAAACCAACTACTTTGTAGGCATTAGCTCGAACGTTATTTGGATCTGTACTAAGAACATTTTCCAGTATTCTTAGCGCGGACGAACCGTCTTGTTTTTGCAATAACACGGCAGCTAAATTGTTGGCCGCAGCAGTAGACTTTGGCTGGCAGATGAGTGCCCAACGATACAGTTTTTCAACAACCATTTTATCCTTTTGGCTGGAATTTTCACTTTGCTGCGCTAAATTACCCATAGACACGGTGGGATTCGCTTGATTTGGCGTTAAGATTAGAGCACGACGAAAGGCAACAGTTGCTTCGTCTAATCTACCCATCTGCTCATTATATTCACCTAATAAATTATATACCTGCATATAATCTTTAGTTTGGGAGACTACTGCACTAATATGTTTCCAACATTCATCGTAACGTTTAGCCATTAAATCCAACCGTCCCAACAAAGTCCCAGCAATGGGGTGTCCTTCATGGCGGTGCAGTATTCGCCGATAAATCTCCTCTGCCGCCCTAAACCGGCCAGAATTATGATGAGCGATAGCTATCCCTAGAGCTTTATGTAAATCCATAAGCCACCATGTTTTCTGAAAGGGTGTTCCATTCATCAATAAAAGACCATTTGATAAATATTATCAAATTACAAATTTATTCTTTTAAAAGATTGAGAATCTAGACATGACGTAATGTTTCTTTTATACAGCCAGCTGGTACAGGTGTTATTTTGTTGTTTAGAAATTGTGCCCAGGTAGCTCAGTTGGTAGAGCAGTGGACTGAAAATCCGCGTGTCGGTGGTTCAAATCCGCCCCTGGGCACCATTTTTCCGCGAAAAAGCCCGCTTTTCTCTGTTGCCACACAGGTTAATGTTAAAATCAAATGTGCCCGATATGCGGCTGTGCATCCGCTAGCCGGGTCGACATCAGTTCCTGTTCTGTAAGGAGACGTTTTAGCCGGCGTTCTTCATGCAACCGGCCGCGTTTTTGCGGTGTTACCTTATCCTTGTATTCCTGGATAAGCGTCTGGATTGTTGCGTTTCCGAGTTTGGGGATATCCCATTTACCTGTCTGCATCAGAATTTCCTGCTCCCGTGCCCAGCACACGGCATCCTGTTTTCTCAGGAATGTCTTTGAAATGGAACCCTGATTTGCCTGGCGAACCTGGACCTGCCATTTGCCATTGCGTTTTCGATATGAAGCCAACACCCGATCTCCCTGTGACCAAAGTGTGACAACGAGAGGCCTTTTTCCCCTAAGTCCCTGATTTCCCAGGTAGCTCAGTTGGTAGAGCAGTGGACTGAAAAACCGCGTGTAGGTGGTTCAAATCCGTCCTCCAGAAACCGTGAATATTTATCGACTAAATTCAGATTAAATCTAAAAAACTTTCCGACTGATCATGTTATATTATTCGCGGCAGTAACTGGATTTTCTTCAAGATAGGTTGCGGCATTGAAATAGGGCAAATTATCCCGACTCGAGCAGCCCAAAACCGCCAATCTTTCAGTGACCTTCATCGCTTTTTCGTATTTTCTTTCCACTTCACTGGGAGAATTCATTTCCAAGACGCTACCACAGACAGACGTCCCATAATGGGATTGTAGAGTGCGAACTGTAGTACCAGCCAATAATCCATTTGTTATCAAAGTTGGTTCAAAATCATCCTGTCTATTGATTTGTATTTTTCTCTCCACCAAATGCCCACGAATTTTTGCTTCCGCAGCTAGCGCTATATCCCAAAATTCCGATTCCGAATTGGTTGGCTTTCCAGAAACTTCCAAAAACGCCATACAAAAAGCTAAAAATACCTTTTCGTTTGGTTCTGCAGACTTCCAAGCTGCCCTGCCTAAGGTTCCCCATATTGAAAGATTTAATTCGCCATATACTTTTTGTAAACGATCAAAAAACAACCTTCGAATACCAATTTCATTCATTGCGCCATCAATTTTTTCCGCTTCGCAAATATCTATAGACGCTATGGAACCACAAACTGGGCAACCTTCATCGGTATACTTCCCTTTCTTATAGATGTGTGAACAACGCATTTGATTCGTTAATTGGTTTTCACATAATCGATAATTATCTCGATCTTTATCATCTGTCTGTTGTTCACTTATCCAATTAAACCTATTTTTAAATTTAAGGTATGACCGTCTATGATTCCAAAGGCTCCATTGCAATTTCTCCACTGGACCAAAGGTGCTCCAGTTAGAGCTTACGTCAATGACAATACATTTACTTTTCCCTGGCGCAGAACGGAGCCCTCGGCCCACAGTTTGTCCCCAAATCACTTTAGACAACGTTGGCCGAAGATGGACAATTATATTACAGTGGGGATTGTCCCAACCTTCAGCTAGCACCCCCACGGATACCATTGCTTCTATGTCACCTTTTTCATGGGATTCCAAAAACTTCATTCTTTCGCTTATCGGAGTTTGGGCAGTAACGATTGCGGCTCTTATCCCTGACGAGATAATATGTTCATAAGTTGCCTCGGCAACAGTCACATCTGGACAAAACCACGCTGATATTGGTTTTGGTGAAACATTCTTCCTCTCTTCTAGGTAAATAGCAGTTGCATAATTAATCATCGACGATTTCACTATTGCCGATGCCAATTTAGCCACGGGAAAGTCCCCAGAGCTTATGTCTATGCTTTTCAAATCTAAATCATGGATAAAATGTGGGCGATAAATGGGTGGAACGAGGATGCCTTCGTCGATCAAATTTTCTATATCGGCGCAATCTATAATAGCGTCAAAAGCTAAATTGAGCTGGTCTCTTTGATCACCGGTGCGTCGTTCTGGAGAAGCCGTTAACCCCATTAGTACAGCATTTTTCTTTCCCCGAAGCTCAAAATCATCGATAATTTTTTTATAACCACTGCCGTTCGGTGAAACACGATGAGCTTCGTCTACAATGATCAAGTCTGATAAGGGTATTGCGTTTTCTAAAACATCCTTTGCCCTCATACTTGTTGATAACAAAACGTCATAGGTTTCAAAGGCAGTTCCACTATCAGAGAGGGCTAATTTATGAACTTTATGCTTCTCGCTCAATGCTTTTTCGAGTTGTTCTAACAATACTAACCGATGACAAAGGACCAAGATTTTTTTTCCCTTGTAGAAACGCTGCGCGATCTCGCTAGCGAGAACGGTTTTCCCAGCCCCTGTTGGAGCTTTCAAAATAAAACGCCGATGCCTTTCAATAATGGATGGAAACCCGTCAATTATTTTTTGTTGCCACTTTCTGAGACGCATTATTTTCCAATCGTATATCTCATTTGCCAAAAATTAAACCGCCGCCAAATTTTATAGGCCTGGCCATTACCAAAAATCATCAACAATTTTGGCGGTGGGGGTGGGATTCGAACCCACGGTACGCTAAGCGCACAACGGTTTTCGAGACCGCCCCGTTCGCCCACTCCGGCACCCCACCATCAACAAATTCCTTCGATCTGGGTTTAACAGGCTTGTGAGCTTAGCACCAACATCTTTCTTTATCTTTTTAGTAATAAGAAGGCACATTGGTATCAATTAGGTATAAAAACTAGCTTTGCTGGTTGACATAGCTGACCCCAACTGTATATTTCCGCGGCTAAATTGCAGGCCCGTATACAACACTGATTTGAGTTGCAAAATGTTCGCAGTTTTAAAAACCGGTGGCAAACAGTACAAAGTTGCGCAAAATGACGTAATAGTCGTTGAAAAGTTGGCAGCCGAAACTGGTAGTTCAGTCGAACTGGACCATGTACTTATGATAGGAGAAAATGAAAACTCCTCCGTAGGGAATCCTATCATTAAGGGAGCCAAAGTTTTGGCGACGGTTCTGGAGCAAAAAAAGGGAAAAAAAGTCACGGTTTTCAAGAAGAAACGCCGAAAGAATTACAGGCGAACGGTTGGCCACCGCCAAGACCTTACAGTATTACGAATTACTGATATTGAAGCTTCGTCCAAACCAAAAAGAAAAACCGCAAGTCGAACTCGAAAAAAAACTGCAAACCCGACTTCAGCCGAGATTAAAACAAAGGATTAGTACACCATGGCACATAAAAAAGCAGGTGGCAGTTCACGAAATGGTCGAGATTCGGCTGGTCGGAGATTAGGTATTAAAAAATTTGGCGGACAATTGGTAATCCCAGGAAATATCATTGTTCGTCAAAGAGGAACGAAGTTCCATCCTGGAATTAACGTAGGTATGGGGAAAGATCACACGCTTTTTGCCAAAGCTGAGGGAAAAGTGGCATTTAGACGCAAATCCAACGGCAGAACATTCATCACAATTGAAACAATGGCAACGCCCGCTGAATAGTTAAAGTCACCATCACATCTTTCGAGACATATTTTTTTCGGTTGCCGTTCGTAAAAATCGAGCCTAAATCCTCTATACCCATTGCAGTAATTAATCTTAAGATCTTACCCAGACTAAAATCGCTAAATTAGCACTGACTGATTTTATGATACACTAGTCGTGGGAGCACACCGCATGAAGTTCCTTGATCAGGCTAAAATTCATATTAAAGCTGGAGACGGAGGCTCAGGCTGTACTAGCTTTCGGAGAGAAGCTTATATTGAATTTGGTGGACCCGATGGAGGAAACGGAGGACGCGGAGGAAGCGTGATCGCGATTTGCGTCGACGGTTTAAATACTTTGATCGATTTTCGTTATAAACAACATTTCAGAGCAAAAGTTGGACGATCTGGCGCGGGCCGGAATAAAACAGGAAGTTCGGGAGATGACACTATTTTGCATCTGCCGGTGGGAACTCAGGTGCTCGAGGAAGACCAAAGCACTTTGATCACAGACTTAACTGAAGTCGGTCAATCAGTGGTTTTAGCTGCTGGCGGGGATGGTGGTTTTGGTAATGCCCATTATAAGACATCAACTAACAGGTCACCCCGCAAGTCATTACCTGGATGGCCTGGAACTGAAAAATCAATTTGGCTGCGACTAAAACTAATAGCAGATACGGGTATTATTGGTCTGCCCAATGCTGGCAAATCAACATTGTTATCGACTGTAACCAGAGCTCGGCCCAAAATCGCCGATTATCCATTCACCACTCTTTATCCAGGGTTGGGTGTAGCATATCTGAATGGCAAAGAACTGATCCTTGCCGATATCCCAGGCCTTATAAAAGGAGCTCACCAGGGCCACGGTCTAGGAGATAGATTTCTTGGTCACATTGAACGCTGTAAGGTTTTGTTGCATTTAATAGATGGAACGCAAGAAAATCCTATCAAAGCATACCAGACTATAAGATCTGAGCTAAATGCTTATGGTGGTGGCCTAAATGAAAAAGAAGAAATTATAGCCGTCACTAAAATAGATACACTTGACGACAAATCTGCCGAATCCATAGCCCTTTTGCTTACCGAAGAAACCGGGCAAAGTGTGCATTTGGTTTCTTCTGTAGCAAAAAAAGGACTTGTATCTGTTATCGAAAGTTTGATTGACATTGTTTATCCAACTAATCGGGTCGATACGCCATCTGGAAACAACAAAGATGAGGAGGTGCAAGGATGGACCCCTCATTAAAACCAGCAATCAACATATCACCGCTTAAAGACGCAAATAGAATAGTAGTGAAAATAGGTTCTGCGCTTTTAGTTGATGAAATTACCGGTTATATCCGCCATAAATGGTTAAATGCTCTAGCTGATGATGTCGCCAACCTAAAACAACGCGGTAAGGAAATACTGATTGTTTCTTCTGGCGCAATAGCAGTGGGGCAGCGCCATCTTGGGATGAATGGCTCCAAATTAAAATTGGAGGAAAAACAAGCAGCTGCTGCTACTGGGCAAATCAGACTTGCTCATGCATATGAAGAAGCCCTAGCCCAGCATAATATCACGGTCGCCCAGATCTTGCTTTCGTTAGATGACACTGAAACGCGACGTCGTCATCTTAATGCTCGGGCTACAATGACGACGTTATTATCTCTAGGCGTTGTGCCGGTAATTAACGAAAACGATACCATAACAACTAGTGAAATTCGTTTTGGCGATAATGATCGATTGAGCGCACGTGTAGCGCAAATGATCAGCGCTGATACACTTTTACTTCTTTCTGACGTCGATGGACTTTACGAGAGAGATCCCCGTATTGATCCTACTGCGCGTCATATCAAGACCGTAGAACGCATTACGCCGAATATTGAATCAATGGCTGGCATGGCGGGAACTGGCTATTCCTCCGGCGGAATGGTGACCAAACTGGCTGCTGCACGAATAGCCACAAGCGCCGGATGTCAGATGGCAATAGTGGCAGGCACATTATTAAACCCCCTTAAAGCGGTGGAATCAGGCGGACGCTGTACTTGGTTTCAAGCAACTGATACACCACGAGGAGCACGCAAAACCTGGATTGCAAATGCTATCAGTCCTGCTGGTGCCATTTTTCTAGACGGGGGAGCGGAAAATGCCCTTAACCAAGGACGCAGCTTATTACCGGCCGGCGTAGTGCGTTTAACTGGAAAATTTGAAAGGGGTGATCTGGTTACTATTCATGGCGAGAACGGTGAAGAAATTGCTCGCGGTCTCACAGCATATTCCTGGGCAGATGCCGAGCGTATAAAAGGTCACAAATCCCGTGAAATCGAATCTATATTGGGTTACCGTGGAAGAGACGAACTGATCCACCGAGACGATTTAGTCCTAAACGGATAGGGAGAGTAAAGTGGCCGATTTAAATTCTTCATTACACAACCAAGAATTCGGCTCAACTTTGGGCACGACTCCTCCTCTTGAAAAACTGATAAGAGACTTTGCTTGCTCCGCTCGCCAAGCGGCTAACGATTTAGCAAATGCCACATCCGAACAAAAAAATAACGCCATAACAGGCGCCGCTAAAGCAATTCGGTCAAACATGAAGAATATTTTGGAAGCCAATGCTTGCGATTTAAAGAACGCCGAACAAAACAAATTAAGAGTTTCCCTTATAGACCGATTGAAACTAGACATCGGGCGCTTAGAAAGTATCGCCGTGGGGTTAGAATCAATTGCGAATCTACCCGATCCTATCGGAACTGTCATGAATACTTGGACTCAGTCCAATGGGCTGCAAATCAGCAGAGTTCGAGTTCCCCTCGGCGTAATAGCTATTATTTACGAATCCCGCCCCAACGTTACGGCCGATGCAGCGGCTATTTGTTTAAAAGCTGGAAATCCGGTCATCCTGAGAGGTGGATCTGAATCACTGCATTCATCCCATGCCATTTGGGATTGCATCGCCGAGGGTTTGAAAATCAGTGGCCTTAACTTGGCAGCGGTTCAGATAGTACCGACGACCGATCGTGATGCAGTTGGGTTTTTATTAAATTTGCCCGACTTAATTGATGTAATAGTGCCGCGGGGAGGAAAATCGCTTATTGAGAGAGTTCAAAACGAAAGTAAGATTCCGGTAATGGCACATCTTGAAGGGTTATGCCATGTATTCCTGGATTCATCAGCAGATGCAGGTATGGCTCATGACATAGTGTTGAATTCAAAAATGAGGCGCACCAGCGTCTGCGGAGCGATGGAAACACTCCTAATAGATCGTTCTGCCGCGAATAACCTTCTACCCTTAATAGCGGAATCCTTGGTTAAATCAGGATGTGCCCTTAGAGGAGATTCAGCTTCAAAAAGTTTAGTCACAAAAATGGAGATGGCAACGGAAAATGATTGGACAACGGAATACCTTGACGCAATTTTATCAATCAAATTAGTGGACGGTGTGGGAGAGGCGATTCATCATATAAACACTTATGGTTCGAATCATACGGATACTATCGTGACGAACAATGTAAATAACGCTGAACGGTTCTTAAAAGAAGTAGACAGCGCGATAGTGCTTCACAATGCTTCAACTCAGTATGCTGACGGAGGAGAATTTGGTATGGGCGCAGAAATTGGCATTTCTACCGGCCGACTGCATGCCAGAGGCCCTATAGGAGTAGAGCAATTGACTAGTTTCAAATATATAGTCAGAGGCAATGGTCAAGTTAGACCATAACCAATTTTGTATTTACCGTGACTAAAATTCTTATACAAACTCGACTTCCTTCCACTATCGGACTAGGGGACTGCAGAGGCCAGAGAATTGGCCTTATGGGTGGGTCTTTCAATCCAGCCCACGATGGACACGCCATGGTCGCCCAATTAGCTATAAAACGACTTCGCTTGCACAGAGTTTGGTGGCTGGTGTCGTCACAAAATCCGCTAAAAACTCTCGCAGAGATGTCGCCTTTGGAGAAACGAGTTGCACAAGCTCAAACCATAGCCAAACATCCCAGAATCGAAGTAAGCGCGCTAGAAGCCAAGCTAGGAACCCAATATACAGTGGACACGATACAAACATTAAGCAAACGATTTACCAGAACGCGATTTGTATGGATCATGGGTGCTGATAACATGGCCCAATTTCATGCGTGGAAAGATTGGCAAACAATTTCAAAAACAGTTGGAATAGCGGTTTTTGATCGACCATCTTATTCACTCAAAGCTCTATCTAGTCAGACTGCGCGGCGTTTTGCCCGATTTCGTTTGTCAGAGCGAAAAGGTAAGGTGATAACCAAGTGTAGGCCGCCCGTTTGGATTTTCAATCATACTCGTCGCAATCCGGTCTCGGCTACCAAACTCAGGGCTAAATCATCCCTATCACGATGATTGTCCATATGTAACATTAGTCGAATTCGATTTCGGCATATTAAAGAATGGAGGAAACGTTATTCCAACCGAAGCCAACTTGGTTGTGGAGGAAAGCCTCTTAGATTTGGTCACAGTGTCATTAGACAAGGACAAGGCTGATAATATCGTAGTGATTGATTTAGCTAAAAAATCCACCATTAGCGACCACATGATTATAGCAAGCGGCAATTCCAATCGACAAGTAATAGCGATGGCAGGCCATATATTAAAAAAATTAAAAACAAAAGCTATTAGCAAAGTTAACGTCGAGGGGCTAGCGACTGGAGATTGGGTCCTAATAGATGCAGGGGATCTCATAATACACCTTTTTCGACCCGAAGTTCGGCAGTTTTATGGTTTAGAAAAAATGTGGGGTGTCGAAGTGGCCAAGACTCACGGCCCCAAAGATGTCCGCTCCTCAAAGCGTACCAAGATTTAGTATAACTGTAATAACGGATTAATTTATTTTGCGATTCACGATTGCGGCTGTCGGTCGAATGCGGAACAGCGTTTTCCACGATCTTTATCAACATTACGCGAAACGCCTTAATTGGACACTGGTGCTTCATGAAATAGAATCGCCCAGTACCAGATCGACATCAGAAAGAAAAATAAACCAAAGTAAGATGTTGATGTCTAAAATTCCTTCAGAGGCCATTGTAATAGTACTCGATGAAAACGGTACGATGTTATCCAGCTCCGAATTTGGAAATTGGGTAAAAGGAAATATAGAAATGGGTGTAAGAGATATATGCACAATTATAGGAGGCGCTGATGGGCTTCATCAAAACGTCACGTCGAGAGCCGATTTAATCATGTCTTTAGGAAAAATAACATTGCCACATCTCCTAGTCCGCGGGATATTTGCAGAACAGCTCTATCGTGCTCAACAAATTTTATCTGGACATCCATATCACCGAGAATGATTGGCGTAGCTCAATCATTCTAGTATAACTAATTGTATGAGACCTATTGTACTTTGCATACTTGATGGCTGGGGCGAGTCAAGCCAAACCAATCAAAACGCAGTTGCCTTGGCACATACACCTGTATTCGATCTACTTCGTGCTAGCTGTCCTACTGCATCGTTAAGCGCGTCTGGAACAGACGTCGGACTTCCAAACGGGCAAATGGGTAATTCGGAAGTTGGCCATATGAATTTAGGAGCAGGCCGAATTGTCCTCCAAGATTTGCCGCAAATAGATCAGGCCATAGAATCAGGAAAACTCTCAAAAAATAAAGAACTACGTCAAATAATCGAAAACACTCAATCCAAGCAGAAACGTTGCCATTTAATTGGCCTGATGTCTCCAGGCGGTGTCCATTCCCATGTAAATCACATGATTGCGACCGCTAATTATCTGACTGAATCAGGTGTGTCCGTTTTGGTTCATGCTATTTTGGATGGCCGTGACACACCACCTAAAAGTGCTGCGCCATTTCTGCAGAATTTTTTA
The DNA here is from genome assembly GCA_964483985.1 of uncultured Thalassobaculaceae bacterium. Classification (GTDB taxonomy): domain Bacteria; phylum Pseudomonadota; class Alphaproteobacteria; order Thalassobaculales; family Thalassobaculaceae; genus CAZADS01. The sequence continues at coordinate 29,542 of CAZADS010000061.1, forward strand.
AATAAGGTAGGACCAAATGTTTCGATTGGTTCTGTAATTGGCAGATTCTTCGCCATGGATCGAGATAATCGATGGGAAAGAGTAGAGGCAGCCTATCGGCTTTTCGCGAACGGGGAAGGCTATAAGGCTAATGATGTATTTGAAGCTATCTCTAAAGGTTACGCTAGAGGTGAAACCGATGAATTTTTAAGGGCTACCGTGATTAAAAATTATCACGGATTCGAGGACGGTGACACATTTTTGTTTACTAACTTTCGTTCTGATCGAGCGCGCCAAATTATTTCTTCGTTAGTCGATCCAGAATTCAAAGAATTTTTGCGACCCTCTAAACCCTCATTTTCGTATTGTTCTGGTATGGTTGCATATTCGGTTGATTTAAGCCGGCATATGAGTGCTTTGTTTCCACAAACGGATGTAAAGGAAACCATTGGAGAAATTGTTTCCTCTAAAAAGCTCAATCAGCTTCGAATAGCTGAAACAGAAAAATATGCACATGTAACCTTTTTCTTAAACGGAGGACAGGAGTATCCTTTTGCTGGTGAAGAACGAATACTAATTCCCTCTCCAAAAGTAAAAACATATGATATGCAGCCAGAAATGTCTGCCAATCAGCTAACGAACAAGCTAATAAAGGCAATTTCTAGGAATCATTTTGAATTTGTCGTTGTTAATTACGCGAATCCCGACATGGTAGGCCACACTGGAAACTTAAATGCCGCGGTACGGGCCATTGAAACAGTCGATCAATGCCTCGGTCGATTGGTGAGCGAGCTCCAAAACGTAAATGGTTCCATGCTTCTAACTTCAGACCATGGAAACTGCGAAATGATGTTCGATCCGACCACGGGTCATGCTCATACATCTCATACAACAAATCTAGTACCAGCAATTTTATTTAACGGACCAAAAGGCGTGCAATTCCCCACACGTGGGCGCTTAGCAGATGTCGCACCCACGTTGTTAGAAATGATGGGCATTGAAATTCCATCCATCATGACAGGGCATTCCCTAATAAAACAGGTACGGAAGGAAAATTCAACGCGTGTTGGCGCTATCAGCTAAAAATCCTTTACAAACAAATCGCCCTCTTATACCGACTGGCCGGATTCCACATTTCCTCTTTCAATTTGGAATTTTGCTGTTCGGGTTTTCCTTTTCTAGCCTTGCAATCGGGGATCCGAAAGGCGATCAACAAACTATTCTCACAAGCGGAATAAAAAATAAATTAACCGTTATCCGAACGGAATTGATAGAAGCTGCCCGCCTGAGTCAAATCCATGAATTGACGATTATCCAAGCAGAAAAGCAATTAATTCAACTTAAAAGAGACTATAACAATTTAACAATGAATTTGAAAACTTCAAAAGATCAAATTTCAAATTTAACCATGACACTACAACGCCTAATTCAGATGCCACCGGAGTTGATTTTACTGCGATCGAAGTCTCCTTTAGAAGCCTCAAAGGCTCTAATGGTCACCAAATTTTTAATTCATAGTTTAGCTCTCAAAATCAAAAATGCCGAGAACAAATTAAAAGACGTAAATCATTTAGATAAAAAAATACGAGAAAAAAAATCAATATCCCAAAATAGTAATCAGCAATTAGCTAATTTAAAAAATAAGCTCGATGCACTCCTAAAAGATAAAAATATTGTACTAAATAATAAAATTAAATCTCCCTTAGCTAATTCAAGTTTCCAAGAACATTTAAGGACTGCCAAAATATCTTTGGAGCAGCTTTTGATTGATCTAAAAAAACGTGAGTCGAATTACACGGAGATAGTACAAGCACCGTTGGCTAAGACATCCCAGCGCCCCATACAATCTTTGTTAGAGCAATCAAACTACCTTTATGATTTAAGCTCGACAAAGGTGCACCACAAAAGGTCTTTTATGATTCGGAAAGGTCGTCTAACATTTCCTGCGGCAGGTGAAATAATAAAACGGTTCGGACAAACTGATTCCTTTGGGATAAAAACTAAAGGAATCACTATTAGAACCCATCCACAAGCTAGGGTAGTATCTTCTTACGATGGTAAGGTCTTATATGCTGGCCAATATCGAAACTATGGTGGGACAATTATTATCGAACACGAAAGCCATTTACATACTTTATTGATCGGGTTGGGTCGTATCGATGTTCAAACTGGCCAGCTCGTGCTAGCAGGTGAACCGGTAGGCGTAATGACAAGGTCAAAAATGCATTCAAACCTTTCTCGAGAGGATTTATATATAGAAATAAGGAACGATGGTAATCCAACTGATCCTCTCGTATGGTTTCCCATTAAAAGGAATGTGACTTATAGATGATATCGACGATTAATTTAAAATACAGACTTAATAATTGTCCCGGACTTCTCTTGCATTTTTTCTTTATTATAGGGCTTTTATTTAATTCAATTAGTTGGGCATCTGCGCAAAATACCAATTCTTCAGAAACCTATAGACAGCTCAATCTATTCGGCGATGTATTCGAACGTGTTCGATCCGAATATGTGGAAAAGGTCACTGATCAGAAGTTAATTGAAGCCGCGATCAATGGAATGCTTACTGCTCTAGATCCACACTCAAGCTTCCTTACCAGTAGTAGTTATCGAGACATGAGAGTCCAAACTAAAGGAGAATTTGGGGGAATTGGCATCGAAGTAACCATGGAAAACGGCTTGGTTAAAATTGTCTCCCCAATCGATGACACGCCAGGAGCTCGGGCTGGATTAGAACCTGGAGATCTAATTACCCATCTAAATGGCGAAGGAATTCTAGGACTAACCCTTCGACAAGCAGTAGAGAAAATGCGAGGGCCTGTTGATTCGAAAATAATTCTTTCAATTCGAAGAGCTAATAATAGGACTTTTGATGTAACCATTAAACGAGCGGTAATTAAAATTCGATCCGTTCGGCACGAAGAAATAGGTAATATTGGGTACATAAGGATCACCACTTTCAACCGACGAACAACTGTCGGCCTTAAAACAGCCGTAACTGAATTGAAAGCCACCATTGGACAAGAACTAGGCGGATTCATTATCGATCTGAGAAACAATCCTGGCGGGCTCTTAGACGAAGCAATCTCTGTTACCGATGCTTTTTTAGAAAAAGGAGAAATTGTATCTACCCGCGGTCGTGATCCAGATAAAGGGACGCGTGTTCATGCCAAGCCCGGCGACTTGGCCGAGGGTTTGCCTTTAGTCGTACTAATTAACACTGGATCAGCATCTGCGGCCGAAATAGTAGCAGGTGCGTTACAAGATCACCAAAGGGCTATTATTTTAGGGACTCAGTCATTTGGGAAAGGATCTGTTCAAACTATTGTACCTCTTCCTGGAGATGTAGCAATGCGACTCACTACTGCAAGATATTACACGCCTTCTGGACGATCCATCCAAAAAACTGGTATCTCCCCAGATATTTCGGTCCCCACGGCACGGATCGAAAAACTAGACAAACAACGCAAAAGACGCGAAACGGATTTAAGAGGGGCATTGGAGAATCCAAAGCAGAAAACAAAAAACGATATGGATATAACCTCAAAAACTAAAGGGCGTCCCACAGCCAAGCAAATGGCTGAAACAGATTACCAACTTGCTCGAGCTGTTGATCTACTTAACGGATTGAGCCTGCTCAAAAAACGCACGGTCAATTGACCATATCTGCTTTCATATCTTCGGTCCGCGAATCTATAATCGGGCTTAGGAGCAAATTCGGCTCCAAACCGGAAGTTAGTGACGCAGAGAAAACACACGAGCAGGAATCTATTCATGCTGGTGACTTAGACCCAGTTAAAGTATCTGATTACAACGGCACTGATACCGAAGATTCAACATCCCTTACGGAATTAGAGGCTAAACAGAAGAATAACAAAGCCAAACTTTTACATATCCTTGTAACTTTGATTTTACTCCTTCTGCTACTGGGAGGGGCAGGGACACTAACTGGATGGTTGATGATAAATGGACCACAAACAATCGCAGACAGAGAACAGCTTCGCCCGAAGTTGACGGTAGAAATTTTAGCTCCCGACCAAAACGCGCCAGAAAATTCCAGTCGCATAGATATCGGTACCCCTTCTAGCACAACGAAATTAGAAACAACCCAGTCTGAAGCGACCAAACCAACCTCCCCTATCGACCCAATGGCAGAAATTGTTAATGCCAACCTCATAGAACAAACAGAAAATGGGCCCTTACCGATCGTGTCTTCCGATGGACGCAGTTCATGGATCGAATATGCTAGAACCTTCGACAAGACAGACCGTAGGCCCCGACTAGCAATTATCATTACCAATCTGGGGCTGTCATCTGCGAGTACCGAAGCCACTCTTGACTTGCTTCCTCCAGAAGCAACTCTTTCGTTTTCACCACTAACAAAAAACCTTTTAGATTGGGTACGACAAGCACGTTTAAAAGGGCATGAAGTGTTGATTGATTTACCAATGGAACCGATTGGATTCCCCCAAAGCGATCCAGGCCAAAACACTTTATTAACTTCTGAAAGTGAAGTTGAAAATCTTAACCGACTTGAAAACGTAATGAAAAAGTCGGCCGGTTATGTTGGGCTACTAGGTTCTTTTGGCTCTCGATTCACTAATCACGCGGAATCTCTGTTGCCCATTTTACAGATTCTTAAAGTACGCGGATTATTATATGTTGATAGTGGAGCATCCTCCCGAAGTTTAGGGCCTGAACTCGCTTCATCGATTCAACTACCGAGAGCTTTTAATAATCGATTCATAGACCGAACACCATCACGGCAGGCAATTGATAATCGATTAATAGAACTAGAGGAAATTGTTAAATTGAACCGTTTCGCCATTGGTATAGCTCAACCATATCCAATTTCGCTAGATAGAATTTCAGCTTGGATTCCAACTCTGGAAAACAAAGGTATTACACTCGCTCCTATTACAGCAATAGCCGACAAACAAAGTTTACGGTAAATTTAGATGCAAACAACACGTCCATACCGGCCCTGCGTAGGGATCATGTTGCTAAACAAACAAGGACTAGTTTTTGTAGGCCGAAGAAATGACATAGAGGAGTCTGAAGCGTGGCAAATGCCGCAGGGAGGCATTAATCCTGGGGAGCAACCCCAGCAAGCCGCTCTTCGTGAACTAGCTGAAGAGACCGGCATCAAAGAAGTTGATATAATTAGTCAATCTTCTCAATGGCTTTATTACGAGTATCCTGCAAAAATCCACAAGAAATCATTTGCTCAATTTTACCGAGGTCAACAACAACGTTGGTTTGCAATGAGATTTCTTGGAGATGAAAAGGACATTGACTTAAATGCCTCCCACGCGGAATTCGACTCATGGCAATGGACGAAGATAGAACGCCTAACCGCGATGATTGTTAATTTTAAAAGGCCAGTATACGAAGCGGTCGTTCGGGAATTCCGTCATCTCGCTTTCCCTGTCAGCAATCCAGAGACTTTGTAAGCCACGATCTAATTTATGAGATTACATTTATCTCAATGCTTCCTTCATAAAATTAGCCCAAATTTTAGTAGGTAAACCACCACCCGTGATATTTTTCATTGGTTTTGCATCATCTCGGCCAACCCAAACTCCAGTTATTAGATTACCTGCATAACCAACAAACCACGCGTCTCTATTCAACTGGCTAGTGCCGGTTTTTCCAGCTGCAGTAATTCCTATCTTTGCGTTATAACCGGTCCCTGTGTTATTAACCGCTTTCAACATGCTATCCTTTTCTTTCATTAGAGAAACTCCAGCTATACTAGGACGCAGATCTTTAATATGCTTATAAGTGATTGGACCATTTTTTATCCTAACTTCTCTTATCCCAAATGGTTCAACAGGGAAGCCGCCATTAGCGATTGCCGCGTAAGCCGCTGTAAGTTGTAGCAGCGTAACTTCACCAGTACCCAGAGCCAGACTTGGTTCATCGTTCAATTTAGCAGTGATGCCAAGTTGACGTGCTAATCGTATCGTCGCAGCCCGACCTATACTCTCTGAAAGTCTAACACTCGGCACATTTAAAGATTGGGCTAAACCATGAAGCAATGTTACAGGACCTCTGAATTTCCCATCAAAATTTCTCGGCTTCCAACCGCCAATGTCTATAGGTGCGTCATTTATCATGCTATTCTTAGAATAGCCGGAAATTAATGCTGCTAAATAAACCATTGGTTTAAATGCCGAACCCGGTTGGCGAAACGCCTGGGTAGCCCTGTTAAATTGGCTGATTCCGTAGTTTCTCCCTCCTACCATTGCCAAAACGGCGCCATCAGGCCTAAGCACTACCATAGCGACTTGAATATGAGCATTTACCTCGGTCTGATTTAACTTCCTTGAAGTTGCTTTCTCTGCAAGATTTTGCAAATTTTGATCAAGCGTTGTTAAAATTTCTCTATCATCATTAATCGGACCTGCGTACGCAGAGGCTCTATCCTCTATCCAGTCAGCAAAGAACCGATGCCCCAGACTAACGGAAGCAGGACCTCTTATAGGGTATGAGTAGGCAGTAGCTTTATCCGCTTCAGCGCGGCTTAATAATTCAGCATCTACCATATTGATTAATACCTGTTTCGTACGGTTTCTTGAACGCGTGTGATTAACGATGGGATTATATCGAGAAGGAGCCTTTAAAAGACCAATCAGTAGAGCTGATTCGTATAGGCCTAATGCTCGTGCAGGTTTATCGAAGTAACGTTGTGCAGCCGCGTCCACACCATAAGCTCCAGAACCAAAATAGACCCGATTTAGGTAAATGTTTAAAATTTGCTTTTTAGAAAAAGAGGCTTCTAGCCAAACAGCCAGTATTAACTCTTGTACTTTTCTCTCAAGGCTCCGATCGGGGGTCAAAAACAAATTCTTGGCAAGCTGCTGAGTAATTGTACTCGCACCTTGGCGAAAAGAATTCTCTTTTATATTAACCGCCATAGCCCTCAGAATAGAAATTAGATCAAAACCAAAATGATTATAAAAACGGCGATCTTCGGTTGCTAAAAGAGCATTAATCAAATGATTAGGAAGCCCGCCTACGTCGATTGGGCGACCGTATAATGCACCGTAGGAAGCAAATTCCGCTCCCGCCGTTGACATCAGCCTAACACCTGCTGGGCGAGTCATCACTTTTATGCCAGAAATATTTGGCAGCTGTGTACATTCGTATATTAAAAATCCTATAATAACAATTACAACCCAAATAAGTGCTACAAATCCTGTTCGAAGAACATTTCTTGATGTGCTTCGTGAGGAGGATCTCACCTTTTTAGAGGCGGGCAAACTCCGTGCTGTCAGCTTTCTTTTGTTTTTCTGTTGTCGATCTTTCATTAATCCTAATCAAATGCGCTTTTTATAGAAGCCCAATCCTCGATCGCATCTTCGTTTCCTGGGGTTAATTGAACAGTAAACTGTTTAAATCCTGCATCACGTAATGCCCCCACGCGATTTTTTATGTCCTTTTCTGATCCTGTAAAAGTTGTTTGCCTGATTAATTCTGAAGTAACAAATTTTAACTCTTCGTCTTTTACAAACATTAAGTGGCCACGATGATTCTCCAACCACGGAGCATCTTTTGGTTCAAATTTACGTGCGAGACCAATATACCCCTCAATGGCTTCGGCTGCAGACTCGGGTATTGAACTACTATTAGGCAACCCAGCTAAAGCCACATCTGCAGCCCTGTGAAGTAACACTGCAGCTCGGGGACCAGCTTGCGCCATGGCTCTTGGTGAATCCATACCCTCACCATCTCCTAAAATACAACCTAAAACAAATGCTGTAGCGTACAGGTTCTGAGACGATCTTTCCGCATTTTTCCAATTTTCCTGCATGAGCCGGAGGCCATTTATACCTTCCTCAACATTATTAAAGAAAAGGATCCAATTTGCTCCCAATTTCGCTGTAAGAGCCCTACCTCGAGGCCCATAGGCTGAAATATGCAATTTAACGCTATTTTTGGTGTTAATCAAACCCGCATCAGGATTTAAAAATCGTATTTTTTTTAACTCTCCATCCACTTCGGTTTCAATAGTTTCATTAGCTAGAAGGCCCATCACCACGCGAACATATTCTTCCATTGTATTTAATTTCAAAGCGCCAAGTCCCATAGCCCGACGCCCGGTAAAACCTGTTCCGACACCAAAATCAATTCGACCCGGGGCTAATTTGTTGAGCGTTGCTAAACCGTTGGCACTCACCGGCGCTATGCGATTTGATGGTATCAACACACCTGTTCCTAATCGGATTCGAGAAGTCTTAACGGCAGCGGCGCCCATTGAAACAAAACAATCAGCGCTGAGCATCTGCGTATCGTAAAACCAAGCATGTGAAAACCCGAGAGCTTCTGCTCTTTCAACGACTTTCCATGAATCGGCAGCAGTTGCTAAAGCAATTCCAAACTCCATAAAATTACCCTTTCCGTAGCATTATCAATTTAAACTTTTAACAGATTATTGTTTTAAATGATCACTACTAAATGACATTTATTTAAGTCGTTATTCCTAATACAAGCATTGTCGTTTATTTACCCAATTGAAATTCAGCGAGTTTAAGGCATCATGGCTACAAATTTCAGGGAGTAATTTAAATGCTTAAAAAAATAATGCTCATAACGGCGGCGGGAATATTTTTTAGCAACGCTGTTTTGGCTGCTGACAACGTAAAAATCGGATTCGTTACTACGATCACCACACCCGCTGGAGTGATTGGAAAAGACATGGTGGATGCCGTTAATCTTGCTATGGAAGACATTGGTGGGAAAATGAATGGCCAAACGGTTGAACTAATAATAGAAGACGACGGCTTTAAACCTGCAATAGGCAAACAAAAGACTGACAAACTCGTAAAACAAAATGACGTTCATTTTGTTGCAGGCTTTATCTGGTCTCACGTTCTATTAGCTTCTCAAAAATCTGCTTTAGACGCCGGAAAATTTTTAATTAGTTCTAACGCTGGACCATCACAGATTGCTGGGAAATTATGTCACAAAAACTTTTTCTCGACTTCCTGGCAAAATGACCAAACACCTATGGCTATGGGAGAAGTTTTAAATAAAACAGGTGTTAAGTCTCTTTACGTGATGGCGCCCAATTATGCTGCAGGTAAAAATATGGTTTCCGGAGTAAAAAGAACTTTCAAGGGGAATATCGTCGGTCAGGATATGACAAAATGGGGCAAAGATGCTCAACTCGATTTTTCTGCCGAATTGGCCAAAGCCAAAGCTTCAAAAGCGGAAGGAATTTTCGTTTTCTATCCTGGAAAAGCCGGTTCAGCGTTTATCAAGCAATATGCTCAAGCTGGCCTACAAGGCAAAATTCCTCTTTATTCGGTATTCACAGTAGATTCGCTATCATTGCCTAAACTACAAAAAACCAAAATGAATGGGGTTATGGGTTCTGTGATGACACAGTTCTGGGCACCTGATCTAGATACGCCACAAAACAAAAAGTTTGTTTCTGGCTTCAAAAAGAAATATGGGCGCTATCCCTCATTTTACGCTGCCCAATCTTATGATACGATATTTCTTATTAAAAGCGCTGTTGAAGCTGTAGGAGGCGATCTATCAGACGTTGATGGGATGCGGGCCGCTATGAAAAAAGCAAATTTTCCTTCCGTGCGAGGAAAATTTAGCTATGGAAATAACCATTTTCCAATACAAAATTTCTATTCCCGAGAAGTAGTATCTGACTCGGACGGAATTTGGACCACTGCGATTCGCGACGTGGTGTTAAAAAACCACCAAGATACCTATGCCAAAGATTGTAAAATGTAGGATTTAATTACCAAGCTGGCGGGGCCATATTATTTGCCCCGCCAGTCACTGTACTTGCCCATGGACTGGATTCTCTTAGCTACACAGTTACTAAATGGCCTGCAACTCGGGGTGCTACTATTTCTCCTAGCGTCCGGGTTGACGCTTATATTTGGAATAATGGACTTCGTTAATCTCGCCCACGGTTCTTTATATATGGTGGGCGCCTATTTTTGTGCCACCCTAACAGAATTAACCGGTTCATTTGTTATAGCTGTGATCTTAGCATTACCTATTACTGCCTCCGTAGGGTTGTTGATAGAGTTAATCGTCATTCGGCAACTTTATGGCCGAGATCATCTCGATCATGTTCTGGCCACTTTTGGGCTAATTCTATGTTTCGATGCAACTGTTCAATTCATATGGGGCCCGGAAGGCATGGCCATTCCACTTCCCGAACTCCTCGACGGCCGAGTGGAGCTATTTCCTGATCTTGTATTTCCCACATTCCGCATTTTAATTATTGCTTCAGGTTTAATTATCGCTTTTGGGCTATACTTAATAATTTCCCATACTCGAACCGGAATGTTAGTACGTGCAGGAGCATCGAATAGCACAATGCTGGGAGCTCTCGGAATAGACGTAAAAACCATTTTTACCTTGGTTTTCGCCGCTGGCGCGGCTATGGCTGGGTTAGCCGGAATGATGATCGCTCCTATTACCGAAGCAAGTGTCGGCATGGGAAACGAGATAATCATAATAGCCTTTGTCGTCATAATAATTGGAGGGATTGGCTCGATCAAAGGCGCTTTTCTAGCAGCTATAATAGTTGGATTAATTGATACGCTAGGTCGGTCCTTTCTTGATTCATTACTTAAAGTTGTCATTTCAGAACAAAATGCTGAAACGGCAGCACCAGCGTTGTCAGCAATGCTAATTTATATACTAATGGCTGGGATTTTAGCATTCCGACCACAGGGCTTATTCCCCCCAAAAGGCCGCTAAAATATGCGATCGTTATTTAAAATGAATAGCCATCAATGGACCATGTGGATCTTGATGGCGTCGCTTAGCCTTTTGCCTGCTTACGTTCATCTAACCGATCAAAGTTTTTACCTTGACTTAGCCAATCGATTGATGATTTTAGCAATTGCTGCTGTAAGCCTTAATTTAATTTTAGGAAACGGCGGAATGATTAGTTTCGGACATGCTGCCTACCTTGGTATCGGCGCCTATAGCGTCGGAATTCCTACTTATTATCAAATTTATGAGGGCTTTTTTCAAATTCCCTTGGCCGTAATTACATCAGCGTTATTTGCTTTAATAACGGGGGCAATCTGTCTTCGAACAAGGGGCGTATATTTCATTATGATTACAATGGCTTTTTCCCAAATGTTATTTTTTGCCATTGTCAGCATCGAAGAATATGGAGGTGATGATGGTTTAGTCATCGACACTCGCAGCGAATTTTTTGGAATATTCAACATCGAAAATAGCTTAAGCCTTTATTATTTCGTGTTTGCTTCACTGATAGTCTGCCTATTTTTAACACACCGAATCAGTCGGTCTCGATTCGGGATGGTAATCGAAGGCGCCAAGGGAAACGAACGACGGATGCAAGCAATAGGATTTGATACCTACAAATATAAACTCACATCATATGTTATCGCTGGAGCGATTTGCGGGTATGCCGGCGCCCTTCTAGGGAATTTTACCAACTTCATTAGCCCAGAGATGATGGATTGGACAGCTTCAGGTGAATTAATTTTTATTGTTGTTCTCGGGGGCGCGGGTACTTTGTTTGGTCCCGTTGCTGGAGCAGCAGCTTTCGTTCTCCTGGAAGAACTATTATCAAGCTTAACTATCTATTGGCAATTTATATTTGGAAGCTTTCTTATAATCGTCGTCCTCTTTGTCCGAGGCGGGATCATGGGGTTGATTGAACTTATTGGGAAAAGATCGTGGAATCGACAATCTTAAGTATCCAAAACCTCTACAAAACTTTTGGAGGTATCGCCGCTACCGATCATATAAATCTTGACATACCTGCTGGCAATATCCATGCAGTGATAGGCCCTAATGGTGCTGGAAAAACCACTTTGATAGCGCAATTATCTGGCGAGCTTTACCCGGACAGTGGTCGAATATTTTTTCAAAACCAAGATATTACACATATTCCTACCTACCGTAGATCACATTTAGGTATAGCACGATCATTCCAAATAACGAGTCTGATGTTAGATATGGCAGTGCTGGATAATGTAACCTTAGCTGTACAAGCACATGTAGGTCATTCGTTCTACTTTTGGACCGATGCACGGAAAGAAATTTCTCTTATAGAACCGGCTATGAAGGTTTTATCTCACGTCGGATTATGCGAGAAAGCGATGAATAAAGCTGGGGAGCTCTCCCACGGAGAACATCGACAACTCGAAATTGCGATGGCTTTGGCCACAAATCCTAAACTCCTACTTTTAGATGAGCCTATGGCCGGAATGGGGATAGAAGAAGGAAAAAAAATCATCGAAATTCTTAAATGCCTCAAAAACGAAAACACAATTTTGTTGATAGAACATGATATGAAGGCAGTATTTGCACTTGCCGATCAAATAACTGTACTCGTCTATGGAAAAATAATAGCTTCAGGCTCACCCAACGAAATACGCGCAAATAGAACCGTTCGCCAAGCTTATTTAGGGGACGATACCGACTAAAAATGCTAACAACTTCCAAAGTGGAGACTTTCTACGGATCCAGTCAGGCGTTATTTGATCTTACGATCGAAATTGGCCCAAGCGAGGTTGTAACGCTTCTTGGCCGAAACGGGATGGGAAAAACAACATCAGTACATTCTATTATGGGCATTCTGCCCATCGCAGCGGGCGAAATATTGTTTGAAGGACGCCAAATTCACAATTTACCCTCTTTTCAAATTAGTCGAGCTGGTATTGGTTTAGTACCCGAAGGACGTCAGGTCTTTCCCAATTTAACAGTACGAGAAAATCTAGTTGCCGTTGCAACTAAACGAAATGCTAAACCCGCTACTTGGACAATTGAACGTGTGATCAACATGTTTCCTGAACTGGGAACACGTTTCCACAGTATGGCAAGCTTATTATCTGGAGGAGAACAGCAAATGCTTTCAATTAGTCGCACCCTAATGACCAACCCAAAGCTGCTCATTCTCGACGAAGCAACGGAAGGCTTAGCTCCCCTGCCTCGACGTAAAATTTGGGATTGTCTAGATAGATTAAAATCGGAGGGTCAAGCTATCCTAGTTATTGACAAAAATCTTGATGACTTGAACCGAATCGCGGACCGTCATTACGTGATGGAGACTGGGCGAATAGCATGGACCGGTACTCCGTCAGAACTGCAAAAACGTCCCGATATTTTATCAGAGAAACTTGGAATTTAATCCTCATAACCTCAAAGCTTTTAACAAATTGCCTTAACTAGTAATCAACTAGAAAATATCCATCCACCGTTTTACAATCTTTTTTCAAATCCTGAATTGCGATTGCAGCTAATGGGGAAGCGCGTTTATCTCGATCAATATCAGCCACAACTATAGTACCCTTTATCACTGTTTTAGCCATTCCTATTGCTTCTAGGTCTACACCAGAACCACTTATTAACACTCGTAAAGAAAAATCAGTTTCTTTAGAGCACTGTAAGTCATGTTTCCCGAATAAGCCCTCGTGGCGGTAAAAAGCTTCATCCACTCCACAGAAGTAACTAAATAATTTTTCATAAGGGGCTACGAGCTATCCGCTTACCAGCCATTTTTTGGAGTTCGTATTGTGATCGGAATATTACGTGAAGTTTCGTCTCCCGTTTCACAAAACCGAAATATCTCACAACTTATCCAAAGGTAAACGACACGCTTTTCACCCTCTTTAACACCACAAGCATCGGGACCCAGGGGGGCAACCATTCCAACCAGTTAATGCCTCATAGAGAATAGCAGAGATAATCCTCTATCTTTTAAGGTGACGTTTTGCCCGCCCCATAATCAAAAACCTATACCAGATGTGAAGGTCCCAACGGCAAACCATATGATGTAATTTTCAAAACAACTTCCGTGCCAGTCAGTTGCGGGACTGGAGCATCCCGTTCTTCATATGCACAGCCCCATTGCGTAATATGATATGTCTTAATTCACGTTCCGTTCTAACTCGCGGTTAACTGGATTTAGCCTGTTTGGTTTTGTTTTTAAAAATCCTCTTAGGGCTTTAATTTGATATTTCAAGTTTTTTCGCTCAAATTAAATAACGATTAACCGAGGTAAAATATGACTGAAAATGGCAATCCAGACAATGTTGTAGCACCTGATAATTCACTAATTCCATATCCCGACGATCCTTTTGAAATGCGTTCAGGTCCCTTTTATTTAAGAAAAAATTTCGATGGCTCCACCGGCGTCTTTCTGAAAGTCGGCCACAACCAATGCAATACTAATATGGTGGCTCATGGAGGATTGCTCATGACTTTAGCAGATTTATCCGTGTGTTATGAAGCCGTAAAAGGATTTCCTAACTTGCGTGCGCTAACCGTTTCGCTTACGGCCAATTTCCTATTACCCGCATCCAAGGGGAGTCAATTGTGCGCTTTCCCCCGTGTAAACTACCGAACCAGACGAACAGCGTTCGTGGAATCCAAGATAATGAAAGAGGATAAGTGTATTTTTACCTGTTCTTCTATCATTCGTGTTTTGCCAGCTGGCTGAATTAAGAACAGGATCATTCAATTTAAAAGGAGTTTAATATGGGAGACGGCCCACTTAATGGAATTAAAGTTATCGAGTTTGGCCAAAATTTAGCCGGTCCTTATTGCGGTCAAATTTTAGCCTTTCTAGGAGCAGATGTTATAAAATTAGAACGGCCCGAAGGAGACGATGCACGACGTTGGGGACCACCTTTTAACGAAGACAGTGAAGAGACAACCGCTGTTGCTTTTATAGCTTTGAATAGGGGAAAAAAAAGCCAAATAATTGACCTAAAAAACCCATCGGATAAAACTAAACTAATCAAAATGATTGGGGATTCCGATGTTTTTATTCACAATCTAAGAGCTGACGTTCCAGCACACTTTGGTTTTGATGCCGTAACCTTAACTAGAAAATTTCCTACGCTTATATACGCCAATTTAGGCGCTTTTGGACACAAAGGGCCCTGGTGTAACCGCCCCGGTTACGAGCCTATAATTCAAGCTGAAGCAGGACTGATGTCAGTAAATGGAGATCCAATCGCACCTCCAGCTCGGATAGGGGTGTCTATTATTGATTTATCTACAGGAATGTGGACGGCAATAGGCATCTTATCGGCAATCACTCAAAGGACACAAATCGGTAAAGGATGCATCGTCGATACCTCGCTTTTTGAAACCGGTTTAATGTGGATTTCGACACATGCTTCTGCATATACGGCAGGGGGGTTGATTCCGAAGCGGTTATCGTCTGGTCATCCTGCCCTTGCGCCATACCAAGTCTTCGAGTGCAAGGACGGGCCTATCATGATCTGCCCCGGAAACGAAAGGCTTTGGCAAAAATTTTCAGAAGTATTGGGACACCCAGAATGGACCGAAGATCCGCGTTACTTCACCAACAGGGAGCGAGTGGAACGCAGAGACGAAGTTAACAAAATGGTCTCGGATGTGATACTTGAGAAATCTCGGAAATATTGGCAGAAAAAGCTCGATAAGGCAGGCGTACCATGTAGTCCTCTAAATACAGTTCCCGAAGTGCTTGAACTCTCGCAAACCAGAGCATTAAACATGTTCTTTAAACCATATAAAGATCACTCTGGCTTATATCATGGTTTACCAATCAGTTTTGATGGTAAACGAGCTGGAAATTCCAGCCAAGCCCCAAAGCTAGGGGATAATTAATTTACCTATTTGTGAAATCCCGATTATAGGATTGCGTTTTATGACCGAAAATCCAGATATTGTAAAAAGTGGTACCCAGCACCTGGTCTTGCGTATCATGGAATCACTATTTATTCAGCGAGTAATTACGCTGCTCATTATCGTTAATGCGGCGATTCTGGCCTTGGAAACAAGTGAACTTGCTATGAAGTCAGCCGGTAAATTTCTTTTAATTTTAGATCGCTGTATTTTAATAATATTTGTAATAGAAATCTTTTTTAAATGCTTCGGTCAAAGACTAAAATTTTTCCAAGACCCTTGGAACGTATTCGATACCTTTGTGATTTCTATTGCTTTAGTACCAGTGACTGAGTCCTTAACAGTGCTAAGGGCATTACGGATTCTAAGAGTTCTCCGTTTGATTTCCGTTGTTCCTTCGCTAAGGCGCGTAGTGGGTGCATTGTTACATGCCTTACCAGGTATGGGTTCTGTCATCCTCCTTTTATTAATCATTTATTTTGTTTTTTCGGTGATGGCAACCAAGCTCTTTGGTATTTCTTTCCCTGAGTGGTTTGGAACTATCGGTAGTTCTGCATATACTCTGTTTCAAATTATGACATTGGAGAGTTGGTCGATGGGAATCGTTCGACCTGTGATGCAGGAATTCTCTTTAGCTTGGGCATTCTTTGTACCTTTTATTTTAGTGACTTCCTTTGCTGTTTTAAACTTATTTATTGGGATAATTGTGGACGCAATGCAAACCCATGCTAAACAAGAGAACAATTTTAAATCAGAATATAATAAGGATCCATCATTGACAGATCTTCACAGAGAGATTCAGATACTTCAAAAAGAAATCATTAGTTTACGGGAAAAAGTTCAAGATAATCCAAATGAATCGAAGATCCTTTAATCTGACAACATCACTAATTTTTGATCGTCGGTTGAAAAGACCGTTATTGAAAATAAAAAAAAGAATCTGAGAAAATGAGCGAAACTTGTGTACGTGATTCTATAGCTAAACTAGCTAAATCAATTTACGATCGAGGACTGACTTTTGGTAGCTCTGGGAATATTAGCGTCCGGTTAGAAGATGGATGGCTGATGACTCCCACTGGCTCGTCTTTGGGCAACCTAGATCCAGCTTCTATTTCCAAATTGGATAACAAAGGGCGTTTGATAAGCGGGGAAAAACCAACTAAGGAAAGTTTTCTTCATTTAGCTATGTATCAAGAACGACCCACCACAGGCGCGGTCGTTCATTTACATTCAACTCATTCGGTTGCTGTCAGTTGCCTTGCAGATGTTGATCCAACAAATGTACTCCCACCGATAACCGCATATTATGTGATGAAAGTTGGAATTTTACCGCTCGTCCCATATTTTGCACCTGGTGATCTAAACCTTGCAAAAGCGGTCAGGTCATTAGCTTCAAAACATCATGCCGTCCTTCTAGCTAATCATGGACCAATTGTCGCTGGGGATTCTCTAAAAAGTGCCATATATGCCACCGAGGAGCTCGAAGAAACGGCTCGGTTATTTTTAATGTTAAAAGGTATGGATACGCGATTTTTAACCCATCAGAACGTCATGGAACTTAAAACAAAATTTCCAGTTTAGCGCATAGCCGCAGCAATATTTCCTCCATCCACAGTCGTTACATTTGCAGTTGTTCTCGTTGAAAGTGCTTGCCACAGAAATGCCTCTGCCACATGTGTGGGGGTTACTTCCCTTCCAAGTAAATTACCGGATAAATAAGCGTCTGAAGTTATACCTCTTGCCTTAGAACGTTCCGCTATCATCTTTTGCGTTAAAAGGCCGGACTGTATGCGATCCGCATTAACTGCGTTGGACCGAATTCCAAATTTTCCGTACTCTAGTGCGTATTGACGCGATAGAAATAATGTAGCTGCTTTGGGTATACCATAGGGTCCAAAATTAACTCCTGGATTGACTGCCTGCTTGGACGCATTGAATAACAAAACTCCACCTATGCCTTGTGCCAACATGATATTAACTGCTGCTTTTGCTGCTGTTTGGTGAGCGAAAAAATTAAGTTCAAAGCTTCGCCGTAATACGCCATCATCTAATTCTCCCATTGCACCTTGTGATGCAGAACCAGCATTTGATATAAGGATATCTACGCCGCCAAAAATATCGCAGACTTTTGAGAAGACAGCTGCGATTTGAGACGGTTTCGTAACATCACAAACCATCGAAATAGCTCCATTGCCCGCCTCTTTAGCCACTTTATTAGCCTTCTTGCAGTCAAGGTCCAGAACAGCGACGTGTGCCCCTTCGCGTGCGATAACTTTTGCGATCGCTGAACCGATAGTGCCAGCCCCTCCCGTCAAGACTACTACTTGGCCAGAGAGTGGTTTATAAATCGTAGAATTGATTTTAGCTTGCTCCAATGACCAATATTCCAACTTAAATAATTCTTCCTCGGACAAAGGAGTAAAGCGACCAATTCTTTCCGCATCGATAATGGCCTCTATCCAAATTTCCGCCAAATCTGCTACTATTATGGCTTCAGCCTGATTACGGCCGACTCCGAATAAACCAAGGCCAGGCACGATTATGATTCTAGGCACTTTATCAAGCATTATACGTTTAACCTTATCGAGCGCGTTACAGCGATCAAAATAAGAACTATACTCTGACGCATAATCTTTAGCTCGTTTGAAGGTACTGATTGCAAAATTCTTTAAATCGGATTCGCTGGGCGGCAATGTTATCATTGGCTTTTTCTTCGTTCTGATTACTAAATCTGGAGTACTAACGCCTCGAGTTGCATAATCACTTACCCCTTCTCCATTTACAAATGTCATTATTTTCCTGGCGTTTCGATGCTCTAGGACAAAATGCTTATAACTTCCATCACCAAGATGTTCTGCAATTGCACCCCTTAAAATTGGTGCAATAACGGCACGGGATGCAATTTTTTTAGGTAAATTTTCCTTTTTGAAAACCGATTTTCGTCCCTTTTGGATACGTCTCTCTGCTGCCGTGACATATTTAATCATACGAAAATATGAAATTTTAGCTGTTTCCCCAAATGTGAAAATCCCGTGCTTATCTAAAATTAGTCCTTCAACGTTTGTATTAGTCTCATAAATTTCTACTGCCAGTTTGGCGAGATCAAACCCTGGTGCCACGTAGGGGACAAAACCAAGCTTAAACCCAAATATATCCCGACATAAATCTGCCGAATTAGGTTGATTAATAATGGATAATATAGCCGTTGAATGAGTATGGTCGACATATTTTTGCGGCAAGAACGCATGCAGAAGCGTCTCAACAGATGGGTTTGGGGACGCTGGGTCAATTAAATTAGCTCTTTGCAGTTTTACCATTTTCTCATCCGAAAGAGTTTTCAAATGGCGTACCCTCAAAAGTGGAGCTAGCTTTACCGAAGGAAGCCCAGCGGGTTCAATATTGCCCATGTCCCACCCACTGCCTTTGACACAAAGAACGTCCCATTTATCACCAACAAGATCCGTCATACTCGTTTTCAAGGAAGTATTGCCTCCTCCATGGAGAACCAATTTTGAAACGCTTCCCAACAATCGGGTTGTATACACTCGCAAAGCTAGATCCTTTGCGATTCCTTTACGTTTGTAATGAGCTACGATTTTTTTAGCTGCTCTATCATCCCACTCATTCTTCATTTCGCATCTCCGTATCAACGAACGTCAAAAAGAAATGATAAAATTTAAAATCAAATTCTGTATTTTTTTATAGCAACAGGATCAACTTTAATCCCAAATCCATTCCCTTCCGGTAAGCGTATACGACCATTTCTTACTCTGGGTCCCTCTAATAGCATATGGGCCCATAGAGGATCTCTCTCCGGATTTGCAAAGCACTCCACGCACATTCCATGAGGCTGTGATGACAAAAGGTGAATTGCTATTTGGGGTTCTTCATGATGGGTCATATAAACGTCATGCAGTAGGGCTAGACCTGCCACTCGTTGCCAAACCGTAATTCCACCGGCCTCGGATGCATCAAAATTGACGATATCTACCGCCCCTGACCCTATCAACCGTCTCATGGCTTGCCCCGTAATTTCACTTTGTCCCGCATTTATAGGTATGCGACTATATCTTCGCACCTCAGCCATATTGCGGAGATCATCCATCCAATGGCAGGGCTCCTCAAACCAAGCTATATTTAAAGGTTCTATCAGGTCAGCAAATTTTATAGCGTCTCGCCAAGACCACCCTCTGTTTGCATCAACCGCTATGATAAAATCTGACCCCGCTCCATCCCTGGCCGCTTGCACTCTCTTAGCATCCTCTTCTGGCGACAATCCGCCGACTTTTACTTTACATCCCGCCATTCCCAGAGCCTGCAACGTCTGCATTTCGGTGGCTAGATCCTTTAAAGTTTTCCCTTCCTCGTAATAACCTCCAATAGAAATTATATCCATTTCTTGATACGTGCCTCCTAGCAACCGCGAAACACTGACTTGATAGCATCGGCCGATTGCATCCCAGATCGCACTATCAACGCAAGCTATAGCTTGCATTAACAAATCCGGTGACATTGCTGCGCTAGGAATTTTTTCCTCTAATGATTTATATCGTTGTTGCCAATCTCGAACATCTCCACCAATCAATAATGGTGCTAATTCATTATTGATTAGGGCCGCTATTTCTATTCCGTGCGAACGATTATCTCCATTATAGACCTCTGCTAAAGGGCCGTCTTTTATCCAAAGCCGAGTGATCACAGTACACCGAGAAGTAACACTATAAGTGCTTCCACCAAAATCTTTATTTAATGGTATACGGATTGCTGTTGCTTCGATTTTATCGATGATCATATTAGTTCCTGACTTTCGTTTAAAAAATGAAGAATTGCATCTAAAGCCAGACCATCAACATGGTAAAGCTTCACTCCTTATGTTCTATTATTGTGGAGCTAATATCATCACTCTGTCCAATTCTATTAATACGACTGATTTCGCTTAAATAGTCTTGACCTAAACGATGCACTTGGCGAGGCTCCGCCGCCAACCTATTTTACCTAGTAGGAGTTTCAATAATGAGTGCCGGAAAAAGATTACCAGGAACTCCAGTGCCAATGCATATCTGGATAGGGAGCGATGGAGTGAAGATTGCTGGAGACACCTGGGGCAACCCAAAGGGCCCACTGGTAATACTTCAACATGGCGGAGGTCAAACTCGGCACGCTTGGAAACAGGCTGGCGAAACCCTTGGTAAGGCCGGTTATCATGCCGTGGCCTTTGATGCTAGAGGTCATGGCGATTCGGATTGGGCGGGAGAGGGAAATTATGGTGCCGACAAAATGGTTGAAGATCTTCGACTCGTAAGCATCGCGCTTAACTCTAGTAATCCCATCCTTGTTGGAGCGTCTATGGGAGCGGGTACCAGCTTAATCGCGATAGGAGAAAACAAATTGAAGGCAAGCGCTTTAGTAATGGTAGATATGGCTCCCCGTATTGAACCCGAAGGACAGGCTAAAATTCAAGCCTTCATGAACCAAAAACCGGATGGCTTTGATACTTTACAAGAAGTTGCAGATGCCATTGCGAACTATCAACCGCATCGAAAACGTCCAAGAACTCTGGATGGTTTAGCTAAAAATGTTAGGCTAGCACCCAATGGGAAATATGTTTGGCACTGGGATCCGGCCCGTCGTTTAAATCGACCAGAGCAGGCCGATTACCGAGAGAGGCTCAGGATCGCTGCGGATAATTTAACCTTACCCGTATTACTTGTCCGAGGAGGATTGTCGGATGTGCTAAGTGAAGAAGGAGCAAAAAGTTTCCTAATGCAATGCCCTCACGCCGAATACGTCAATGTTTCTAACGCAGCTCATATGGTAGCAGGAGATCGAAATGATATTTTCGCAAAATCAGCAGTGAAGTTTCTACTCAAAACTATCCCGCCTCGATAAACAATACCTCGTTCGTAGCATTAATAGATCACCGCGTAGACCGACCCCAGTATATCCTTTCCACAGTGTTTTATTTTAAGATACCGCCACTCTAACAAAATAAAAAGAAGCACTCATGAACGCACTTGATGAAATTCCCATTGGCCAAACTGGCATTAAAGTCACACGCTTAGGTCTTGGGGGTGTATTTGTAGGTAGTCATTTTGAAACCTCCGCCAGTTACGATATTTCACTAAAAACGATAAAGACTGCTTACGATATTGGAATAAAGTATTTTGACACTGCCCCGTTCTATGGCTGCGGAAGAAGTGAAGCTCGTTTTGGAAAAATGCTTAGCGATAAACCTCGAGACACATACGTTCTTTCTACCAAGGTAGGGAGATTGCTTATACCTGATTCTGAGAATCCTGGGATGTGGGAAGACGATAAAATAACACACTTTGTTCCAGAATTTGATTTGTCTCGGGATGGGATTATAAAGTCCGTTGAGGATAGTTTAGAACGCCTTGGGTTAAACCATGTCGAAATTCTCTATTTGCACGATCCAGACAGGGCAAACAAAGAAGACGAGGCTATTAAATCGGCATTCCCCGCATTAATGGAATTAAAGGAGCAGGGTTTAGTAAAAGCTATAGGGACAGGCATGAATCAATGGCAGATGCCTATGCGATTTCTTCAAGAATTCGATTTAGACGTCATCTTATTGGCGGGGAGGTACACTCTTTTAGATCAATCTGCATATTTGGACTTTCTCCCCCTGTGCGAGAAACGGGGGACTAAAATAGTCACTGGAGGCCCCTTTAATTCTGGCATTTTAACTGCAACGACTTTCAACCAATCCACCTGGTTTAACTACAAACCCGCTAGCGCAGAATGGATAGAAAAGGCCATTAATTTAAAGCTAATTTGCGATAAATATAGCGTTAACTTGAAGGCCGCGGCGCTCCAATTTCCTTTGGCTCATCCTGCCGTTGCTTGTGTTATACCTGGCGCAGCCAGCCCCGCCCAGTTGGAAGAAAACGTTTCTCTCATAAACGCTCCTATCCCTCCCGGCGTTTGGGAAGAACTTAAATATCAAAATTTGATCCCAATTGATGCACCCACTCCCTAAGCTGGGATATAATTTGGATTTCTTTTCGGTCAATTATAAAAACGTAGAGGGCATGTTGAAATCCCGTATCAATCAAAAAAATAAACCTATTTTCGAACCTTTTATTACTGAGGATAGTGACCTTTTGCTTAAAGACAACAAATAGAAACCAATGTTAGTCTTAAAAAAGCAATCAATTAGATATCAGTGTTTTATAAGCCAATCTAAATGATCACATAGATTGAACAATAAAATATGCAAAACCTTTTATCCCAGCAACAACATATTCAGGACTCACGTAATTTATCAAAAAGATTTTTTTATTAAACTAGAACTGAAATACCTAATGTCCAGTAGTTATTAACCAACTAATGTAAACGATACCTGGATATTTACCAAAATTTTCTTCCAAATTATGGTAACGGTTTGTGCCCTGTGTTAGTTATCACGTAGTTTAGATAAAAGACTTTGCCCTATAATTCTTATGCTGAAAAATATCGGTTATTAAAGGGAACAATCATGAGTTCAAATGCTGATATCATTAAATCACCAATAGCGGAGACCCCAAGTTTTAAGATTAAAGCACTCTCGAACTTAATGGCAGCAGAGGTGATTGGCCTAGATCTTTCAAAACCATTTGATCACAAGACAAAACATACTATTCATAAAGCATTTCTGGATCACCAACTATTAGTGTTCCGAAACCAGAATCTCAACAAAGAGGAACAGGTTAAATTTACGCAACAATTTGGCGATTTAGAACGGCACGCAATAAGCAATAAAGGTTCGGCAGACTCACCTTTTGTCCACATAGTTACAAACCTCGATGCTAATGGAATTCCAACCGGAACAGTTGGCTCTCAGCACTGGCACTCTGATAAATCATTCCGTCCCGAACCGTCTATGGCCACCATACTACATGCAAAACAATTACCACCAAAAGGAGGTGATACCTGGTTCGCTAATATGTACGGAGCCTATAGTGCTTTAGAAGAATCTCAAAAATCAGCAATTGAAAAATTGAGTATCATTCACATTCTTTTTTTAGGGCGACCTTTAACTCATGAGGAGCTTGATGACGCACCGCCAATGGCTCACCCTTTAGTTAGAATTCATCCCGAAACTGGACGCAAGTGCTTGTTTTTAGGAATGCACGCTTCTCATATAGATGGGATTTCCGGCACAGCAGGAAAATCCAAGGTGCGAGAATTAGAAAGTCACGCGACTGAAGACCGTTTTATCTTCCGGCATAAATGGGAGGTCGGTGATTTATTAATGTGGGATAACCGATGCCTTCTGCACCGAGCAGATGCTAATTTCGATGCGGCCTTACATCCCAGGGTCATGCATCGAACTTGCCTTAAGGGCACACCCACTGCCTGATGCCATTACTATGAAATAAACCGTGTCTGATTTGGAGCAACGGCGGGTAAATATAAACAACTCCTTAGTTAAAACTCTTTCTCGGAGTGCTTCCTATTGAACAACACATACACAATTGTTTTTTAGTGCCATTTGACACTGCCATTTCTGGCATACAGGCTAAGTGAAAATATCACCTGGACTATCAGGAGTTTAACGTTTTGCTAGAAAATGGTACTTTCTTTGATTTTATAGTCAGTGGGGCCGGATCCGCGGGATGCGCTGTTGCTGGGAGATTAAGCGAATCCGGAAAATATAGTGTATTAATCTTGGAGGCAGGTCCGCGCGACACAAATCCATGGATTCACACTCCTTTAGGATTTACAAAAGTTTTTACAGACCCAAAAGTTAATTGGAAATTCCAAACAGAACCGGTTGAATCACTAAACAACAGGATATTGTATCAACCTAGAGGGAAAGTCTTAGGAGGCAGCAGTTCTATCAACGGTACAGTCTATATGAGAGGTCATCCTAGCGATTATGATGAATGGAGACAGAGAGGTTTGGATGGTTGGGGCTGGGAGTCGGTATTACCTTTTTTTAAGCAGGCAGAGGATAACGAACGAGGCGAAGACCAACTACACGGTGTCGGCGGACCATTGCGAGTTTCCGATATCCCAGAGGCTTGGGATTTACCAAGTGCTATGGTTGCGGCCGCTATAGAAGCTGGTATTCCTGCAAACCCAGATTTTAACGGACCCAAACAAGAAGGGACTGGGTTTTATCAATTCACGGCTACGAAATCCCGTCGATGGAGTTCTGCAAAAGCTTACCTTACACCTGCTAAAAATCGCAAAAATCTTCATATCGAAACATCGGCGCATGCTCGACGAATAATCATAGAAAACGGACGGGCTACCGGAGTAGAATTCCAAACTCCTGATGGCATTAAAACGGTCAAGGCTAGAAAGGAAATTATAATCTCTGGTGGTGCCTTTGGTTCTCCTCAACTCCTGCAACTTTCGGGAATCGGACCCGCTAAACTCCTGATGGAAATGAATATTGAAGTAAATCAAGATCTTCCAGGAGTTGGATCTCATTTGCTAGATCACTTTAATACTTATTTGAGTTTTCGATGCGCCAAGCCAGTGACCATGAATGTTCTAGCATTAAGCTTACCTCGCCGTTTAATTGCGGGAGCTCAATACGCTATTTTCCAAAAAGGCCCCCTTACTAATACCGGTATTTCGGCTGGTGCCTTTATAAAAAGTGATACTCGTTTGGAACGGCCCGATCTTCAAATAAATATGTTCAACTGGAGCGCACTTGAAAGAACGGCAAATAATGTGGTCCCCCACCCATTTTCAGCATTTACCTTTAGTCCTGTTCATCTCCGTCCGGACTGCGAGGGTTCAGTCACAATCAAAAGTCCCGACCCTTTTATGCCACCATCCATACGTTATGAATTCTTACGGACAGAATATGATAAACAAGCGATCTTACACGGTATGCGCTTATGCCGCGACATCGCTAAACAACCCGCGTTGAACCCGTTCATGGTTGAGGAAGTTCTGCCCGGGCCAACGGTTATTAGTGATGAAGATCTGATCGCCGATGTTCGCGCCCGCGCGGTTGCCAATTACCACCCTGTTGGTACCTGTCGAATGGGATCCAAGCTGGACTCGGCCACTGACGCTCGACTTCGGGTACACGGAATCCGAGACCTTCGCGTTGCAGATGCCTCGATAATGCCTACAATTGTTGCAGGTAATACAAATGCGCCCAGCATAATGATAGGCGAAAAAGCTGCTTCCATGATATTGGAAGACCATTAGAGAAGCTCAAACTTTACATTTTAATGCAGCCGCTAAATCATTGGCCGTTTTGGTGCTTTTAGGACCAGTTGAAGTGGAATATGAATATCCTAAGGTAAATGCCTAATGCTTGGCTTATTGGAAACCACATTAAAATTTGTAACGATTTCGGAATTTATATTTATTATCATTGCTATTCTTTCGGCTGGGTTCATCCGCGGGTTTACTGGTTTTGGGGCTTCTCTAATCATTGTAATGACCTTGAGTGTGGTTTTTGGACCTCTGATCGCCGTTCCAATAGCTTGCTTGAGCGGTTTACCATCCATGTTTCAGCTTCTGCCCACCGCCATTCGGCACGCTGAAAAATCTTTTGTGCTTCCATTTGGCCTGTCAACTTTCGTAGCGGCACCATTTGGTACCCTTGCATTGGTCTCCATAAATCCGTCCATTATGAAAATCGGGATATCTATTTTTGTATTACTATCTGTCCCGATGCTTTATCGACAATGGCACTTTAAAGAACGATTAGGTCTGTTTTTTGTAATCAGCGGAGGCATAGGAGCTGGCCTGATACAAGGGTGTGCGGGCGTTGGTGGACCACCAGCCGTAGCTTTAGCTTTATCACGGCCTACATCCCCACAACGACAAAGGGCTAACGTTATCGGCGCAGTTACCGCACTTTCCATTTGTGCTATAATTCCGCTTTGGTATCATAACTTGTTCACACCTAAAGTACTCATATTAAGCGCCTTTATAGTTCCTGGTTACGTAGCAGCCGCGTGGATAGGAGTGCGATGCTTTTCAACACACGGCCATCGCTATTTTCGGAATGCTGCAATATTTTTATTGGCGGGAATAAGCCTCTGCACACTAATATTAGCAATCAGAAACTATATTGCCGTATAAATAACTATCTTACCCAACCCTTCGCTCGTTTTTGAGCATCCTATCTATGTATCGTCCCTGATAAACAGTAATACCTAGAGATTGACCAAATCGGATTGCCTCGTCCGAGTCGCATCTTGTCAAAATAATCCGAGCTCGGCCACATCTATCCACATTCTCTTTCAATTCAGCTATCCGAGTCCCTGAGACATCATCAGCCATTTCCGGACTCCAGGTAAGTTTCAATAGATCGAAGCCAAGTCTATCACGATCTATAAATTGCATCGTGGAATGATTTAATCCATCAAGCGCTATTCTATACCCTCGTTCCCGCATGAAATCCCGAGCGAACATATAGTTTCCCATGTCGCTAAAGATATCAATAGTCTGCAGTTCTATTACTACCGTGCCTCTTGCCACTGCCTTAAGACTGGCGTCGAAATTTAGAAATGGAGCAGCAAGAATCGTTTGCACATTAAGGTTTATGCTGAAAGAGCTGTCTATGGTTGAATCATCGTTTCGTATTAAAAGGGTCAGCATCCGCGCATCAAGAGTGAGAGTTAGATGTTGAAACAACCACAAATTTGACAACAAATCGAACTCTGGCAATACAGATTTTCTCAATTCATCGATAGAAATATAAAGTTCTTGAAAAATTGGTTGCGGGTTCGGATTACTTGGGGTGATTGCGCAAACCGGCTGTCGCCGCATTAAATTCGAAAGATCAGCTCGCTCTAAAAAGGTTTCAAGTTTTCCTAGTTGTTCAGGATTTAGCTCTTGCAGTCCATCCTGTAGTCTTGTTCGCGATTTAACTTGACCGGTCGCGAGTCTGTTTTGCCTTTCGCGCTCTCGGTGCATCTGCTTTACTAAATCAAGCATCTCTTCATGTTGGGTAACCACATTATACCAAGTACAAAAACGTGCCAAATCCTCTTCTTCATCCCCTTGAGATAAAGGATCCTCATTAAACAAGTAACGCACCTTCATGATAGCCGCATCAATATCCTCAATGGCAGCGTCTTTGCAAAAAAAGAACAAATCCGAATTACTAAGAGTGAATATTTGTCCATCATAATTTTGCACCATGCCTTCAAATGTAGCGGCTGCGATGCGAATATGATGATCTTGCCTATTTTGCGGTCGCAAGCGGGAAAGGTGGATTAGGACCCCCATCCTACCATCAAGGTTTCTACCAAGTCGTTGCATATAATCCAATAACAGGTATTCCTGACTTGGACCCTTTGTTCGATTTTGCATTTGACTAAAGGCCGTTCCGTTCCCCGGTTATTACCGAGCGTGACTGAAAGATATACTTTAACTGTTTTAGCACGCTAATTTATTAGCGAAAGGAGAATTTCCTCAATAACTATGGCACTCGAAATATTAACTTACTTTTGCGGCGCACACTTCCTTAGAAATCTTGAACAGATAATCTTACTTACCAGTAAAAATCGGTTTTCGTTTGTTTAAAAAAGCGTCCTGCCCTTCTTGATAATCACTACTATTAAAACAAGCCCGGGTCATCTCTTCTACTAATTTTCCATTAAATTCCGCTTCATCTTTCATTAACTCATTGATTGTTAATTTAGAAGCCAGCATAGAAAGAGGCGCATTTTCAGAGATCCTATCGGTCATGTCAGCTACAGCTGAATCCAACTCTTCAATCGGTACGCAAGCGTTTATCAGTCCCATCTCCATGGCTTCCTCGGCCGTATACCGTTTAGCTGTAAGTAAAATTTCCTTAGCTTTTGACGGACCTACAAGGTTCACTAGGTTACCTAAATTCACACGGTCATATGCAATCGATAATCTCGCTGCGGGCACCCCAAACTGAGAGTCCTTTGACGCAATCCGAATATCCGTAGCTAAAGCAATTCCAAGGCCGCCACCCATGCAAAAGCCACGAATCTTCGCAATTAGAGGTTTTTCACAATTAAGTATTTTCTTTCGTCCTGCCACAGAAATTTTTGCATAGGATTCTGCTGAAGCAGCGTCTGAACGCCTTTCTTTGAATTGAGAGATATCAGCACCAGAAGCAAAAGCTTTTTCTCCCGCACCTGACATAACTATACAACGAACGGATGCTTCTTTCGCGAATATATCAAAAGCCTCAGATATTCCTTCCCACATTTCTAACGAAATAGCATTTCGGCGTTCTGGGTTGTTGATAACAATTAGACCAACTGTACCATCTTTATCAGCAAGTATCTTTTTAGTGGAGAGCTTCATATGGAGTCCTTAAATTTAAATATGATTTTAAGTTTTTAGAATCTTATAAGTTCGATCCGAGAGCCGTTATCTAAATCACACCCTCGCTTTTTAGTTCTGCTACTTTCTCGCCTCGAATTCCAATGTCCCTTAAAATTTCCTCTGTATGCTGACCCAAATCAGGGGTTGCGCTATGCATTTTTTGGGGCGTTCTCATCAATTTAGCAGCCTGCCCCACGACTTTAAGAGCTCCAAGTCGATGATGATTGACTTCGGGAGCCATGTTAAGAGTTTGAACTTGCGGGTCCGCAAAAACTTGCGCCATGTCATGGATAGGCCCGCAAGGAACCCCCGCGTCAGCAAAAGCTTCCACCCAATGTTGAGTGGTTTGTGTTTTAGTATATGCCGCTATTTCCGAATTAATTTCGGTTCGTTTTTTGGTCCGAGCTTCGTTAGTTTTATAGTCTGGATTGTTATAAATCTCCATAGAACCGATTGTTTCACACATTCTTTTAAGAAGATGATCTGCCGACGCTTGTATATTGATTAACCCATCTGCAGTAGGGAACACTCCTGTAGGAGTGTTAGTGGGGTGATTATTACCCTCTTGTTTTGGAACTTCACCCGCCATCACGTAACGAGCTGCTTGGAGATCCATCATCATAATTTGGGCCTCCAAAAGGGACGTATTTACCCATTGACCTTCTCCGGAAACTTCACGTTCCAACAAAGCAACCAAAACACCAAAAGCTAAATTAATGCCGGCTGTGAGATCAGCCACAGGAATACCGACTCTCACAGGACCGTCACCAGGCATACCGGTAACCGACATTAAACCTCCTAACCCTTGGGCAATCTGGTCAAGCCCTGCTCTCTTCGCATACGGTCCCGTTTGCCCAAACCCTGAAATGCTTCCATAGATTATTTTAGCGTTAACGGCGCGTACCGTTTCGTAATCTATACCCAATCGATGTTTTACATCGGGTCTATAATTTTCCAGAACAACGTCCGCATCTCGCGCTAGCGCAAGGAAAATATCCCTGCCTTCTTTGTGTTTTAGATTTAAAGTTATTGACCTTTTGTTCCTATGTAAATTCTGAAAATCAAAACCGTCTCGCGGACCACCAAGTGGGGTCTCAGAAAGTGCAGGTGGTTGTTCTATTTTTATAGTGTCTGCTCCCCAGTCAGCGATCATTCGAGCCGCCGTAGGTCCGGCACGAGCGCGAGTTAAATCCAAAACACGAAATCGGGAAAGTGGACCATTATCGGCCGACATAGCATGCTCCATTTAATTTTAAATCAAAATTTGAAAATCATCTGGTTAATGGTTTCCGTTTATCATCCATTAATTCTTGCACTTAGGTTCATAAGACTCAAATTTTTCGACGCTTCTCTTTAATCTTGGTCTGATTTAGATCCAAACCAACGGTATAGAATAATATGAATTTTCATAATTGTCTTTAATCGGAAAATGAAATCTCACTCCAATCGCCTTTTTATAAGTATATTTAGCAGCTCCTGTTGCGCAATCGGCAGCTCTTTGTCATGCTCAAGGAATATGAAAGCGCGACATGTTGTCGCGTTATGTGTTATAGTAAGATTTTGCGGCATAGACCGCGGTAACTTTTTTAGTTTGAATAGGATACAAAATGCCTAGTGGTAAAGTTAAATGGTTTAATCACGCCAAAGGATTTGGTTTCATACAGCCTGACGAAGGTGGTAACGATGTTTTTGTTCATATTACAGCATTACACAAATCCGGAATCCAAAGTCTGGAAGAAAATGATGCTGTGACATACGACCTCGTAGATGGTCGTGATGGTCGATCGGCCGCCGATAATATCCACATGGCATGATTGTTCGACTACGATAGTGAAGTCAAGTCGCTTGGTGCCAGTGTCGCTACACCCGATTGAGATGACCGCGGCCGTTTAGTATCTCGGCAAGTTCCGTGTACTAACTCTTTGGCACGTGCAGTTATTGTAAAAATTAAACGCGAGATACGTTGGCGTCCTCAAAAGTTGCCATTCCATTGTGGCATTCTACGGCGGCTTTTAACAAACCTAAAGCTAATGTCGCACCTGATGCTTCACCCAAACGCATGCCAAGGTCCATAAGAGGTATTTTCCCAATCTTTTCTAAAAGCAATCCATGACCTGGCTCAACTGAAAGATGCGAAACTAAACAATGATCCAGTGTACCGGGACGTAACGAATGTAAGATTGCCGAAGCGGCAGTGCACGCGAAACCATCTAACACAACGGGTACTTTAGCTAAACGTGCAGCCAATATTGCTCCAGCGATAGCAGCCAGCTCAAATCCCCCCAATGCCGCAAGAACCTTAAGTGGGTCATCCAACAAATTTCTATGAAATTCAACTCCATCCGAAACTATGTTTGTCTTATTTGCCTTTTTTATATCATCAATACCACTACCGCAGCCGATCCACTGACCCGCTGTCCCACCATAAAGAGCTAAACAAATTGCTGCAGCTGAGGTTGTATTACCAATACCCATTTCTCCGAGGCAAATAATATCTAATCCAGACTCAATTGCCGTCATACCGTAAGCCATGGCACGCAAACATTCCTCGTCACTCATTGCAACTGATTTAGTGAAATCCGCAGTAGGTTGGTCTAAAGCTAGCTCATAAACTCGCAAATCTGCATCAAATAACTTACAAAGTTGGTTGATTGCTGCACCACCTTCAATGAAATTTTGGACCATTTGCTGGGTAACTTCGGGTGGAAAAGCAGAAACTCCTCGCAAAGCCACTCCGTGGTTCCCCGCAAACACCGCCGCTCGTGGATGCACTAACCTCAGCGATTGTTATCCCTGCCACGACGCTAGCCACCGTGTCAATTCTTCTAATCTACCCAAAGCCCCTGGTGGTTTGGTCAACTGACCTTCACGACGAATCACAGAATCAAGTGCCTTATGATCAGGCCCAGGTAATTCATCTATCAAGGCACGTATTTCCTCAAATGAACTTATTTTATCTTTGGGTAGATTAACAACCATGATTACAATGTGGAAATCGACTTTTCGGATAGAATTCAATTTGGTAATTAAAAAACAGTCTATACGTTGATTGACTTAATAAGCAAATACGGATCCCGTTTTATGAATGCGCCGAATCCTACACTTTTCTGCCTACAATATTATACCGACTTAATTTCTGCCATCCGATTTTTAACTCGTTTACCCTTTCCCATGACAACACCGCCGAAAAGAACGATTATGCTCGCTTCTTGGAGCTTTCCCATAGTTGGGGTCATTGTAGGAAGCTTTGGTGCTTTTTCTATATTGCTAGCACACCTTGTTAACATCCCGACTGTCGCAATAGCCCTTATCGCTCTTTTGTTTATGGCCTTTCTGACAGGCGCTTTACATGAGGACGGCATGGCAGATATAGCGGATGGTTTTGGCGGCGGAAAAAATAGAGATAACAAACTAAGCATCATGAGGGATAGCCAGATTGGCACCTTCGGGGCACTAACACTATTTGCCATCCTAGGGTTAAAAACTATCGCAATTTCAGCGCTTCTAGAGTCCGAATCCATATGGATGGCTAGCGCGGCAATAATCGCCACTCACGCTACGGCCAGAGCATCTATGGTTCCTGTCGCATATTTTCTGCCATTAGCATCCGAGAGCGGTCTTGCCCAATCTGCTGGAAAACCTCATCAATCCACCGTCCTCATTTCAATTAGCATTGCAGTATTAATTTCACTTGTATTGCTTCCCATTTTGAGCGCAATTACCGCTACAATTGTATCCATCGCCACCACGGCTATTATTGCAATTTTAGCTTTTAGACAAATCGGTGGTTACACAGGTGACGTTCTAGGTGCCGTGGAACAAAGTTGCGAAACCACAATGCTGATTACATTAACAGCCGTAATTGCTTAGCTAAAGGATCAAAATGCGCGAAACCCGATGGCATTTTATTAGACACGCCCCAGTTGATAATCCTGACGGCCGTGTTTATGGGGCCTCCGATCAACCCGCAAACACCTCCGACACAGCTACATTTGAAATTTTAGCCAATCACTTACCAAACAATGCGATAGCCGTTGTGAGCCATTTAAAAAGAACCCTTCAAACTATGGAAGCCCTCCAAAATGCTGGATTAGATGTAAAAGGTCCTATAATCGATCGACGGTTAAGTGAACAAGATTTTGGGGACTGGGTAGGCCTCACTTATGAAGAAATTAATGTCCAGTATAGAGAAACATATCGTCGTTTCTGGCTATCACCAGTAACCGAACGAGCCCCTGGGGGAGAAAGTTTTCTAGACGTCGTACTCAGAGTACAAAAGAGTTTGGAAGAATTAAGTAAAAGATTTATGGATCGAGACATAATCTGCATTGCTCACGGAGGATCAATCCGAGCCGCTCTTTCACTAGCTCTAGACGTGGACCCTAGTAAAGTTTTTCCATTTAGTACATGCAACCTTTCTACAACATTAATCGATCGTCTGCATCCAGAACCCAATTTCAGCGGCGGCTGGCGTATTCGCGGAACCAACATCCCTCCCATTTAGGTTTAATAATCAAAATAAAGGGATGCAGTATAGATGTGGGACTAAAAGAACATAGGACTCTTATTGGATGTCGAACCGGCTGTTTATTATTATTTTTACTTTACTTTTTATCGCGTTGGTTGTCGGTCTTACTTACAATATGTGGTATGTTAAGAATGCTGGCCTCAACGGTACTGGACCGACAGTTCAGTTAGGTGGTCCCTTTGAATTAATAGACCAAAACGGTCGGAAAGTAAGGGATACAGATTTTGACGATAAAATTAAAATAATATATTTTGGATATACTTATTGCCCCGACATTTGTCCAACGGGCCTCGCTACCATTAGCGAAGCACTGAATCAATTAGGCTCAGGTGCAACAGAAGTGAAACCAATTTTTATCACTTTAGACCCAAAACGCGACAGTGTCGAAGTAATGGCAGACTACCACCAGCATTTTCACAAAAGTTTTAGCTATCTAACTGGAACTGAAAAACAAATAAATAGCGTTGCAAAATTGTATCGAATTTATCATCAAAAAAGAGAAGCTGGGGATTCTTTAAACTATCTAATAGATCATTCCACCATTAGTTATGTTATGTCTAAAAGTGGCCAGTACCAAGCACACTTCGATCAAAATGCCTCACCTGAATTTATCGTTAACATCTTGAAAAAAATGATATGAAATCTTTTATAGTAGAACGGAAAGTTACTCCGCAATGATAAATTAAGCCACAAATAGCAAATATTATGAAAACCACTTCTACGTTATCCGGTCGGATAATGCGATTGCCAATGTTTGACGGCACCCTTCCTGATAAAGGCCCTATTCATTTGGTATCAGATGAGGGAGATGAATATCTTCTAATTAGCGAAACGTCCGATACCCCAGGCCCTGTCGAACATCTCGCGGCGGCCTCTTCAATGGATTTTGAACCATATATCAATCAGGACATGGTCGTGAAAGGCGATGTGCTTGGTACTGTAATCTGGGCAGCCACTATTTTTGAATCCAAATAATTTGATGATTGCAAACGTGTTAAAGTGCATCATTTTATATTCGATTACCAACACCCAAATTCAAAATCTTAGATTCAATATTCAGGTATCGCCTAACGGTCTAATGCAATCCTCCCAACGAGTTCTCTCGCAATTACCAATTGCTGTACTTGTGCAGTACCATCTCCTATCTGAAAACCCAAAACATCCCGCAGTCTTTGCTGATGTGGCATGTCTAGACTATAGCCGGAATGACCAAACGTTAAAAGGCATTGGTGAATTGCATCGAAAGCGACTTTCGGTGCCCACCATTTGACCATAGCAGCCTCTTTGGTATGAGAGTTATTATTATCTCTCAACCACAATGTTTTGTAACAAAGCAATCTAGCCGCTTCTACCAATGTTTCGGCCTCGGCCAACGGAAAAGTCACTCCTTGGTATGAGGCAATAGGTTTTCCAAACGTTTGTCTTTCTTTAGTGAAGTCCCAACACTCCGACAAAGACGCGCTGGCTGCGGCAAGAACTTGAAGGCCTATCAAAGCTCTGGAATAGTCAAAACCACCCATTACTTGCCGAAATCCAGCTCCTTCCTCACCAACACGCCTTCCATCCTCAACCTTAACATCATCAAAAAAAATTGATCCCCTGCCAACAATACGAGAACCCAAATCATTAAACGACGAACGCTTGATTCCCTGCGATTCTCCTGACACAAGAAACGCCGTAATTCCACGAGCCCCACTATCCTGATTACCAGTTCGTGCCATAACTAAAATTTCGTCTGCCTGCGTCGCCAGTGAAATTGACGTTTTTTCTCCACTGAGTATATATCCATCATTTGTTCTCGTAGCTTTCAAACGCAGATTTGCCGCATCCGACCCGCTGCCAGGCTCCGTTAACGCTAATGCAAGAAGCGTATTTCCATTACAAGCGCTAGCAACAACGCTCTTAGCCAGATCGCTTTTCGCATGTTTAGCCAAAATCGTTCCAACTAAGCCAGTCAAAAGCGGCACATAGCCAACATTTATATCGGCAAAACTAATCGCTTCAATAACCAGCCCAGCCGTCACACTATCCACTCCTAACCCTCCAAAGGTTTCTGGAATTTCTGGCGCAATAAGACCAATTTTCCCCATTTCTCTAATGACCTCGCGGTCTATTGAATCGACTCCTTCCCTATCTGTGTATCCAGCTGACAGTTGCTCAGTTGCAAAGCGTTCAGCTGTTTCCCGAATAGCGAGCTGATCAGGAGAAAAAGAAAAATCCATTACTTACTCCTCTATTGCATCTAATCATGACTAATTTTATTCTCTGACTTATATCTACAACACATTATTTGAACCTAATTTTTCATCGTGTCCTTAAGCTCATAAAGCAACTCCAATGCAGATAGCGGAGTAAGAGTATCGGGATTAATTTCATTCAAGCGAACGACAACAGGATTTTCGGGTTGCCTGTTAGATTTGGTTTGTGACTCTGCAGATTGAAAGAGAGGCAAATCATCCGCTAAATTTTCCAATTTACCCGCTTTTTCTCCGTTTTCCAATTGTTCCAACACCACTCGAGCGCGATCTAGAACTGAAGAGGGGATACCAGCCAGTTTTGCAACGTGTAACCCATACGAACGATCTGCAGTACCAATCCCGATTTGATGAAGAAAAACGATATCATCTTTCCATTCCTTAACCCGCATGGTTCGACACGCCATCGAAGAGAGTTTAGAGTTCAAAACCGTCAATTCGTGATAATGGGTAGCAAACAAAGTGCGGCACAGGTTCGCATCATGCAACTGTTCAATGGTAGCCCAAGCCAAGGAAAGGCCATCAAACGTTGCCGTTCCACGACCTAATTCGTCCAGTATCACTAGTGATTTTTCAGTTGCATAATTTAGAATTGCGGCGGTTTCAACCATCTCTACCATAAATGTTGATTGCCCTCGAGCCAGATCGTCAGAGGCACCTACTCTGCTGAAAATTCGATCAATAATTCCAATTTTAGCCATTGAAGCTGGTACATAGGAGCCAGCTTGAGCCAAAATTGCAATCAATGCATTCTGTCTAAGAAATGTACTTTTTCCGGCCATATTAGGTCCGGTAATAAGCCACAGCCGTTGTTCTCCACTTAAATCGCAATCGTTGGCAATAAACTGGGCTGTATCATTATGACCGATCTCCACCACTGGGTGTCTACCCTCTCTAATCAAGAAGTCTGCGCTTTCATCAATTTCAGGCCGAACATAACGCCGGTTCGATGCAAGTTCGGCCAGACCTGAAGCTACGTCCAGGCGAGCAATCGCTGCTGCTGCTTTGTATATGTTAGTCACCCAGCCAATTATTTCTTTTGAAAGTTCTGCAAAAAGTTGTTGCTCGATTGCAAGTGCTTTATTAGCTGCTTGGTTCACATCCCGCTCAAGCTCACTCAACTCCACCGTGGTATATCGAGTTGCGTTAGTCATTGTTTGACGATGGATAAATACTGAATGATTTTCCAATTTTCCAGCATGCAAAGCGGTAACTTCGACAAAAAAACCCAATACGTTATTATGTTTTATTTTCAACGAAGCGATGCCCGATTCATCGACATATCGAACCTGAAGTTCTGCAATTAAACGGCGACTTCCATCTCGTAATTCGCACAACCGATCGAGTTCCTCATTAAAACCAGAATTAATGAAACCGCCATCTCTTGAAAATAAAGGTGGATCCGCTTTTAGCGCGCGATTTAATAGGTCAATCAATTTCGTATGAGAGCCTAGATTTTCCGATAAGGACCTAATTCCTGAAACAAGATTTTTATCTCCCAGCTTGTCTAGGCTATCACGTAACGTTACCGCCCGGCTTAACCCGTCACGTATTGCTAACAGATCTCTCGGCCCACCTCGCTCAACAGAAAGTCTGGAAATGGCTCTTTCAAGGTCTGGCATTCCTTTTAATGTCTTTCGAACATCTAACCTTAACGACCCTGATTCCACGAAATAGGTGACTTGATCGAGCCTATATTTAATAGTACCGGAATCCGCAGAAGGTGCAGAAATCCTGTTCGCTAGCAGCCTCGCGCCCGATCCCGTTACCGTCAGATCAATTGCGCTAAGAAGACTACCATGTTTTTCTCCCGAGAACGTTCGAACTAATTCAAGGTTCTTTCTAGTAGCAGCATCAATCTCCAAAATTCCTCCTGGACGCCATTGTCGAGGCGGAGATAAATTTGGGACCCTTCCTTTTTGGGTTAATTCAAGATAATCAACGAGAGCACCAGCGGACGCGAGTTCAGAACGAGAAAAATCTCCAAATCCATCTAAAGTCTCTAGAGAAAATAATTTCCTCAGACGCCGGAGTCCATTTGAACTATCAAAACTTACCGATGCCAGAGGAACTAAAATTGACTGCCAAGCATTCATTTTACTCTTCAAATGTGAATTTAAACTTTCATTGCTTAATAAAATGTCTGGGATCAGAATTTCTTTTGGTCCGATACGGGACAAAATTGTTTCTACATTTTCGGGATTGATAGCCTGAGTTTGAAAATCGCCAGTCGACACATCCACCCAGGCTATTCCGATTTCGTAACCTGCTTGGGAAATACTAGCCAGATAATTATTGCTTCGCGATTCTAGCAAAGCATCTTCTATAATGGTACCGGGAGTTATTATGCGCGTAACCGCACGCTTAACTACCGACTTACTGCCACGTTTTTTCGCTTCAATCGGGTCCTCCATTTGATCGCAAATGGCAATTCTAAAGCCCTTCCGAATAAGCCTGCCCAAATAATTATTAGCAGCATGAAATGGAACTCCGCACATAGGTATATCATGTCCCTTGTGGCGGCCCCTCTTAGTTAAAGTGATATCGAGTGCACCTGAAGCTAAAATTGCGTCATCAAAAAACAGTTCATAAAAATCACCCATTCTAAAAAAAAGAAGCGAACCTTTATGTGCTTTTTTGATTTCAAAATATTGAGCAAGCATAGGCGTAAGACCGGAAATATCTCCTGTAATTCCGGTTTCTTTTTTCACCTCATTTAAATTTGAGTTGATTGAAACTGTCACGAAAGAAC
The DNA here is from genome assembly GCA_964483985.1 of uncultured Thalassobaculaceae bacterium. Taxonomy (GTDB): domain Bacteria; phylum Pseudomonadota; class Alphaproteobacteria; order Thalassobaculales; family Thalassobaculaceae; genus CAZADS01. The sequence continues at coordinate 67,994 of CAZADS010000061.1, forward strand.
AAATATCCTTTGTTGATCTATTTATTCAAAACACATTTATCGTTATGATTTCGATATGAACACAATTTTAGTTTTATTATACTATAAAAATTCAAAACACATTTCTGTCTATTCAACTAAACAATTAAAACCTTTTTTATCTTAACAATCCTAGTTCCTCTGTCGAGAGCTTACGGTTAGCATAAACAAATAATAACCAAGCAATCTGATCTAGCTAGAACCAAAAGGCATGGAGATGCAAATGGATGATGCTAAACGAATAAGCGATCAGGAGGCATTAGTCTTTCATGCCGAGGGAAGACCCGGGAAATTTGAGATAGCCCCCACTAAACCTTTGACGACCCAGCGAGACTTATCGCTTGCTTATTCCCCAGGAGTAGCGGTTCCGTGTTTGGAAATAGAAAAAGATCCAGCGAAAGCTTATGATTACACATCCAAAGGAAATGTAGTTGCCGTAATCTCGATTGGAACTGCTGTATTAGGCTTAGGCAATATCGGTGCTTTAGCAGCAAAACCCGTTATGGAGGGCAAAGCCGTCTTATTCAAAAAGTTTGCCGACGTTGATGGTATCGATCTAGAAGTAAATACCGAAGATGTAGACGAATTTGTAAACTGCGTCCGCCTTCTCGGAAAAGGTCTAGGTGGAATTAATTTAGAAGACATCAAAGCTCCTGAATGCTTCATAATCGAACAGCGTTTAAAAGAACTTTTGGACATCCCGGTATTTCACGATGATCAACATGGTACCGCTATTATTTCGTCGGCCGGACTTATTAACGCCCTGCACCTAACCAACCGAGATTTAAAAACTACCAAACTGGTAGTGAATGGTGCGGGTGCTGCTTCAATTGCTGGAGTTGAACTATTTAAAGCGATGGGTATGCCGCATGATAACATTATTATCTGTGACTCTCAGGGCGTGGTTTACACTGATAGGGAAACCGGTATGAATCAGTGGAAATCAGCCCATGCCGCAAATACCAAAAAACGAACTTTGGAAGAGGCTGCAAAGGGAGCAGACGTTTTGATGGGCCTCTCCGTCAAAGGAGCTTTCTCAAGAAAGATCATAGAATCCATGGCAGAAAACCCAATCATTTTTGCTATGGCTAATCCCGATCCAGAAATAACGCCCGAGGAAGTCCTAGAAATTCGGTCAGATGCAATTATGGCTACTGGTCGGTCAGACTATCCCAATCAAGTTAACAATGTCCTTGGATTTCCTTATATTTTTCGCGGCGCTTTAGATGTCAGGGCATCTGAAATAAATGACGCCATGAAAATTGCTGCGGCTCATGCCATTGCGGAATTAGCAAGAGAAGATGTCCCAGATGAAGTTAGCGCCGCATATGGTCGTTCGCTGCAATTTGGTCGAGATTATATTATACCTGCGCCTTTCGACCCTAGATTAATAGTAAATGTTTCATCGGCAGTGGCTAAAGCAGCTATGGAATCGGGCGTAGCTAGCCAGCCTATCGAAAACTTCGTTGATTATGAATCGGACCTTAGCGCGCGACTGGATCCCACCGCCAATAGTTTGAGCGGAATTTATGCTATAATTCGCCAAAGACCTAAAAGAGTAGTTTTCTCTGAAGGTGAAGAAGAGCGAGTGATCAGGGCCGCAATCGCTTTTCGCTCGGGCGGTTACGGACATCCTATTTTAATCGGTCGGGAACAAACAGTTAGGGAAACCATGGCTCGGCTGGGAATTTCCGACACGCGCGGAATAGAAATTCATAATGCTCGTCTGTCAGAAAATAATTCTGAGTACACAAAAGCATTGTATGAACGTCTCCAACGATCTGGTCACCTTTATAGGGACGTACAACGAATGGTTAACCAAGATAGAAATGTTTTCGGTGCTTGCATGGTGGCCCACGGACACGCTGATGCGATGGTAACTGGTGTTACTCGGAGCTTTGGTGTAAATCACGAGTATATTACGCGCGTTTTAGACCCCAAACCTGGGCATCGTCTCATGACTTGCAGTTTAGTAATTACGCGCTCCCATACATTGTTTATAGCAGATACAAACATCAACGAACTTCCAAGCCCAGAGGCTTTGGCGGACATCGCTATACAGACAGCAGAAAGAGCAAGAGCTTTTGGTCATAACCCTAGAGTTGCCCTATTGTCATTTTCTAACTTTGGGTATCCGCACCGTGAACACATGGAAAGAATTAGAGCCGGCGTTCAGGAATTAGACGCTCGGAATGTCGATTTCGAATATGACGGCGAGATGAATGTCGATGTCGCTTTGGATATGGCTGTTCGCCAAAATTATCCCTTTTGCCGGTTATCTGGACCAGCCAACGTGTTAATAATGCCAGCCCTCCATTCAGCAAATATTAGCTACAAATTGTTAAAGGCTGTTGGCGGGGGAACAATTATTGGACCGATGCTCATCGGTTTAGAAAAACCGGTTCAAATCGTCCAGATGAATGCGACAGTAAATGATTTAGTCCAAGCTGCCGCCATAGCTGCGTACGATTCCCAAAATGTTACGTAATGTGAAAATTGGAGTTATTCCTTAAACTAATAAAATGTCTTTTCATCTAAGATAATCAAATATAACTCGGCCCCAGAACATGAAAAATACTAAAAATACCTGCCACTTTTTGAAGATAACGCCAGAATATCAAGCTAATATTAGCCAAAACACGCCAGCAAAATGATCTTATATGGAATGCAACAATATGAAATTGGTTTAATTTTGGTTGGTACGACTTCTAAAGGTGTGTGTTTCGTTGGCCTTGGTGGTGAAAAACACGATCTCTTTAAGTCTTTTTGTGACACTTTTTTTTATGATGAAAAATGTGAAAATTCCAAAAATTTGGAGCCTGTCTTTAATCAATTAGATTATTATCTTAACGGTTACATTACATCCTTCGACTTGCCTCTTGACGCGCAAGGAACTGGATTTCAGAAAAAAGTTTGGAACCAGCTAACAAATATTCCATATGGCGAAACTCATTCCTATGGGAGGATAGCTTCAGCTGTTGGCAAACCATCTGCATCAAGGGCCGTGGGTCGAGCTTGCAGTCAGAATCCTGTGTCCTTATTAATTCCATGCCACAGGGTGGTAAGCAAAAATGGCTTATTAACGGGTTATCGCTGGGGCATTGAACGAAAATTACATTTACTCAATCTGGAATATAAAACAACTCGATAAAAACCCTAATTGCATACTTAAATTAACGCTGATCCAATCAAAAAAACTTCCAAAACTCTACGCTCGCCCAGCTTCCGTAGCAAGCGACGCCGCGTCGATTCCAATTTTAGCCAATGCTGAATCCCACTTTTCATCAACATCGATTTTGAACACCAACTGTTGGTCCGCTTCTACATTAAGCCAAGTATTTTCTTGAATTTCCTCATCTAACTGACCTGGACCCCATCCGGCATAACCCAACGCCACGATACTATTAAGCGGTCCTCCGCCATTTGCTATTTTTCTAACTATATCTATTGAAGCGGTCATCGCCACCATATCATCAATTGGAAGAGAACCTTTTTGCGTGTAATCCGTGCTATGAAGCACAAAACCCCGTTGCGTTTCAACGGGCCCACCAAAATGTATTCTAGTCGAATATCTAAACGCTTTTGGATCAGATTCTATGTTCAATTGAATAAGTAAATCTGAAAAAGATATTGAGTTAATCAGTTGATTGATGATCAAACCTATTGCGCCTTCTTCACTATGGGCACACATATATATCACTGCCCGAGTAAAACGAGGATCGCGCATGCTTGGCATAGCCAAAAGCAGTTGGCCCGTCAAAAATGATCCTGTTTGAAAATTTGCCCCTTTGTTCATTATTTAGATGCGTTCTCCCAGGAAAATTTACATGATATATTAGCTTATAAACTTACTAAATGTCACAAACTTAAATTAAACTAAGATTTTAGTCTCTCGAAGCTTTAACCTATTAATTTTTCCCATACGAAAGACTCGATTTTCCTTTTGGGCCCTTAATATGATTTTAAAAGAATCGGTTTGGCTGCTTTTAATACTTTCAGTTTTTGGCTCCATCGAATCATCTCTATCCGAAGAATCTTCTCCATGGGCGCATACTGACCCCGCAGATATCAGATTAATTAGCGCTGCAACCGCTACCGGCACCAGCAAACAAATACCGTTAGGCTTACAATTTCGAATAGCTAAAGGATGGAAAATCTATTGGCGCACCCCGGGTGACTCCGGTTATCCCCCTAGCCTAAAGATAAGGCGTTCACAAAATTTAAGTGAACTAACTTGGCAATGGCCCCTCCCACTTCGATTTACGTTTTTTGGTTCTGAGAATTATGGATATAAAGATGATATCGTCTTCCCACTTGCAGCTACACTGAAAGACAATCAAAGAATTTTAAATATTGATGCCACCGTTGAAGCTCTAGCTTGTAAGGAAATTTGCGTCCCGCTAGAGGTCCCATTATCTCTTAATTTACCATCCGGCCCTGCTAAACCTACCCGTTATACTCAATTAATTGATCGATACCGCGCAAGGGTACCCAACTCGTTTTCAAATATCGATTTTAAAATAAAAAAGATACGACTCATTGACACAAAAGGTTCCTTGGCGCTCTCCCTCGCCGTTACTTCCAGTATACCTATGACCACCCCAGATGCTTACATTGAGTCAAGTCGTGGTTTTATATTTAGTAAACCTAAAATCGATATAAGTTCTGATAGGCAAGCAGCTTCTTTCGAATATGCAATATTCGGCGCAGAAAATTATAGTTTTAAAACTATTCCAATTACTATCACTATCGTTGATGGTGATCGCTTCGTTGAAAAGAGAACAATTGCCCGGTTTGGCAAAATCGAATCGGCAAACCCCGCACGACTCTGGATGACCATGATTGCGCTTGCAATGCTTGGTGGTTTGATTTTGAACTTTATGCCGTGCGTTCTTCCTGTCTTAGCTCTTAAATTAATTTCGGCCATTCATCATAAAGATCAATCTCATAAGGACATCGCTTTTGGATTTCTCGCTTCAGCGGCAGGCATCCTTTCGGCGTTCGTCGTCTTAGCATCATTATTGATAGTTTTAAAATTAAGTGGCCAAGCCCTTGGCTGGGGAATCCAGTTTCAAAACCCTATTTTTCTTACAGCTATGCTTTTTCTGGTTACTGTTTTTTCCGCAAATTTATTCGGCTGGTTGGATGTACCCCTTCCCCATGCTTTCTCAAACGTCTATAGGCCAAAACTAGATTTTGAACAAAACTCACCGAATCGACGAAGATTACTGGAATCTTTTGTTTCTGGTGCTTTAGTAACTCTGTTGGCCACCCCATGCTCTGCTCCATTCGTTGGGACCGCCGTAGGCTTTGCGTTACCACGGGGTCCCTTTGAAATCTTATCAATTTTTCTCTTTATGGGTCTTGGGCTGGCCTCTCCATTCCTTTTAGTAGCCCTTAATCCTAGATTAGTCAGTTTTTTACCCAAATCCGGCCCTTGGATCAAAAAATTAAGGGTAATTTTAGGATTGTTGCTCTTAGCCACAGCGTTATGGTTACTAAGCATTATTCAGCCGCAATTGGAGTTTCTGTGGTTTTGTTTAATTTCCGTGGGCGTTATCCTGACATTTAGCCTCTTAGGTCTAGCTCATTTGGTCGAGATTAGGGGGATAAAAAAGCTTGCTGCTATTCTAACTGCGATTGTCTTGGTTTTGACGGCCGTAGCAAAACCAAATCCTAAATCTAACTTTGAAGGTGAAACAAAAATTACAGTAAAGGGAGCAGAATCTTTTTGGATTGATTTCAAGCCACGCAAATTGTCAGCGCTGATAGCCGATGGTAAAACCGTCTTGGTTGATATTACGGCAGATTGGTGTCTGACCTGTAAATTAAATAAAAATTTAGTACTAAACCAAGGCAAAGTTAACGAATTAATTCGAAATGGAACGGTTGTGGCCATGCGGGGAGACTGGACCACCCCAGATGACGCGATTGCCACTTATTTAGGCTCGTTCCAACGATATGGTATACCATTCAACATAATATACGGGCCTCAATCGTCCGAAGGAATAATTCTTCCTGAATTGCTAACGGATACCTCTGTATTAGAAGCTCTAAAAGCAGTGGATTCAAAACTCAAGCTTTGAAATATTAACTTGTTTATGATTCAATGAGATCCGTAGAGAAAAGATTCTGGATTACTTATGTAATCAACCTATTTTAATATGTGAAATGTACATTGGTTAGATTTCACGTCACCAGTTAATTTTAGTTTTTCCTATTCAGCGAAAGGTATTCCAAATGAGCGTAAAATCTGGAGATAAAGTTCCAACGGTCGTGCTAAAATATAAGTCAACGGATGGTATTATCGATATTTCTACTGATGATCTCTTCGCAGGCAAAAAAGTTGTGGTTTTTGCTGTCCCAGGGGCCTTCACACCGACTTGCTCGGCTAAACATTTACCTGGGTTTGTTGGCAAAGCAGAAGAAATCAAAGCTAAAGGAATAGATACTATCGCATGCGTGTCAGTTAATGATGCCTTCGTAATGGACGCCTGGGGCGTCGATCAAAACGCAGGTGAAAAAGTTATGATGCTAGGCGATGGAAGTGCTGATCTTGCCAAAGCATTGGGGCAAGACCAAGATTTAACCGCGCGTGGAATGGGTATTCGTTCTAAACGCTACGCTATGATAGTTGAAGATGGAGTAGTCAGCGAGATGTTCGCCGAAGAACCAGGCGCCTTCGAGGTGTCTAGCGCTGAACATGTTCTTGGAAAACTTTAATAGCGTCGCTAGAACGAATAAAAGCGGGTCCGATTATTAGCCCGCTTTTTAAACGTCTATAATTTGTGACTCTAATTGGTCTGCATTAGCGGAATCGATTACGGTGCTTGAAACTGCAAAATTAAACCCGCCACGAGCTAACATCCCAAGGTCTCTCTGTTTATTTTTATTTCTAACGGATTGATTACGAAAAGGCCCGATTCGCTTTCTTTTTGCATAACGAATTGCTGCAACCAAGTCTGGAAGTTCGTAATCCGCATAAACCGTATTCAAAGCCTTTGTTATTAAGGAATGATCTATTCCTTTTTCGGTTAACAACGCTATAATCCTTCGAGTGGACGCGCCTCGCTCAAATAATGCACGGGCTCTAATCTCTGCGAATGAGCGGTCATCCAAGAATTTCCGTTCAGTTAACGACTCTATTAGCGATTCAATCCATTTATATGCTAATTGTCTTTCTATCTCGTTTATATTAATTGTTTTTCTAACTCGGGATTTTAAAAACTGCCTCAGCGATTGAGTCGATGCACTGTACCTTTCCAAATAGCGAAAAGCAGCACTTCTCAATGAGTCCTCCGTTATTTGGTGATTTGAATCCAAATTGATTGATCTTCCATTCGTTGCAGAAACTCTTTTATACCCACTCAATCGCAAGGATCGTTGGAATACTCAATGATGAATTATTTAACTCAATCCCAGTTTTCAACTACAGTCACTATCAAACGTTTCATGTTTTGGTTAAAACGATATTTTATTCCTTGAGGGTTTTAGATTCTGGGGATAATGATCAAAAATCTTTGTCCTAACCGTTGATTTAAATTAGATACCAGCATATTTAAAGCTTGATATTTTGCAAAATACAATGCTTTGATTTGAACTTTTAATATGTCCAGCTTAACGCTTTTTCCCGAACCTAATCACCCGACACTAAGGTCAACTGGAATCTTAGCCAGCCAGACTATAAGTGAAATGGTTGATGCTAAACGAATAATCTCAGATGTAGCTATCTCCGAGGAGCAAATCCAGCCTGCTAGCTTAGATCTTCGTTTGGGCGATATCGCCTTTCGTGTCCGAGCAAGTTTTTTGCCAGGACGCCATCACTCTGTCTCAGAAAAGTTAGAGCGATTCGAAATGCATAGGATAACCCTAACCAACGGGGCCGTTCTAGAAAAGGGATGTGTGTATATCGTTCCACTTCAAGAACATTTACAATTACAAGCCAATGTTTCTGGTATTGCAAATCCGAAAAGTTCAACTGGGAGACTCGATGTATTTACCCGGCTTATTACGGATTTTACACCAGAATTTGAGACTGTTACAACGGGTTATAGAGGTCCACTTTATGCAGAAATTTCGCCAAGAACTTTTAGTATATTAGTACGGAAAGGTTCCAGCTTGAATCAGCTTCGGTTCAGACGGGGAAATCCTCCTCCAGCTGACGCTGCTATGCGTCGTCTCCAACAAACCGAAGGACTTGTGAAAACCGAACAAACTGAAGCCGACATAAAAAAAGGGGTGGCTATCAGTGTCGACTTGCTCGGTGACAACAAAACCGGCTTAATAGGTTACAAGGCCAAACCCCATACATCGATAATCGATATAGACAAGTCTGATCACTGCGCCGTTTTAGACTACTGGGAACCCGTCAAACGTCTTCAAGGTCGGCCGGCTGAACTTATTTTGAATCCAGATGAATTTTATATATTAATGTCAAAGGAATTTATTTCTGTCCCGCTTGATCATGCCGCTGAAATGCGGGCGTATGACACCCGCGTTGGGGAGTTTCGCGTCCATTACGCTGGATTTTTCGACCCTGGATTTGGTCATACCGAAACGGGGGGTAATGGCACCCGAGCCGTACTCGAAGTAAGATCACACGATGTACCTTTCGTGATCGAAGATGGACAGATGGTTTGTCGATTGGTCTACGAGCAAATGATGGCAATACCGGAAAAGCTATATGGTTTGGGCAAGCTTAAATCTAACTATCAGGGTCAGGGATTAAAGCTATCTAAACATTTCCAACGCTTTTCTTTTTCCTAAAAATCCGTTTCTATTAAGTATGATTAGTTTTTTTACACTTGCGAAAATCTTATTCAAACTGTTCATCTAGCTTGACATAACGAGGGAGCGTCGGCTTTATCCCAGATCTTAAGGGAATTACAGTAGTTTGCAATGGAGTGATATTTTATTTTAAAGGGAGAGTAGTTGTGGTTTCATCAGTGATGCCTACTTATGGGCGTATAGATATCTCATTCGAACGCGGCGACGGCTCTTACCTTTATAGCACTAACGGCCGCCGATATATTGATTTTGCTACTGGCATTGCAACGAATTCACTGGGACACTCTCACCCTCATTTAGTGAAAAAATTACAAGAACAAGCGGGTAAATTATGGCATGTCTCAAATCTTTATAATATTCCGGAACAACAACGATTTGCCGATCGACTAGTAGAAAACTCATTTGCAGACACGGTGTTTTTTTGTAATTCAGGAGCTGAAGCTATAGAAGGTGCGCTTAAGGTTGCGAGAAAATATCATTTTTCCAACGGCGATGAAAACCGTACAAATATCGTTTGCGTCACTGGTGCTTTCCACGGACGAACGTTAACCACACTTTCCGCCGGTGATAGCGAAAAATATCGGGAGGGCTTTGGACCCCGCCCAGCAGGATTTCATCATGTAGCTTTTGGAAACCTTAACGAGGCTCGTGCTGCAATGAGTCCAGATACAGCAGCGATCTTGGTTGAGCCTATTCAAGGTGAGGGAGGTATTAATCCCGCTACCAACGAATATTTAAGATCGCTACGACATATAGCGGATGAATTTGATGCATTACTGATCTTCGATGAAGTACAATGCGGTATGGCCCGTACAGGACACCTTTTTGCATACCAAATAGCCGATGTTGAGCCTGATATAATGGGGCTCGCTAAAGGCTTAGGAGGTGGTTTTCCAGTAGGCGCAGTCCTGGCAAAAGAACGAGCAGCATCTGGGATGGTGCCAGGGACCCATGGTTCAACGTTTGGCGGAAATCCGCTAGCGATGTCGGCCGCTAACGCCGTTCTTGACGTAATGTTGGCACCTGGGTTTCTGAAATCAGTTAACGAAAAGGGGCTTTATCTCTATAAAAGACTGTTAAGTATTGCTGAATCTCATAAACAAGTAATTGAAGAAATTCGCGGCGTTGGTTTGATGCTTGGTTTAAAATGCGTTGGACCGAATCTGGAATTCATGACGGCTCTCAGAGAATCCGGGCTTTTAAGCGTAGTTGCGGCTGAAAATGTCGTTAGAATTCTTCCTCCGTTAACGGTAACCAATAATGAGATCGATGAAGCGGCAGAAATACTCGAGTCCGTATGCAAGAACGTCTGATTTTTTTAGAAAAAACCGCGAGTTTCTTGCTGTTTTGCTCAAATGGTAATGTGTGACAATGGAACCCTTTAAATGACGGGATCGGTTCGACATTTCTTAGATCTTGATCTAATTAGCAAGGGCGAATTGCGTAGCATGCTGGATAACGCCCGAGCTATGAAAGAAGGTAAATTTGGCAAAAATAAGCCGTTAGCAGGAAAATTCTTAGCCATGATTTTTGAAAAACCTTCTACCCGAACCAGAGTATCGTTTGAGGTCGCAATGAAACAACTAGGAGGTGAAGTAATAATATTAAACAGCAATGAATTACAATTAGGTAGGGGAGAAACGATCGCTGATACCGCCAAAGTATTATCACGGTACGTCGATTGTGTAATGATGCGTACCTTTGAACGTGCCAGAATCAATGAAATGGCGCAGCACTCTACGGTACCCGTAATTAACGGCTTAACGGACAGCACACATCCCTGCCAATTGATGGCCGACATTATGACTTTTGAAGAACACTGTGGATCAATTCGTGGCAAAGTGGTGGCTTGGAGTGGCGATGGAAATAATATGGCCGCATCATGGATTCACGCAGCAGTTAAATTTGACTTTACGCTTCGTATCGCTTGCCCAAAAACCCATGCTCCCGACCCTAGTCTTTTCGATTGGGCCAAACGAAACGGCGGAACAGTAGAACTTTTACACGACCCTGTTTCCGCCGTCGATGCAGCCGATTGCGTCGTAACTGATACCTGGGTGTCAATGGGGACCAATGTATCAAATCGACATAATACGATGCAGCCGTTTCAGGTTAATGACGAGCTAATGTCCAAAGCGTCGCCTGAGGCTGTGTTTTTACACTGTCTTCCCGCACATCGGGGAGAGGAAGTTACTGATTCAGTGATAGACGGCCCACGCTCTATCGTGTGGGACGAAGCTGAAAATCGACTGCACACACAAAAAGCTATTTTGTCATGGTGTCTCGAGTGAAAAACATTTCCATCCCAAATGGAGACCGAAATTTAGCCGAGGAACGGAAAAACATCGTTTTGCCTTTTCAAATTGAACCTTATGCGTTACGAGGTCGCCTTGTACGTTTAAGCTCTGCGGCAGATTTAATTATTAGCCAACACCAATATCCGAATCCAATAAATCAATTATTGGCAGAAATGCTAGTATTAGCACCTTGTTTAGCTAGCGCATTGAAATATGAAGGTGTGTTCACTCTGCAAATTAGTGGCAAAGGACCAGTTAAAACGCTAATGGCCGATGTGACGAGCGACGGCGCATTACGTGGGTATGCAAGTTACGATTCGCGCGAATTCAAAAAAATAAAGCCTATCCGAAATTCAAAACCCTCACTCCATCAACTTACCGGTGGAGGATATATTGCATTTACTGTAGACCAAAGAAAGGAAGGCGACCGTTATCAGGGCATTGTAGAACTTTCCGGAAGAACTTTAGCGGATTGTACACACGCTTACTTTCGTAATTCAGAGCAAATCGAGACTGTCATATCCATCGCAGCAAGCCACTCGAAAGAGAATATTTGGGAGGCCTCTGCCATAATGATACAAAGAATAGCTTATGGCGGTGGTGAGCAAAGATTTACTGGGGTTGATGAAGCTGACTATGAAGAAGGTTGGCGTAACGCCGCCATCATGATGGGGAGCTGCAAACATTCAGAACTTCTTGATCGATCTTTAGCGCCAGAGCAATTGCTATACCGCTTATTTCATGAAACGGGAGTAAGAGTATATTCAAACCAGACGATTTTCGCGCATTGCCGATGTTCATCAGAAAAAGTGCAATATATTTTGCGTTCGCTAACCGAACCTCAATTAGAGGAGATGAAAATAAATGGCATGATCGAAGTGATTTGTGAATTTTGCAAAAAGCGTCGCCATTATGATGATAAAACAATTAAAGCACTGCGGGAGAAAACGAAAAATTAATCTAAAGGGCAATACTCCTGTAGGTCACTATGGAAAAAGATGATGCTCCAATTATATATACAACCAATTACCAAAGCCGCGTTTTCCTTGAAATGCTCATATAAATTAGCGCTTTTAGGTTTTTATTGTTGCTTCCTTTCTGCCTGTGACACACCCTACTATAAGTCAGAATTTCCAGAACTAACTTTTACGCACCGACCACAGATCCATATCAATGTTTCGAAAATTCTGATTATTAACGAATATGAGATGCCTTTTAAGTCCCCAAATATAGAACATTTAGTGCCAGTTGCTCCGAGTGCTGCTGCAGAGAGATGGGCTGCTGACATTCTTAAGCCCATAGGAAATCAAGGTACGGCCCAGTTTATAATTCGACACGCCTCGCTTACTAGGGAGAAATTAAAAACAAAGTCTGGCATTTCTGGCGTATTTTCCATAGATCAATCTGACCGTTTCAAAACCACACTTAAAGCCAAATTAGAACTTTTAAAAGAAAACCGACGGATTGCGACAGCAGACGCCCAAGTATCTCGCTCTCAAACTTCACGAGAGGACGCATCACCAAATCAGCGGGGCCAATTATGGTATGGGATGGTGGAAGGCCTGATGGGAGACTTCGATTTTGAGATGCGAAGACAGATTAAAAAATACTTATCGCAATATTTAAGATAAGAATTTTAAAGCACTTTGGTTTTGAGTTCATCATCAGAAGCTTTAATTAATTCGGCAAGATTAATTATCCTCCTAGCTTGTTCAACATGAAGACTTTCTACCAACTTCCCATCGACGACAATCACACCCTCCCCATTTTGTTTTGCTAGATTATATTCATCAAGAATACGACGCGACCACGCAATATCGGCATTACTTGGTCCAAATATTTTGTTAGTAAATTCGAGCGTTTTTGGATGTATTAAAGTCTTTCCATCGAACCCAAAATCAGCACCCTGTCGACAGACTACCTCAAATCCTGAAATGTCCTCCAAATCAAGATGGACTCCATCCAAGATATCCAAGCCATGAGACCTAGCGGCAAGAACGCAAATACCCAGGCTTGTGATTAATGGCAAACGATTACTGTTGGGTCTGACTCTGAGGTCTTTGGTTAAGTCAGAAGTGCCCAGTACCAGAACAGCCACTCGGTCCGAGGCACCGGCTATTTCCGACACACGCAACACTCCCTTAGGTGTTTCGATCATACACCATATCGCTAGATTGCTGGGAGCACCGGCCGAAACTAGTTCAGCTTCCGCATTTTGGACATCACCCGGTGCCTCTACCTTTGAAAGCAAAACCGCATCAGCACCCGAACAGGCAACCCTTTGAATATCTTCCCTATACCATTGTGTGTCGTTTCCATTAATTCGAATAACCAATTCTCGAGATCCATACCCTCCGACAGCGATGGCTTCTATCGCTTGATTTCGAGCAAGTTCTTTTTTATCAGATGAAACAGCATCTTCTAAATCCATTAAAATTACATCAGTTGCTAAACTTTTAGCTTTTTCGAGAGCCCGCATATTAGATGCTGGCATAAACAAAGCAGACCTACGTAATTTATTAACATGCAACATCAATCCTAGCTCCTAAAGTCAATTTCCTCTTGAAAGCATATTATAGCCAGCTAGAATTTTTTATAATAAATTTAGATTTTAACTGTCATTGTAGGGGTTTTCTCTAAATGGCTATCCTAAGCATTCAATCTTTTGTTTCTTTTGGTTATGTGGGGAACGCTATAGCCGTCCCAGCACTCCAAACCCTCGGGCACGAAGTTTGGCCAATTAACACTGTCGAATTCTCAAATCACCCCGGACATGGCAAATTTGCCGGCCAAGTCAAATCAGCCTCAGAAATCACAACCATTGTAAATGGTATCGCTGACTTAGGCGTTCTGAATAAATGTGATGCGATTATATCTGGATATCTCGGAGATCCTGAAGCAACTAGGTCAATTTTATTTGCCATAAATACTATAAAGCAAGAAAACATAAATGCTCTTTATATTCTGGATCCTGTATTAGGTGACGATGGTCGTATATTCGTTCATGAAACAATGCCAGAAGCGATAACTCGAGATCTTTTGGGTCAAGCCGATATTGTATTACCAAATCAAAGTGAGCTTGGATGGCTTACAGGTGTGGAAATCCAATCATTAGCAGATATATTTCGCGCGGCTGAAATTATACTTAAACAAGGCCCAAGCGCTGTAATTGCCAAAGGTATACCCTATGAAAATACAATGGTTACCTATGGTTTTAATTTAAACGGGGTCTGGCAAGCAAAATGCCCTCTCCATCATCGTCATTTCAACGGTTCTGGGGATTTATTTACTGCTCTTTTTACTGGTTGGTTTATAAAAACAAAAGATATGGCATTTAGCTTAAGTGCAGCTGTTACCGGCGTCGATTTAGTGATTACAGAAACAGTGAAGCGTAAAACACCCGAACTCGCGTTAATCCCAGTCCTGCCTGAATTGTGCCAACTAAATTTAACCAACACAGCTGAAAAATTAGATTAATTCTGGGAAAGTTTTTATATTTTGTTCGTTAAATGTTGATCGATCAATGTTTCTGCGATCTGCACTGCATTAAGTGCGGCACCCTTCCGCAAGTTATCAGAGACACACCAATAAACTAACCCATTTTTCACTGTCGGATCGCGCCTAAGACGACTAACGTAAACAGCATCCTCGCCCGCACATTCCTTTGGTGTCACATACCCTTCATTCTCTCGATGATCGACAACCACAACACCAGGAAAGGTATTCAAAGCCTCACGTGCTACTTTTTCATCAATAGGCTTGGAAGTTTCTACAAACACCGCCTCGGCATGCCCAATAAAAACAGGTACTCTAACACAATGAGCGACAACATCGACATCTGGATCGAGAATTTTTCGAGTTTCAGCCGCCATTTTCCACTCTTCTTTGGTAAATCCATCGTCCATAAAACTATCAATATGTGGAATACAATTAAAAGCTATTGGTTTTGTAAATTGTTTGTTCTCAATCGGGTCATTGACGTAAACAGCCCGAGTTTGATTAAACAATTCATCCATAGCCGAATTTCCGGCACCAGATACCGATTGATATGTGGACACGACTACGCGTTTCAACTTGAACAAATCATGAAGCGGTTTAAGAGTCATAACCAGTTGCGCCGTTGAACAGTTTGGATTGGATATTATGTTCCGATTGGAATAACCTTTAAGAGCATGGCGATTTACTTCGGGAACTACTAACGGCACATCTGATTCCATACGCCACCGTGAACTATTGTCTATAACAATCGCCCCTTTACTTGCTGCTTCCGGGGCAAATTTTCCGGAAATTGTACCGCCTGCTGAAAAAAGAGCTAAGTCCGCAGCCGCGAAATCAAAAGTTTCTAGCGCTTGAACTCTAAGAATTTTTTTTTCGCCATAAGAAACTTCTGAGCCAACCGAACGCTCGGAAGCAAGCACATTTACTATTTCAGCTGGAAACTTCCTCTCTTCCAGCGTTTGTAGCATTTCTCGGCCTACTGCACCGGTAGCTCCAACAACGGCAACCTTATAGCCCATTATTCACCAACCTATTCCAGCACGAGTGGCCATACCCTTGTTTTCCAACATCAAAAACGTCAATAGACTTTCTTATATCTCGATTTACCCAACGATCTGATTTTATTTTATTTTATTTTATTTTATTTTATCCAGTTCTGTTAACACCGCATCCATCATTCCGATTGTCGAAACATTAGTCATACCATCTTGCATTATGTCACTCGTACGCAGTCCATTAGCCAAAACTTTTTGGATAGCGTTTTCAATCAGATTTGCCTCCGCCGGCATATCAAAAGAATATCGCAACGCCATCGAAAAACTGAGCAGTTCGGCAATAGGGTTAGCTAATGTTTTCCCTGCAATATCCGGTGCTGAACCATGAACCGGCTCATAAAGAGCATGACGTTTCCCCGTCGTCTCATCCGCCGCACCGAGTGATGCTGAAGGAAGCATTCCAAGGGAACCTGTCAACATTGCCGCACAATCTGACAACATATCACCAAATAAATTGTCTGTGACAATCACGTCAAACTGCTTTGGGTTTCGAACCAATTGCATGCCGCAATTGTCCGCATACATGTGCTCAGTCTCAAGATCCCGTCCTTCCCGCTCGAAAAGGCTCGTCATCACCTCTCGCCATAAGACACCCGACATCATGACATTAGCTTTTTCAACCGACGTTACCTTACGTCTGCGCTTGGACGCCAAATCCAGTGCTACTCGCCCAATTCGCTCTATCTCACGCGTCGTATATAGGTTCGTGTCATAACCCTTCTTAGTGCCATCGGACAATTCCTCAATACCGCGCGGTTCCGCAAAATAAATACCCCCCGTCAATTCCCGAAGAATTAAAATATCCAAACCAGAAACTATCTCTTCCTTAAGAGTCGATGAGTTAGCCATAGAATCAAAAACAATTGCTGGCCTCAAATTAGCAAATAAATCCATCTCTTTTCGTAACCGCAGTAATCCTCGTTCCGGCTGTAATTCGAACGGTAAATCTTCGTATTGAGGACCACCGACGGATCCAAAAAGAATGGCGTCAGCTTCTATCGCATCCGCTAGTGTTTCATCAGTCAATGGAATTCCATGGGCGTCGTAAGAAGCTCCTCCTACCAAACCTTCTTGCAAATTGAAATTAACCGACCTGTTGGCTGCCAACCATTCAATTACTCTCAAAACTTGGCCGACAACTTCGGGGCCTATCCCATCACCCGGCAGGACGAAAAGTGTTCTGTTGGACGTCATAATCCATTTTCTCCAGAATCTGTTTGGGAAATTTCCTAGGTTCTCATCTTTTTAAAAGCAGAATCAGAGGAACATCCGGGACTGATTACAACCAAGGCTGTTCGAGCGACCTCTGTTTTTCAAAATTATCAATACTTGTCTCTTTTTCCATTGTAAGCCCAATGTCATCGAGTCCGTTAAGAAGACAATGTTTTCTAAAAGGGTCCACCTCGAAACTTATCTTATCTCCGTTTGGCCGCGTTATCTCTTGTGATTCAAGGTTGATTTCCAAAATCGAATTTGCGCCGTTTTCAGCATCCTGCATTAATTGATCCAACTGTTCTTGAGAAACGATGACAGGTAATAATCCGTTTTTGAAACAATTATAGAAAAAAATATCGGCAAAACTGGTAGAAATAACACATTTTATCCCGTAGTCCATCAATGCCCACGGCGCATGTTCTCTGGAAGACCCACAGCCAAAATTATCTCCCGCAACAATAATACTAGCTTGCCTATAAGCCGCTTTGTTTAAAACAAAATCAGGGTTTTCCGATCCATCCGACTTGTATCGCATTTCATTAAATAAATGTTTTCCTAAACCCGTCCTTTTAATAGTTTTTAAAAATTGTTTCGGGATAACCTTATCAGTATCTATGTTAATCATGTTGAGTGGAGCTGCAACCCCACTATGTTGTGCAAATCGATCCATGTTTTTCCCCGCCCTTTAAAGATCACGTACATCCGTTAATTTTCCTAATATTGCAGCAGCAGCAGCCATAGCTGGACTAACTAAATGCGTTCGACCTCCAAAACCTTGACGACCTTCGAAATTTCGATTTGAGGTTGAAGCACATCTTTCACCTGCCTCTAACCTATCCGCATTCATAGCTAAGCACATTGAACACCCTGGCTCCTCACGCCAATCAAAACCGGCAGCTTTAAATATTGCCCCCAAACCTTCTCGATCAGCTTGATCTTTGACCAAGCCAGAACCTGCCACAATCATGGCATGAATGCCGTCTGCTACAGTCCGCCCTTGAGCTATTTCCGCCACCGCACGGAGATCCTCAATCCGTCCATTAGTGCATGAACCAATAAATACTTTATCTATCGGAAGCTCCGCTATTGGTGCTCCCGCATCAAGTCCCATGTATTCTAAAGAACGTTCTATTTTAGCACGTCGGAGAGGATCTTCGATTTCGTTAGGATCCGGGATTCGTCCTGTAATTGGTATTACTTCTTCCGGGTTTGTTCCCCAAGTAACCTGCGGTACAATTTCTGATGCCTGCAAAACAACTTCTTTATCGTAGACCGCACCCTCGTCCGAAGGTAACTTACTCCAGTAGGCTACCGCTTGGTCGAAGCTATCTCCTTTAGGAGACATAGGTTTCCCCTTCAAGTAATCAAATGTTACCTGATCTGGTGCTATCATTCCGGCACGTGCTCCAGCCTCTATCGCCATATTACATATGGTCATGCGGGCTTCCATAGAGAACTCTTTTATTGCTGGCCCCGCGAATTCAATCACGTGACCTGTTCCACCTGCCGTACCTATTTTTCCTATTATGCCTAAAATAACATCTTTCGATGCGACGCCCTGCGGTAGAGATCCATCAACACTGACTCGCATGTTTTTCGCAGGTTTTTGAAGAAGTGTCTGAGTAGCCAAAACATGTTCCACCTCCGATGTTCCTATGCCAAAAGCCAGAGCTCCGAATGCACCATGAGTGGCCGTATGACTGTCACCACAAACAATAGTCATCCCAGGCAAGGTAAAACCTTGTTCTGGTCCAATTATGTGGACAATTCCCCGGCGAGAATCTCCAAGACCAAAATAAGGAATGTTAAATTCCTTCACATTTGCTTCTAGGGTTTCGACCTGAACTCGTGACTCCTCTTCCACTATTCCACCCGAAATATCGGTAGTAGGAGTGTTGTGATCCGCCACAGCAAGAGTTAAATCAGTCCGGCGCACCTGACGATTAGCTGTCCTTAGACCTTCGAAGGCCTGGGGGCTAGTAACTTCATGCACCAAATGACGATCAATATAAATAAGGCAAGTGCCATCTTCTTGCTGGTCAACCAGATGCGCATCCCAAATTTTGTCGAACAATGTTCGTGGATTTGCCATCTTTCTGTCGCCTCCTTAAGTTTTCTTGTTTAAGCTGACTTTTTCTTTTCCCCAGCGTTATAGATCTCCGGAGACAATAATAGCCCTCGGTCGGTCAAGACAGTAATTATTAGATCAATACTTTAAACTACCAATCTAAAACAACTTATAATCATAACTATGGTAAAGACCTCGTCATTCCCGCCAAGTTAATTCGAGCTAAATTCCTTTTTCCGAATTACACAATTAACCCATCTAAGTGCAGTATCAAATCACGTAATTCAAGTTAGCTTGATTTCGGTTTTGCGGGACGAGTTACTTTTTCAGCGATGCGGGCTGATTTGCCTTGACGACCACGTAAATAGTACAGTTTCGCTCGACGAACTCTCCCACGGCGCATTACCTCAACCTGAGCAATTCTCGACGAGTAAAGAGGGAAGACCCGCTCCACACCTTCACCATATGAAATCTTACGAACAGTGAAATTTGAGTTAATCGAGTCAGCTTTTCGAGCAATACACACACCTTCAAAAACCTGAATTCTCTCCCGAGATCCTTCGACAACCTTGACATGGACCCTTAACGTATCACCCGGGCCAAAATCCGGTACCGGCCGACTTTCTCTCATCCTATCAACTTGTTCCTGGCTTATTCGCTCGACGATATTCATCGGTCTTACTCCAAACTTTATATTCTACGAGGAGATTAACCCCTATTTTTTTTCAATTTTTCTTTCTCATACAAAACCCAAAGATCTGGGCGACGTGCCTTGGTAATTTGCTCAGCCTTTTTTCGTCGCCACGCTTGTATATTCGCGTGATGACCCGAGAGCAAGACGTCTGGGACAAGTTGGCCGTCCCATTCTCGTGGCTGCGTGTATAGTGGGTACTCTAATAATCCGTCCACAAAACTTTCTTCAATCAATGCCGATTCTGTTCCAAGAACGCCGGGCAAAAGTCTAACAACACTGTCTATTATAGTTAAAGCGGCTAGTTCCCCGCCGGATAAAATGAAATCGCCCAAACTTATCTCTTCTAAATCACGCGAGTCTATCACCCTTTGATCCAAGCCCTCGTAACGGCCGCAAACCAATACTATACCAGATTCAGCTGCCAACTCCGCCGCCAAAGTGTGATCAAAACGACGACCTCGTGGCGTAAGATAAATCCGCCTTCCAGGAGCCCTTTCAACCGAATCCAAAGCAGCATCCACAACATCAGATCGCAACACCATTCCGGGACCACCTCCAAAAGCAGTATGATCCACCGAGTGATGCTTATCGCTCGCAAAGCTTCTGATGTCTAGTGTTTTAAGTGTCCAGATTCTAGAATCCAATGCTCGTCCAACATTCGAATATGCTAGAGGGCCAGGAAAAATTCCTGGAAACAAAGTTAAAATGGTTGCTTCCCAAGGAGCCGAAGGTCGTATTGAAAAATCCACTCATTCTTCCTTTCAACCATCTTCGTACGGTTTTAATTTTTCTAATCTAAAAGTCCAGCAATTGGATCTACGAGTAACTTCTTCTTATCCAAATCGACTTCAGAAACAGTGCTCTCATTAAAAGGCAATAATACTGTTTTACTTGTTCCCAAAAGCCGAACATCGATTAAATCGCCTGCACCAAAATTATGCACTTCTGTTACCACTCCCAATTCCCGACCATCAACATGGTAAACTCTTATGCCAATCAAATCTGCATGATAATATTCACCATCCTGCGATTTTGGCAACGCATCACGGGACACAGTCAGCTTTTCGCCTTTAAGCGCTTCAGCAGCATCTCTATCCCGAATTCCCTTGATTTGCACCAACAATGCTCCTTTAGCCCAACCTTTTAAGTTTAAAATGTATGGGACGCCTCTATCATCTTCCAACGGCCCGTATGTCACGATATCTTCGGGTGTTTCTGTAAAGCTTTTTATTCGCACGAGGCCGCTCACTCCATGTGCCCCCAAGACTACACCCATGGAAATTCTCAGCGTCATAAAAATTGACCATAAAGTGAGAAACTATTTTGGGCTAGCTCCCTTGTCTTCACTCCCTTGGTCCTCTTCATTAACGTCGGATTCTTCGACGTCCTGAGATATAGGCTTGTCATCATCTGATTTTGTTTCAACCACCTTTTCTTCTTCTTCATTCTCGCCGTCATCCAAGGGAGCGCCACTTGCCTCCGCTTTCTTTGCGGCCGCTTCCGCCTCCCTTTCTGCCCGCTTTTTACCGTGTGCAGATTTTTTTGGCTGCTCTCTAATTGTAAAAGCAGGCATCAAATCCAGTGAGGCCAAAAATTTATGTACTCTATCCGTTGGCAACGCTCCAACAGATAACCAATGTTTTATCCGATCTTCTTGTATCACCAACCGTTGAGGATGTCCCTTTTCAACCATTGGGTTATAGGTGCCTACTTTTTCGATGAACAAACCGTCACGGGGTGCGGTGTTTTCTGCTATCACAATCCGGTAAAAGGGCCGTTTTTTTGTTCCACCTCGGGCCAAGCGAATTCTTAATGCCATATCTTTATCCTTCTAGTCCAAAAAATCTTATTATCGTTTAGTTGGGAGACGTGGAAAATTGGGGGCTCCTCCCAAACCTGGCAACCCCGTTCCTCTAGCCAATCTATTTTGGAGTCCTGACGGTTGCTGGTTCTGATGGATGCCTAGGTTTAAGGGTTGGCTTCCCTCTGGCATCATTCCACTTCCTAAAAGGCTTTCAATTCCCTTAGTACCCCCCGATTTTCCCAATTTCTTCATCATACGGCCCATTTCTAAATACTGCTTTAACAACCGATTAATTTCCTGAGCGGACGTTCCCGACCCAGCAGCTATTCTGCGTTTTCGTGACGCATTTAGAAGTTTAGGGTTTCTGCGTTCTTTTTTGTTCATAGACTGAATGATTGCAGCCTGACGCTTTATAATCTGGTCGTCCACACCAATTCCAGCCATTTGTTTTTTCAGTTTCCCTATCCCTGGGAGCATGGCCATCAAACCACCCAGTCCACCCATTTTAGAAACCTGCTGTAATTGGCTGAGCATATCATCTAAATCAAATCGGCCTTTTTGCATTTTTACCGCAAGGCGTTCAGCTTCTTCTATTTCTATATTTTCCGATGCGCGTTCAACGAGACCTACTACGTCACCCATTCCCAAGATTCGACTGGCTAACCGTTCCGGATGAAAGTCTTCCAACGCCTCTATTTTTTCTCCTGTTCCGAGCGCTTTTATCGGAACACCAGTAATAGACCGCATCGATAGGGCCGCTCCGCCACGTGAGTCGCCATCTATTCGCGTCAACACAATCCCTGAAATTCCCACCTGTTCTTGAAAGTTTCGTGCCGTATTTACCGCATCCTGACCAGTCAACGCATCTGCTACTAACAACGTTTCCACAGGATTTACTAAATCTCGAATTTGGCGAATTTCGTCCATCAACCTGTGATCAACCGACATACGGCCTGCGGTATCGAGGATCACTACATCAAAGCCTTGCAGCTTAGCAGCGATCATTGATCTCTTGGCTATTGATATCGCCGTTTCACCTTGAGCGATAGGAAGCGTCGCAACATCAATTTGTTCCCCCAAGAGCTTTAATTGTTCTTGGGCCGCGGGTCTAGTAACGTCAAGCGAAGCCATCATGACCTGTTTCTTATCCCGTCGCTTAAGCCTTGACGCTAATTTTGCTGTAGTCGTAGTTTTACCTCCACCTTGTAAACCAACCATCATAAGGGGCACAGGTGGAACTGCGTTCAATTCGATTCGAGCCGTGCCGTCACCCAATATTTCTATCAGACTGTCATTCACTATCTTTATTACCTGCTGACCGGGCGTAATAGATCGAATAACTTCTTGGCCAATTGCACGTTCAGTTACTTTGTCAATGAAAACCTTAACGACTTCGAGCGCTACATCAGCTTCAAGTAAAGCGATCCGTACCTCCCGAAGAGCTGCTACAACGTCCCCTTCTTTTAGAGCCCCCCGACGCTTCAAACGGTCAAAAACTTCCCCAAGCCTATTTGATAAAGTGTCAAACACCTAACGCTACCCCATTGAAATTTTCAGTATTTTTAATAAAATTTATTGAACTCACACTATTCAAACAGAGAAAGCGCCCGTGCTCGAAACTCGAGGACGGACGTAACCCGCAAAGGCCCCAACGAAACACTCCTGTTGAGAATGGCAAAAGCCTAGGCATAATCTAATATCTAGTCAACAAAAACTTAGGCTATTCATACGTCTACTTATCAAAGGAGGTATTCTCTCTGATTATTTTAATTCCCACTACGCGTTCGTGCCTCATGTCAGCTACTAGATACAATTTCAAATTTTTATCCTTATCTTGAAATCACGGAAGCCTTTTTATTTCACCGCGCAATCAAAATCCTCACGATTCATTCCGTTTTCACAACCTATATTGATCATTTCTTCCCACGTGTTATCATCGATAGGAATTCCTTCCGCTATGCGCTTTTTGATTGATTCCTGCTCTGGTTCCCCTGCTACTCTAACTTTATCGAACCCTTCCGCCGGATCGCTGGATTTCACATATTTTATAAGACTATCAAATTCTTGAGCAAACGACGAACCTGTTTGGAATTGATTAGGATTGATAACGATTGTCAGCATGTTATTCCGGATAGTATCTCCGGTATTTAATTCGGGTCTTGCAGTACCACCGCCCGGCAAACCACCCGCCAGCAAATCGCATAATAGAGCTAAACCGTACCCTTTATGTTCACCAAAGGAAATTATCGCGCCCATAGGATCTCTAAAAATAACGCCTGGATCATCCGTCAATTTACCATTCGGTCCTACGAGTGCATCTCCCATTGGCATTTTTTTCTCACTGTAATACGCCACTCTAACTTTCCCGTGAGCAACCCTACTCGTAGCCATATCAAGCACCATCATAGGGGTTTTTTTCGTAGCAGGAATAGCGGTACAATAAGGATTTGTCGAATATCTCGCCTCATAACCACCGTAAGGTGCGACATAGGGCTGATGGCCCGTTGCATTGACATAATGGATTGAAATAAACCCCGCACGGGCACACATTTCCCCCCAGGCGCCAATGCGCCCAAGATGGTGCACATTGCGCAATCCAACGATAGCTGCTCCTTGACGCTTAGTTTTATCAATGGCTATTTCCATGGCCTCTCGTCCTACGGTTTGGCCATATCCCATATTTCCATCCAGCAGAAGATAAACACCGTTATCTGTAATTAACGACGCTTTAGCTCCTGGATTCATGGTGCCTGCTAGGGCATGCTTGACGTAGCGAGGCACTAAACCAACACCATGACTATCGTGACCCATCAAATTAGCCTCTACAAGGTTGTCGGCAATCGAAATCGCTTCATCTATTTCACTACCTGCGGTCTGCATCATCCTAGTTACAACCGCAGCCAGCGCCTCATGTTCAACAATAACCACGTCTTCTCCCCATCATTGAATACATCAAATTTTAGGGAGACTATAGAAAATCAGTCCCGATGCCAAATGAGCAGACTCGAGCCTTATATATTTATTGTTTATTGGCGCGAGCGTGATAAATGATTATACCTACTTGGCTATGAGAATCTCTTTCACAAAAATGCACGCGTTAGGAAATGACTTTGTAATCATAGATGGCAGAGAATTAGAACCGCCTTTGAATATAGAAAATTATAGAACTATATCCGATCGAAGGCGCGGTGTCGGTTTCGACCAGTTACTTACTCTCCTACCTCCTCGCCAAAATGGTGATATATTCATGCGTATCCATAATTCCGATGGAAGCGAAGCCGAAGCTTGTGGAAACGGAACCCGCTGTGTGGCATCAATGTTGATGAGTCAATATGGAATAAAATCAATCACGATCGAAACCTTGTCGGGAGCACTAAATTGCACACTTTCGAAAGCAAACCAAGTTACCGTCGACATGGGGAAAGTGTTACTTAATTGGTCTGACATACCATTGCTGTCAAAAACCGAAACTTTAAATGTACGCTTAAAAGACGCGCCTTTTAATAATTGTTCCTGCGTAAATATTGGCAACCCTCATGCCGTGTTCTTCGCACCCGACATAGAATCGATTTGTTTAGAAAAAATTGGCCCTGTTCTGGAAAATGATATCATG
The DNA here is from genome assembly GCA_964483985.1 of uncultured Thalassobaculaceae bacterium. Taxonomy (GTDB): domain Bacteria; phylum Pseudomonadota; class Alphaproteobacteria; order Thalassobaculales; family Thalassobaculaceae; genus CAZADS01. The sequence continues at coordinate 93,043 of CAZADS010000061.1, forward strand.
TTCCCCGACCGTGCCAATATCGAGTTTGTGAAAATAATTTCTGAAACCAAAATTCGTATGCGTGTTTGGGAGCGAGGCGTTGGTATAACTCCCGCGTGCGGTTCTGGTGCTTGTGCTGCCGTTGTTTGTTCGGTGCGCCGCGGTTTAACTAATCGAAAAACAAAAGTTCTACTGGATGGAGGAGTACTTGACATTGAATGGTTGGAAAACAACCACATCTTAATGACTGGGCCAACAGAAGTTAGCTTTACTGGTACCTTCGTTCTATGAAACCAGATTGTCACCCAGGTTTCACTAACAACTACTAACCCAATAAATCTTAATTGAGTTATAAATCAATAATGAAATCGTCGAATCAAAGTTCTGGCCATGTGTTAGCTCGAAAAATGACCTTCTTAACAGAAGAACGCTTGCTTTTAGTTCCATTTATCTCCATCTGTAGTAAATGAGCGACCAGACCAAAACATGTAATGACATCCAGACGTTCGGCTGTAGATTAAACGCGTTTGAATCAGAAATTATTCGGAAACATTTATCAAATTCGTCTAAACGGCATCGAATCATTTTTAACACTTGTGCTGTTACTGCAGAAGCAGAACGACAAGCTAGACAAGCTATACGTAGAGCAAAAAGAGACCACCCAGAAGCTGAAATTGTAGTTACTGGATGCGCGGCTCAGATAGATCCCGACAGCTTCAAAGCAATGCCTGAGGTTCACCGGGTGGTTGGGAACGAAGAAAAATTACTCGCTACGGCTTGGAACGAAAATCCACGTGCTTCGACTTTAGTTAATGATATAATGTCCGTGAATAAAACAGCACCGCAGTTAATTCAAGGTTTTGATCATAGGGCCCGAGCGTTTGTTCAAGTCCAACAAGGATGTAGCCACCGATGTACCTTCTGTATAATACCTTTTGGAAGAGGGAATAGTCGCTCCGTTTCCTTCGATCAGATTGTCCAACAATCGAAAATTCTCGTAAAAAAAGGTTACCATGAAATCGTTTTAACCGGCATTAATATTACCTCTTATGGTTTAGATTTACCAATCAAGTCCAGCTTAGGCATACTTATCCGCGATTTATTAAAAGCTTTACCCGAGTTGCCTCGACTCAGATTGTCTTCGATCGATCCTTCTGATCTTGACAATGAGTTATTACAGTTGATCAAACGCGAACCCCGGTTGATGCCTCATTTACATCTAAGTGTGCAAGCGGGAAATAATATTATATTGAAAAGAATGAAAAGAAGGCATTTACGAGAAGACGTCATCGAATTGGCCAAACTACTCCGAAAATTGCGACCAGATATAGTGTTTGGCGCAGACTTAATTGCTGGTTTTCCAACAGAGACTGAATCTATGTTCCGTCAAACTTTATCGTTAGTCGAAGAGGTAGGCTTCATTTATTTGCACGTGTTTCCATATTCTCCAAGAAAAGGCACGCCAGCCGCTCGAATGCCACAATTACCGAAAAATGTCCGAAAAAACCGGGCCCTCCAATTGCGGGATTTGGGGGAAAAACTGCTATTAAGCCACACAAACAAACAAGTTGGAAAAATGAACCAAGCCTTAATCGAGCAGGGTTCATGGGGTCGGACCGAGCATTTTACACCGGTTTTTGTGGAGGGTGACAATGCACCCGGGTCTATTGTTGATGTGATCATAAGTCACGCCTCGAATGGAAGTCTCCGTGGTTTTTCACAGAATACGGAGACCCAATGAGTGAGGACACAAATCAACCCAAATCAGTTAGCTGGTTTCTTCGCTTAAAGCGGGGGCTCGCGCGGTCTTCTGATAAGCTTTCCAATGGAATAACCGCGCTTTTACTTCATAAAAAAATTGACCAAAACACCTTGGACCATCTTCAAGACCTTCTGATTTCTGCAGATCTAGGAGTGGGAACGGCAGAGCAGTTGACGAAGAATATAGCTCATCACAAATTTGAAAATGAAATTACGGACCATGAAGTACGACAAATTCTTGCATTTAACATGGCCAGAATGCTTGAACCATTTGCTAAACCATTAAATATCATTTCCGCCGCTAGGCCACATGTTACTCTTGTCTGTGGCGTTAACGGAAGCGGGAAAACTACTACCATTGGCAAACTTGCGCATCAATGGAAGCGGGACGGCAAAACGGTTGTACTTGCAGCGGGCGATACGTTTCGCGCTGCAGCTGTTGAACAGTTAGAAATTTGGGGTAACCGAACTGGAGCGCCAGTCATTGCAAAACCGCAAGGTTCTGACCCAGCTGCTTTAGCGTTCGACTCTCTAATTCAAGCGAAACAACTTAATGCCGACATTCTACTGATCGATACAGCTGGTCGCCTTCAAAATAAAAGCCAACTTATGGATGAGCTAACTAAAATTGTTCGAGTTTTAAAAAAACAAAACCCGGAAGCTCCACACGATTGCGTTCTGGTTCTGGATGGAACTGTTGGGCAAAACGCCCATAATCAAGTAAAAGTTTTTCGAGAGTGTGTTGATGTTTCGGGTCTCGTTGTGACGAAACTCGACGGTTCTGCACGGGGCGGTGTTGTGATAGCTTTAACTCAGGAATTTGGACTTCCTCTCCATGCAATAGGCGTTGGAGAAGAGATAGATGATCTGCAACCATTCGAGGCAGTGCCGTTTGCACAAAATCTCATGGGTCTAAATTAGACGCAAATCCCACGCTTTGGGAAATTCAATTGAATAGACGGATAACATACCAACAGCTCCTAAAAACAAGCTCTCCGTACAAAAATTAAGGACAGAGTCATGGGAAGTATAGGGGAACAATCGACGGTCAAAAATACACTCGACTTCTATAACCGTCTTTCAAAAAAAAAGATGGCACCACTTTGGGAAGTTCTTAGTGACTTGGTAACTCCAGAACCTGCTTCAATTTGTGTCCCAACCTTATGGCAATACAGAGATATCCGTCCATTAATTATGGAAGCGGGATCATTTATTACCGCCAAAGAAGCGGAAAGGCGAGTCTTGATACTTGAAAATCCGGGATTACTCGGTCAGTCTCGCATTACGCGATCACTATATGCCGGCCTTCAACTAATCCTCCCCAATGAACTTGCCCCAAGCCATCGACACACACAATCAGCGCTACGATTCGTAATCGAAGGGAAAGGAGCCTATACCACGGTCGGAGGCGAAAGAACAAATATGCTCCCGGGTGATTTTATTATCACTCCACAATGGTCCTGGCATGAACATGGAAATGATTCCGACGAGCCAATGGTGTGGCTTGACGGACTGGACATACCCATAGTTCAGCTTTTTGAAGCAAGTTTTGCGGAGGTCGGATCAAACCAACATCAAATACCGTCAAGACCGGCCGGGGATTCATTGGCACGGTTTGGTTCTGGCTTGTTGCCGGTTGATCATCCTAAAAAAGCGATGACTTCACCGGTGTTTAACTATCCTTACGAACGGACCCGGGAAGCATTGGAAAATATGCGAAAACTAAATGAATGGGACCCATGCCATGGGTTAAAAATGAAATACATAAATCCCGTCACAGGCGAATATGCTATGCCAACCATTGCAGTATTTATGCAACTCCTACCCCAAGGCTTTAAAACCAACAATTACCGTTCAACCGACGGAACCGTTTATGTATGTGTGGAAGGAAATGGTCGTACAGTTGCCGGTGACAGAACTTTCGTTTGGGAGCGACACGATACTTTCGTTATTCCTAGTTGGCATAAACACTTTCATGAAACGGAGGAAACTGATGCTGTTTTATTCAGTTTCTCCGACCGAGCTCTCCAAGAAAAAATCGGACTTTGGCGAGAAGATAGATTTGAAGATTGAAGAACTTAGACAATTCACTTTTTAGAATTATTCATTAACTAACAGTGATGGAAAACACTTTTCTCGCACTCAAAAACCAGCGTTAGGCAAAACTTGTTACTCTTAAATAAAAGGATGTTTTATGGCTCTCCGAATTTCCACGTGGAATATTAATAGTGTCCGGCTACGTCAAAACTTAATACTACGGTTTTTACGGGAAAAAAAACCGGATATTCTATGTTTGCAAGAGACAAAATGCCCAAACGATCAGTTTCCCTGTAAAGTGTTCATCGACGCTGGATACGAGCATATATTCTTTGAGGGGATGAAATCCTATAACGGTGTCGCTATTATATCCCGCTTGCCTTTAACATCCGTATCCAGCATTGAGTGGGCAGGAAGAAAAGACTGTCGTCATATTTCGGCGATCACGGATGATGGACTGGAATTACATAATTTTTATGTGCCAGCCGGTGGGGATGAACCCGATCCACAAAAAAATGAAAAGTTTGGACACAAATTATTATTTTTAGAGGAATTGAGAGCTTGGTTTAAAAATAATCGCTCCACAAATTGTCCGATGATTTTGGTTGGGGATCTTAACATTGCTCCATTGGAGCATGACGTTTGGTCGCACAAACAACTTTTGAAAGTTGTTTCTCACACCCCAATCGAGGTTGAACTGTTAGTATCATTGCAAAACGACTTACAATGGATAGATACCGTTCGTTATTTAGTACCAGAACCACAAAAACTTTTCAGCTGGTGGAGTTATAGGGCAAAAGATTGGTCTACCGCAGACAAAGGGCGGCGACTAGACCATATTTGGGTCACCGAACCGCTTAAAAATCGGATTATTTCTTCGTCGATACTAAGATCCGCGCGGGATTGGGAAAAACCCTCTGATCATGTGCCAGTTACAACTGATTTTTCTTAAACGCCAAAAGGGCCCAAAACACCAAATTATCGAACAAATGACCCGTTGAGCTCATCCTCTACAAAAGCTTCAATTATTTCTTCCATGGAACTGTCACGTATAAATCCAAGCTTCTTAGCTTTCTTGGTGTCAAAGTCTGCTGGCCAACCATTAACTATTTGTTGAATAAAGGGATCAGGTTGCCAATCAATTCTATTAGCAACACCTTTACCAGCAACTTTTTCAAGGGCATCCGCCATAGATTTAATTGTCATAGAAAATCCTGGAAGGGTAACTTCACGTGACGGACCCCAATCGACCTCCGTAAGATTATGTGCTCGCACTACGTTTTCGATAATAGCACGAGGTGACGCCAAAAACATTCGAGATTCAGGAGTTACCGGGCAAATGGCACGATATCCTTGCAGGGGCTCGCGTATTATAGAACTTGCGAAAGTGGATGCAGCCTTGTTGGGTTTACCCGGTCTAACAACTACTGTGGGAAATCGAAGAGCCCGCCCGTCTACAAATCCCTTTCGGCTATAATCAGTTAGCAAAAGTTCGCCAATGACTTTTTGAGTTCCGTACGAAGTCTGTGGTGTCCGCGCTGTCATATCAACAATAGTTGAAGGTGTATCTCCCCCGAAAGCTGCGCAAGAACTTGCGAATATCACTTTGGGTCTTGTGCCATATTCTCGGCAAATTTCCAAAATCGATCTAGTAGAATCCAAATTTACAGACATACCAAGATCAAAATCTTCTTCCGCCCCGGCGCTAACAATCGCTGCGAGGTGGAATACACTATTTGTGTCCGCTGGAATCGCTGCTCGCAATAAGTCTGGATTCGTAATGTCACCAGTTAAAACTGAAACCCGCGGATCATTAGCCAGTTCTGGCAATGGCTCATTAATATCCAGTAAAATTAATCGCCCAATACCCGAAGAAATACCGGATTTTCCAGATAGTTCATTAGCACTCAAAAGTCTCCGAGCCAGCTTTTGTCCTAAAAAACCTGAAGCGCCTGTAATTGTTACATTCATGAATTTCTATCCTTATCACAAATACGGCTGGAGCCAGCCGAGCCCATCAACGGTGTTTGACTGTGGTCGATATTCGCATCCTACCCAGCCTTCATAACCTAATTGATCAATGATTTCGAATAAATAAGGGTAATTGACTTCTCCCACGTCAGGTTCATGCCGACCAGGGTTTCCCGCAATCTGCATATGTGCAATTACGTCTATGTTTTCACGAAGATGGACAGCTAAATCACCTTCCATAATCTGGCAATGATAAAGATCAAACTGCAGGCGCACGTTATCGAAGCCAACTTCATCGATTACGCTTCGCGCTTGCTTTTGATAGTTTAAAAAATATCCTGGTATGTCGCGATTATTAATAGGCTCTATAATAAGTGTTTTTCCTTCTGCCGCCGCTACTGGCGCAGCTCTTTTGAGATTTGACACCAATGTCTCTCGATGAATTTTAGGGGAACCGTCTTTTACAATTAGCCCGCTCATAGCATGTATTAAATCATTACCAAGAACGTTTGCATATCTTAGTGCCTGTTCGACAGCCGCCTCAAAATCTGCCTCTCTTCCCGGTACCGACGCTAGTCCTCGTTCCTTTTTATTCCAATCACCTGGGTAGGTATTAAAAAGAGCTTGTACTAATTCATTCTCGTCAAGTAGATCTTTAAGCTTTGTTGGTTGAAAATCGTAGGGGAATAAAAATTCTATAGCCTTGAAACCTGACTTAGCAGCTTCAGAAAATCGATCCAAGAAATCGTACTCTTGAAACATCATTGAAATATTGGCAGCAAAATTTGGCATAATTTTAATTATCCCTTTTTTTAGTTGGCTAAATCTAAACTTAGCCCAACAATATACAACAGTTAATGGTCGGACCAACTTTAAGATCAATTTCATCTCTAGGAGAATTTTTATGTCACCAATTTTGGGATGCATAGCCGACGATTTCACTGGGGCGACAGATCTCGCGAATATGTTGGTGCGGGGCGGTTTAACAACAGTTCAACTGCTTGGTGTACCAGATGATGCGCAAGAAGTACCAAGCGCCGACGCGATAGTGATCGCTTTAAAATCTAGAACTGTCAAAAAAGCTCACGCCGTCGAACAATCTTTGATTTGTCTAAATTGGCTAAAAATAGCTGGAGTGCGACAAATTTTTTTCAAGTATTGTTCAACATTTGATTCTACCGACCGCGGTAATATCGGCCCAGTAACCGACGCATTAATGGATGCTTTAGGGACTGACTTTACTATATCTTGCCCAGCCTTTCCCGAAACCGGCCGCACAATTTTTAAAGGCCATTTGTTTGTAGGTGACAAGTTGCTGTCTGACACGCACATGCGACACCACCCACTGACGCCGATGACCGACAGTAATTTGGTTTCCGTTTTACAGCGACAAACTCGCCGTAAGGTGGGGCTCGTGCCGTACGATGAGATTGACAAAGGCTATAGAGCCATAACCACTCAGTTTAAAAAACTAAAAAGAGCGGGAAAATCAATCGCTATTATGGATGCTGTAAATGACGATCAACTTTACACGATAGGAGATAGCATCGCGGGGTTCAAGCTAATCACTGGCGGGTCGGGTATAGCTATAGGGCTTCCGGCGAATTATCGAAAAATGGGAATATTGCAAAACGAGAGCCCAACTGACCCTGTCCCATCTGTCGACGGGCTTAGTTTGGTATTGTCAGGAAGTTGCTCCGAGATAACCATTCAACAGGTTGAAGAATTTGCCAAAACTTACAAAACATTACAGCTGGATCCCTTAGTCCTTGCGAATGATACCTCCGCTTTGAAAAATATTATAACTCAGGCCTTAAACGCAGTTACTAATGGGCCCTTGTTGATTTATTCAAGCGCACCCCCTGAGTCAGTTAAAATAGTACAGGATTCGTTAGGGCGAGATGAAGCCAGCAAGATTATCGAACGAGCAATGGCCCACATTGCAATCAAACTTGTAGAATCAGGGGTTCGTAGACTTGTAGTAGCCGGTGGAGAAACTTCGGGTGCGGTAGTAAGTGCCCTCGGGGTTAAAGGGCTCCGTATCGGAAAACAAATTGATCCAGGTATTCCATCCACTGTAACTATGGGTCAAACGCCAATTGCGTTAACTTTAAAATCGGGAAACTTTGGATCTATAGATTTTTTTGATAAAGCTCTCCAAATGATGCCCTGATTGGGTCTTTGGGCAAGAGAGTCTTTCTACCAAACTCCTATGAAAACGCGTTATGTTAGGCGGTTCGGCGCCCAACGTGATTAGGAAAACGCCACATTAAAATTAACAAACATAGCAAGCCTGGAACCGCAACGCCTATAGAAAAAATGAAGAAATCAAACCATCCTATCAGGTCAACCACGTAACCGGAAGGAGAAGATAAAAGGTTACGACCTAATGCCATCAGCGCCGACAATAGAGCATACTGCGTGGCAGTGAATGAAACATTTGTGAGGTTGGATAAATATGCCACAAATGCAGCTGTTCCCATACCACCTGTTATGTTTTCAATTGCAATGGTGAGCGTTAACACCCCTAAATCGTATCCCGCAACCGCTTGAAATGCAAAAAAGATATTAGAAATAGCCTGCAAGATACCTGTAACCAAAAGGGCAGGGAGCAATCCAATTTTTTGAATCAAAAAGCCACCTATAAATAAGCCAACGGCAAGTGCAACCACCCCAAATAATTTCGTGACTTCTGCAATTTCAGTTTTAGTGAAACCAAGATCTATATAAAAAGGATTAGTCATAACGCTCAGAAATGCATCACCCAACTTAAACGTTATTACAAATAATAAAATTATTAACCACCCAGGTCTGGTAGTAAATTCTGAAAATGGAGCGACTACATAGCAAGAAAACCAGTTCAAGATCACTGACGATGGTTGGCCTTTTTCCAGCAACGTTTCAGACAAATCCGCATCCCAGTCAAATATAGGCTCTGGACTTAGAGCTATTGTCGCAATTCCTACAACGATCAAACTAGCCATAATTAAATATGCTTGGGTCCAACCCCAGTGATCCGCAAGAACGAGAGTACCCGCTCCCGCAACAAGCATCCCCACTCGATACCCATAAGTTACCATAGCGGCTCCGATCCCTTGTTCGGAGTCACTCAACGTCTCAATTCTGTAGGCATCAATCACTATATCCTGACTAGCCGAAAAAAAAGCGACCAAAACCGCCAGAATTGCCATCAGAACCGGTGTGTTAATTGGATCGCAAAACGCCAAACCACCTATCGAAAACATTAATAAGAATTGTGTGACTAAAATCCAACTGCGGCGGCGGCCAAAGAGACGGCCGACAATAGGAAGTTTAATGCCATCGAGAAAAGGAGCCCACAGTGGTTTAAGAGCGTAAGGTAACCCCACAAGCGAAAACAAACCGATGGCAGATCGATCAATATCGGACTCTCTTAGCCAAGCGCTTAAAGTGCCAAATGACAACAAAAGAGGTAAACCACTCACGAATCCCAATAATAGCACCACAATTAGCCGGCGTTTGGTAAACAGCGATAGTGATTCCTTTAGTACCAGAAAACCAGGGTTCAGTGGATTAAGCACGGCTAATAGCCTGTGAAATCAATTGTTTCAAATCACCTTCTGGACGGGCTCCATAATGGCTATTAATTTCTGCGGCCGCAATACTGCCCAATTGGCCGCATAACCGGGAGTCCATACCAATAGTAAACCCAAAGAGAAATCCTGCGGCGAATAGATCCCCTGCGCCCGTCGTATCTACCACTGACTGAGTTTGTTCGGCTTCTAATTTCATTTGTTCACGATTGGACGCAATAATAGACCCTTTTGCTCCACACGTTATTGCAAGTAAATCACAATCCAAATAACCACACACAATAGCATTTTGAAGGTCCGTGACTTGATATAAAGAGAGCAACTCCTCCTCATTCGCAAAAAGAATTCCAACATGATTCTTGATTAATTTTAGAAAGTCCTCTCTATGGCGATCTACACAGAAAGGATCGGAAAGGGTAAGTGCGACTTTAGTGTCAGCCTTGGACGCTAATTCGCTAGCTTTTAAAAATGCTGCTTTTGCATTGGGGCGATCCCATAGATAACCCTCTAAATATAATATTTTGCTTTGCTTAATTTTTTCATCCGGAATATCAGTTGGGCGAAGGTTTGAGCTCGCACCTAGATGGGTATTCATAGATCTCTGGGCGTCGGGTGTTACCAGCACAATACAGGTGGCTGTTGGTGCTCCTCCTTCTACAACATCTACGTCGAAAGAGATCCCGGCTGCTCGAATGTCCCTCGAAAAGATGCTTCCCAATTCGTCGTCATTTACTTTGCCTACAAACGCTGTCGTCGCTCCCATCTTAGCCAAGCCAAAGATAGTATTGGCCGCAGAACCACCAGATCGTTTTAAGGGAGAGTTTAAAGTGGCGTAAAGTGAATTCGCTCGGGAAGCGTCAATTAGGGTCATAGATCCCTTAGGAATATGCATGTCCTCCAGAAAAGAGTCATCCACTAATGCTATTACGTCTACAATTGCATTTCCGATTCCTGTCACATCAATAGGCTTTTGTGTCATATTTGCACCCTAATTTTTAGTTACTATTAATGAAATAATATTAAAATGCTGTTCAAAATATGGCTTAATTAGGAGACGTAAAGAACATAGCGAAAATAAGTGAAACAAATTTTTGATTAAATTTTAGGATTAATTGTGATTGAAGCATTAAAATTAACGGCACAACAACTACCAGACAGACCATTCCGGACAGTGGTAGTGCTGGGTATGCTTAGTGCCCTTATTCTTATAATCTTTACCGGAATTTTTAGCTGGTTCCTAATTTCTAAGATAGAGTTTTTTGGTATAGGGGTGGTAGACAAATTGGCTTCCTGGATCGGGGGTATTATTGTATTTGTTGGAACTCTTATGTTTTTCCCTTCTACGGTTATGTTGGTTTCTGGTTTATTTTTGGATAAGGTAGTATCGGCGGTCGAACACAAGCACTACCCCGAATCTGGTGATGTTCATTTGCAAACCATAAGTTCTGTCATCCGCGCCAGTTTAACACTACTTGTCGTCGGAATCTTGATGAATTTAATGTTAATACCCGTGTACCTGATTACTTTTTTTATTCCAGGACTTAATTTGCTGATATTTTACTTGTTAAATGGATATTTATTAGGGCGAGAATTTTACGACATGGTAGCGGGTCGTCATTTGCCGCCGGCAAAGATTAGGGAAATTAGGAGGGCCAACTGGTGGCAAATCACAAGCGCAGGGATCATAATAGCAGTTTTAACCACGATTCCCGGTTTAAATTTAATAGCGCCCGTAGCGGCTACAGCATTTATGGTTCATATCTTTCATAGAACATGGAGAAAGAATTTAATATAATCGCAATATAAACCCTCAGGATTAGGAAAAATCGGTGATATATACTCAGAAGGAACGGAAATGACCTCTAAAAACAATTTGGTTTCTAATCGGTTGGCGGAACTCCCGAGGAGGACCGTAGATTTACAGGCCGGTCGGCGTTCTAGCCGGAGAAATAATTTACCAACGTCGGGAACAGGGGATAACAATAAACTGATTGTAGGAGCCGATATTTCTCTCAGTGGAGACATCAAAGCGTGTGAGTCACTTATAGTGGAAGGCACTGTTGAGGCCACATTAGACAAGGGAGAGGAATTGCAAATTCTTAAGGCCGGTATATTTAAGGGTAATGCCACCGTCGATATTGCCATTATAGAAGGTAAATTCGAAGGGGAGTTAACAGTTCGAGAACGTCTCACGATAAAAGCGACCGGGCGGGTTAAGGGACGGATTGGATTTAAAGAGATAGAAATAGATCTTGGAGGCCAAATTGACGGAGAAGTTCAAGTGTTGAATCCTTCAGGAGAAATTAAAAATTAAAACATTACATGGGAGTCTTACGGAACAGTTTAATGAGCTTGATCATAATTGGGCTGCTGGGAGGTTGTTCCAAACCTCCCCCGTCTTCTGTTTTAAAAAACCGTAATATTACCAATCCTGCAAACACTGTTGTAGGTGCTAAACCCAAACAACACTTACGAATTCCCATGGAGAAACAACAAATTGCTCGGGCTCCAACTCAATCTGCTCCGGAGTTAATTGATCCAAATTCGTTGCTGGGTCAAAACGAACGGGACATAGCCAAGATCCTTGGTGTGCCTGGATTTTATAGAGTCGAAAAATCCGTCAGGATTTGGCAATACCGCGTCGGGCTTTGCGTGTTGGATTTAGTTTTTTACTCGTCACAAGGGGAATATCGAGTCACTTACCACAAATTTAGGCATGTAAATAAAAATTCAAATCTTGGGGACATATGCCATATCAGGATAAAACCGCGCAACATAAGGAACCCCTTCCAATAGGACATTGAAACCCGAAAGGGTTGGCGGGTTTATAGTCTATTGGCATCCAAAATTACTTTTCAATTTGTAGGTACAATAGGAGAAGACTTCACAATTTGGACAATTTGGGCGACGAGCCTTGCATACATATCTTCCGTGAAGGATAAGCCAATGGTGGGCAAAAAGCTTCCATTTGTTTGGGATTCGTTTAAGTAGACCACGTTCCACAGCTAAAGTAGTTTTGCCGGGCGCCAAGCCCGTTCGGTTAGCGACTCTGAAAACGTGAGTATCCACCGCAATAGTTGGATGGCCAAAAGCTATATTGAGGACAACGTTGGCCGTTTTTCGTCCCACACCCGGCAGACTTTCTAGGGTATCTCGGTTTTTTGGAACGGAGCTCGCGTGATTTTTTATTAATATTTCGGACATTTTTACGATATTTTTTGCTTTTGTGTTATACAAGCCGATTGTTTTTATGAAGTCTTTTAATCGATCTTCTCCCAAAGCGACCATTTTTTCTGGTGTATCGGCAACTTCGAAGAGCGGTGGCGTAGCCTTGTTCACACCAATGTCTGTCGCCTGAGCTGATAGTGTAACCGCAACGAGAAGGGTATAAGGATTATTAAAATACAATTCTCCACGGGGGTTGGGGTTTTGAGTCGATAAGGTGTGAAAAAATAAATCAACGTCATTATTTTTCATTAGATTTGCCATGGGTTCTCTTTGTTGGCAGAGTTCGTTTTTTGTCGTTACAACAATTGGTTATTTTACACGAAAATATAAATTCTGCTCAAAAAAGGGGCCCGTATCTATGATAATGTCCAACTCCCATTCGCCGGAGTACCCCTGGGTGATGATACTTGTTCCTAACCGGAGCTTGACCGTAATAGGTTTCTATTCGGTCTTAGGTATGGTGATTGGCGCGAGTCTGCTCATTGGTCTTGGATTTTCTCTAGCGGGGGCCTGGCCTGTAATTGGGTTTTTGGGCTTAGACGTGTTGCTGATTTATTGGGCCTTAACAAGGAACTACAGGATTTTAAGGCGCTCAGAGCGGATAAAACTTACACGGGAGGAGCTAGAGATAACGTCATTCTGCGGATCAGTTTGCCTCTCTAGGGAAGTGTTTCAACCTTATTGGACAAAAGTAGACTTGAATTTTAGCCGAGAGGACCGAAACCGTTTGGTGCTTAGATCCAGCGGCAAAGAAATAGAACTAGGTTCTTTTTTATCTCCCGATCAAAAAAGTGCAATAGCCAACCGGTTACGTAGTGCGTTAGCAAATCTTGTAAACACGGAGAGTTTTTGAATGAAATTAAGAACACCTCCCATATGCCATTTTTTTGGATTCAAATCAAACACGATGGGAGTCAGGTTATGCATTCAATCCCAAAACATCCGTCATGTCGTATAACCCTGGACTACGGCCTTTAATCCATTTAGCGGCCCTAATCGCCCCAGCAGCAAATATATGCCGTCCAGCAGCTTTATGGGAAATTTCTACGCGTTCTCCTTCGCCGGCAAAAATTACCGTGTGTTCACCAACCACGTCACCACCCCTCAAAGCAGCAAAGCCTATTTTACCCCTTGATCTAGCTCCTGTTTCTCCTTCTCTTGACAAAACGGCAGCAGCATCAAAATCTATCTTTCGGCCTGCGGCGGCGGCTTGGCCTAAGCCAAGAGCGGTCCCAGAGGGTGAGTCAATTTTTCTCCGGTGGTGCATTTCGGAAATTTCTATATCAAAGGCGTCATCCAACGCATGGGCCATTTGCTTGACTAACACAAATAGCAAATTTACGCCCATACTCATATTTGGTGCGTATACTATTGGGACAGATTTAGCTGCCTTTTCTAGCTGTTGTTCTGACTGGATAGACAAACCGGTCGTCCCAATGATCCAAGGGGTTTTGGTTTTAACTGCCGCCTCGGAATGATCTAGAATCGTTTCCGGTAGAGTAAAATCTATTACCACCTCCGCATCAGAAAATAGATCAATCGCGCGACACACAGGCAATATGCCAAGTTTTCCGGTTTTCGCGATTTCCCCAACATCCGTTTCCGCAAACGGGCTTCCTAACCTTAAAGAGCCACCAGCCACCGCTACGCCGGATGTTTCTATGATCTGCTGGAGCACCATGGTTCCCATAGCTCCCGCTACGCCCGCCACCCCTATAGATAGCCCCTCTGTTGCTTTTTCTTTCAATTAAATTCTCCTCGTTTCCGACAATTTTTCGCTTTAACAAGTACCAGTGAAAAGCTTTTCTAGGAAAGAGCAAAATAATAAACTATTGTTATTTAGCCATATTTCGGCTCGGTATAACGATTAAAAGGAAATAAAATTATGAATTTAGCGACAGTATGCCTTGGCATTTTATTGAGCGGGCAAAAAACTGGATATCAAATTCAAACCACTATCAACACTTCAATGGCCCATTTTCACCATGCCAGCCTAGGAGCAATTTATCCTGCGTTAGGCAATCTCGAAGCTCGTGATTTCGTCACTGCAAGCCTCCGTCCCAGAAAAGGCCTAAGCAAGCGCCTCTATCAAATTACCCCAGCCGGGCGTAATTATTTCGAATCCCAAATGCATTCAACCTCCGCAGCAGAATGGTTCCGTTCGGAATTCCTTACTGCATTTTATTTTGCGGGGCACCTTAACAATGATGATGTATCACGTTTAATAGACGATCGCCTTTCGGCTCATCGCCGAGAACGCCAATCCCTCCTTGCGCTCCCTATATCCTCTCTATCGGAGGGCCAACGTTTCACCGTCCGATATGTGCTGGCACTGAAGTCCGCTGCCATCGACTTCCTTAAGGGTGAGGGCCGTGCGATAGAAACCGCCATCCATAGACAACAAATTGATTGACCCAGACACCCCCTTATTACCCCTACTTGTGACCAATTTGCCATGGCCCCTAAATTTAAACGCCACTTTTACTATTAGGCCCACTCATCTGCGCCCCCTTTAGTACCCACTACCATAAAAGGCATGTTTTAAACCATTATTCTGCAGCGTCCTGAAGACCACTACTTACCCGTCCCCAAAGCACTACCATTTAATCATTGTTTTTAAACATTTTTTTGTTTTATCATGAAGCCGTTTAGAGCCACATACATCTCTCCACTACAAGAAAAGAAACCCAGTCCTTAGCACTACTAAGGGTTAAACTCTTCCCAAAACCCTTTCACTTTATTGAAAAAACCTGACGATTGTGGGCTAGTAGATTCATTTTGCCCTTCCGCAAATTCTTCTAACAATTTCTTTTGATTTTTATTTAAATTCACCGGCGTTTCCACAGACGCCTCTACATAAAGATCTCCTCTAGCTCGGCTTCGAAGAATGGACATTCCCTTCCCCCTAAGTCGAAATTGGGTGCCAGTCTGCGTCCCGGGGTTGATCGTTACCCGTGCACGGGCTCCTTCAAGAGTCGGTACTTCTATATACCCTCCAAGCGCCGCTGTTGTCATAGGGAGAGGAACTCTACAATAAATATTTGCTCCGTCCCGCTTAAATAGCTGATGTTCATTAATGGACAGAAAAATATATAAATCTCCTGAGGGAGCAGATCGGGCTCCTGCTTCGCCCTCGCCGGCCAGCCGGATCCGGGTTCCGTCTTCGACACCCGCCGGAATCTTCACGGACAAAGACTTTTCTTTTTGCACACGTCCCGATCCACGGCAGGTTCTACAAGGATTATCGATTACCTGTCCAGCCCCCCCGCAAGTGCCGCACGTTCGTTCAATGGTAAAAAATCCTTGCTGGGCCCGAACCCTCCCTCTACCCTGACATGTCGAGCAATTACTAGGTCGGGACCCTCCTTCGGCTCCACTGCCAGAACACGCATCACAGGAAACAGCTGCTGGTACCTTAATCTCCGTCTCTCTCCCAGAAAACGCCTCTTCCAAGGAGATCCCCATATTATATCTTAGGTCTGCTCCCCTTCCGTTAGCGCTAGACGACCGTCGTGCTCCGGTGAATTCACCAAACATCTCATCAAAAATATCGGAAAACCCCGCTCCAAAACCTGCAAATCCGGGGCCCCCAGAGGCCCCACTCATGCCGTTTTCGAAAGCCTCGTGCCCAAACCGATCATAAGCCGCCCTCTTTTGAGAGTCCTTTAAAACGTCGTACGCCTCGTTAACCTCTTTGAACCTTTGTTCGGCCTCTGGGTTATCCGGGTTCCGGTCTGGATGATATTTCATTGCCATTTTTCGAAATGCCGACTTTAATTCACCATCGGCAGCGCCTCGGTCTACGCCCAATACCTCGTAATAGTCGGCTTTTGCCATAGCCCTCACCGAATTCCTAGTTTAAAAAATCCCCGGCCCAAGCTGACAAAGGATCACGCTTTATTATTTTGCCTAATAGCCATATTCCAAAGTGACTCCAACCGAAAAACAACGCCGTTAATCCGTTTTATCTTTATTTGGAGAATCCACTTCCTCAAAGTCGGCATCTACCACTTCAGACTCTGCCGTTTTTTCCCCTTCAGGGCCTGCACCATGCATCCCCTCTGGCTGCCCCTCAGGATCTCCTGCATTATCAGCCTCCTGTTGCGCCTGGTACATCGCTTCGCCCAGTTTCATGGACGCCTGTTGTAACGCGTCTACAGCTCCCTTTATGACGCCAACGTCCTCGCCTTCGATAGCTGATTTTACTTCCGCTACACAAGACTCCACGCCCTGACGATCGGCTTCTTCAATCTTTTCGCCGAAATCGGTCAACATTCGCTCGGTCGAATGCACTGCCTGCTCGGCTTCATTTTTTACCTCTACCAATTCCCGCCGTTTTTTATCAGCTTCTGCGTTTTGCTCCGCTTCACTAATCATAGTCTCTATGTCTTCATCGGAGAGGCCCCCCGAAGCCTGTATTCTAATTTGCTGCTCTTTTCCCGTAGCTTTATCCTTGGCCGAAACGTTGACTATTCCATTCGCATCAATATCGAAGGTAACCTCGACCTGCGGGACCCCTCGAGGCGCCGGTGCAATCCCAACCAAATTAAATTCACCCAAGACCTTATTATCAGCCGCCATTTCCCTTTCGCCTTGGAAAACTTTAATAGTAACTGCGGTCTGATTATCTTCAGCTGTGGAAAAAACCTGACTTTTTTTAGTCGGTATTGTGGTGTTTCGATCGATCAAGCGGGTGAAAACACCACCCAATGTTTCTATGCCCAAGGATAATGGCGTCACATCAAGCAGGAGGACGTCTTTGACGTCACCCACAAGCACGCCCGCCTGAATAGCAGCCCCGATAGCTACGACCTCGTCTGGATTGACCCCTCGATGCGGCTCACGCCCGAAAAAATTGTTCACAGTTTCAATAATTTTCGGCATTCGGGTCATGCCTCCAACCATTATCACTTCATCAATTTCACCAGCACTCAGGCCAGCGTCCTTGAGCGCAGCCTGACAGGGCCTTACTGTTCTCTGAACTAAGTCCTCCACCAGTGCCTCCAATTTAGCTCTGGTCAGTTTTATATTCAAATGTTTTGGTCCCGTTTGATCCGCGGTAATAAATGGTAAATTTACCTCGGTTTGCATAGAACTAGAAAGCTCCATCTTTGCCTTTTCAGCAGCCTCTTTTAATCGCTGAAGTGCTAGCTTGTCATCC
This sequence comes from uncultured Thalassobaculaceae bacterium, assembly GCA_964483985.1. Classification (GTDB taxonomy): domain Bacteria; phylum Pseudomonadota; class Alphaproteobacteria; order Thalassobaculales; family Thalassobaculaceae; genus CAZADS01. The sequence goes on from CAZADS010000061.1 coordinate 110,752, forward strand.
CGAAGGTTGATTGCATTATCCTTCTTAAATTCGTCTGCAAGATAGTCGATCACTCTATGGTCAAAATCTTCCCCGCCAAGAAATGTATCTCCATTGGTAGACTTAACCTCAAATACTCCGTCTCCAATCTCAAGAACGGATACGTCAAATGTACCACCACCTAAATCATAGACTGCAATAGTGCCCGTACTTTTTTTATCTAAACCGTATGCTAAAGCAGCAGCGGTGGGTTCGTTTATAATTCGTAAGACATCCAAGCCAGCTATCTTTCCGGCGTCCTTAGTGGCTTGACGTTGAGCGTCGTTGAAATATGCTGGGACGGTAATCACAGCCTGATCTACAGTATCTCCGAGAAACGCTTCGGCATCTTCTTTAAGTTTACGCAATGTGAAAGACGAAACTTGACTGGGGCTATATTTTTCTTCCTTCGCCTGCACCCATGCATCACCATTATCTCCAGAAATTACATTATATGGCATCAAATCCGCAAATTTTTTCGCATTTTCATCGTCATGTCGCCGACCGATTAAACGTTTGATTGCAAAGAGTGTATTTTCTGGATTAGTTACGGCTTGACGTTTCGCTGCCTGACCTACAAGGCGCTCATCACCATCCGCAAAGGCAACCATAGAAGGGGTCGTTCGAGCCCCTTCTGCATTTTCAATGACCTTCGCATCCTTGCCATCCATCAATGCTACGCATGAATTAGTTGTGCCGAGATCAATCCCTATCACTTTCGCCATAATACCCTCTTTTCATCACCAGACACATCAGCCACAAGCATGAAAAAGTCGCTACACAAACTGATCCAACAGCCGATCTAATTCGCTATATAGGTAGGCGACTGGGCGCCTACAACCTTAGAATGCAGGGATTCTTATTAAATTACCTCAAAACACAGAGACTTTAACCGATACATAAATCCGTCCCACCACCCTTTGCTTTATCTATCTGTCAACGATTATACTATAATCGAAATACTCTTTTAGGAACAACCGCTGAAAAATTAAAATGATAATCTCAGCTAGCTATAGAACAGACATACCCTCATTTTATAGTCGATGGTTCAGCGAACGCCTAAAAGACGGATATTGTACTGTGGATAATCCCTATAATCGCAAAATCTACACCGTCAAACTTGACCCCGATAGTGTTGATGCGTTCGTCTTTTGGACTAGACGGGTGACCCCTTTCTTAAAGGTACTTGAGAATTTGAGATCTAATAACGTTCCATTCGTGGTTCAGTTCACTGTAACAGGCTACCCACACTCAATTGAACCGTCGATTGCGAATTGGTCGAAAGCCTTAGATGAAATCCGTCTACTATCCCAGCGATTTGGCCAACGGTCCGTGGTATGGCGCTACGACCCTATCATCATTTCCAACGTAACTCCCGAGGATTATCACATAAAACAAATGCATTTTCTAGCAAGCAAACTTACCGGTTACGTCGACGAAGTGATTATGTCTTTTGTCCAGCCCTACCAGAAAACAATTCGAAATTTACGCCGGAGATCTTCTACATATTCTTTATTCTGGACCGACCCCGAAGATTGTCAAAAAAAGACGTTACTATCCCAACTAGCTAGCGTAACTAATAAGTATCGAATTCGCGCAACCATCTGCTCTCAGCCAAATCTTCTTTCATCTGGGCTTAAACCCGCTCAATGCATTGATCTAAAACGTATTTCAGACCTCGCACAAAAAACAATAACGGCTAAGAGTAAGGCAAACAGACCTGGCTGCGAATGCTCAGAATCAAGAGACATTGGGGTCTATAACACTTGTCCAAACGGATGCGTATACTGTTATGCTGTTAATAATCACGATTTTACAAAACGGCGTTTTAAAAATCACAATCCGTCCGGAAAAAAAATTTGATCCCAACACAACTGGTCACTCAGTCAAACCCTGCATCTCTCATGCCGTAGTATCTAGCTTATCAGGGGTGCCAGAGTTTTGGTCTTTCGCGACCCCAACCATCGCAGGCCGAAGCACTCTGTCTTCTATCGCGTATCCTGTTTGAAGCACTTGAACAACGGTACCTGATTTTTCTCCAGAATCTTCCACCTCAAACATTGCTTGATGAAAATTGTAGTCAAATTTTTCACCCATCGGATCAATCTTTCTTACACCGTTTTTCTCGAAAGCGGATAACAATTCACGCTCTGTCATTTGCACGCCTATAATAAGATTCCGTATTGTGTCATCAGTGTTTTCCACGTCCTCCGGAACAACTTCTAAGGCTCGTCTCAAATTATCCGCAGCACTAAGAAGTTCTTTTGCGAAATTAGTAATTCCAAATTTCCTAATTTGTTCCTTTTCACGGTCTACGCGCTTTCTGAAATTGTCAAATTCCGCTATTGCTCTTAACAGTTGATCTTTCAATTCTGCAACCTCTGTCTCAAGAGCTATCTGACGATTTTCGTCTAATTGCGAATCTTCATTAACCGACGCGGCATCGCTTTCAGCTTCAGCATTCGGCTCGGCCGAGGCATCTGATTTAGCAACAGTCTCTGCCTCTTGTTGGGCTACGGAATTTGCCTCTTCGCTTTCTTGATATTTATCATTAGACATTTTTGATCCTGGATAGTGATTTGAAAGAACATGGCTTGATGTAGGATGTATTATTTAAATTTCAATTATGAACCGTTTTAAATTAATCAAGCAATTTTCCTATTAATTTAGATGTATAGTCCACCATGGGGATAATTTTGGCATAATTCATGCGCACCGGCCCGATTACTCCCAAAGCACCAACTAATTGACGACGCTTGTCATGATAAGGAGCAATAATCATCGAACAACCAGCATGTTCAAAAAGCTGATTTTCTGAGCCTATGAAAATCTGGACGCCTTCAGCTTCCCAGGCAGCATCCAGCAAACTAACTGTGCTCTCCTTTCGCTCTAAGGCTTCAAAGAGCATTCGGATCCGCTCTAAATCTTCTATCGCATTTACATCATGAAGTAATTTTGACTGTCCTTTGAGGATCAGAGAACCACCCTGAACGCCACCAGCCCAGAGAGCCAAACCGTCTGAAACCAGCTTTTTTGTCAAGGTATCTAGTTCTGTTTTTTCTTGTTCAATCTCTTCCGAAATTCGGGTGCGCGCTTCATCCATTGTAGAATTAGCCAAATGCGTGTTTATATAATTTGAAGCCTGAACCAAAGATGCGGCAGGTAATCCAATCGGTACATCAATTACTCTGTTTTCAACAATCCCGGTGTCGGTTACCATAACGACGAGAGATCGTCGGCTTGTAAGCGGCACAAATTCAATTTGCCGCAACGGCGCATCCATTTTAGGCGAAATAACGAGACCGGCGCATTCCGTTAACCCAGATAGCGCAGCACTCGCTTCCTCTAAAACTTCAGGAAATGAACGTCCTGAGACAGCGCACTGACCTTCCAAACTTTCCCTTTCCTCATTTGTTAAATCACCACCAACTTCAAGCAATCCGTCAACAAACATTCTGAGACCCAAATCAGTTGGGAGGCGGCCGGCCGACGTGTGGGGAGCAAACAATAAACCAACTTCTTCTAAATCCGACATAACATTTCGGATCGTGGCTGCCGATAAGTGGGCGTTCATTCGTTTAGACAGTGTACGAGAGCCTACTGGCTCACCTGTCTCAACAAATGAATCCACAATATGACGAAAGACAGCCCGCGAGCGTTCACTTAAAGTCAATATGCTAGAGCTTTGCATTTTATAACTCTAAGCACCCTATAAAGTAACGTCAATGTACGTACTTTATAGGGCGTAAATAATGGAAACTAGTAACGGCAAGATGCTCACTTCTTACCCATGGACTGCAAGGCGCTAAGAAGATAGTCTTCGCTTTGTTTTGAACTGAAAGAATGGTCCTGTCATGGGCGAAAATACACTTAGGCCCTCTGGAAGGGCCGCAGATGAACTTCGACACGTCTGTATAGATTTAAATGTTTTAAAATACGCGGAAGGGTCTTGCTTGATAAAATTTGGCGACACCCATGTTTTATGTTCGGCAAGCATTGAGGATCGAGTGCCATCATTCCTAAAAGGAACGGGAAAAGGCTGGATTACTGCGGAGTACGGAATGCTCCCTAGATCTACACATACAAGAAATGATCGCGAAGCCGCTCGTGGAAAACAATCCGGTCGTACTCTTGAAATACAAAGGCTAATTGGTCGTTCTTTGCGCGCTATAACGGATGCAAGGGCCTTGGGAGAAATTCAAATCCGAGTCGACTGCGATGTGCTCCAAGCAGATGGGGGAACTAGGACCGCCGCTATAACGGGAGGGTTTGTTGCGTTATATCAATCTTTGACTAACTTAGTCCAATTAGGAACCTTTAAGACTTTGCCACTTTTTGATCACGTTGCTGCTGTATCGTGCGGTCTTTATAATCAAATGCCTGTTTTGGATCTTGACTATGATGAGGATTCAAATGCCCAAGCTGATGCTAACTTTGTCCTCACGGGGTCCGGAACTATCGTGGAAATTCAAGCGACTGCAGAGCTCACGCCATTTTCATCTAGTCAGTTTAATAGCCTTTTGGGGTTGGCCAGAGGAGGTATTTCGTCATTAATAGATATCCAAAAAACTGCTTTAGGGATCTGATAATTGCCCCCGTACCGAAAATTTAACACCTCAACATTAATTATAGCGAGCCATAACTCTGGAAAAATATTAGAAATTTCATCTTTACTGAATCCCTTAGGTATTAAAACATTATCTGCACCTTCTTTGGGTCTAAAAGAGCCGGAAGAAACAGCTCTCACTTTTTCTGGGAATGCTGAATTAAAGGCCTGGCAATCCTCAAAGACAGGGGGCATTCCAGCTTTAGCTGACGATTCTGGCCTCTCTGTGGATGCACTCGACGGTAGGCCCGGAGTCCATTCCGCTCGCTGGGCTGGTCCTGATAGGGATTTTTTGATGGCTATGAATAAAGTTAACCTCTCTTTACAAAAACTGGATAAGATATCCGGTTTCAGAGTAAATCGGGCAGCCAAATTTATTTGTTCACTCTCCCTCGCTTGGCCCGATGGGCATTTAGAAACTACAGAAGCATGTGTGAAAGGTAACATTGTTTGGCCCCCAAGGGGAAGCAATGGGTTTGGTTATGATCCATTTTTCGTTCCCCTTGGTTTTAATAAAACTTTTGCGGAAATTAATCCAAAAGTTAAACACTCTATAAGCCACCGAGCGCTGGCCTTTAAGAAACTCTTAAAACAAGTCTTTATAAATTAATGGCTGAAAACGATACTCTCGACCAGACTTTTGGGCTATATATTCACTGGCCATTCTGTTTATCCAAATGCCCATATTGTGACTTCAATAGTCACGTTGCAGACACCGTAGATCACGCACGTTGGCTAAACGCCTTGATCAAAGAACTGCAGTCTCTTGCTGGCCAAACAACAAATCTCAGACTAGAAACTATATTTTTTGGCGGTGGAACACCATCGCTGATGGATCCTGGAACAATAGAGACAGTGATAAACAGAGCGAAATCACTCTGGACGCCATCTGAATCCATAGAAATAACAATGGAAGCAAATCCATCTACGGTAGAGATTAGCAAGTTTAAAGCGTTTCGCTCTGCAGGAATAAACCGACTTTCGTTGGGCATTCAATCATTAAACGATGATATTTTGAAATTCCTAGGTCGCGGGCACAATGCCACTGAAGCAATACAAGCATTAAAAATAGCTCACAACTGCTTTGATAGGGTGTCTTTTGATCTTATTTACGCCACACCGAATCAAACCATCTTCGATTGGATGTCTGAGCTAGATTTTGCAATTCAAATCTCTGGAGAACATCTTTCCTTATATCAACTCACGATTGAACGGGGGACTCCCTTTTACTCAATGAGTCAACAGCAGAAGTTTATCATGCCTAATGTTGAGGACTCTGGAAGGTTCTACGAAGCCACCATAGAAAAAATGACCGCTGCCGGAATACCAAATTATGAAATTTCGAATCATGCGCGACCAGGAGCAGAATGCCGACACAATTTAATTTACTGGCGAAATCACGATTACCTTGGAATCGGACCTGGCGCCCATAGTCGGCTTACTGATACCCAAGGCAAGCGTTGGGCGCTTCGAATGCACCGCAAACCATCAACATGGTTACATATGGTAGAAGATGCCGGCCAAGCCTTGGCAGAAAAAGTGGCTTTAAGTCAGGATGAACGGCTGGCCGAATTGCTGATGATGGGATTACGATTAACTGAAGGCATCCCCTATATTAAATTAGAACAAGCTTTGAAAGAAACGTCATCTCAGATCCTGAATCCTCAAAGGCTTGAACAGCTCATAGCGGAAAAATATATAGCAAACGACAATGTATATTTTCGAGCAACGCAGGCTGGACGACAAAGATTAAACGGAATACTGCAATTTCTTTTGGGTGATATTAAACTGTACTGATGTTTTTAAATCAGAAACCCAGCTGTTCGAAACGCTCTGGAGCTGTATCAATAACGTCTATACCCCTTTCACCAACTTCAACTATGGCGAACCCTCGTTGGTTACTGCCATTAGAAAGCAATCTCACAATTCCATCCACCCCTCTGAAGCCACGAGGATCGGTAAGCGCTTCATCGCTATAGTTAGGCCCGCCATCACCGTAAGTAAGAGCCACACCCAATAGCATCCCATCATAACCAAGAGTAGCTAACCTGGGAGGCTTGTAACCAAAAGCAGCCTCAAAATTTTTTTCAAAATTAATACGAGATTTAGGTGGTGCGGCAGCATACCACGCCCCTAGTAATGCCGGCTCAATCCCCAAACCTCGGTCTTCGTCCCATGAAGCCGTCCCTAAAAAACGGATTCGCATGGGGTCAACATCGTAATAAGCCATTAATGGTGCTATCCGTCGCAGGTCTGCACCACCTACTGGAAGAAGAACCGCTTCAAAAGGGGGAGCGCCAAGGGTTTCGAGACCAGAAAGCCGGCTTAATGCATTTTTAGAAATTTCATCCCTTTTCTTTTTTAACACTGATTTTTGTTTTTTTAAGGCTGCTTTCCGAGCATCATACCTAGCAAATTTTCGTACCAACGGCGCTAAATCATCAGCTGATGGGTCATAATATGTCTCATTAACTATGAACGCTCTATGCTGGCGAGCCGCAATCATCGCCGCTTCTAATACCAAATCACCGAACGGTGATTCGGGTATTAAAGGGGCGATTTTTTGATAATTATTTTTGGATGCATATGCAATTACTCGCGATACCTGCTGCTCTGGGAGAAACCCAAACACATAAACACCACCGCCAGCGCTTTTCTGATTATTGGAAAAGCTGATAACACGGATATTTGCCTCTGCCGCTACCGGCCGAACCGCTTCAGCAGAAGGACCAAACAGAGGTCCAATAATTAGTTGCGCACCTTCTTTAGCCGCCAATTGAGCCGCTCGCACAGCACCTTCCACACTTCCTCGAGTGTCGAAGACTAACAACTCCAAATCTTCATTCGCGCTTTCAAATAAAGCCATTTGAGCTGCATTAAGAAGGGAGTGGCCAAGCCTCGGAGCTCTCCCAGACAGCGGAACTAAAATCGCTATTTTGCTTTCCTTAATGACGGTGGTCGAAGGTAAGTCGGGTTTAGGGATTATATGAGGCGGTATTAAATCAATGGAGATCGAATTCGCCGATTGGTGGACTGTTTTAACATGGGAAGATGCCTTAGGTTTCAAAGGAGTGGTTGGTACTAATTCTGATTTTTTTTCTACAGGGACTGGACCTGATTTATAAGCTTGATCTACATTGGTGGTCTGGCAACCGCTCACCAAAGCACATATCGCCGGCGCGAAATACACCAAACTAAGCCAAGAAATGACCCTTTTAGGTCTGAAAACATATGCAATCCAAACGAATGAACCGTAGTTCAAAATCCACCCCCCAAATGCCACCGCCGGAAACCGAAATCGATCTTCATAATCGCTTAGATTTATTTCAGAAAAAAGGCAGGAGTGGGGCAGAATTTCGACTTGACCCCGGACTGACTCTAGTTGCCACGCCTATTGGGAATTTAGATGATATTTCAATTCGTGCTTTATGGACTCTCGCAGATGCTCATTTGATTCTTTGTGAGGACACAAGAATTTCTCGGAAATTAATCTCAAAGTACGGAATATCAAATAAACTATCATCTTACCACGAGCATAATGCAAGACGAGTACGGCCCCACATTCTCAAGAAACTCTCCGATGGTGCACGGGTTGTTCTTATCTGCGACGCTGGGACCCCAACTATTTCTGACCCCGGCTTCCGTTTAGTTCAAGAGTGCTTAAATGCGAACATACCCGTCTCGACCACACCTGGGCCAACGGCATTAATCGCTGCTCTGTCTATTTCCGGTTTACCCACAGATAAATTTTACTTTGGGGGCTTTTTACCCACAAAACTCAAGGCTAGACGGGATGCCCTTAAAGAAGTTCAAGACTTGAGGGCCACGCTTATCTATTATGAATCGTCACGTCGACTAATTGCCGCGCTTCATGATGTAAAATCTATTTTGGGGAACCGCCCCCTAGTGGCAGCAAGAGAATTAACAAAAATTCATGAAGAAGTGCATCGTGGCTCCATCCAAAATCTTTTGGATTTTTTCAAAGAGCACGGGCCTCCTCGAGGTGAAGTGGTTTTTTTAGTAGGGGGCCAAGAAGATCAAGGGAAGTACACAACACCTTCACAACTTGATTCATCTCTCAACCAAGCACTTTTGACTCAAACAGTCCGAGATGCCGCTCGACAAGTTTCGGAATCAACAGGCGTTAGTCGTGCTATAACTTATAAACGGGCCTTGATTTTACGCAGACAAGGCAAAAATGGTAGTAAATCGTAATAAAATTCGTTTTGATTCCTTTGTACTAGACTATAAAATTAATGTTGTTTTATGCCAGAATGTTCACTGAAAGCCCATTGGGCTCTAACCTGACCCGATAGGGGGACACATGATGGATTTGAGCAGAAGAAATAAAGCAAGATATTTTTTTGGCTATGTAATATTATTTGCAACAATCCCGTGGGTCATTTCATGTAGCCCCGCCGGATTGGCTGTTGGCACTGGAGCATCGTTAATAACGGCAGCCCAAACAGAAAAAGGTGTCCGATCATCAGCCGAAGACATAGCAATTAGAGCTGAAATTCACCATCATTTATTTCAAAAACATGTTAATCTTTTTAGCGCCGTAAATTTATCGGTTCATAAAAGAAGAGTCCTTTTAACCGGCGCAGTAGAAACACCAGACGATCGCATCGACGCCACAAAACTAGCCTGGCAAGCTGAAGGAGTCCGAGAAGTAATCAACGAAATTCAAGTAAAAAATAAAAGCAGTCTGGTAAACCGAGCCCGAGATATTCTTATTAATAAACGCCTACAAGCACAACTACTTCTTGATAAAGAAATTCGGTCAATTAATTTTAGTTCTGACGCCGTAAACGGCACTGTTTATTTATTTGGAATTGCCCGAAATCAAAAGGAATTAGATAGGGTAATTAACCACGCGCGTAATATCGATTATGTTGTGAATGTGGTAAATTACGTGTCACTATCTTCCCGTTGATGTCTGATAAATTATCCTCTCCCAGACAGGTAAACGCCGTGTTTCAAAACAACCGTATTAAACTCGGACTTTTAGAACAAGCACTAACCTATTCCCAAATATCTCGTCCATCTGCTCAAATCGAAGATTACTTAACCTTACTGGACGGAATAACAATCGAGCTCAAAAACAGCTTAAAATCGTTAAATCCAGGCGCTTCTAGTGCTGATTATGCAGCTTGTTTAGGAAATGTTCTTGCAGAAAAATCTGGATTTACGGGAGATCTTGATAGCTACGACGACCTTCAAAACGCCGACCTAATGAGTGTGATTGATAGAAGAAAAGGACTGCCGGTTGCCCTTGGTATTATATACATTCACGTTGGGCGTCAGGTGCAGTGGAAAATGGAGGGGCTCAATTTTCCCAATCATTTTCTCCTTCAAGCAACAATTCTAAATGAACGCAATATCATAGATCCTTTTAATGGGGGTAGATTACTTTCACAAAAAGACTTCCCTGATTTTGTTGAAGATAACATCGGAGATTCAAGGAAATTTGACGTTCGATCAATCGGAACTGTTTCGGACCAGGAAATACTGCTCCGCCTTCAGAATAATATTAAACTTCGACTTCTGCAAAAAAGCGAGTTTTCGAAGGCCGCCAGCGTGATAGAGCGCATGACAGCATTGGCGCCAGACCAACTCGAACTTTTAAGAGAAGGCGGAATAGTAAATGCTAAAATCGGAAATTTAAAAAAAGCGACGGAACAGTTACGAAGTTACCTCGATAAAATAAAACCCAATCATCCAGCATTCCAACAAACTTCAATCTTTTTAGAAAACCTACAAAACCGATTAAATTAGGAAAAGCCCTCAGAGATGAGGCTTAGCCAGATTTTTTGATTTAAGCGGCGATTTTAAAAGTGCGGTTGAAGATAGGAGAGAACCAAATGGCATTGATTGTCGCTATCCAGATGGACCCAATAAACACCATAGATATCGAAGGCGACAGCACGTTTGCGCTTGCAATGGAGGCACAAAAACGTGGGTACTCGCTTTTTCATTATCTTCCTGATCAACTGTCTTTCAAAGACGGTGATATATTTGCAAAAATGCAACCTTTAACGGTTCGCCATGTTATTGGAGATCACTTTTCATTAGGCGAAACAGAACGCCTCGATCTTCGCCACGACTGTAACGTCGTATTGATGCGACAAGATCCACCATTTGATATGTCATACATCACAGCGACACATATTCTAGAACATATTCATCCCGAAACTGTTGTAGTTAATGATCCTAGCAACGTTCGAAATGCTCCTGAAAAATTGCTGGTCACAAAATTCCCAGCTCTTATGCCCGCAACACTAATTACAAAAGACATTGCGGAGATTCAAAAGTTTCGATCTGAGTATAAAGATATTATTGTAAAGCCACTTTTCGGAAATGGCGGGGCCGGAGTGTTTCACATAAAACCAAATGATGAAAACCTAAACGCGTTAATCGAAATATTCCAAACCTTTTATAGAGAACCTATTATAATTCAGAAATATCTTCCTGAAGTTCGTAAAGGTGACAAGCGTGTGATTTTAGTCGACGGCAAAGCTGTTGGAGCTATAAATAGAGTGCCTGCCAAAGGAGAGGCTAGATCCAATATGCATGTAGGTGGAAGGCCATTAAAAAGCGAAATGACCAAAAGAGATTTGGAAATTTGCGAAGAAATTGGACCAACACTCAAGGAAAAAGGGCTTATTTTTGTCGGAATCGATATTATTGGTGAGCACCTAACTGAGATTAATGTAACATCGCCGACTGGGATACAGGAGCTTGGGAGATTTGAAAAAATCAACGTTGAAGCTATGATTTGGGACGCTATTGAAATTCGTCTTTAACACATTCTTTATCAGAGATTATTCCCCTCGCAGCACTTTCAAAAGTTTGTTTTAAAAGAGTCTAAATTTTATAACAAACTGTTATTATTAAGAACCAATCATTCTACCAAGTTTGCGGCCTCCGAGAACATGCATATGAAGGTGGGGCACTTCCTGTATTCCATTCGAGCCATTATTGCAGATGGTCCGGAATCCTGCGCCATCAATACCTGTAATTTTAGCTACTTCACCTATTGCTCTAATGAATGCCGCTTGCTCCTCTTCGTTAGCCAGTGCTGCAAATGACGTCATGGTAGAGTAGGGGCCCTTGGGTATCACCAGAACATGGACCGGCGCTTGAGGATTAATATCATGAAACGCTAACACATGTTCATCTTCATAAACTGTGTCGTTTGGAATTTCTCCACGAAGGATTTTGGCAAATACATTTTGTTGGTCATAATTCATACCCCTACCCCCAAATCCTTTTCTCGGTCTCTACGTGCTCTTTTTTCTTCAAGACCCGAAATGGTAGATCTATTTTTTAACTCGTTCCATACTTCCTGTGAATCAATCCCGGAGCTAACCCAGAGAACCGTCAAATGATAAATTAAATCAGCGCTTTCCTTTATGAGGTTTTCTTTGGATCCAATAAGAGCCTCTATTACCGTTTCCAATGCTTCCTCTCCCACTTTTCGAGCAACCTCCCCGGTTCCGCTATCTAAGAGTTGGGCTGTATACGACGTAGATGGGTCAGCTTTAATACGAGACACAACTTTTTGATAAAGCTCGTCCACAGTATGAGTCATATCATATCTCCATTACCTCTCGATTTTAGAGTATGGTCGGACAGGCAAACCAGCCTCAGCCATTCTTGCTTTCGCATCAGCGATTCTAAATTCGCCAAAATGGAATACCGATGCAGCCAAAACTGCAGATGCCCCACCCTCACAAATTCCTTCCACAAAATGATCTAATTTACCTACGCCCCCAGAGGCAACTACGGGGATGGAAACCGAATTGGTCACCGCTTGAGTGAGCAACAAATCAAATCCAAACTTGGTTCCGTCACGATCCATAGAAGTTAGCAGTATCTCTCCTGCCCCTGATGCGGCCATTTTTTTTGCCCAATTCACGGCGTCAATCCCAGTGGGTTTCCGTCCGCCATGAGTAAACACTTCAAATCCACCATCAAGAGAACGCTTGGCGTCTATAGCCACAACAATACACTGCACTCCGAATTTATTGGCTGCCTCTCGCACGAAATCTGGGCGAAGCACCGCCGCAGTATTTATTGAAACTTTATCCGCTCCAGCTAAAAGTAATTTCCGAATATCCTCAAGATTTCGAACTCCACCTCCAACCGTCAAAGGCATGAAACATTGTTCTGCTGTTCGTGCTACAACGTCGAATAAATTGTCTCGGTTTTCACTACTGGCCGTTATGTCTAAAAACGTCAGCTCGTCTGCACCCTCAGAGTCATATATTTTTGCCTGTTCTACTGGATCGCCCGCATCGACAAGCTCCAAAAATTGAACTCCTTTAACAACACGGCCGTTTTTGACATCAAGACACGGGATCACTCGATGCGTAAGCATTATTTGACCTCACTCATTATTAGAAGAAAGAAATTTCATGGCCTCCAAGAGATCTAGGCGTTTATCGTAAATAGCCTTACCACATATAACTCCTGTAACCCCCTTTGGCTCACAAGGAAGTAACGCCTCGAGGTCTGAGATAGAAGCTACTCCCCCTGATGCAATGATAGGCGTGGAAATTTGCTCGGCCAGCCTACAGGTAGCATTGATATTTAGTCCTTGCAGAGCACCATCTCTACTAATATCAGTAAAAATTATTGCGATCACGCCACAATCTTCGAATCGTCGAGCCAGTTCTAAAACCGTACTTTCTGACGTCTCCTGCCAACCGTTAATGGCCGCCCTTCCATCACGCGCATCTATTCCTACGGCAATTTGTCCGGGAAACAATCGACACGCTTCTCTAACAAGATCTGGATTTTTAAGAGCAGCTGTTCCAAGAATTATTCGAGATACGCCGCGCTCAAGCCAATATTCGACGCTTTCTATATTTCGAATTCCGCCGCCTAGTTGAATCGGGGTTTTTATTCGTGATAGTATGGAATCGACTGCGGGACCGTTAATTGACCTCCCAGTAAAAGCGCCATCTAGATCTACAACGTGAAGCCACTCACACCCCATTTCTGAAAACTGAGCCGCTTGAGCAGCAGGGTTTCTGTTATACGTGATAGAATCATGCATATTACCCCGAAGAAGTCGAACGCAGGAACCATCCTTTAGATCAATTGCTGGAAATAAAATCATGAACTCCGTCCCGAATTTTCAACGCTTTGTTCAAGCACTTTATAATAAAAACAACCTGTAACGTTGCGTCCGCCAACTCGGGCATAGTAGGGGTGTTCCCCAAATTGAATATAACCTAATCGCTCAAAGAGTTTTATTGCGGCAACCTGAGTTTCCCGCACATCAAGATTTAAAATTTGAAATCCTTCTTCTTTAGCATGTAACTCCGCGGCTTCTATTAACTTAGCTGAAAGTCCATGGCCTCGGGCCCACGGAGCTACAAAGTACGTTGTCAGATTACAAGCAAAGCCTTGAGCCTCGTTATTTCGGGCAGGCCGGAAAATTTGACATGATCCAGCGATTACGCCGTCCAGCCTCCCAACCATTAGATCTCTTTCAGGAATTAGAACCACTCCTCGCCAATATGCCTCTAAAACATCTCGAGGGGGCGGGCTCAACCAACCAAAACCACCCCCGTCCCGTATTGCCGCTTCCGCAGCATCACATAAATCGTTTAAATCAGATGTTCCTAGAATTTCCAGTAATTCTAATTCGATTGATGGAGCATCGAATGTTTCATTATCCGGGCTCATAATTCATTCCTTTAAGGTCGCCAAGCCAAAAAATTATCTATTATTTTCAATCCAGCCCATTGACTTTTCTCCGGATGGAATTGGGTTCCCACTATGTTATCACGACCCGCAGCAGCGGTTAGGGTTTGACCATATTCAGCTACGGCTAACCTATGTTGTTTATTTTGAACTTCCAGATGAAAACTATGGACAAAATATAAATAGCTACCCTCATCTATTCCATTAAACAGTGGATGGCCCGATCCTGTTATTAAAAGACGGTTCCAACCCATGTGCGGAACCTTTAACGGGCGTTTTTGACTTCCATGATTGGGATTTATTTTAACGACCTTTCCTGGAATCCATCCGAACCCAGCTCTTCTTCCGTATTCCAAACCTATATCTGCTGTTAATTGCAAACCTACACAAATTCCTAAAAATGGCTTACCCCTAACAACAACCTGTTCCTCCAGGGATTCTTTCATTCCAGTCAAATTTTCTAGGCCTTGCATGCAATCAGCAAAAGCTCCAACGCCTGGTAAAACTAATTTATCGGCCTTTGCCAGATACTCTGGATCAGACGTTATGACTACCCGATCAGAACTCTTATGAGCCACTACCGCAAAAGCATTAGCCGCTGAACGCAGGTTTCCGGATCCATAATCAATAATAGCAATGTTCATGACTTAATTATATTTCAGTGGGGCTGCCACCTAGTGAACCTTTGGTAGACGGAACACTATCCTTTGAACGTTCGTCTATACTTACAGCAAACCGAAGTGCCCTAGCTAGGGCTTTGTAGCATGATTCGACAATATGGTGTGTGTTCTCTCCATAAATATTTCGAATATGGATTGTGATACCAGCAGCTTGAGAGAAAGCATGAAACCACTCCTTAAACAACTCAGTATCCATTTCTCCGAGTTTTGCTTTTGGCATTTTTACGTCCCAAACCAAATAAGGACGGCCCGAAATATCCAGAGCTGCTTCAGTCAACGTTTCATCCATTGGTATTGTAGCTAATCCGAACCGATTAATACCCGTACGACGACCAAGAGCCTTGGAAACTGCACCGCCTATTACATAACCGGAATCTTCCGTTGTATGATGAAAGTCGATATGAAGGTCACCTTCTGCCTGCAATGATATATCTATCAATGAATGTCTGGAGAGTTGTTCAAGCATGTGATCAAGAAAGCCAATACCTGTCATTATATTATATTTCCCCTTGCCATCAAGGTTGACTGAAGCGGAAATCCGCGTCTCTTTAGTTGTACGCTCGACGTTGGCTTTGCGTTGGTTTGTCATTATTGATCTTCCTTCCAATATTGAAGCTATGTATCAGGAAGCGTTACAACTGACTAGGGGTTGGTGATTTAAAGGGGCTAAAACGGTGCTAAAACAAAACTTTTTATCCGATAGAAGTATTCAGTGGCATGGAACAACAATTCTTTCGGTTCGCAAAAACCAACAAGTAGTAATAGCAGGAGACGGCCAAGTAACATTAGGTTCAACCGTAATAAAAAGCCAAGCGCGCAAAATAAGACGGCTCGCGGATGGGAATGTGATAGCGGGTTTTGCTGGAGCGACAGCAGACGCTTTCACCTTATTTGAACGATTAGAAGCAAAGCTTGAGCAACACCCTTCTCAACTTACACGTGCCTGTGTAGAACTTGCAAAAGATTGGCGGACAGATCGATATTTACGGCGGTTGGAGGCTATGATGGCAGTGGCAGACCAAAACACTTCCTTGATCTTATCTGGAAACGGTGATGTGTTAGAGCCAGAGGATGGACTTATTGGAATAGGTTCCGGAGGCCCTTATGCGTTATCAGCAGCAAGAGCAATGATCGATCTAGATTTCATGGATGCCGAATTTATCGCCCAAAAAGCCATGAAAATAGCAGCTGACATTTGCATATACACAAACCAGAACATCACTTTAGAGTCACTCTAATATAGATAGTAAGGCAATTTCATGACGACCTTTAGTCCACGCGAGATCGTTTCCGAGTTAGACCGATTTATCATTGGTCAGGCTGATGCAAAGAGAGCCGTGGCTATCGCGTTGCGCAATCGGTGGCGACGACAACAATTGGATGAGGCTCTAAGAGAAGAAGTTCAACCAAAAAATATTTTAATGATTGGTCCGACTGGCGTTGGTAAAACGGAAATCGCAAGGCGCTTAGCTAAACTAGCAGAGGCACCATTTCTCAAAGTAGAAGCCACTAAATTTACAGAAGTAGGTTATGTCGGTCGTGATGTAGAACAAATCATCAGGGACCTAGTTGAAGTGGCCATCACAATGGTACGAGAAAAAATGCGGAAAGAAGTCAAAGCAGCAGCCGAACTGGCCGCAGAGAACCGTGTGATTTCCGCTCTAGCCGGAGAAAACGCCCGTGAAGAAACCCGACAAAAATTCCGAAAACTACTTCGTGAGGGCCAACTTGACGATAAACAAATAGAGATAGAGGTGGTTGATAGTACAGGTGGCCTACCCACTTTTGATATACCCGGAATGCCCGGAGCTCAAATGGGCATGATTAACCTCAACGACATGTTAGGAAAAGCAATGGGGGGCCGGACAAAAAAAAGATCTCTATCTGTGAGCGAGTCTTATTCTGTATTGTTGGAAGAAGAAGCTGATAAACTTTTAGATGAAGACCGAGTTGTTCGACAGGCAATTGAGGCTGTGGAACAGAATGGAATCGTTTTTTTGGATGAAATTGATAAAATTTGTGCGCGATCTGAACGACAAGGAGCAGATGTTTCAAGAGAAGGTGTACAAAGAGACCTCTTACCATTAATCGAAGGAACAATTGTAGCCACGAAGCATGGATCTGTTCGCACGGATTATATATTATTTATTGCGTCTGGAGCATTTCACTTGGCTAAGCCTTCCGATTTGCTTCCAGAATTACAAGGCAGACTGCCAAATCGCGTAGAACTAAACGCCCTTACAAGAGACGATTTTAAACGAATATTAACCGAGCCAGAGCATAGCTTAATAAAACAATATACCGCTTTGTTAAAAACAGAAGATGTAAATATAGAATTCGCTACGGAAGCCATAGATGCACTGGCTGATTTTACAGTCGAAGTTAATAAGAATGTGGAAAACATCGGAGCCCGTAGGCTACATACAATCCTTGAAAAGTTACTAGACGAAATTAGCTTTACAGCGTCTGATAACCCAGGAACCAGCCTTATTATTGATGAGCTGTATGTTAAAACCCAAGTAGGCGATCTTGCAAAGAATTCGGATCTTAGCAAATTTATTCTGTGACCTTTCCTTAATAGTAGGGACTGTTGAAATTGGCGGGACTAGGGAGATCAGCTAACGAAAAATCTATTTTACAATCATTCCTATGGTCAATTTTACAAGCCATACAGTTAGCCACCTCGGTTGCTTTTGCGTTCAATTGGATTGTATCCATTACTATTTCAGGGGGGAAATGTTTAGCCAGATGCCCTAGCCAACCGGCGTCATCCAAAAATAACCTAAAATACGCACATATTTGCTACAATAGACGTTCGTAGGGAACACCTCTTTTCCCATTTTAAGAGCACACAAATATGCTGTAGAAACGCACAGCGATCTTTCCATATCTGTCGTGGTAATTTTCTTAGCAGTTCACAATTCAAAAAGGCGCATCCCAAAAGGGGTTAAAGCCTTCTCTTCCTTTTTAGCAAAACGTAGAATGCCCCTGTACCGCCGTGTTCTGGCTGGGCAGCAGAAAAAGCGAGCACTTGCCCAGCTATAGGTGGTTTCGAAAGCCATATTGGTAGCATACGCCGCAAAACTCCTTGGGAGTTAGTTACAAACTTATCAGTGTTCGAATTTTTTCGATTACCTTTACCGGTAATCACCAGCAATGTGCGTCGGCTTGCTTGAAAACTATATTCAATAAATCGAACCAATGCTGCACGAGCCTCTTCTCTGTCCATGCCATGCAAATCAATCTTACCTTCAATATAGAATTTCCCTCTTTTCAATTTTAACGCTGTCCGGCGGTCAACCCCGGGAACCTTCCCGGAAGGATGCTTTGATATAAGTATTGGCGGGTGTTCAGGTTTCAAATCAGAACCCAGATCTGCAGCGTATGATTTATTTTCGACTTCCTTTGCCCCGTTTTTCGGAATGCTCTGGTTCGTTTCTCTTTTTCTACGATCCGAATCGACGGCACGGCGGGTGGATTTAAGAGGCTTGACATCCCTAACAATCAAATCGAACAAGGCCAGGTCTGAATCTAATGTCACCTCATCCAAAGATCGATTTCGACGGGTCATGATTTAATTTTTATCCACTATAATTATATGCAACTTCAAAGGCCCATGGACCCCTAACTCGATTTTTTGCTCTATATCACCTGTGCGAGACGGTCCAGTAATTAAATTAATCATCCGTGGCAACCGGCCAGCCTTAACTGACATCGAACGAACCTCATCCCAAGCGTCTTCGTACGCACCTACTATACGATCACGATATAATACCACTATATTCGTTTGCGGTAAGAAATTTAGAGTCGTTGGATCATTAGGACTTGAAGCCAATACTAAAGTCCCGGTTTCGGCAACCCCAGACAACGCCAATGTTACGCTCACATCATCATGTTTATTGGCTGTCCCACATCGAATTAACATTGCCGGAACTTCGTTCCAACGTAAATTTAATTCCTCTACTGACGGAGATTGAACCACTCTTGCAGGCAGATTATGGCGAGCTAGGTATGCAGCAACGGATTTTGGAACATCTTTGATATCGCCGATTTCTGCGATTGTAGCGCTCACGTCAATAGCCTTGGATATAAATAATTTCGCGTTCGAATTCGGCCCTTTCTTCGAACGTGCCGGAATAACATTTCGGGCATGTCTGTCCAATCGCTTCTGTAAACCCAAACGAGACCCTCTATCTAACCTCCGCCTACCCAAAGATCGTCGAATTCCCGACAGAATTTGTGATTTTGCATTGATCATCACCGATTTTTCCGGTATTGGGTGATAAAAGTAGTGCTGCTAGGTATAGGTAGTGCTTTAGTTTTCGTCCAACGCCCAACGCCTCTAAATTTAAAATATACTCCTTTTTTTCTGGGAAAAAACGACAAAACAAAAAGGAATATATCAAAACAACGTCGGTACATCTTTGGGTTGCACGCTAAAGCGCCCCAGACGAAAATTGCAAAGCGATCCAATTTTCCTGTATAACCCCGTTCATGTGATTCGATTCGGTAGTGCCTCATAATTTTAGGGATAGGGATACGCATTGGACAAACTTCTTCACATCGCCCACAAAATGTCGATGCATGAGGCAAATGGAGACTGTTTTTGATGCCAATTAGAGAAGGCGTTAGGATCGCGCCTATCGGGCCAGGATATACCCATCCATAAGCGTGTCCACCAACGACACCATATACTGGGCAATGATTCATGCATGCGGCGCACTTAATGCAACGCAAAGTGTCTTGAAATTGGCCGCCGAGTAATGCCGACCGCCCATTATCCAACAATATAACATGGTATTCAGAAGGGCCATCGAGGTCAAACTTTTGACGGGGACCAGTGGAGATTGATGTATAAACAGAGAATTCCTGTCCAGTAGCTGATCTTGCGAGAACTCTCGATAAGGTGAAAGCGTCCTCCATAGTCGGTACTATCTTTTCGATGCTAGCAATCACTATATGGATTTTTGATAACGTCTGGGTTAAATCGCCATTCCCTTCATTAGTCACTATGATACTAGATCCAGAATCAGCTACTAAAAAATTTGCTCCTGTTATCCCGACATCTGATTGAAAGAATTTATCACGCAGGACATATCTCGCCTCATCTGTAATAGCCCGAGGACTAGTCAGATCACGATTCTTATCTAAATCATGGTGATGTGAACGAAACGTTTCACCTATTTGTTGCTTAGTAACGTGGACTGCCGGAACAATGATGTGGCTGGGTGGTTCGTTTCGTAGTTGAATGATATATTCCCCTAAATCTGTCTCTACTCTCTTAATACCATTCCTTTCTAAAAACTCATTGAGACCTATTTCCTCGGCCACCATGGATTTTCCTTTAGTCACTATATTTGCCTCAACCTTTCGGCAAATATCCAATACCCGCTCACATGCTTCCGTACTATTACGCGCCCAGTGCACAAAGCCACCAGACTCCTTTACTTTAGCTTCATAAATCTCAAGATACTCATCTAGGTTTTCAAGCGTGTGATTTTTAATTTCTACAGAATCATTTCTTAAGTCATCAAATTCTGGCAAGTCCATAATGACTTCTGCCCGCTTGACAGGAAATCCGGTCTTTAGGTGCTTTAAAGCATTTTGTAAGTTAGGGTTTTTAATTGCTTCCTTGCTAGAAGCAGGAAAATTTTTAGGTGCCATAGAGGGCATTGATTAAGGTCTCCCTTTTCCAATTGGTGGCGTTTCGGTCATGCCCGCTAAAATTTCTACTATGTGCCGAAAGTCCAATTGAACACCCATTCGTTCAGCTTTGCCGGCTAAATTTAAAAGACAACCAAGGTCCGCCGATAAAAAAGTGTCGGCGTCTGTCTTTTTAGCATTGATTATTTTATTATTAGTCATTGAATCGGAAATTTCGGGATATTTTACGCAAAACGCCCCTCCAAACCCGCAACACTCTTCTTTCTCTGGCAATTCTTTTAGTCTTAGTCCATGGACGCTGGCTAATAATTTCCTAGGTTGCTCCTTGATTTTTAACTCCCTCAAAGCAGAACAGGAATCATGATAAGTCACGATGCCTGAATAATGGGCCGAAACCGATGAAACATTTAGAATATCAACCAAAAACGACGTTATTTCATGGGTGCGCGCCGATAAATGCTTCGCTTTGGAACTCAGTGCTGAGTCTTCTGAAAAAAGAAGTGAAAGATGATTCCTAAGCATCCCAGCACACGAACCAGATGGAGTAACAACATAATCAAAGTCTTCAAACGACTCCAAAATAACTCGCGCAACCTTTCTAGCAGCATGTAAATTCCCCGAATTGTACGCCGGCTGGCCGCAGCATGTCTGAGCCAATGGGACCGCCGGTCGACAATCCGCTGCCTCTAGAAGTTTTAGTGTGGCAAAACCAACACTCGGTCGAAAAACATCGACTAAACAAGACACGAATAGGGCGACATTTGGTTTAGCCATTAAATTTCCCTTTAATTTTATGTTTACCCTTATTTTTCAAAAAGTAATCTATGTATAATAAAATCCGTGAACTTCAGAAATTTCTTCTGTTACAAAAACAACTGGAAACCGGCTACTTAAGGTACCGCCACAGACTTCGGCAATAATAAATAATATTTTCCTTTGGCATTCATTGGCCCAGCAAACTTCTCAGCTTTTTTGCCAAACCCCCAAAATACGTCGCCGCGCAGCGGTCCTTTTATTGCCCCCCCAGTATCTTGAGTCACCATCATCTTACTAAATTGGAGTCCTCTTTCGTCTTCAAAATCTATCGAAACCCAAATGGGGGCACCAAGCGGCAAAAAACTTCTATCGATTGCTAATGATCTTCCGGGTGTTAACGGGACACCTTGTGACCCTATTGGCCCTTCTCCTTTTAGCTGTCGAAAGAAAATATATGAAGCGTTTTGGTTCAGGACTTCTTTAAGTCTATCTGGATTCTGAATTAACCATTCTCGGATAGACTGAAGAGATATTTCTGATTTATCTAATTCACCTTTTTTAAGTAAATATCGGCCTATCGGATAATATTTGTGACCATTGTGACCAGAATAACCGACCCTCAAAAAGGACCCGTCTCGCAATGTAATCCTTCCCGATCCTTGTACATGTAGAAAAAACGCGTCTATCACACTATTAGTCCAAGCAATTGGCTTGGCTTTTTCACCCAGGGCACCCGCTGTAATTTGTGACCTAGACGGATAAGGCTTTAAACGCCCCTCTATAATTCGACCAGCAATTCGTTTTCCCCGATACGATGGATCCCAGTCAGCGAGGGTTACTAAAATCAAATCATTGGGTCGATTGTAAATCGGAACTGTAAACTCTCCATATTCCTCCAACGACCCCTGTAAATTTGGCTCGAAATAACCCGTAAACAACCCTCGTGAAACACCGTGACTAAAAACTTCATAAGCTTGAAACCATTTTTTAAAATACGCTCTAGAAGTCTCATTTGCCGATTCGTTTTTAGGTATCGAATTGCAGGCCGGTATCCAATCACGAACACGACCTGCAAATTGTTTTCCGTTAAACCAATTTTCCCGATGTTTTTTTAATAGGGTTTTACACGATCTCGAAAGCGGTAGTAATGCCTTAGACAAGTCATCCTCCATCCATCCTGGAAGATTTGAGAAAGTGATTGGTCTAAAATCAATCTCGTGCCCTAATTCCATTTTGGCTAAGTCATCAGAACAGCCAACAAAAACAATCAAGACTATCAAATAAGTCACGAGATATCGTTTCATCGTTCCGATTCTAAGACGCCATTTAGATAAGATCACGAATCGTCGTCTGGATTCGAAGTTTTAACTAATTGCCAATTAGGATCGTTGGAACGGATGTCCCGTTTAAACGTCCATATATCCGTTAGCGTATCGATCCTATCTGGATCACCTTCCAGAATCTCACCGCTGGAATCCCTATAAACCTTAACTTGATCGCTGACAAATTCCACTGTGACGGATGCAGTTGTATTTTCGACAACAACTCCTTCAATCGTAGCCGATTTAATGGAAACAACTGTAACTTCTAACTCTTCCCCGTTCTTTTGGCGTGTTTCAATAGAGGATATAAATTGTTCTTGCAGGTCTTCGCTAAGCAAACCTCCCGATAAGTTAGCAATATTGCCACTAGCGAACGCCGACACAATCCATTCAAAAGCCGATCTTGAACCCTTAAGAAATTCCCTTTCATCAAAATTTGGATCCAAAGATCGAACCTTAGACAAGCCGTGAAGCTCTTCACTTTCGTCAGGGTCTTTGGATTCTGCAGCATCATCAGCTTTTAGGTCTGGGAGCGCCACCACATTATCGTTATCTGGGTTCTCTTTGGGTTTTCGACTAAACGGGTTGGATCGGCGCTGCTCCTGATCCGTTCGCCGGCCTAATACTCTCCGTAGCTGGAATGCTAAATAGCCAGCTAGCATAGCAAATATTATAATATCAAAGAAAGCTAAGCCATCTTCCATCTGGCACATACGACCGGATTCAAAATAAATCTCGACCGCCCTTCCGTCGCCTGTCTATTGTAATTTTTTAGCATCAAAACCAACCGTTTTGAAATCCACTCCACATTCAAAATCAAATTTACGTTATATTTAATAGTATTTATATACGAAAACCTAATAGATACTTAAGACCTCACATTAAAAAGAGCAACCATGGTAACAATACTAATTGTTGGAATTTTACTTTCCTTACCGCTCGCAGAGATACTAGTCCTAATAGAGATCGGTGCCAAGGTAGGCGCTGGAATTACAATATTAATTTGTGTCGTTACAGCGATAGTTAGTACTTTTTTATTTAGAATACAGGGATTTAGTACGTTAACACGGGCCCAAAAAAGTCTTGCTCTAGGACAAATGCCAGTTGAGAATATTGTTGATGGTTTAGGTTTATTTATTGCGGCGGGTCTATTATTTATTCCTGGATTTATTACCGATTTCATTGGATGTAGTTTATTTATTCCTCCATTTCGTTTGTTTATTTTAAAGATTATTTTTAAAAAACTTATTTTTAAAATGGATACACATCACCGTACAAATACGGAAACTATTTTTGAAGGAGAAATACTCGATGGAGAATTTAGAAAAAATTCGGAACAAAAAGTTCGGCGGAAGAGCTTAAAAGATAAAACGGAATATCATAAGAGCATTCTAAAATGATTTTGGTGCGGCATGGACAATCAAAATTTAACGAATTATTTACCAAGACCCGTAAAGACCCAGGGATTGAAGACCCATCAATAACATCACTTGGAAAGGAACAAATCAAAGGTGCAACCAGAATTCTTAATGGCAGAAGGATTACACGTTTAGTTAGCAGCCCATATCGCCGAGCACTTGAAACGGCTTCTATAATTTCTAATAAATTAAGCCTGACTATTTCGATAGATCCTTTATTGAGAGAACATTTTGGTTTTTCATGCGATATTGGATCTACACGATCACATCTAATCCAAGATTGGCCCGGAATAAATTTTCAACATTTAGAAGAGAAATGGTGGCCAGAATTCAAAGAACGCGAGGAGGAGGTTGAATCTCGAAGCAGACTGTTTCTAGAAAACACCATGGCCTTACCTGACTTCGATAGCGTAGCCGCAATTACTCATTGGGGTTTTATTCGTTCGTTAACGGGTATGAGCGTTCCCAATGGCACAATCGTCCGCGTGGATAAAGATGGTCAAGGATCGATTATTGAATCGATCGTTAGGTGATGCCTTATCCCTTCTCATAATAGAACTCGAATATATCTAAATTTAGGAGCATTTATGAATAACGACCAAAACGCGCAAAACGGTAATTCGCAGCAAGAAAACACTATCGAAATCCAAATTACTGCTCAATACGTTAAGGATCTTTCTTTTGAAAACCCAAAAGCGCCAGAAATTTTCAACACCAAAGAACACCCAACAGTCGACGTTCGATTAGATGTTACAAGTATGGCGCTGGAAAACGGAATTCATGAAGTAACCCTAAGTACAACAGTTAGTGGAAAGAGCTCTGAAAATCCACTTTTTGTTGCTGAACTTTCTTATTGTGGCTTATTTACTATACTTGGCGTTCCGGATCAGCATTTAAGAGCCATACTTTTGATAGAATGTCCCCGCTTGTTATTTCCATTTGTGCGCAATATTATTTCAGACGTTATTCGAGACGGTGGTTATCCACCTTTTATGATGCAGCCAGTTGACTTTGCTCAGCTTTATCAACAATCACTTAAAAGCCAAACATCCAACCTCTCGAATTAAGCAACGGTGTATAAAGGATGCTTTTAATTTTTCCAAATTGGATTAGCGATTCGTTCAACAAGGAAGGAGTGGGCGGATAACTCTTCCTGAGTCGGTTGAAATGTTCGAATGGCACGCCTTGCTTTTGGTAAACTCAACTCAACATCCTTTCTAAGAGAATCTAATTCTCGGGTAAGCGTAAAACCAGGTTGTTTCCCCCCGATTAACTCAAGATAGACTGCCGCTAATAGATCCGCATCTACCAAAGCGCCATGTAAATTTCTATGTGAATTATTAATTTCAAACCGTCGGCAAAGAGCATTTAGACTTGCCTGAGCCCCTGGATAACGTTTTCTAGCGATTGCCAAAGTATCTATAAGCCGATGTTTAGAGATCTTTGAATGGCCCACGCGCGCCAACTCTGAATTAATAAACCCTATATCAAAGGGAGCATTATGAATAATGAGATCATCTGAACCAATAAACTCTATAAACTCCGCCACTATCTCAGAAAATGGTGGAAAATCAGAGAGAAAAGTTTCTGATAATCCATGAACCTCAAAAGCGCCCGAGTCTATGGCTCGATGCGGATTAATGTATTGATGAAATTGCTTCTCAGTAGGAACATAATTTATTAATTCTATAGCCCCAATCTCTATAATTCTGTGACCTGAAGCGACATCGAGGCCTGTAGTTTCAGTATCTAATACGATTTTCCTCACTAAAGGGCCTCCTGATACACATTCTTTATCTATTTAGAGAAAAACTTTTTATATATCTCTTTACACGCCTAAACGTAAAAGCAAGGCCTAAACCCGTTTCCATAACAATATCTGCGCGGCGACGTTTTTCCTTATCTTCCAATTGTTGAGAAAGGATAGATTTAAACTTACTTTCAGTCATGTTTGGACGAGAAAGAGCTCGTTGTCTTTGTAAAAACTTAGGAGCAGATACAACAATTACTTTATTGCATACCTTATCCCCTCCATTTTCAAACAATAGTGGTACATCAAGTACAACTAATTTTGTCTTTCTACGGCGATTAGTACCTAAGAATACATCGCGCTCTGTTTTTACAAGAGGGTGGAGAATTTTTTCAAGTTCCCTAAGCTGACTGTGATTACTAAATACGACATCTCCCAGAAGCTTTCGGTTAATAATATCTTTTTCTATAGCCTGCGGAAAGGTCTTTCGAATAGCTTTTTCTGCTTTTCCTCCCGGTAAAATTAAATCATGGACACATCTATCAGCGTCATACACTGGGATGCCGAGCTTAATGAACATTTGGGCAGTAGCACTTTTCCCCATAGCTATTGACCCTGTTAGTCCGATTATAAACATAGGATTTATATGCCTATCATCCCGTGGGATCTTAGATAAACCAAGAGCTTCAAAAGGGGTAATCCAAGTATTGTAAAAAAATCCCCTTTAATATCACAAAATAGTTGGATACCAACACCTTCTATCTGATATGCCCCTACTGACGAGAGAAGAACATCGCCATTATTTTCTATATAATTCTGTATAAATTTTTTAGAAAGATATCTCATAGTTAAAGTAGCTTCATCTGTACATGACCAAAGACAAGCTTCGTTCTTCACCACTGTCACAGCGCTCACTAATTTATGTGTCTTTCCTGACAGACTCTTCAGTTGTTGGGTCGCCATCTCCAAACTAGTTGGTTTCTCATACCAGTGACCTTCAAATTCTAAAATCTGGTCCGCACCTACGATAAAAACATCTGGGTGACGCTTGCTAACCTGAGTGGCTTTTTGAGTAGATAAATATAAAGCACTTTCAGGTGTACTTAACCCTTTAATCTTCAACAATTTTAAAACCTTGGACTCTTCTAAAGAAGGTTTATCAACAATAAACGTCAAGCCGGCATTCTTTAATATTCTTTCCCGAGTTCTACTGCTTGATGCTAAAACTAGATAATGGTTTTTAGAACCCATATTCATTAAGGATAGAACTTTGAGTTTGCGACGTAAAACATTGGCAGCTCTTTAATTAATCCCTAGTTTTATGTTAACTTTTTGTTAACTTACGTGAATAACGTATATCTTTTAAAGAATAGACGGATTTTATTAACTTTATCAGATTTTAGATACCTCGTTTAACAAAATTAAAAATCTATCGTGTGTTTTATGTGTAAACCGGTGATAAAGACCTAATACCTAAATTAAAAATGATAAGGCTATTGGAAAAATTGGTTTTTATTGGTTAAATTAGCTACGATATCTACGTTTAGGGATGTTGTTAAATATGGAAAAAGTTGTTGAAAACCATTAATCCTCGTTATTCACAGATATTAACTACAACTAAATAATAAGTTATTATTATTTAGATAGAATAATTTAAGTAAATACGGAATTATGATATGACAGAAAAACGGATTATTCGTGTTTTTTCTGGGAAAACCCACACTGATCATCCCCCGTTTTGGTTAATGAGACAAGCAGGTCGATATTTACCTGAATATAGGAGTTTAAGGCAAAAGGCTGGATCTTTTTTAGAATTATGTTTAAGTCCGAATCTAGCGACTGAAGTTACTTTACAACCAATTCAGAGATTTAATCCTGACGCAGCTATTTTGTTTTCTGATATTTTAGTAATCCCATATGGATTAGGTCAGGAAGTATTATTTAAGGAAGGTATTGGCCCAGTACTCGACGCGATAAATGGACCAAAAGAACTTAACAAGCTCTCCCCACATCAAACGTGGCATAAAATACAACCAACATACGAGGTTGTTTCTAAAGTTAAATCGAAATTATCTGAGAATACTTGTCTTATCGGGTTCGCTGGGTCTCCCTGGACTGTAGCAACATATATGGTAGAGGGGAAGGGAAGTAAAGATTACTTAAAGGTCAAAACATGGGCCTATAGCGATCCAAAAACATTTGAAACATTGATAGAACTCTTAGTCGAAAAGACAATTGATCACTTATTGGACCAGATAAGGGCTGGTGCAGATATAGTAAAACTCTTTGATTCTTGGGCAGGAGTTCTTAATCCACAAGGTTTTGAGAAATGGGTTGTAGAACCAACTCGTAAAATTTGTTCGGCGATAAAGAAAGCTTCTCCAAAGACCCCAATAATAGGTTTTCCAAAGGGTGCCGGAATCTTGTATTTAGATTATGCAAAACGATCTGGTGTAGACGCTATAGCGATTGACCAAGGTGTACCTGTTAAATGGGCTTCAAAATATTTACAACCGCTTATGCCTGTTCAAGGCAATATGGATCCGATAACGTTGACCATCGGCGGTTCCTTAATGAATGAAGAACTAGAGAGAATTTTCCGGACTTTTGGAAATAGAAATTTCATTTTTAATCTAGGTCATGGAATCTTACCTATTACACCACCAGAAAACGTAGCAAGGTTATCTGATATAATAAAAAACCGACGTTAAGTTAGGAAGGTAATGGACTACTATAATTGGATTAAAGCTTTCCATATTATCAGTGTCATATGCTGGATGGCTGGGCTTTTGTATTTGCCTAGATTATTTGTATACCATTCTGCTACAAAATCTGGGTCGGAGTTATCTGAAACCTTTAAGGTTATGGAACGCAGATTAAATTTATTTATTACTAATCCTTCCATGATTTTTACGTTTGTATTTGGTATTTGGTTAATTTTTCTCTCACCTGAAATACTTGAACAGCATTGGATGCAATGGAAAATCATCGGGTTAGTTGGAATGACGGGTATTCACGGTGCCTTTTCAAGGTGGAGACGGTTTTTTGAACGTGATGAAAATATATTTTCCACAAAATTTTATAAATGGATAAATGAAGTACCCACCGTACTAATGATCGCTATAGTTATTCTAGCAGTAGTAAAACCTTGATATTGTCTATAGAGTATAAAACATTGACTTTATAAACTGCTTCAGATAACACTCTATAGTCTTTCATAGGGTATTAGCCCTGGAACCTTTCCCATTTCAGATCTCCGAGTGTCGCCAAAGCGAACTGTTAAGGATTTTCTGAAAACAGATAATTGACTTAGACAAATACATAATTTCTTAAAAATTTATGTGGTAAACCATGCACCTTCAGGAGCTTAAAACCAAAACCGCCGCTGATCTTCTCGCTTTTGCAGAAGAGCTAGAAATTGAAAACGCGAGTGTCCTGAGGAAACAGGATATGATGTTCGCGATTTTAAAACAACTTGCGGAAAACGATGTAGCAATTTATGGCGCAGGTGTACTCGAAACGTTGCCTGACGGGTTTGGATTTTTGAGATCGCCAGAATCTAACTACCTGCCTGGGCCGGATGATATTTATGTTTCCCCTGCTCAGGTTAGGCGCTTTGGGCTACGAAATGGAGATACCGTTGAAGGGCAGATTCGATCACCAAAGGATGGAGAAAGATATTTCGCTCTTCTTCAAGGAAATAAAATAAATTTCGAAGATCCAGATGTAGTTCGGCATAGGATTAATTTCGACAACCTAACACCATTATATCCGGACGAGCGCCTTAATCTTGAAATTGAACAAACCACTAAACAAGACGACCCCACCTGCCGCGTAATCGATTTGATTTCCCCTATTGGAAAAGGCCAGCGCGCCTTAGTGGTAGCACCACCTCGGACAGGTAAAACTGTGATGTTACAAAACATAGCAACGTCGATTGCTAAAAATCACCCCGAGGTTTATTTGATAGTTCTTTTGATTGATGAGCGGCCAGAAGAAGTAACAGATATGGATAGAACCGTCCGAGGTGAGGTGATTAGTTCGACGTTTGATGAACCTGCTAGCCGTCATGTTCAAGTCGCCGAAATGGTTATAGAAAAAGCCAAACGGCTTGTGGAGCATCGTCGAGACGTGGTGATATTATTGGATTCAATAACGAGGCTAGCTCGTGCTTATAACACGGTTGTGCCATCTTCTGGGAAAGTCCTTACGGGTGGCGTAGATGCAAACGCTCTTCAACGGCCTAAACGATTTTTTGGGGCCGCCAGAAATATTGAAGAAGGAGGGTCCTTATCAATAATAGCAACCGCCCTTATCGATACCGGTTCTAGGATGGATGAAGTTATTTTTGAGGAATTTAAGGGGACTGGGAATTCAGAAATCATTCTTGACCGAAAACTTACCGATAAACGAACATTCCCAACTATCGACATCACCCGATCGGGTACGCGTAAAGAAGAGTTGTTAGTTGATAAAGGTACGTTAGCGAAGATGTGGGTTCTTCGCCGTATTCTTACTCAAATGGGTACAGTTGATGCCATGGAGTTTCTCCTTGACAAACTCAAAACCTCTAAGAACAACAATGATTTCTTTGATGCAATGAACTCATAATTATTTGGCAGCAACCTAGAAAACTAGGCCCGTTTAAGGCCTCAGGATCTAACCGGACAATATATTAGGTTATGGTAACAAGACGGTGGATCCTGTAGTTTTACGGCTTTCTAAGGCCTCATGGGCTGCTCGGGCATCTTCCATAGAAAATTTCTGGTCTATATTAATTTTTATTGCTCCGTTCGCTACAGCAGAGAATAAATCCTGAGACATCGACCTGAGAGCTTCAGGCGTTCCAGCATAATTAAAAAGCGTTGGCCTTGTAAAAAACAAAGATCCTTTTTGAGCGAAAATGCCTAAATCCACTGGCGGAATTGGGCCAGATGCTTGACCAAAACTTACCATGATACCCAGTGGCTGGAGACAGTCCAGTGAAGCGGGAAAAGTTTCTTTACCAATCGAATCATAGACTACTGGGACCCCCTTTCCATCGGTAATATCTAGCACCTTTGCTACAAAATCTTCTTGGGTATACACAATTGCATGGTCACATCCGTTTTCCTTAGCAAGCTCAGCTTTCGTTTGGCTTCCTACGGTGCCAATCACGGTTGCTCCCAAATGTTTAGCCCACTGACAAACAAGTAGACCGACTCCGCCTGCTGCAGCGTGTATCAATATCGTATCCGAAGGTCCAACAGAATAAATTTGTCTAATGAGATACTGGGTGGTTAATCCCTTGAGCATCATTGCAGCTGCCGTATTATCGTCTATGTCGTCTGGAATTTTGACTACTTTTGTGGCATCAATTAGCCGTTTTTCACAATACGAACCAGGTGGCGGAGCGGCATAAGCCACTCGATCTCCAATTGATAGTTCGGTTACGTTTGATCCGGCAGCTTCAACAACTCCTGCTGCCTCCATCCCAATTCCAGATGGAAGAGAAAGAGGATAAAGGCCACTGCGGTGGTATGTATCGATGTAATTTAGGCCAATAGCGGTTTGGTTTATGAGAATTTCATTTGCTTGAGGTTCGCCAATGTCAATGTAATCTGTTACGAGGACTTCGGGTCCTCCGGTTTGATGAAATCGGATAGCTTTAGCCATTTTGGTCTCCAATTAATTAAGTTGTTCCGCTACTTGCTGCGCTATACGATAAGTATGGTGCGGTAATGTTTAGCATTTTAATGAGAAGGTCATTCGATATCTGCGCCGTAATTGCGAGCGTTAATGTTTGTGGTGGAAGTAACCGTAATTAGAAAAAATTCGCTGCCCTCCTAGATAATATCCTACGGATCCATCTGCCTCATTACAACCACGGAAATTCTATAAAAGGGGATAGGATAGCAAACAGGTTCGTTACAATCGAATCAGAGTTGGAATTGGGAATAAACAGCAATCTGGGTCTTCGGTCGGAAAACGACGGTGAAATTGAAATGAATCAAAACTATGACGATACAATATATGCTGTTTCTACCGCACCTGGTCGGGGTGCTGTAGCAATCATTAGGATTTCGGGCAATGGTGCTCAGAAGACCGCGGAATTGTTTGGGTTAGCACTCCCTAAAGCTAGGCGGGCCGGGTTACGTTATTTGAGAGTAGGAGGCAGGACTCTCGACAGAGCACTAGTACTTTTTTTCTCTGGGCCCGAAAGTTTTACGGGTGAGGATATTATTGAATTACATATTCACGGTGGAAAGGCGGTTCAGGAAGGTGTTCTAGAAGTATTAAATTCTTTGGAAGGTTTCAGACCTGCTGAGCCAGGTGAATTTAGTCGTAGAGCTGTGGTAAACAATCGAATGGATCTTACGGCGGCAGAAGGCATAAACGACCTTATAAATGCTCAGACAGAAGCGCAACGGGCTCAGGCCTTTAGGCAAGCAGAAGGGGGGCTGGGTCGTAGATTCGATATTTGGACCGCAGAGATACTCGGTGTTTGTGCTCATATTGAGGCATATATTGATTTTCCGGATGAATTAATTCCAAGTCCCATCAAAAATGACTTGATAAAAAGGATGGAAGATACGCTATCAGAAATGATGACCTATGCTGCAGACGGGCGTCGAGGAGAGTTATTGCGTGAGGGTTTACGTGTGGCGATAGTAGGACCGCCAAATGCAGGAAAATCGAGCTTTATCAATTGGTTAACAGATAAAAATACGGCGATAGTGTCCGATAGGCCAGGAACGACGCGGGACGTTATTGAAGCTCACTTAAATATTGGTGGATATCCGGTAATCGTGGCCGACACTGCTGGGATACGAAAAGAAACAGATGAGTTAGAGGCTGAAGGGATAAGACGGGCGAAGGAATGGTCAAAAAATGCGGAACTGCGGATCGTTATTCTTGATGCTACCAAGGATGATATCCTCCTAAAAGAGTTTAAGATGGATAAGGATGATTTGGTCATTGTAAACAAGGTAGATTGTGTTAAAGAGCCGAAAGGTGAACCATCCTGGTTTTACACGGCAATTACAAAGGGCCACGGCCTTCAAAAAGTTGCTGAATCATTGGAAGTGATAACGCGGAGAAAGATGGACGTTCGGGCTGCGCCTCTTATGACTCTGCAACGACATCGAAAGGCGCTGAAAATTAGCTTAACATCACTGAGGCGCGCCATCCGGGGTCTTCAGACTGAATCCAATGTGGAATTAGTGGCTGAAGATCTTAGAACGACATCGGCTTCATTAGGACAAGTCACCGGTCGTTCGGATGTTGAGGATTTGTTGGACATTATTTTTAAAGAATTTTGTATTGGAAAATAGCCGCCGAATTTTATATGCATAGTGGTATAAACGACGCCTTTATGGTTTTAGAGGTAAAAGATTGTGGTAACAGAGACAAGCTCCGAAAAGAATTTTTATGATGTGATCTTTATTGGGGGTGGTCATGCGGGCTGTGAAGCAGCGGCAGCAAGTGATAGATGCGGAGCCCTCACTGTATAGTTGACACCCAAGCAGCGTACCATAGGTGAAATGTCGAGTAATCCGGCT